>NZ_JBKJOQ010000003.1:0-24539 GCF_046595475.1 Rhizobacter sp.
TGCTGCGATGACCAGCTCACAGGCTTACGCACTGACCACTGACCAGATCGCCGCCCTGGAGTCGGGTGACCTGCGCTCCTTGAGCAGCGCTGCACTGCGCGCCTGGAGCACCGATCAAATCGGCGCTCTGACCTCTGACAACATGGCCGCGCTCACGACCGCACAGGTCGTCGCGCTGACCACGGCTCAGATCTCCACCTTGGTGAGCGACGACCTCAACGCGTTCAGCACCACTCAGTTCGCTGCGATGACCACCGCTCAAGTTGCTGCCCTGTCCGCTGGCCAGATCGCCACCCTGGAGTCCAACGACTTGCGCGCCATGACCACGGCCCAATACGCCGCGTTCACGACCGCGCAGGCCCAAGCGCTGACCACCGACCAGATGCCGCTGCTGGAGACCGACGACCTGCGCGCCCTCAGCTCGACGACCCTGCGTGCCTTCTCGACCGAGCAGATCGCCGCCTTGAGCTCTGCCCAGATCGGCGCCCTGACCACCGGCCAAGTCGCTGCTCTCACCACCGGCCAGATCGCCGGCATGACGACCGAAGACCTGGTCGCCCTGAACACCGCTCAGTTCGCCGCGATGACCAGCGCACAGGCTTACGCGCTGACCACCGACCAGATCACCGCCCTGGAGTCGGCTGATCTGCGCTCCTTGAGCAGCGCTGCCCTGCGTGCCTGGAGCACCAGCCAACTCGGTGCGCTGACCTCTGACAACATGGCTGCGCTCACGACCTCGCAAGTGGCCGCGCTCACCACGGCGCAGATCTCTTCGCTGGTGACGGACGACCTTAACGCCCTGGGCACAGCGCAGTTCGCTGCCCTGACCACGGCGCAGGTGGCCTCGCTCACCTCGGACCAGATCAGCGCGCTGGAAAGCAATGACCTGCGCGCCATGACGGCCAGCCAGTACGCTGCCTTCGGCACCGCACAGGTCCACGCCCTCACGACCGACCAGATGTCGCAGCTGGAAACCGCCGACCTGCGCGCCCTCACCTCAACGGCAGTGCGCGACTTCAGCACCGCCCAGCTGGAAGCGCTCGGGTCAGACCAGATGGCTGCGTTTACTACCGCACAGGTGGCATCGTTCACCACCGGCCAGATCGCCGGCCTCACCACCGCAGACCTGAATGCCATGGGCAGCGCGCAGTTCGCCTCGCTGACCACGGCCCAGGCCTACGCGCTGACCACCGACCAGATCGGCTCGCTGGAAAGCAGCGACCTGCGCGCCCTGACCACCGGCTCACTGCGTGCCTGGAGCACCGATCAGCTCAATGCGCTCACGTCCGACAACATGGCGGCCCTGACGACCCAGCAAGTGGCGTCGCTCAGCACCGCGCAAGTGGCGGCGCTCAGCACGGAAGACCTGAACGCGTTCTCCACGGCTCAGTTTGCCGCGATGACCACCGCTGAAATCAACGCGCTGACCACCAACCAGATCAGCCGCATGGAAACGGACGACCTGGTGGCACTCACCACCAGCCAGTTCGCTGCCTTCTCTGCGGCCCAGGTGGTCGGCATCACCACCGACCAGATCTCAGTGATCGAAACCGCCGACCTGCGTGCCTTCTCGTCGACCACGCTGCGCGCCCTGACCGATGCGCAACTGGCCGAGCTGACCACGGGGCAGCTCACCTCGCTGGGTGGCCAAGTGGTCAACCTCACCACCTCGCAACTCGCCGGCCTGGCATCTGACGATCTGAACGCCTTCTCAGCCTCGCAGTTCTCGGTGATGACCAGCAACCAGATCTCGCACCTCACGGCTGCGCAAATCTCCACGCTGGAAACCACCGACCTGCGCGCCATCAGCGTCTCGTCGCTGGCTGCGATGACGACCGACCAGATCGTGGCGATCACCACCGACCAATTCCAGACGCTGACGGCAGCGCAGATCACCGGGCTGACGACCCTTCAGGCGCACGCCCTGACGACCGACCAGATCGTGGCCTTCACCACCGACCAGATCCACTCACTGGAAACACGCGACATCGCCGCGATGACCATGGCCCAGGTCTCGTCCTTCGAGAACCAGGACGTGGCCCAGATGACGGGCAGCCAGCTCGACGCGTACTTCGCCGCCTCTCCGATCGTGCTCGACCTGGACGGCAACGGGGTTCGCACCCTGGCCGCCAGCAACGGCGTGATGTTCGACCTGAACGGCACGGGCAACGCCCAGAAGGTCGGCTGGGTCGGCGCAGGCGACGGCTTGCTGGTGATGGACCGCAACCATGACGGCAAGATCAACGACGGCACCGAGCTCTTCGGCGTGGCCACCAAGAAGGCCGACGGCACCCGTGCCGGCGATGGCTTCGCGGCCATGGCCCTGGAAGACACCAACCACGACGGCAAGCTGAGCGCCGCTGACGCGCACTTCGGCGACCTGAAGGTGTGGGTCGATGCCAACCACGACGGCAAGACCGACGCCGGCGAGTTGCACGGCCTGGCCGACTTCGGCATCGTGTCACTCAACCTGAGCCACGTGACCGGTAGCGAAGTCGACAACGGCAATCTGCTGGGCCTCGTGTCCAGCTACACCAAGGCCGACGGATCGCAAAACGCCATGGCCGACGTGTGGTTCGCGAAGGACGCCACGGCTGCACCGCAACTCCACGAGCTGCTGGCTGCACCGGCTGCCGAAGTGTTGCCGGCACCGATCGCTGCGGCACCTGCCGCTGCGGTGGTCACGCCGAGCGCGATGGTGGCGATCAACCACAGCACCTTGCTGCCGGTCGATGAGAACAAGACCACGCCGCTGATCTGATGTTCCAGTGCCCACGGCGCCCTGCACCCGCAGAGCGCCGTGGGCACGGACCTTCACCAGCCCGCCCTTGAAGCCGACGCTCGATGAAGTTCTCTCTCTTCCAATGGTTGACGGGTGCGCCGCTGCTTTTGACCTTGCGGGCGCGGCTGTCGACCGTGTTCACCGTGGCCGGGCACGATCAGGCAGGCGCCAGCGGCCCGCTCACCGACGAGCAGGTGATGGCGCTCACGCCAGCGCAGATTGCCGCCATGAGCACGGCCGAGCTCAACGCGCTCACCGCCGCGCAGTTCGCCATGCTTACCGTGGCACAGGTGCAGGCTTTCACCCCCACGCAGATCCCCGCGCTGGAAACGGCCGACCTGCGCTCCATCAACAGCGCCGCCATACGAGGCCTTAGCCCCACCCAGGTCGACGCGCTGACCTCGGCTCAGTTCGGCCTGTTGACGCCCACACAGATCACGGCGCTCTCGACCGCTCAGCTGCCCGTGCTGACCGCCGCCGACATCGGTGCGCTAGACACCAACCAGGTGGCGGTGCTGAGCGCGCTGCAGATCAGCACGCTCAGCCCGACGCAGATCGCAGCGCTCAGCACCGATGACATCCAGGCCATAGGCACGGCCACCTTGCGCTCGCTGCCGGTGTCTCAGCTCGACGCCTTCAGCTCCAGCCAGCTTTCGGCGCTGACGGTGCGGCAGGTGGGTGCGCTCACCACCAACCAGCTCAGCGCCCTCACGACCGACGGGCTCAACGCCCTCACGACCCAGCAGTTTGCCGCGCTCACGTCGGCGCAGGCCATGTCGTTCACAGTCGAGCAGGTGGGCAACCTGGAAACGCAAGACCTGCAGGCACTCAGCAGCAGCGTGATCCGCGCGTGGAGCGTCAGCCAGCTGAGCATGCTCGATGCCGTCGCCTGGCAGGCGCTTTCCACCGCACAGCTCGTCGCAATGCTGCCCGGGCAGATTGCCGCCATCCCGTCAGACGCGCTCAACACCATGAGCAGCGCCCAGATTGCAGCGCTCACCACCGCCCAGGTGATGTTCCTCACCGGCGCCCAGGTGGCGGCGCTGCAGATGGATGACCTGCATGCGTTGACCACACGCCAGTTCGCGGCCATCACGGCCTCGCAGGTCAGCTCGCTCTCGCCCGCCCAAATGGCCGCCATAGAGTCGGCCGACTTGCGCGCCCTGAGCACGGCCGCCGTGCGGGCGCTGTCGGCGCCCCAGATTGCGGCGCTCGACAGCGCGCAGATCGCAGCCCTCACCACAGGCCAGATTCGCGTGCTCTCTCCAGCGGGCTTGTCGGCGCTGTCGACTCAGGTGCTCAACACCCTGAACAGCGCGCAGTTTGCTGCGCTCACCAGCAGCCAGCTGAGCGCGCTCACCACCGACCAGATCAACCGCCTGGAAAGCGCCGACCTCACGGCCCTGAGCAGCGCGGCCCTGCGCTCACTCTCAGTGGCGCAGATCGGCGCGCTGGGCAGCGAGCAGATCGCCATCCTGAGCTCGCAGCAAGTGGCCGCGCTGACCAGCCTTCAAGTGCAGGCCTTCAGCGACAGCCAGATCGCAGCACTCACCACGGCGCAGCTGCCTGCGCTCACGACGGCCGATATACGCGCCCTGTCGCAAGCCCAGCTCGATGCCATCGGCACGGCCCAGCTGCCGGCGCTCACGTCGACCCAGGTGGCAGCGTTGTTGCCTGCGCAGATCAGCGCCCTCAGCACTCAGAGTCTGAATGCGCTGAGCTCGGCCCAGTTTGCGGCGCTGAGCTCGGCACAAGGCGCCTCGCTCACCGCCCAGCAGATCGCCGCGCTCGAGACGGCCGACCTGCGCGCCCTCAGCTCGTCTGCACTGCGCGCCTGGGGCAGCGACCAGCTGGCGGCGCTCGATGCCACACAGCTGGTGGCCTTGTCTTCGGCGCAGGTGTCCATCTTGAGCACCGCGCAGATCGCGAGCTTCTCGACCGAGTCGCTCAACTCGTTTTCAACCGACGCCTTTGCAGCCTTCACCACCACGCAAGTGGCGGCCATGACGCCCCAGCAGATCGGCGCGCTGCAGACCGACGACTTCCGTGCGATGACCACGCGCCAGTTTGCCGCGCTCACCTCGGCCCAGGCCAGCGCCTTCAGCACCGCCGAGATCGGCGCGCTGGAGTCGGCCGATCTGCGTGCGCTGAGCACGGCCGCCATCCATGGCCTGACCTCGGACCAGGTGGGCGCGTTGCAGAGCGACCAGCTGTCCATCATGACCACCGCGCAGGTGAGAGCACTCGACGCCAGCGACCTCGCCGCACTGGGCACCGATTCGATCAACGCCCTCAGCAGCGCGCAGTTCGCCGCACTGACCAGCGCACAGGTCGTGGGCCTCACCAACAACCAGATGCTGAACCTGGAGAGCGCCGACCTGCGCGCCATCGGCACCGCAGCCTTCCGCTCGCTCACGACCGACCAGATCACCGGGCTCACGACCGACCAGTTCGCCAGCCTGCGCACCCAACAGATCGCCGCGCTCACCACCGAGCAGGCGCAAGCCCTCACCACCGACCAGGTGGTGGCGCTCACCACCGATCAGGTGGTGGCACTGGCGTCGGCCGACATCCTGGCGATGTCGCCGCAGCAGATTGCCGCGTTCGAGGCGGCCGACATCGGTGTCATGTCCAACGCCCAGCTCGACGCCTTCCTGCAAGCCACGCCCATCATGCTGGACCTGGACGGCAACGGCATCCGCACCCTGTCGGCCGGCAACGGCGTCAACTTCGACCTCACCGGCACCGGGCAGGTGAACAAAGTGGCCTGGGTGGGCGCCGGCGACGGCTTGCTGGTCATGGACCGCAACCACGACGGCAAGATCAACGATGGCACCGAGCTCTTCGGCGTGGCCACGCTGCGCCCCGACGGCACCCGCGCCGGCAACGGCTACGCTGCCATGGCGCTGGAAGACAGCAACCACGACGGCAAGTTGAGCGCTGCCGACGCCCACTTCAAAGACATGCGCGTCTGGGTGGACGCCAACCACGACGGCGTGGCCGATGCCGGCGAGCTGAAGTCGCTGGCCGAGCTGGGCATCGTGTCGCTCGACCTGCATGCCCGCACCGGCACGCAGATGGACCACGGCAACCTCATCGGCCTGGTGTCGAGCTACACCACGACCGACGGCGCGCAGCACGACATGGCCGACGTGTGGCTGTCCAAGGCGCCTGCTCCAGCGGCACCGGCCTTGCATGAGCTGCTGGCCGCGCCCGTCGCCGAGGTATTGGCCGTCACAGCGCTTGCACCTGTGGCGTCAGCTGCAACCCGCGATCATGTGGCGCTGCCGAGCCCACAGCGAGGCTTCGGCGAGACACGGCCTGCGCCTCTGATCTAGGCTGACAGCCTCGACCGAAAAGAACATGCCTGATAGCCGGGCCACCTCGCCAAACTCCGTTCGCCCTGAGCCTGTCGAAGGGTACGCCGTGCACAGCGACGGCTAGAACATGAAAGACGGCCCACGGCGCTGACCCGAAAAGAACATGCCTGATAGCCGGGCCACCTCGTCAAACTCCGTTCGCCCTGAGCCTGTCGAAAGGTGCGCCGTGCACAGCGACGGCTAGAACATGAGAGACGGCCCACGGCGCCGACCCGAAAAGAACATGCCTGATAGCCGGGCCACCTCGTCAAACTCCGTTCGCCCTGAGCCTGTCGAAGGGTGCGCCGTGCACAGCGACGGCTAGAACATGAGAGACGGCCCACGGCGCTGACCCGAAAGAACATGCCTGATAGCCGGGCCACCTCGCCAAACTCCGTTCACCCTGAGCCTGTCGAAGGGTGCGCCGTGCACAGCGCCGGCTAGAACATGAGAGATGGCCCACGGCGCTGACCATGGGCCTTCTCTTTCACTTCTTGCCGGTTTCTGCGTAGGCGAGGCGTGCAGCCGCGTGAGCTTTCAATCGTTCGGCCGCGCCGGGAATACCGCGTTTGACGGCGCGCTTCGCCCGGTGAACGTTGTCTCGCAGAACGTGCAGTCGCGCCCGATTTCGTTGTGCATTGGTGGCCATTTCATTCTCCAGTTGTGAAGTGGCAGGTTATCTCATGCGCTTGGGTTGGGGTTGACTGCCCTCGGCCCATGCGGCTGCACGGCGAGCTAGGCCCGAACGACCCCCCTATTCCGCCTTTCGCCACACCTCTAGCCCCCTAGCATGCCCAGGACTGCCCGTGCTTTCGGGCCAAGACCTGTGCCATGCCCACACCGTTTTTCAGCGTCATCACCGCCACCCACCTGCGCTCGGCTTTGCTCGCGCGCTCGCTTGAGTCGCTGAGCGCCCAGACATTTCAAGATTTCGAGACCATCGTGGTGGCTGATGCGCTCGATGCGGGCACTGCCACCGTTTGCGCCCAGCAGCTGCGCGCGCACGATGTGTTCATCAAGCGCAGTGGCGAAGGCGGCCCAGCCGGCAGCCGCAACGTCGGCATGAGCCTCGCGCGCGGCCAATGGTTGCTGTTTCTCGACGACGACGACACCTTCTTGCCCCAGCACCTGCAGACGGCGTACCACCGCATCACCCAGCCGGCCAACCAAGCTGAGCGCGAGGCGCAGGTGCTGTTTTCAGACTACGAAGTGGTCACCGAAAACCGCGAGCAAAACCCCATTGCCACGCTCGCCCGCGCGCCCATGCCGCTGAAGCACCAGGTGCCGATGAGCCTGCACCTGAAGAACTTCATCCCCAACAACGCCCTCTTCTTCCACCGCCAGCTGCTCGACGGCCTGCGGGTCGACCCCCACTTGCAGTCGCAGGAAGACTGGGACTTTCTGCTGGGCGTGTGCAACCGCCAGCTGCCCAGCTATTACCCCGGCGGCGGCGCCGTGGTGCACAAGGACTACGTGAACCCCGGCATACGCCGCGGCACCCAGACCAGCTCGAACGACACCACCGTGGTGGCCGACTTCCTGCACATCTACCGCCGCTGGCGCGCCCCGAACGCCGAAATTCAGGCGCAGCGCCAAGCGCTGATCAAACAGGTAGGCCTTGACCTGCCCGTGGCCTGGTACTAGGCCCAAGCACACAACCCACTCGACTGGACCCCACATGCTGCCCAGAGTGAACATGGTTCGCACCGACTCGGCCGACTACCTGCTGTTCTCGACCGACGACGCCGTCTCGCGCACGATCTACTCGACCGGCTCATGGGCCTCGCCGCTGCTGACCATCAGCCAGCTCTTCTACCAAGGCGCCGACGCTCCGCTGGTGATCGACATCGGTGCCAACCTCGGCGCCTACTCGGTGCCGGTGGCACGCGACATTGCCGCCGCAGGCGGCGTGGTGCATGCGTTCGAGCCGCAGCGCATCGTCTACTACCAGCTGTGCGGCAACGCATTTCTCAACCGACTGGACAACCTGCACGCCTTCAACATCGCGCTCGGCGACCACGACGGCAAGGTCGAAATCCCGTCCATCGACTACGGCAACTCCAAGAACATCGGCGGCTTCTCGCTCGACGCGCAAGCGCACGGCAAGCTCGATTCGGTCGCGGTCAACACGCACGAGAAGGCCAACGAAGTGCCGATCTGCCGGCTCGACAGCCTGCACTTCCCCAAGGCGCCGGCCTTGATCAAGATCGACGTGGAAGGGCTGGAGCTGCAAGTGCTGAAGGGGGCCGTCGGCTTTCTGGAAAAACACGACTTCCCCCCGCTGCTGCTCGAAGCCTGGAACCTCGACTGGTTCAAGGAGCGCCGACTGGCCCTGCTCGACTTCTTGCTGACGCTGGGCTACGGCTACTTTGCGGTGATGGACGAGATCATTGCCCAGCACCCCAAGCACGGCCGGCAAGTCAACTTCTCGGTCGACGCCGCAGGCGCGATTCAGATGGCGAGGGTGAGATAAAGCGCTGCCTCGGCGCGTTGATCTCCGCTTCAGCCACCACCCTCGGTTTCTAGACTCAATGCGATGACGCCCGCCCTGCCCACCCCCGCCGTCAACCTGTACCAGATCGCCTACTCACCCGAGACCCTGGCCAGCGTGGAGCCGGGTTACCTGGTGCTCGACAACCTGGCCAACAGCCGGCCCGACTGGTACGAGTACTGGCCCATACGCCATTTCTTGCTCAGCAACACGCTCGACGACAACACCTTCTATGGCTTCTTCTCGCCCAAGTTCGGCAGCAAGACCGGCTGGTCGCATGCCCGGGTGACCGAGTACGTGCAAGCCCACGAGGCCAGCACCGATGTGTACCTGTTCTCGCCGCAGCCCGACATGGGCGCCTTCTTCCTCAACGTGTTCGAGCAGGGCGAGACCTTCGACCCCGGCTTGATCGACGCCTTCAGCGCCTTGCTCGACTCCATCGGCCGCAGCACCGCGCTGCGCAGCCTGGTGATGGACACGCGCCAGATCGTGTTTTCCAACTACTTCGTGGCCCGCCCCGCCTTCTGGCGCGAGTGGCTGCTGCTCAACGAAGCGCTGTTCGCTGCCTGCGAAGGCCCCGAGTCAGCGCTGCAGCTCGCACTCACCAGGCCCACCAGCTACGCCGCCAACGGCCAGCGCAAAGTCTTCTTGCAAGAGCGTGCGGCCTCGTTCCTGTTGACCACGCAGCCGGCCTGGCGCACCAAGGCCGCCGACCCCTTCCCGATGTGCTGGTCGACCTCGCGCTTTCGCGACTACCCGATCGATGCATTCATCAGCGACGCCTTGAAAATCGCGTTTCGCGAGCAGGGCTACCCCGAGTTCATGCAGGCGTTTGCCCAGATACGTGGCCGCTTCGCAGCCGGCGCAGCGCCATGAGCGAGAGCATGTTCACCGCCATCCCGCAGGCCGAAGCCGAGGTTGAGCGGCTGATCGCCAGCGAGCACTACAACGAGGCCGCAGCCAGCATGGCGGTGGCCGTGCACAACCACTACAAGTCGCCTGGTATTGCCCATCACGCGCTCTACTACCCGGTGTTCGACCGACAGATCGAGCAGCTCTCGCTGCGCCTGGAAGCGCAGTGCCCGCCGGCGCCCGAGGCGGCGCTGTCGCGCAACAACCTGATCATCGCCACCGAGCTGTACCAGCTGGGCGGCCACTCGCGCGTGGTGGAAGACTTCGCACGCGAGCTCGAATCGCCGACCGTGGTGTTGACCGACATGTTCTCGTCGTACCGCAAAGAGCCTAACCACCTCAACTGGGTCTACGACACCTACCAAGACACGCCTGTCGTCACCCTGCCCCAGCTCACGCTGTGGGGGCGCTGCCGCGCGCTGCGCACGCTGACCCAACGCCTGCAGCCGCGCAACATCTTCTACTTCAACCACCACCAAGACCCGCTGGCCTTCATCGGCACGCTCGGCCACCGCGGGTCACGCAAGACGCTGGTTCACCATGCCGATCACAACCCCAGCCTCGGTGTCACCCTGCCCGGCCTCGCGCATGCTGATTTCACCGACGAGCTTGCCGCCGTGTGCGAGCGCGACCTGAAGCAGGCCACCCAGGTGTTGCCGCTGTACGTGCCCGATTTCGGCTGCAAGGTCTTCTCTGCGGCCGCACCCGATGCGCTTTCGGTCGTGACTTCGGGCACGCAGGTGAAGTTCGCCCGCAGCGGTGAGCTGGCCTTGCACAACATTGCGCACGCCGTGCTCAGCAGCACGCGCGGCCACTTCTTCCACATCGGGCCGCTCGAGGCCGAGTGGCTGGCCGAGATCAAAGCCCACCTCGAAACCCAGGGCACCGACCCGAACCGCTTCGTGGCGATGGGCACGGTCACCTCACTGTGGAAAGCCCTGGGCTCGCTAGACGCGCACATCTACCTCGGCTCTGCGCCGGTGGGTGGCGGGCGTGCTGCCATCGAGGCGCAGGGCTGCGGCTACCCGCTGGCCTTCTATCGCGTGAACGAACCCGGCTCGCTGGTGGCGGCCGATTCGATCTATGCCGACAAGGCGCTGGGCTGGTCTACGCCGGCCGAGCTGTCGTCACTGCTGAAGGCGATGGGGCCGGAGCACGCGCGCCTGAGCGCTAGAGCCCGCGACCTGTATGAGTGCCGCTACTCGCGAGCCGAGTTTCTGCGGGTGCTGAAGGTGCTCAGCGGGGATTGAATCGCGCGGGCCTGCGATACCTCAGGCTGAGCGGGTGGTGGCCTGCGAGGCCACGCTCGAAACACAACCACAGCGCTCAGCCTGAGGTATCGAAGGCCCGCTCAGGCTCTGCCCACGCTCACAACCCCACCACCGCCCGCTTCACCGCCGCAATCACTGCATCGGTTTGCGCATCGGTTTGCGTGGGGCCAATCGGCAGGCTGAGCACTTCAGCATGCATGGCTTCCGAGATAGGGAACGCCCCCGCTTGAAAGCCCAACGAGGCATACGCAGGCTGCAGGTGCGGCGCCACCGGGTAGTGAATCATCGTGCCCACACCCGCCTCGCCCAAGCGCTTGGCGAGCGCGTCGCGCTGCTTGTGGCGCACCACAAACAAATGCCACACCGGGTCGGCAAACGCCGGCACCTGCGGCAGCACCAGGTCGAACCCGGCAAACGCGGCCAGGTAACGCTGCGCGATGGTGGCGCGGTGCTGGTTGCCGCGGTCGAGCTGCGGCAGCTTGGCGCGCAGAAACGCCGCTTGCAGCTCGTCGAGCCGCGAGTTGTAGCCGATCACCTCGTTGTGGTACTTCACTTTGGAGCCGTAGTTGCGCAGCACACGGATGCGCTCGGCCAGCGCCGCGTCATTCGTGGTGATCGCACCGCCGTCGCCGATGGCGCCGAGGTTCTTGCCGGGGTAGAAGCTCCAGGCCACGGCGTCGCCGTGCGCGCCAAGGCGCTGGCCGTTGCAGCGCGCGCCATGGGCCTGGGCGCCGTCTTCCAGCACCTTGAGGCCATGCAAGCGGGCCATCGCGAGGATGGGCGCCATGTCGGCCGGCTGGCCGTACAGGTGCACGGGAATGATGGCTTTGGTGCGCGGCGTGATGGCGGCAGCCAGGCACGCCGGGTCGATGTTGTAGGTGCGCTCGTCGGGCTCTACCGGCACCGGCACGGCACCCACGTGGCTCACCGCCAGCCAGGTGGCGATGTAGGTGTTGCTGGGCACGATCACCTCGTCGCCCGGGCCTATGCCCATGGCGCGCAGCACAAGCACCAGCGCATCGAGCCCGTTGGCGACGCCCACGCAGTGCTGCGCCTGGCAGTGGTGGGCGTACTCCTGCTCAAAGCGGGTGACCTCTTGGCCGAGGATGTACCAGCCGGAGTCGAGCACACGGTTGAAAGCGGCCGTGAGCTCGTCGCGCTGGGCGAGCTGGATGGCCTTGAGGTCAAGGAACGGTACAAGAGAAGAAGCCATGTTCAGCCCTCTACGGAAATGGCGTGGGGAAGGTAGCGCGCATAGCGCGCCATGCTGGCTCGGATGGCCGCGTTCGACAAGCAGTACTGGATGTCCAAGCCGCTGCGAAACACCGGCAAGGCGCCGAAACGCTCGTGAAAGGCGCACACGCGGGTGTTGTCTCTCAGCACATGGAAGTGCGAGCGCTTGAAGCCCAGCACGTCGAGTGCGTAGGCGTAGACCATCAAGGCCGACTCGATGGCCGCATGGGCCGGCGCATCGGGCGCGAGTATCCAGCTGCCCCACGAAAAGCTGTCGCCACGGGCTTCTTTCAGGCGTACGGTGCCCAGGCGCTTGCCCCTGGCATCGGCGATCACGAAGTAGGCCTCGTCGCTGCGCTCAGCGTAGCTTTCAATCCAGGCCACCTGGTCGGCCAACAGCGCCGAAGTGGGCCGCAGGAAGCGTGCGCCGCGTGCACTGGTACGCAACTGGTGAATGAAGGCGGCATCGGCCACGCCCGCATTGCTGAACACGAGCGTCTTGCCCTTGATGCTGCGCGCTTTGCGAAGCGCAGAAGGGCTCATCGCGGGCCGACGAGCGCCGTGAATTCAGCGTAGTCACGGATGTAGTCCTTGGGGTCGTAATAGTCGGAGGCGAAGGCGAGCAGCATGGCGTCGGCCGAATACTTGTACTGAATGCCCCAGGTCATGGGCGGCAGGTAAAGGCCGCGGTCGGGCGACTCAAGCGCCACCTCCACACGATGCTCGCCGTCGTCGGCCACCACAGCGCAGGTGCCGCGCAGGCAGATCAGGAACTGGTGGCACCGGTGGTGCGCATGCTCGCCGCGCAGCTCTCGGCTGGGCACGCCGAACACCAGGAAGTAGCGCAGCGGTTTGAACGGAACCTGGCGGTCGAATTCGCCCACGCTCAAATTGCCGCGCAGGTCGGGAATGACCGGGAAATGATGCACCGTCACGCCCCTGACGGCAGTGGTTTCCACGCTGGCGCGGCTTTGCGTGGCGGCGACCTGAGAGGGAGACGGGCCCTGGACGGCATCCACATAGCCGATGGTGTTGGCCGGGTTGCCTTCGACGATGGCGCCCGGGGGCACCGAGCGCATGACCACCGAGCCGGGGCGCACGATGGCCTTGGCACCGACCACGATGCCGGCGGCCACGATGCTGGAGTTGGCGCCGATCCAGGCGCCGGCTTTCACGACCACCGGGCGCTGCATGGCACCGGGCGCGGTGGCAAAGGCCACGTGGGAGCCGACGTAGACATTGTTATCGAGCACGGTCCCGCGAGACAGGTGGGCGCCGCTTTCGATCACGCAGTGGTCACCGATCACGACATCGGCGTCGATGAAGGCATGCGGGCCTATCGTGGTGCCGGCGCCCAAACGGGCGCTGGGGTCGATCCAGCTGAAGCGGCTGTGTTGCGCTTGCGCGGCGGCGGCTGCGGCGGCGGCGTTCAGCTCGGTCTCGTTGATGATGCCCATGGGTGGTTCTTTCGCGTGGCTGTGCGTACCTGGGCAGTACACCGCGGGTGGGCGCTTTCTAAAGGGCCGAAAGCGGGGGGAAAGGCGGGCCTATTTGGGCTTGCTCAGGTGCGCCCTGGCAGACCACCCGCTCAGCCTGAGGTATCGAAGGCCCTCTCAAGCCGTGCCGGGCTTCGACACCTCAGCCTGAGCGGTGAGTGACCTGCCAAGGCTGGAATCAGCGCCTCATCTTCTTGAACCGCGCAGAGTAGATTTCCTGCTCGAGCAGCATCACCTTGGCCGGCACCTTGTAGGCCGTGAGCTTGGCCAAGCAGGCCTTGCGTATGCGCAGGCGCAGCGCGTCGAGCGGCTCGGGCTCGCTCAGGTGCACCTTGGCCACCACGATCTGGCCCAGCAAGGCGTGCTTTTCGCCCGTGACCACCACGTCGGCGATGTTGGGCAGCGCCAGGATTACGTCTTCCACCTCGGCGGGGTAGACCTTCTGGCCGCCCACGTTGATGAGGTCGGTCACGCGGCCGAGGATACGGAAGTACTCGCCGTCCACCTCCACCCGGTCTTGCGTGTTGAACCAGCCCTCGGCATCGAAACCCGAAGGCGCGTTGAGGTAGCCCACCATGCGGAACTCAGAGCGTATCCACAGAATGCCGTCACGCACCTGGGTCTCGAATCCCGAGCCGCCGATGCGCACCCACAGCGAGCCATCGGGCCGCGATTGCGAGCGCAGCACGCCCACTTCCGACAGGCCATAAGTCTGCTGCAGCTCGGCATTCGGAAAGCGCAGCCGGATGCGGTCTAGCGTGGCCTGCGGCATGGTCTCGGTGCCGTAGGTGATGCGCTTGAGCGAGCTCAAGTCGTACTTGGTCGACAGGTCGGTGGCGGCCAGCAGCGTGAGGAACGACGGCGTGGTCGGCAGCAGATCCACCTTGTAGTTTTGGATGGCCTCGCAGATGGTGGTGATGCTGCGGTTTTCGGCCGTGACCACCGTGCCCAGGCTGGCGGTGATGGCCAGGATGGTGTTGATGCCGCCAAAGTGGTCGAGCATCAGGAACGGGATGGCGACGACCGGGTTACGCGCGTTGCGAAACTTTTCCATCACCCGCTCGAAGTCGTGCAGCATGCCTTTGGGCTTGCCGGTGGAGCCGGATGAAAAAAGCACCAGGCCGGCACGCTGCGTGGCGCGAAACTCGGCCAGCATGGGGTTGGGCGCCGTCACGTGCTTGGCTTCGATGGCCCAGCTCAGGCCGTCGGGCGCGAAGCTGATGCAGTGGTCGCTGCCAGAGATGGTGAGCGCTTCCGACTCTTCGATCACCGAGCCGCGCGTCATGGGCACCACGATGCAGGCCAGCGAGGCCAACGCGAGGATCATGCAGAAGACATCAGGGGCGTAGTCGGCCAATACCACCACGGTGTCGCCTCGCTTCACGCCCTCGGCCTTGAGCTGCTGGGTGAAGCTGTTGATGCGGCCAGACACTTCGGCGTAAGAGGTTGGCTGGCCCTTGTGCACAAAGGCCGCCAAGCCCAGCGGGGCCGATGCCAGGCGATCAAGCAGCCACTGCATGCCGGGCTCACATGCGGCAGCGGTCTTGGGGGCTGTGGCTTCCATCAACATGGTCTCGGCTTTCGTGTTGTTCATTTGCGCGCAAGCAGGCTGCCCCAGGAGTAGCCAACGCCGAACCCGCAAAGGAACAGCCGGCTTCCCTTGGGCAGAGTCGCTTGCGAAAAATAGTCTTTGATCAGGATGGGGATGGACGATGACACGGTGTTGCCCACCGTCGCCAGGTTGGAGTACAGCTGGTCGGCACTCACCTTGAGCTTCTTGCCCAGGCTGTCGAGCGCCAGGCCGCTGGCCTGATGCAGGAAAAACTGATCTATCTGCGTGGGTGCCAGCTCATGCTTGTGCAGCAGCTCGAGCATCTGCTTGATGACCCGGTCGTTCACCAGGTTCAGCACGTGCAGGCCGTTCATCTCGATCGTGTCGCTGTAGCCAGGCTCGTCTTGGCGAGAGGCCGGCTGGCGGTGGCCACCCGACTTGATGATGAACTTGTCCCAGCCCTTGCCGTCAGATGCGCACTGGAAGTCTTCGAACGACCCGATCAGCGGCTCGCCTTCGAAGCCCGTGGCATCGGCGACCCACGACACCGAGGCCCCGTCACCGAACAGCATGCGCGTGGAGCGGTCATCGCTGCGGATGTACTTGGAATAGGTGTCGGCCGTGACCAGCAGCACGTTCTTCGCCATGCCGATCTTGAGAAAGCCCGAGGCCATCATCAACCCAAACACATAGCCCGAGCAGGCCAGGTTGTAGTCGAACGCGATGACGTTTTGGGCAAGACCCAGGTCGCGGTGCAGCAGGAATGCATTGCCTGGCATCACATGGTCGGGTGACTGGGTGCAGAAGATGATGGCGTCGACCTTGTCGGCCAAGACCGGGTGCTTGGCCAGCAGCTTGCGCGCGGCGATGAGTGCGAGGTCATATGCAGTCTCGTCCGCACGGGCGATGTGGCGCTTGAAAACAGCAGTCTTCTTCTCGGCCTGATCGACACGCCAGTCGGGGTGATCGGCCTGGAGCTGGCCGTTGGTCACTACCTGCTCGGGCAGGTGATACGCAATGTCGAGCACGGCTCCCGGGAATTGGCTCATAGCAGCCCCTTCGTGCTTCGCACTGCGGTGTTCGCCTTGGGGCGGCCCGGCGGTCTCATGCCGTCACCTCGGCCATGAAGGCACGCAAAGGTTCGTTGTGGCGCTTGATCTCATCGATGACCGCGCTGCCACCGTGACCCGGCATCACCCGCACGCCATCGTCTATCCAGCTGAACAGATGTGTGAGCGACGCGCGCAACACCGCATGGTCTTCACCCGGCATCTTCGACAGTGCGGTCTTGCGGGCATACAGCGTGTCGCCCGAAAACAGCAGGTCGTCGACGGTGATGCCGGCGCTGCCAGGCGTGTGGCCCGGCAAGTGGTGATAAGTAAACGAGCGGCCACCGCATTGAATCGCTGCATCGCCCTCTTTCACCAGCGTGAACTCGGGCAGCGCGATGCGCTGTTTGATCTTGAACACCGCCATCAAAAAGTTCGACTGCTTGGCAAGCTTCAGGTCGGCGTCGCGCAGGTAGACCGGCAGCTTGAAGGCCTGCTGCATCCATGCCGTGCCGCCCACATGGTCGAAGTGCCCGTGGGTGCAGAGCACCGCTTCAGGCTGCCAGCCGGTGGTGGCCAGCTCGCGCTCAATGGCCTCGCGGTCGAGGCCGGGGTCGACCACGACACAGGTGTTGCCCTGCCCGCTCTTGAGCAGGTAGGTATTGGAATGGAAGTCGCGGTTGACGACGGTGCGGATCTCGTCGCGCGGCCAGTGACCCGGAATCGGCATGGCTAGTTCACCCCGCCCAGGAACACCGTCTGCGCGGTGATGCAGCTGCTGCGATCGGAGGCAAAGAAGTCGATCACGTTGAGCACATCGTCAGCCGTGGCGTAACGCGGAATGGGCAGCGAGGCAATCAGCGCATCGACTTTCTCGCGCGGCAGCGCATCGAGCATGTCAGTCTCGATGGCGGTGATGCCCAGCGTGTTGCAGGTCACGTTCATGGCCGCAAATTCCTTGGCCATCACGTTGGCCAGGGTGGTCACTGCGGCCTTGGTGGCGGCGTACATCGAGTCGCCCACGGGCTCTAGCGCGGCGGCCATCGAGCTGATGTTGATGATGCGGCCCCACTTGGTCTTGCGCATGAGCTTGGCAGCCTCGCGCGAGACGATGAAGCTGCCGAACACGTTGGTGTCGAGCATGCTCTTGGCCGCCGAGGCGGGCATGACCATCGAATACTGCGAGGTGAGCACGGCGGCGTTGTTGACCAGGATGTCGACCCGCCCGAGCTGTTTGCGCACTTGCGCAAAGCCCGCAGCCACCGAGTCGGCATCACTCACGTCCACCGCTAGAGGCAGGTAGCCTGCGCGCGGCTCGGCTGCGTCGTCGTGGCGGCTGAAGCCCACCACCTGCGCGCCATGCTTCAAGAAGTGCTCGGCCACGATCTGGCCCACGCCACGGCGAGCGCCTGTGACCAGGACGATCTTGCCGGCGTACACAAGGCTCACGTGTGTCTTACTCCGCCAGCAGTTCCAGCAAGTAGGCCTTGAGCGTCTTGGCGTCGGTGAAGGGCACCGGGTCGCGGCTCATGGCACGGTCGTCGGTCAGGCTCACGGCTTTGCCGAATTCATCGGACACCAGCGTTTCCAGGTCGACGATCACCGAAACCAGCGACAGGGAATCGAGCGCCGAGCCCTCGCCGAAGAAGCAGGTATCCGGGCTGAGCGCGATCTGCTCGTCGGCACCACGCTCTTCGTTGAGCGAGCGCACCGCCTTGTAAATGCACTCGAGCACGGCGGCTTCCTTGTCTTGTGTGCTGTGTTCCATGTTCGTTCACTCCTGTGTAATCACGCCGGGGCCCGGCTGCGGCCGGCCGCAATCAGCATCTTCATGCGCGGCAAGGCGTCTTTCCGGTACTCATCGGCCAACATGCCCAGCATCACCGAATCCTGGAAGTGGCCATTGAGGAATAAGTGCTGCCTCTGCCGCCCTTCTTCTTTCATGCCCAGAAATTTTTGCCACTTGAGCATCAGCGGGTTGTCGGACACGACCGCGCCGTACACGCGCAGCAGCTCGAGCCGGTCGAAGGCCAACTCGTAGAGCAGCTTCATAGCTTCGACCGCAGCCGGAATGCCGCGTACCGCGTCTTCGTCGCCTATGAGAAAGCGCGCCGGCTCGGCGTGGCGGTGCTCGGTGTCGATGTTGATCAGCGAGACCATGCCCACGGCCACGCCGCTCTTAAGCACGATCATGAAGTTGTATTCGCCTGCGGGGCGCGAGGCGATCCACGCCGCCTGCTGCGCCACGTTTTGGGCGCCGCGGTTGAGGTTGATCGCGCGCTCGCCCTGGCGCCAGGCCAGGGTCAGCTCTGCATCGGCGGCGATCAGCGGGCGCAAGGTGACGAACTCGCCACTCAGCGTCACGCTCATTGCAGTTTCTCTTGCACGCCCAGGCCGAGCGACCACAGCAGCGCGGTGGATTGCTGGGCGTCGTACAGCGCGTTCACATACGCCACGCGCAGGCCGTAGTGCTCGCCCTCGGAGGCCATCACGTCGAACAAGGAGCGGCGGCCCAGCTGCTGCCACTGCTGCAGCGTGAAGTTGCGCACGCGGTCGCTGTCGCGCAGCACGTCGACCGTGCGGCGGGCGCGGTCGAATGCCGACAACGCCTGCTCATGCACGTCGGCCATGCGAAATTTGCGGCCTTCGATCGCATCTTCCAGTTGCAGCTTGACGGCTGCGGCACGCTTCTCCGACGAGTCGACCGCGTAGCCCTGCGGCATGTTGAACAAGGGCACGTTCACGTTGACGCCAGCCGACCAGTTGGTGGAGGCACCTGCGCCGCGCACCTGGTTGCCGTTGGCCACCAGGCTCACCTGCGGCCAGCGCGCCGCGCTCACCGAGCGCGAATAGGCTTCAGCCACCTGTACCTGTGCCCTGATCTGGGCGATCTCGGGCGCGTTGTCGACTTGGGCCAGGAGATCGGGCAACGAGGGCGGTGTCAGCAACACAGACGACAGGCCATCGGTGGGAGGCAGGCCGTCACCGACGAAGCGGCGCAGCCGGGTTTCGATCTGGCGCACCATCGACAGCGTTTGCGCCTGCGACAGCTCGGCTTGCTGCAAGGTCTTTTGCGCCTGCACCAGCTCGCTGGCGCGGCCCTTGTCGGCGCGCACGATGGTTTCGAGCGACTCGACCAGGCAGCTCATCTTGCGTGCGTACTGTTGGTACACCTGCACCTGCAGGCGGTAACGGCCGCGCTCGATGGCCAGCGACACGGTCTGCAGGGCCACTTGCTCTTGCGCGGTGATCTGGCCCAAGCGGGCCACTTCGGCCTGGCTCTTGCGCCAGTTGATGATCTCGGTGGTGCGGCCGCCGTCAAACAGCGGCATCGACAGGGTCACGCCGACGCGGCCTTGCTTGCCGCTGCTTTGTTCCACGTCGGCCACTTTGGTCTCGCTGCCGCCGAGGAAGCCGTTGGCGGTGAGCTGGGGCAGGCGGCCCGACCTGGCTTCAGAGACGTCGATCGCCGCGGCTTCAGCCAGCAGCTTGGACGCGCCTATGGCTTGGCTGCGGCGCAGGGATTCCTGCACCATCTTTTGCAAGTTGGCTCGGGCCGAGCCGGCATCGAGCGGGGCGCCGTTGCTGTTGCTGCTGGGGCGCATTTCGACGTTGTCTTCGTCTATGCAACGGGCTTGTGCGGTCAACAAGGTGCCGGCGGCCCACAAGGCGGCGCACAGCGGCAACAAACGAGAGGGGGCGAATTTCATCGGGCGAGCTCCTGGCCGAGAGGCTGCGATGGCTTGCAGCAATTCCCGTCAGTAGACCGCTGGGGAGGTTGGCTTGATGGCCGGAAAGCGGGGGGGATTCGGTGCCAATTCGCGTGCGGCGGAGTTTGGGAAAGGTCTATTTGGACGCAAGGGTCGCGAAGGAAGACGCAAAGAACGCGAAGAAAGAAAAAGCCTGCCTTCTTCTTTGCGACCTTTGCGTCTTCCTTCGCGTTCTTTGCGTCCAAAAAGAACTGACCCCGCCCCTACCTCTCCCGAAACGCTTCCTTCGACTTCAACATCGGCCGCAGGATGAAGCTCAACACCGAGCGCTCACCGGTGCGCACCTCCACCTGCCCCGTCATGCCCGGCAAAATGGGCAAGGGCTTGCCCTTTTCCTTCAACGTAGAGCGATCAGAGCGCAGCGTCACGCGGTAGTAGGTGGCATCAGCCGAAGCCGCGCGCTCCGCGTCGCCCAGCGCATCGGGGCTGATGTATTCGATCTTGCCGTGCAGGCCGCCGTAGGTGGTGTAGTCGTAGGCCGCGAGCTTCACCTCGGCTTGCTGGCCCACGCGCACGAAGCCGATGTCGCGCGGCTTGATGCGCGCCTCGATCAGCACGCGCGAGCCGATGGGCACGATTTCCATGATCGGCGCGCCCGGCCCGACCACGCCGCCGATGGTGCCGATGCGTATGTTCTTCACCAGACCACGCACCGGTGAGGTGAGCACGGTGCGGCGCAGCACATCGGCGCGGCCCACCAGCTGCTCGTCGAGCAAGGACAGCTCGGTCTGCGCGCGCACGAGCTCGGTACTGGCGTCTTGCCTGAACTTGTTGATGCGCTCGCGGCTTTGCAGCTGCAGGTCGTTGACCTGGCGGCGCAGGCGCATCACTTCCACTTCCGACATCAAGCCCTTGGCAGCCATGGACTCCGACACGCCCAGCTCTTTCATCAGCAGCACCACGTTGCGTGCGCTGGTCTGCAGGGCCTCGTCTAGCCCAAGCTTGCGGGCGTTGAACGCATCGGTTTCGCCTTCCACGATAGAGGGCACATCGGCCACTTCCTTGGGGAACTGGAGCGCGCGGCCGTTGGCTTCGGCGGTGAGCCGGGTGATGGTGGCAAGAATGGCCAGCCGCTTGGCCTGCCCTTCGTTTTGCTGCGATTCGAAGCGCGTGGGGTCGAGCTGGGCCAGCTCCTGTCCCTCTTGCACCGTCTGGCCTTCACGCACATGCAGCTCGCGCAAGATGCCGCCTTCCAGGCTGGCGATGACCTGCTCGCGCCCGTCAGGGATCACACGGGCATCGGCGCGGGTGATTTCATCGACGCGAGCCACTGAGGCCCAGGCAATCGCCGCGATCAAGCAGGCGGCCATCAGGTACAGCGCCCAGGTGGTCTTGGGCATGGCCTCGACCACCATGGCCGCGCGCACGTCGGCCATATAGACCATTTCGCTGCTGGCGGGGTCCTTGGGTTTGCGCTTCCAGAAGGCCATGATTTACGTGCGCCTTCTTGTCGAGCGCAGCACAACACTCCGTTCGCACTGAGCCTGTCGAAGTGCCATCGACGAGATGCGCGCCGGCTTCGACGGGCTCAGCCCGAACGGAACTTTTATGCAAGGCGAGCTTGAGACTTCGTCAGTCATACCGAAGCCTGGCGGCCTACCGGTTGGGTGGAGGGGTGCAGGTGAACGTTGGGCGACGCATTGGCTTCAGGCGTGGCGCTCGCCGCCGGCTTGGCACCCGACAAGGCGGCCAGCACCTGCGCCTTGGGGCCGTCGAGGATGACCTTGCCACCGTCGACCACCACCACGCGCTGAGCCAACTCGAGCACGGCCGGGCGGTGGGTGACCATGATGACGGTGCGCGTGCCCAGCGCTTCGTTCAGCTGGCGCAGGAACATGATCTCCGACTGCGCATCCATCGAGCTGGTGGGCTCGTCCATCAGCAAAATCTGCGGCTGGGTGACAAGGCAGCGTGCGAGCGCCACGAGCTGGCGCTGGCCGCCCGAGAGCAGGCCGCCCATTTCGCCGACGGGCAGCTCCCAGCCTTGCGGGTGCGAGGCGATCACACGGTCGAGGCCCGTCACGCGGGCCACTTCGCTCAGGCGAGACGCGTCGACCGACGCTCGGCCCAGCAGCACGTTTTCGCGCAGCGTGCCCTTGAAGAGACGCGGCTCCTGCGAGACAAAGCCCACCTTGGAGCGGAAGTCGGCTGGGTCGATCTGCCGCAGGTCGATGCCGTCAACTTCGACCATGCCTTCGGTGGGCTGGTACAGCCCCGCCAACAAGCGCAACACGGTGGACTTGCCGCTGCCGATGCGCCCGAGAATGGCCACGCGCTCGCCCGCCTCGAACTTCAGGTTCAGGCTCTTCAGCACCTTGGGCGCGGCATTGTCCGGCGTGGTGGCCGGGTAGGCGAAGCTGAGGTCGTGCAGACCTATGCGGCCCTTGATCTGGTGGTTGGCCACGTACGTGGCGCCAGGCGTGCGCTCGGTGGGCAGCTTCATCATGCGGTCCAGCGAGACCATGGCCGCGCGCGCGCCCTGGTAGCGGGTGGCGAGGCCAACCACGCTGCTGAGCGGCGCCACGGCGCGCCCGGCAAACATGATGGCGCCTATGAGCGCCCCACCGGTCACGCTGCCGTCTTGTATGAGGTACACGCCCACGACCAGCATCACCAGCGTGACGAGCTGCTGGGCCATGGCCGAGACGTTGTTGGTCAGGCCACCGAGGTTGCGCGAGCGCAGCGCGGTTTCGGCTGCAGCGGCGGTGGCTTCTTCGTAGCGGCGCAGGAAGCGGCCTTGCGCGCCGGCGGCCTTCAGGTCTTCCAGGCCTTCCACGGCTTCGACCAGCAGGCCCTGCAGGTCGGCTTGGTGGATCATGTTGGCGCTCATCGAGCGGCGCAGCGCACCCTGGATCAGCATCGCCATGCCGAGGATGAGCGGAATGGCGCCCAGCAGCACCCAGCCCAGCGGGCCGCCGATGATGAAGGTCATGGCGACGAAGACCACGATGAAGGGCAGGTCGCTGATGGCCGACAGCGTGGCGCCGGCGAAGAACTCGCGCACCACTTCCACCTGCGCCAGGTGGTGGGCATACGAGCCGGCCGATTCCGGGCGGTGCTCCATGCGCACGCCCAGCGTCTGGCGAAACAGCAGCGAGCCGATGATGAGGTCGGCCTTCTTGCCGGCCACGTCGATCAGGTGTGTGCGCAGCTGGCGCGCGATCAGGTCGAAGATCAGCGCGATCAGGCCGCCAGTGGCCAGCGCCCACAAGGTGACGAAGGCCTGGTGTGGGATTACTTTGTCGAAGATGACCGAGGTGACCAGGCCGCTTGCGAGCATGAGCACATTGCTCAGCATGGCGGCCAGCAGCGCCGAGCGGTAGTAGGGCGTGAAGCGGCGCAGCGTGCCCCACAGCCAGTGGCTGTTGGGGTCGATGAGGATCTCGTGCTCCTGGCTCGGCTGGGCGACGGGTTTGGGCGAGGCCACGAAGGCAAAGCCGGTGTACTCGCCCGACAGCTCGGCCTCGGTGGCCTTGCAGCTGTGGCTCTCGGGGCCGGGCATCACCACGTCGTAGGTGTCGGCGCCCTTCTGGGCCGGGTGACGGGCGACCACGATGGCCGCGTCGCCGTTCTTCAGCAATAGCACGGCCGGCAAGAGCAGCGCGTGAATGTCGGAAATCTTGCGCTGGATGAGCCCGGCGTTGAAGCCCGCCTCGCGCATGACGCGCACGGCCTGGTCGGGGCCCAGCAGGCCGTCGAGCGGCGTGCCGGCCAGCAACGACTCGGCCGAGCGCTCACGGCCATGGTGCTTGCTCAACCAGATGACGGCTTGCAGCAGCGCATCACTGCCATGCAGCGGCGCGGCTGCGGCGTCGAGGAAGGGCTCTTGGCGTGCTGACATGCGGGCTTAGGCTCGGTGCTCCAACGCCATGCGTTCGAACTCACGCTCGATGTCTTTCACGAGGCCAGGCACGTCGAACAGCTTCGACTGCCGGCCATGCTCGGCCAGGTAGCGCTTGTACGAGACCACGCGCAGCGGGTTGTTGCCCAGCTGCACGGCGAGGCGCTCGTATTCTTGAAGAGAGAAGGTCACGAGATCAGGCAGGCCCACGTTGGTGAGCAGGCTGCCGGCCATGCGAGAGATGTACGTGCGGCCCGAATACGTGACGATGGGCAGGCCCATCCACAGCGCATCGCTGGCGGTGGTGCCGGCGTTGTAGGGAAAGGTGTCGAGCATCACGTCGGCCAGCTGGAAGCGCGCCAGGTACTCGGGCGGCGCCACGCGTGGCGCGAGGATCAAACGCTCATGGCCGATGCCATGCGCATCGGCGACACGGCGCATGTTGGCCAGCGCCCATTCGTTGTCGGCCAAGAGCCACAGCACGCTGTGAGGCACCTGCTTCAAGATGCGCATCCAGCTCTTGAACACGCTCTCGGTGAACTTGAAGGTGTTGTTGAACGAGCAGAAGACAAAGGCGTCTTCGGGCAGGCCGTAGGCGGCGCGGGTGGGCATGGTCGCCACTTCGCGCTGGCGGTCGCTCACCTGGTAGCAGTGCGGCACGTAGATCGGCTTTTCCGTCATGTACGGCTGCAGCTCGGCGGGCATGACGAAGCGGTCGGCCAGGATCCAGTCAACACCGGGCAAGGCACAGGTGCCGGGCAGGCCGAGGTAGCTCACCTGCAC
>NZ_JBKJOQ010000074.1:0-14732 GCF_046595475.1 Rhizobacter sp.
CGCGGTGGTCGCGAGGCGCGTGCCGATCTGGTAGGTCAGCGTGCCCGAGCGGCTGCGCACTTCGCGCACGATGTTGCTCACCTCCAGGTTGACCTTGATGCCCACTTCGTTGTCGAGGTACACGCTGGGCTCGACTTCGAGCTTCAGGCCCACATCGAGGTAGCTCACCGATTCAGACACGCCCACATTGGGCGTCGATGTGGTGGTGATCACCGGCACGCGGTCACCAATCATGATGCGCGCCTTCTCGTGGTTCTTGGCACGGATGCGCGGGTTGGCGAGGATGTTGGTGTCACCGTTTTCAGCCCGCAGGTTGAGCGAAGGGTTGTCGATGCCGATGCTGGAGGCGGCCACGTTGCGCAGGCGGTCGAGCGTGAGCTGGGTGGTGGTGAGCGTGTTGTTGACGACGGTGGTGGAACCGCCGCCGTTGCTCACCACGGTCGACGGGTTGGGCACGATGTTGAGCAGGGTGAACTTGCCCGGCGGGTCGATGCCGATCTCCAGCAGGCGCGAGCGCTTGATCTCCAGCACCTCCACCTCCAGCATCACCTCGGGCTCAGCCAGGTCTTGCCCCGCAATCACCTTCTCGGCCAGGCGCAAGGCGTCGACGCTGTCGCGAATGGTCAGGCTGTTGAGCTTCTCGTCGGCATACATGTCGCGGGTCTTGAGCACGGTCTTGAGCAGCGTGAAGACCGTCTTCGCATCGGCGTTGGACAGGTAGAAGGTTTTCACCGCCAGCTCCAGGTACTCTTTCTGCTTGGCCGGTGTGTTGGGATAGATCAGCACGGTGTTCTCGTTGAGCGTCTTGCGCTCGAGCTGGTTGGTGGCGGCGAGCACGCTGATCACGTCTTCGATGCTGATGTTGGCCACCGACAGCGTGACCTTGATGTCAGGCTTGACCTCGCGGTCGAACACGAAATTGACGCCGGTGGTGCGTGACAGCGCATCGAACACCGACTTCAGGTTGGCCTCTCGGAAGTCGAGCGACACGGGCTTGCGCAAGGACGGTTTCAACACGGGCGCTGCCAGCTCCGCCACGCGGCCAGCCTGCTCGTCCAACTGCTGCTTCAGCTTGAGCGCCCGCGGGTGCGTGGGGTTCTCGGCCAGCACCTTGCGCAGCCGCTGGTCGGCCTCGTCGAGCCGGGCCTGCGCCATCAAGGCTTGCACTTCGTCTATGCGCTGCTGCTGCCCGCGCAGCGCTTCAACGGCATCAAGCCCGGTGCGCGCTCGGATGTTGTTGGCATCGAGCCCCAGCACGCGCCGGTACAGCGCTGCAGCGTCTTCGAACCTGTCGGCATTGCGCTGGGCATCGGCACGCGCGAGCAGCGCACCGACCTGCGTGTCGCGTTGGCGAATCACCAGCATGCGGTACTCGCGGTTCTCGGGCTCCAGGAGGATGCCCTTCTCGATCTGCTTCAGGCCTTCTTCGAGCTTGCCCTCGTCGATCATTTGTTGGCCGTTGCGCACAAACTCGCGGCCGGGCGCGCAGGCGGCGAGCAGCATCGCCAAGCTGATTGCCAGCGCCAGCAGCCGCCGGTTCATCGCCCGCCTCCGAGTGCGACATCAAGCGTTTCATTGAGCGGCAGGTAGGTCAGGGTCATTTTCTTTTCTGTCATGAGGTCGACGCGATAGGCCGCATCAACGGTGTCGCCTGCCTTGACCGGCAGCACGCGCTCGCCTTGCTGGAAGAACGAGGTGCGCACGCCGTCTTCAGACAGGCCACCGATATAGGCATACGGGAACGGCGGCGCCACAGGCTTGGGCGGAGGTGCGGCAGCGACCTTGGGCGGCGGCGGCAGCCACGAGACGTTGTCGAACAGCACCGCGGTCGATTGACCTGCAGGGCTTGATGCTGGCGCGCGGCGAGTGGCCAGGCGGTCCAGCTGCACGCTGGTCGCGGCTGCGGAGGCTGCGGCCGCCGGTGCGGCCGACCTTTCGCTGGGGGTCTCGTTGCGCGCGCGCTGGGTCTTGGCGACGCCGATGACCTCACCCGCGTCATCGCTCGCCAGCGCCACCACGCGCTGCACCAGCAAGGCGCCGCCCACCGCGACGATGAGCATCGCAATGCGCTTTCGGGTAGGGCTCATCGCAGCCATCAGTGTTGGGTCACAAACAGCACGAAGCGCAGCTGCGCCTCCAGCACGGTGGACCTGGCGTCGTGGCGCCGCAGGTTCACCTCTTCCATCGCCAAGCCCGGCAGCTCGTGCAACGCATCGCGCGTGAATTGCCGCAATGCACGGTAGTCGGCCTTGACCGGCAGCACGATCGTGTAGCGCGCCAGCGGTTCGCGCGCCTCGCTCGTCAGCTTGAACTCGGCCTGTGACAGCTGCACGCCCTGCCGCTTGGCCGCCGCATGCAGCCGCGCGAGCGAGGTGTTGAGGCTCTTCTCATCAGAGAAGCGGCGCTCGAATTCGGTCAACTGCTGCTGCGGCGTAAGCCCACTGGGCGCATCTGCCGCACCGCGCCCGCTGAGACGCTGCTCGAGCGCAGCGCTGCGCACATCGAGGCGGCCTGCGTCTTCGCTCAGTGGAGCAGCCGCAGCCCACCAGCCCGCGGCGCACAGCAGCACCAGGCCCAGCGCCACCCAGCCAGGCAGGCCGATGCCGCGCAGGCCATTCATCAGCTCCCAGCGCAAGCGCTTCATGGCTGCTGCACCCAGCGTGCCGCCAGCGTGAACGCCAGCACCGGCACACCTTCGCGTTGCACGGTGTTGTAGCCCTGCAGATGCACCTGGCTGAGCGAAGGCTGCGCGGCCACGCGGCCCACGTAGGCCAGCAGCTCGTCCATCGAGCGCGACTCGCCGGCCAGGCGCAGGCTGCGCTCGCGGGCGTTGGGTGTCAGCGAGAGCACGGCCAGGCCGCGCGCGTCGGCGGTCTCCACCGCGTCGAACAGTTCATCCCAGGGCACCGTGAGTTGGTCGATCACCGCGTTGGCACGTTGAACGCTCGCCAAGGTGAGCGGGTCGGGAGCCACCGCCACGCGGCGCGGTGCCTTGGCGTTCAGGCGCTGGCTGAGCTTGTCAAAGCGGCTTTGCGCTTCGGCATGGCGCTGGGTGGCATCGGCCAAGCCGTCACCAACGGCGGCGGCGGCCACAGCGGCCACCGCCAGCATCGCCCAGCCTGCCCACCGGGCCGCGGTGGCGGGTGGCCGGCGAAAGTCCAGCTGCAAACGGGGTGGCGTCACTGCAGGGTTTCCATGCGGTCGGGCACGCACGGCAGATCGACGACCTGCCAGCTGCTGCCGGCGTCTGCAGCGCTCGCACGCACGGGCACCGGCTCGGCCGACGCGCCACGGGCAACATACACCGGGCAGCGTGGCTCTTCGGTACCGATCAGAAACCACTCGCGGTCGAGCAAATGGGCCAGCTCGCCGCTGCCGCTGGGCACGCGCTTCACATGCAAGGGTTCACGCTGTGACACCAGCAGCAGCGTGGTCCACGGCCCGTCGATCCAGACGAACCAGAACAAGCTGGCCTCGATGTGCCGGCGCAGCTGGTTGTAGGCGTGCGTGAGCGAGGGTTGCACGCTCACCAAGCTCAGGTGGCGGGCCTGCGCCAGCGCGCCCAGTCGGTCGAGCACCGTGGTGTCGATGGCGCAGGCCAAGGTTGCCGCACCGTGGTGGGTGGGGTGGGCGCGCACCGTCCAGTCGTGCGCCGCCTCGCCGAAGGTCTCGGTGAAGCAGTGCCTGACGAAAACCTGCCGCTGCTGCGGGCTCGAAAGCTCGTCGCTCCACGGCACGATGCGGTAGCGCACGCCCTCGCCCGCCACCACGCAGGTGAGGCGTGCACCGCGCCGCAGCGCCATGCGGTCCAGCTCGCCCTCGAAGGCGTCGAGGCTGAGCTGGGCTTTTTGCGGCCGCAGCCACAGCAAGGTGGGTTCAGGAAACCAGCGTGACACGGTTGACCTCTTCAAGTGTGGTGTGGCCATCTAACAGCAGGTCGACCGCGGCATCGCGCAGAAAGCGGGTGCCGTTTTTGCGTGCCGCTTCTTTGATCTGCCGCACGGGCGCACGCGCCACGATCAGCTCGCGCAAGGCGTCGTCTAGCAGCAGCAGCTCGCCGACGGCCTTGCGCCCCTTGAAGCCGGTGCCGCGGCACTTGCCGCAGCCGCGCCCGGCTTTCAGCACACGACCTTCCACGCAGGCCGGGTCGATCAGCGACTCGCGCAAGACCTCAGGGCTCAAGCTGACCGGCTCGCTGCAATGCAGGCAGTTCACCCGCAGCAGGCGCTGGGCCAGCACGCCGGTGAGGGCGGAGACAAAGCTGTAGGGGTCGACGTCCATGTGGGTGAAGCGGCCGATCACGTCGAACACGTTGTTGGCGTGCACCGTCGACAACACCAGGTGGCCGGTAAGTGCCGCCTGAATGGCGATCTGCGCGGTCTCGGGGTCGCGAATCTCACCCACCATGATTTTGTCGGGGTCGTGCCGCAAGATGGATCGCAGACCGCGCGCGAAGGTGAGCCCCTTCTTCTCGTTGACCGGGATCTGCAGCACACCCGCCAGCTGGTACTCCACCGGGTCTTCGATGGTGATGATCTTGTCGTGCCCATGGTTGATCTCGGAGATGGCGGCATAAAGCGTGGTGGTCTTGCCGCTGCCGGTCGGGCCGGTTACCAGCAGCAGGCCATAGGGGTCACGCGCCATGCGTCTAAAGGCGAGCAGCGTGGCCTCGTCGAAGCCCAGCACGTCGAGCCGCAGGCCGGACACCTGGTCGGCCAGCGAGCGCTTGTCGAGCACGCGCACCACCGCGTCTTCGCCGTGGATGCTGGGCATGATGGACACGCGAAAGTCGATCTCGCGGCCCAGTGCGCGCACGCGAAAACGCCCGTCTTGCGGCACACGCCGCTCGGCGATGTCGAGCTCGGACATCACCTTCAAACGCGACAGCACCTGCTCGGCCAGCTCGCGCCCTTCGATGGCGCCCACCTGCGTGAGCGTGCCGTCGAGCCGGTACTTGATCACCAGGCCACTCAAGTGGCTTTCGATGTGGATGTCGCTCACGCCGCTCTTGAGCGCGTCGTACAGCGTGGAGTGCACCAGCTTCACCACCACGCTGGTGCCTTCGCCGATCGAGCGTATCGACAGGTCTTCGAGATCGGTGCTGCTGGTGGCCGTGCTCTCGCTCGCCGGCAAGGCGGTGTCGATGGCACGCATGGAGTCTTCGTGGCGCGACAGGAAGGCGACGATGTCGGCCGACTGCGCCAGGCGCAACTCGTAGCCACAGGGCATGCGCTCTGCGTACCAGGCCTGCAGGGCATCGTCGAACGGGTCGGACACGACCAGTACCACCTGGCCGCTTTCGCGGAAGGCCAGGCAGCCCCGCTTCACCGCTTCGGCATAGCCCAGCAGGTCGAAAGCGGGGACTAGCGCGAGCAGGCCGTGGCTGTCGAGCACGCGGTAGCCCAGCGCGCCGCCCAGGGCTTGCATCAGCATCTCGGGCGCCAGCGCCAGCTCTTCTTCGAGCACCGCGGTGGCGCTGCGCTGCTGGCCGCGCGCCTTGAGGCGCGCCGCCCGCACGATGGCCGGTGTGAGCATCTGGGTGGCCAGCTCGCCCTGCACATGCTGCTCGGTGAAGGCGTTCATTGCACGCTCCCCGCCAGCTCGAAGATAGGCGCGTACATCAGCAGCACCACGATGCCGATGACGATGCCGATGGCCATCATCAACAAGGGCTCGAAGAGGCGGATGAACCACTCGATGGCCTGAGAGATGTCTTCTTCATGGAAGCCGGCGGTGCGCTCCAGCATCTCGCCCATCTGGCCGGTGCGCTCGGCCGCGCGCAGCAGGCGCAGCGACACGGCGGTGGTGAGGCCATGGGTTTCGAAAGCGGCGGAGATCGAGCGCCCTTCGCCTATGTCGCGCCGCGCGGCGGCAAGCGCCGGGTGCAGGTTGACCGGCAGCAGGCCCACCACCAGGTCGAGCGCGACCACGATGGGCATGCCGGCCTGCTGCAGCATGCCGAGCGCGCGGTAGAAGCGGGCCAGCTGATAGACCCGCACGTACTCGCCGACGCGTGGGATGCGCTGGATCAGCCGCGCCGCCGCAAACCGCACCGACTCGCGTGTCAATGCGTAGATCAAACCGGCCATTGCCAATGCGCCGCCCACGAGCAGCTGCTGGCCGTGGGCATGGGCGAACTGCCCCCACTGCAACAACAGGCGCGACATGGGGGGGATGCGCTCGCCCATGTCTTGAAACACCTGGCTAAAGCGCGGCACCACATAGAGCAGCAAGAAGGCGATGACCAGCGTGCCCACGCCGAGGATCATGGCGGGGTAGATGGCGGCGCCAATCACGCGCTTGCGCATGTGGTCAGACTGCGCGCGGTACTGCACGAAGCGCTCGATGGCCTCGATGAGAGCGCCAGTGCGTTCGTTCGCGCGCACGCTGGCCACGTAGAGCGGCGGAAAGACAGCTGGCTGCGCTTCGAGCGCGGCCGAAAACGACAGGCCCACCTTCAGCTGCTCCATCAGCTTGGTCAGCACCTGCTTGGCGTCGGCTCGCGTTTCGCGGTCGGCCAGCGTCTCGATGACCTCGACCACCGAAAGCCCGGCCTTCAGCAGGATCAGCAAGCTCTGGTTGAAGTGCAGCAGCGGAAACGCCGGCGCTCGCCTGAACCCGAGCCCGAGGCCGCGCCTGGCGGCCGCAAGCTTGACCGCCACCACCGCATAGCCTTGCGACTCAGCCTGTAGGCGCGCATCTTTCGGGTCGGCTGCCTCCAGCATGATGGAAACCGATTGCATGTGGCGCACTGCCTTGACGGCGTATTGCATGGTCACTCGGCGCGTGCGTGCGGCCGCTCACCAGCTGGTGATGTCAGCGTCGAGCCCGTCGCCACCGGGGCGGCCGTCGCGGCCCAAGGAGCTGATGTCGACGTCGCCATGCTCACCCGGAGACACGAAGACATAAGGCTGGCCCCAGGGGTCCATGGGCAGCGCCTTCTCCAGGTAGGGGCCGTCCCATTTGCTGATGTTCGCAGGCTTGGTCAGCAGGGCCTGTAAGCCTTGCTCGGTGGTCGGGTAGCGGCCCACGTCAACACGAAATTGCTGCAGTGCTTTTTCGAAAGCAACAATCTGTGCCTTGGTGGTCTTGACTTCAGACTTGCCGATTTGCGCGAAGTACTTGGGGCCCACGTAGGCGGCGAGCAGGCCGATGATGACCATCACCACCAGCAGTTCAAGCAGCGTGAATCCGCGGCGCTGGCGAACAAACTTCATGGCGGATGCGTCTCGGGCGTTGGGAAAAACGCAGTGTGCGCAGCGAATGTGACGTGGTGGTGAAGAGGCGCTGGCGCCACCACGGCCCGGCGCGTGTTGCACGCCCAGCTTCGATCACCGCCTCTTGTTTATTGCGCGACTTTCTCAGCAGAGGCTGCTGGCGCGTGCGACACGCCGCGGCGGCCGAACGCTTCGATTCGAGCGTCGAGCCGATCGAAGATCTTCTGCGAATCGAGCACCCGCTCGGCGTAGGCGCGGCCCGCAGCGCCCAGGCGTTGTCGTCGCGCCGTGTCGGCACTCAGGCCAGCAATGGCACTCGCAAACCCGTGCGCGCACTCAGGCTCGGTGACGACGCCGCAGCCTTCGACGATCGAGGCGATCTCAGTGCCGGGAATGGCGGCTGCGATCACTGGCCGGCCGCTGGCGAGCATGCCCGCGAGCTTAGAAGGCATCACCAGATCAGCCGCGCCCCGCAACTGCGGCAGCAGGTGGACGTCGGCCATGTTGAGCAAGGCATTGAGGGCCGACAGGGGTTGCAGGTCCATGAAGCGGATGTTGCCGAGATCGGCGGCCGAAGCTTCGAGGTCTGGCCGCACTTCGCCGTTGCCACAGATCACGAACACCACGTTCGATTCGTCTTTCAGCAAACGAGCCGTCTCGATCAGCACGCCCAGGCCCTGCTTGCGGTTGATGGTGCCGGAGAAGAGGCACACCACCTGCGAAGCAGAGATGTTGAGCGACTGGCGCAGCGCCTGCGACATGTCGGTGGGCCGCACGGCGGCCAGGTCGACCCAGTTGGGCAGCATCTCGGTGTCTTGCAGAGGCACGCCCTTGGCCGCCAGCTTGCGCAACATGCGGCTAGAGATGGTGGACACGGCATCGAAGCGGCGCATGAGGAAGCGCTCGGCGGCCAGCGCACAGCGGCGCGCGAATGGCTTTTTCAGCATGCCCAACTCGAACGCTGCATCGATCTCCAGGTCTTGTATGTGCAGCCATGCCTTGGCACCGGCCAGACGCGCCGTGAGCCAGGCCGCAGGCGCGCAAAAGAGCGCAGGCGCTACTGCGAAGACGACGCGCGGCTGCCAAAACACCAGGCGCAAGAGCACGGGCAAGCTGGACAGCGCAAAGCTCGCCAGATGCAGCAGCCGCTTGAGGCCACCCAGGCGCTTGGGGATCCACACCGGGCAGCGATAGACCGTGAGGCCCGGCCGGGGGTGTTCGACTTGATAGTGGCCACCCGAATAGCCTGGCTGCACACGCCAAGTCGGGTAATACGGAGGGGCGCACACCACCCGCACTTCGTGGCCACGCGCCACCAGGTCGTCTGCCATTTCGCCAGAGTACTTGCCGATGCCGGTCAACTCGGGAGCAAAGTTCATGCTCAGCAGCACTATTTTCATGGGGCCTCTCTCCTGTTTCTAGACCGATGTTCGCGGGCTGTCGTGACTGACGCATGTCGCTCGGACTAGTCCGATCGCCTCTGACAGCACATCGTTTGCATCGGCATAGTCCGAACGGGCCATGGGCTGCGCCACCACCGCAACGCAATTCAGGAGACGATTCGCCGATGAGCCTCGTGCTGAAAGAGATCACCCTCGTCTTCTTGTCTGTTGCCGCCGGCTTGGCGGTCTGGCGCATGTGGCCACAGCGCAAGCTGCTGGCCCTGGTGGTCTGCCTGATGGCCGCCTTGCTGATCAACGCACTGGCGCGCGTGTGGGGCATAGACCTGAGCGGTGTGTCTTGAGGAGGCTGTTGCTTCTGGTCTCAGCGCTGCTGGGGCCCTTGGTGGCGCTGGCACTGGGCGCGTGCGCCGCGGCGCCCCCGGCACAAACGCCCGACTTCGTTCGCGCGCTGCGGCAAAGCGCGCCGGCCGTGGTGGGGATTGGCAATGACAGCGTCGTGCTGGGCTCTGGCTTTCGCGTGGCGAACACAAGCCTCATCGCCACGGCGGCGCACACCTTGGCGTCATTGCAGGCGGCGCCGACGGTGCATTGGGAATCGAAGCGCTGGCGCGCCCGCGTGGTGGTGGTCGATCCTGACAAAGACCTCGCCTTGCTGGAGATCGATGCCAGCGCCCCAATACCAGGCCTGGCCTTGGCAACAGAGGCCGCGATGCCGGGCGAGTGGATTCTGGTGCTGGGCTGCCCCTTCGGCACGCAGCCCACTGCCACCACCGGCATCGTGAGTGCCCTGCCCGGCGCCGTGCTCGTGCCGGAGGCGTTGGCCCGGCGCATGCAACTCAACGCGGCGGTGAACCCGGGCAACTCTGGTGGGCCGGTGCTGAACCTGGCCGGTCAGGTGATCGGCATCGCCAACGCCACCATACCGGCAGGCTTCGGCATAGGCTTCGCCGTTCCGGTGGCCGAGCTGGCGGAGATGCTGGCGCAGAGGGTCAAGCCTGCAGAATGAGGCTGGGCTGCCCCCCACGAATACCAAAGCCCCTCAAACACCCCGCGACAAAATCACCATGCGCACTCTTTCGCTATTCGGCTTCGCCTTGCTGCTCGGCTCGATACCCCTGGGCCTCAAGGCGGCCAGGCGCGTCAGCACCTATCGGCAAATGCAAGCCTGGCCGAAGGTGCACGCCACGATCACCCAGTCTTTCGTACGAGACGGGTCGGGCGACGATGGCACGATCAACCTGGCCGAGTTTGCGTTTCGCTACTCGGTAGGGGGTGCTCAGTACACGTCAAGCAAGCACACGGAAGGCACCCCATTTCCGGGCACCGAAGACGATGTGAAGAAGATGCTGAAACGCTTCCCCGTGGGCGCCACGGTTGAGGTGGCCGTCAACCCCGCAGACCCACGTGAAGCGGTGCTGGACACGGGGTTTCCAAATGCCTGGAACCTGCTGAAGCGGGCGAGTGTTGTGGCCTTCGTGGTGGGCCTCGCGATCATGCTGGCCGACATGACGCTTGCGCACTGACAGGCCGGCTCAGCCGCACTGCCCCAGGAAGTTGAGGTTCAGCGCCGAGACGCCGCCAGTCTTCTGGTTCATCACGATCACGATGCCTACGCAAGGCAGTCGACCCTGGTTCACACGCGGCCAGCCGTTGCCGAAGTAGAGGCGGTCGCCACCGAAGATGTCGTCTTCGTCGATGAAGTCGGGCGTGACCACCGCGCCCACACCGCCTTCTTGCTGCAGCGAGTTGGTGATCGACACCACCTTGTTGATCAGGCGTATGCCGGCCGCAATGTCTTTGGGTTGGCGCAGTGTCATCAGGTTGCGAATGAGGTCGCCGCCGATGCAGCCGACCAGCGCCACCTTCACCGCGCTGGCATCGCGGCCGAAGCCTGAGCCCGTCACCAGGCTGGGCCGGTAGTTGGGGCACACGAAAGCCAGCGACGAGCTCGCCAGGCAGGCGTCGATCGACAGGCCACCCGGGTTGTTTTCGTTGATCACGTTGGCGACCGTGATGTTGATGAGGCTGTTCACCAGCGTGACCGTGAGCTCGATGATGTTGGCCCGCGCCGTGCCCGACAAGTCGGTGAAGATGGAAAACGCGGTCGAGAAGAAGGAGAACACCTGCACCGGCTGCGCGCCGGCGTACATGGCGCGTGGTGAACCGGCTGCCGCGGCAGGGCCCGAAGGCCGACCCGCCACCCGCGTGGACGTGCGCAGGCTGCTGGTGGTCACGGTGGCCAGCAGCTCGCCCGACTTGCGCTTGATGGCATCCAGCAGCAGGGGCAGCTCGGTGCCCACCTGAAGATTGATCGCAGCCTCCTGCTGGGTCGCACCCAGTGCACTCAGCTGCAAGGCCTGCAAGCCGACGAGCGCCTGCTTGTATGCCACGGCCGCGGCCTGCAGCGCATCGATCGATTCTTGCGAGAGCGCGTTGACGTTGACGGCCTCCACCTGCGCGCGCGCCCCGCGTATGCGCGTGACCAGAGTGTTCAGTGCTGTCACGAACTGCGCGTCTTGCGGCCCTGCCACAAAGCCACGTGAGACCAGCAGCGCCGGCGTGACCAGGTAGCCGTTGGGCGGCGCCAGCGCTTGTGTGGCGCCGAGCACCGCACTGGAATAGTCATGGTTGCCATTCACCGCCTGCAACGCAGCCCGCGCTTGCGCCAAACCCGCAGCGTCGCCGTTCTGGCTGGCCAACGCAGCAGCAGCCAGCAGGCTTTCCATCTGGCCGGCGTACTGACTCGCCTTGACCGTGACGGCAGCCGTGCCGCTGGGCAAGACCATCACCTCTTTGCTGGCGGTGAGAGAGGTGCCCGCAACGGACACGGTGACGCGGTAGCGCCCGCCGGTTTCTCGGCCGTAGTTGGGGTCGGTCGGGTCGCCGTCGGCGTACTCGCCCTCGGGGTCGACCGTCATGTCTTGGTTCAGCAGCCGCTTGACGAGCTTGGGGAAGCTCACGCTCAGGCCACTGACCACCGGCGCATTGCCGGTGACTGTGCCCACGGGCGCCACTGCCACGTTGAGCTGCAAGTCGGCGTTGTCCAGCAACCTGCCGCCACCGTCGCGCACCACCGGCAAAACCGAGACGCTGCCGTCAGGCGCCACGAAGGGCTCTGACAAGCTGAGCTCCAACGACGCCGGGCCCGCGACCACGCCGCCCGCCACCACCCAGATCAACGAGGCCGGGTTGAACGGCGCGGTGCGGTCTTGGCGAATGGTGAAGGTGTCGGTGCTGGTGAGCGTGGCCCCCGCAGCAATGTCACCCAGCGCGACCGAGCCTTTCACCACTTGCGTGGCGGGCGAGTTGCTCACCACCAGGGCCTGTGCCGCCGCCAGTGCCGGTGTGCCATTGCGCACCGTGATGCGGTAGGTGTAGTCGAAGCTGGTGCGGCCTGCGCGCACCGAGCTCACCAGCTCCTGGCCCGTGACCTCGGCCGCGGCGTGCGCCACGCCTGGCAACACAGAGACCAGCATGGCAAAGCCCGCCACGAGGCCCGCGAAAACGGAGCGGCTGCGGGCCATCATGGCTGCACCCCTGCGGCGCCAGCGAGAGCAGGCGTGCTGCGCTTGCCACGCAGACTGAAGGCACCGCCGCTGCACAGGCCGAACAGCATCAGCGCGAAGCCGGCAGGCAAGGGCACGGGCGATGGCGTAGCCAAGGACGTGAGGCCGCTGTAGACGGTCTGGAAGGGCTCAGACGTCACCAGTTCGAATCGCTGCGCACCCGGTGTGAGGCCTGCGAGATACGAGAAGAACACCGAGAAACCGGTGATGGTGCTGCCCGCCGCCACATTGCCCGACAGGTGCAGGGCATCGAAGAACCCCGCATCGGGCAACAGAGGGTCGGGTTGCACGACCAGGCTGCTCCAGCCACCGGGCGTGGCCGCCGCCGAGAGTGCGCTTGCGCCGGGGGCATCGAAGTAGACGGTGAACTCATCGAAGCTCAATGCCGGGCCGCTGTTGTTCAGCGTGTAGTCGTAGCGCCAGGCGTCACCGCCCAGCGACGTGGCGGTGTACTCGACCATGGCCGCCTGGGCCGTCGACACACAGGCCAGCGCGCCCAACAGGGCGCACGCTGCCCAACGATGCAAGCTCTTGCTCATCACTTCTCCCTCCCTCTTTTTTTAATGTGAACCCTGATGAGCGCCGAGGCACTCAGCCAAGCGCCCTGGGCTCGCTCAGGCTTCGCGCTTGCGGCGCGCCACCACCCCAAGGCCGGCAAGGCCGAAGGGGAAGAGCAACAGCGCTGCAGGCAGTGGCACGGCGTTGACCGAGACGTTGTCGTAGGCCACGTTGACGTTGTCGCCGAAGGAAATGGACTGGCCAGTGCCCCCGAACGCCACCGACGCCAGCGACCAGGTGTCGAAGGGGGCTGCGTTGGTGGAGTTCTCGCCAAAGCTGATCGAGCCCAGCAGGCTGCCGCTGCCGTTGAGGCCGGAGTACACATTGACCGTGGTGGAGCCACCGGCCGACGAGTAGTAGAAATTCACCGCGCCCACGAAGCCCGCGGCCACGTTCATGTAGGTGGCCACGTCGGTGGCGAACATCACGGTGCCCGGCGTCGGCGCGTTGGAGAAGAACTCGCCGTTGGGGCCGCTGCCTGTGCCGTCGTTGGCCAGGGCCAGTGCCGGCAGGCTGAAGTTGACGCCGAGGTTGGCGCCAGCGCCCCCGTTGTAATAGTTATCAATGGACGCGAAGCTGGGCGCGCCTTCGAAATCGACCGTGAGCATGGCAGCAAATGCCGGGGCAGCGGCGCAAAGGCCAGCGGCTGCAATAAGTGTGGGAATCAATTTCATGAGGCGGCTCCAAGATTTATTAGTGCCCATCAAATAAATCGGGCTGGACGTGATCTGGCCTCATTTGAGTTTCTTGACGAAACTGCCGCAATGCCCCGAACGGCTGTTTTTCATGACGGAAAAATGGCAGACGCCACCCGAGCCTGCCATGTGTCAATTGATTGACAACCAACATGGCCCAAATGGGTGGGTGGTAGCAACCCGGAGGGGCGTGCACCGCCTTCGCGATATAGCTATATCGAGCTACTTGAGCGGATTACCCCAAGCACTCGCTTCTTCACTCCCGGGTCACTGCAGGCCTTTAACGTTCGCGCTCGAACCACGGTTTTCTGGGTATTTCTTCCCTGAATTTCCATCGGGTCTGTCCAGATTACCCAGCGCAACGAATCTAAACCGAGGAGTGTTATGAAAATTCGATTCACCAAGAGTCAGGTCGCGCTTGCCGCGATCGCCGTGGTCGGCGCAACCGCCATGGGCGTGGCCCCCACGGTCGCCAACAGCAAGCCCGCGGGCAAGTACGTCACCGGCGACTTTCACAACCACACCACCTGCTCTGACGGCGTGATCTCGATGCAGAAGCTGGTGAAGAAAGTGACTGACACAGTCGAGACGCCCTGGGGCCTCGACTGGTTCGTGCAAGCCGGCCACGGCGGCAACGGCAACCGCAACTGCACCTTGGCTGAAGACGCCACGCTGAGCACCCCGGCTTATCCGTACACCGGCGCAGGCCCCACCACCAGCTGGACGGCCAGCGTTGGCGCCGCCAACATCAAGGGCACCGGCGGCGGCGTAGGCGGCACCGGCAACATGTGGCGCTGGCAAACAATTCAAGAATTCCAGTACCCGCTGATCGAGTACCTGGCGGCCTACCGCGACCTGCCGCTGTTCATGGGCCTGGAGTCTGTGGTCGCAGGCCACGAGCACTCGTCCATGTCGGTCATCACCGGCCAGATGCCGGCCTCGCTCGACAACGCCACGCTGCCCACCACCCCTGGCTACACCCCCGCTGGCAGTGCCACGGCGCTGGCCCAGTGGTCGTACTGCTTTGACCGCGGTGACACCGACACCAGCCGCGGCAACACCACCGGATCGGCCGTCGGCAACAACTGGAACTGCGCCGTTCCCGGCAGCTTGAACGCGGCCGACCCGAGCTGGAATGCCACCGCGCAGAAGCTGATCCCCGCCAGCGGCACTGGCAACGGCACGCGCGGCCACGACAAGACCGTCGAAGCCATGAAGTGGATGGCCGCCAACCACCCGACGGGCAGCTACTACGTGCCCGCCCACCTGGAGCGCGCCGGCCCGTTCAACCCG
>NZ_JBKJOQ010000009.1:0-9165 GCF_046595475.1 Rhizobacter sp.
AAAGAACGACGGCCGGGTCGATACGATTTTCAGCAGGCCCTTCTTCACCAGTGGCGCGAGGTCGAATCCGATGGAACTCAAGTTCTGGATCAGTTGGCCCGCTGACTCTTCATACGACAAGAAAAGGCATTTCTCCCCACGCCTGCACGTTTCCACGGCGAAAGCGGCTGCGAGACTGGTCTTGCCCGTCCCCGCGGTGCCCGATGCGAGAACGGTGCTTCCTCTGGTGTATCCGCCACCCTGAAACAATTTGTCCAGTGACGCGATGCCTGTCGCCACCCGTTCGGCCGTGCCCGGCTGGTCCAGGCCTGCAGAAGTGATGGGGATGACTGAAAGCCCACCTTTGTCGATGACGAATGGATACTCGTTGGCTCCGTGGTTGGATCCGCGATATTTGATGCCACGAATTCGGCGCGTTGCTATTTGTTCCCTGACGCGGTTATCCACAAGGATGATGCAGCCGGAAATGTATTCCTCCAAGCCATGGCGAGTGAACGAGCCTTGTTGCAGTTCCCCGGTGATCAACGCTGTGACTTTCTTGTCCTTGAGCCAACGAAAGAGTCTCTTGATTTCAAGGCGGAGGATGCCCGCATCACTGACGCCGGCGAACAATGATTCGATGGAATCCAGCACGACGCGTTTCGCCTTGATGGAGTCGATGGCAAGTTCAAGTCGAACAAAGAGTCCTTCGAGGTTGAACTCCCCTGCCTCTTGAACATCTTTTCGGTCGAGCAGAACGTAGTCGATAAGAATCTTCTTTTCAGCGACGAGCGCTTGCAAGTTCAAGTTCAGCGAGGCCACATCTTTGTACAGCTCATCTTCAGTCTCTTCAAATGACATGAAGACGCCGGTTTCGTCGTAGCGGCTCGCGCCGTTGAGCAAAAAGTCAACGCCAAGCAGCGTCTTCCCGGTACCAGTGCCCCCGCACAACAAGGTGATTCTGTCTCTCGGAATTCCACCTTCCGTAATCTCGTCAAACCCTTTAATACCCGTCAGACACTTTTGCAGATCAAGGTCTGGCGAGAGGTCCTTCTTGCGGGGCTTGCTCATAGATTGAACTCCGGAGTCAGTTGGTGCCAATGTCCACCTCGATTCAATTGCGTGAACGATGGTGTCGGCAGAAAACAGCGAGAGATGCCTTCACGATCAGCCGAAACACGCGCCACTTCGGGCCAACATGGGTGCTTATGCTGAACCCGTATGGGCGCGTGATCTGTACGGCAACGAACATATGCGAGTCGACAGAACCTGCCGAAGATGACGGCGCGCTCGTGTACGCACCCCGACGCGCGCAGCACCTTTGTCATTCGCAGCGGCACACGCTTCGGCGACGACCCGATGAGCGGCGCGGTGCAATCAATCTTCCTGCCCTCAGGTCGGTGCCATGCGTCGACCTTGCCAGCGCTACGGGCAGATGTCGGACAAACCTAAACTGCTGCCGGCGTACGGATCTGAGCAACGATTGACCGGTTCCGACCACGAGGCAGACCGCCGATACGAGGCGCGTGCCGCCCCAAGTCCCGAGGGCGGCGCGTACGTCAATCGATGTGATGACGGATCGCTCACGACAGGTGACTCGCCTTCACCCGGCTATCGCTTCGACGCAGGGTCGCATCACGTTGGCCGCGCCTCGCCGTGACGTCGCGCCGGGGTTCACGCATCGTGAACCTGCGTTCTCTCCAGCCGTCGCGTAGTGCCTCGTGGGACCACGTCGGGACCGATCTTGTTCCGGAATTTGAAGCAGTCCACGACAGAGGGACAGCCCGGTGCTCCCTACGGTTCTGCGGGGGCCGTGACGAGGGCCGGTGCAGTGTTCATAGCGATAGCGGAACGGTTTCCGGAACAAATTTCGGGCAAGAAAAAAGGCCTTGCATCGCTACAAGACCTTGATTTCATTACCTTTTTCTTGGCTCCTCGACCTGGGCTCGAACCAGGGACCTACGGATTAACAGTCCGGCGCTCTACCAACTGAGCTATCGAGGAACAGCCTCACATTATAGCTGGAGTTTTCGGGCCGTTTACAGGCTCACTTCGACCGACACGCGGAAGGTGCGTGCCGCCAGCGGGTACAGGTAGACATGATCGAACTGGAAAGGCGATTCGCGCCAGGCGCGGCGGTTGAAAACGTTGTCGACTCCGGCGCGCCACACGAGGGCGCCGCCGGTCTCGCGCTTTTGCTCGTAGCGCGCCGACAGATCGGCCATGCCATAGCCCGGAATGCGCACGCTGTTGTCGGCGAGCACCATGCGATTGCTGACCCCCAGCGCATCGGCCTGCATGCGCAGGCCTTTCAACGCGGCGACTTCATAGCTCGCCTGCAGCTTGAGCGTGCGTTCGGGCACATTGGTCGGGCGCTTGCCGTTGGCCTCAGGTGTCGCCTGGCTGCCGTGGCGGCGGGCGTGAAGGGCTTGCAGCCCACCTTGCAAAGCCCAGGCACCGGAGCGCCACGCGGCGTTGGCTTCGATGCCCTGGTGTTGCGCGTCACCGTCTTCGCCGCGTTGGCCTGCGAAATCACCCCATGCCGGGCGCACGATGTCGAACCAGGCGATGCCCCAGGTGGCGTGCGGCGTGCCGACCTTGATGCCGGCTTCGATCTGTCGGCTTCTGGCGGCAGGCAATGCTTCACCGGCGTTGCTGTAGCCAGGGCGGTTGGGCACCACGTCGCTTTCGACGCCTTGGCTCCAACTGGCGTAGACCATCTGCTCGGGCGCCAGCGTGTAGCTGGCTGCGAGTGACGGGGCGACGAATGATTGCGTGTAGTCGGTAGCGCGCGAGCCATCGGTTCGCACCGACTGGCGCTTGAGCTGCGTGTGCCGCATGCCCAGCCACAGGGTGACGCTTTCGTTGAGCTTCACCGCATCGCGTGCATACACCTCAGTGGAGCGCTCATCGCGGTTGGTGTTGGGGCTGGAGCGTGGGTCGTTGGGGTAGGTGGCCAATGTGCCGTCGACATTGCCCATCCCTGTGGGCACGGTCTCGTAGGGGTTGGCGTAGCTGAGGTCGTAGGTCTGCGAGTCGAAGCGGTTCTTGACCTTGCTCAGCAGCGTGCCGACCGACCAGCTGTGTAGCATGCCGCCGGTCTTGGCTTCGCCCTGGGCTGCCACTTCGAGCGCATCGATGCGGCGGCGCTCGTTCTCGCTGCGGAAGTCGTACAGGTCGTACGTACCGTTGCTGCAGTAGCGGTCGTAGTTGCCTTCGGTGCTGCACCCATAGGGGAAGGCGAGGCGATCATCCGTCTTCAGTTGTTGCGTGGCGGCATGGGCGGCGAGGCGCCAGTTGCCCATGTTGTGGCTGGCACGAAATGACGCGGTGTTGGCGTCCATCACCACCGGCTGCGACCAGGCTTGGTTGTTGAGGTTGATGCGCGGGTCGACAGGCGCGGGGACGGTGGAGCCGAGCAGGCTGAAAGCGGGCTGGCTGGGTTGTGAACGATGGCTGGTCTCGAACTCGGCTTCGAGCAGGGTGTCGGGGCTCACGCGCCAGTCACCCGCTACCGCGAGCAGATGGCGCTGGCCCTTGGCGCTGTAGAGCTTGGGGTCGAGGTGCTCATAGGCGGCATTCAGGCGCACGCCGAATGCGCTGTTGCTACCGAAGCGCTGGCTGAGGTCGACAGCACCCAGCACCGAGCCGGGCTCGCGCCAGCCGAGCTGCACGTGGCGCAGTGGGGCTTCGCTGGGCCGCTTGACGACGAGATTGACCAAGCCACCCGGCGCGCTGGTGCCGGCCTGAATGCCGCTTGTGCCTTTGAGCACTTCGATGCGGTCTTTGTTGTCGAGCGGGATCGAGGTTTCGGCGTTGATGGGCAGGCCATCGCGGCGATAGTTGAAGCGGTTGTCGAGCACGAAGCCGCGCACGGTGAGGAAGTCCCAGTAGCCCTCGGCGTTGTACGAGTCGCTGACGGCAGGGTCGCTGCGCACGATGTCGGCCAGGCGCTGCACCCCGCGGTCGCGCATCTGTTCTGCGTTGATCACCGTGGCTTGCACGGGGGTTGCCGACAAGGGCACGTCGCCCCAGCCCGAGACGGTAGCCACGGATTCGCTTCGGCCGGTGACGGTGACCGGTGCGAGGGTGGTGGTCTGAGCGTGAGCGCTTGTGGCCAGCAGCAGCGCGGCCGCGGCGATGGGCGAGCGGGAGAAATTAAACGAGCGAATGTTTGCCATCGTGATGTCCGGAAAAGCGATGGCAGGTCGGCGAGCACGGGCCGCGGCGCCGTGAACACGGCATAGGCTTTTGTGCATGCTTCCCTGCGCGAGGATTACCTCAATCAGGTTCAAAGGGACTCTCTCAGTCAAACGCTCGTCTTGATGACGGCGCGTTCAACACCCCTAGCGAGTGCTGCGCAGAATGCGCAGCGAGCGGATTATCTGAGCCCGAACACAAACAGTCCAGTGTGCTGTTTGTGTGTGGCGAGGAGTCGGGCCGCTGGCCCGGCGCGGCCCGCAAGGCGACAGCGAAGCGACTGGGGGCTAATCAAACGTCGGTGTCTCCACGCCCAGGACCTTGTGCAGCTTGGGGCTGGTGGTCGTGTACTGGAGGTGTATGCGCTTGTCTGGAAAGATGTACGGCGCCGCACCAAAGGCCGCAAGTGCCGCTTCGTGAAAGCCGGAGAGGATCAGCTTTTTCTTGCCCGGGTAGGTGTTGACGTCACCCACCGCAAAGATGCCCGGGGTGTTGGTCTCGAAGGTCTCGGTGCCGACGACGATCTGCTTGCGCTCGAGGTTCAGGCCCCACTCGGCGATGGGCCCGAGCTTGGGGCTCAAGCCAAAGAACACCAGCAACACATCGAGCGGCACCACGCGGGTGATGCCGTCGCTGCCCGTGACCTTGAGGCTGGTGAGCCGGCCATCAGCCTCCTCTATGCCTGTCACTTGGCCGACGAGAAACTGCATCTCGTAGGCCTCGCACAGCTCGCGCATCTTGGTCACGCTGGCGGGTGCTGCCTGAAAGCCGTCGCGCCGGTGCAGCAAGATCACGCTCTCGGCCTTGTGGGGGCCGTCTTGCGCGAAGTTGAGCGACCAGTCGAGGGCCGAGTCACCGCCGCCCACGATCACCAGGTTTTTGCCAGCGAACTGCGCCGGGTTCTTTACGCGGTAGTGCAGCTGTGTGCCGTCGTACTTGTCGATGCCGTCGACCTTCAGCAGCCGAGGCTGAAACGAGCCCACGCCGCCGGCGATGAAGATGGTCTTGCTGAGAAAGCGTGTGGCCTTAGACGTTTCAACGTAGAAGCGGCCGTCTTCTTGTTTGCGCACCACGGTAACTTCTTGCCCCAAGTGGAAGGTGGCGCCGAAGGGCTCGATCTGCTTGAGCAAGTTGTCGGTGAGCTCCTTGCCGGTGCACATGGGCACGGCCGGGATGTCGTAGATCGGCTTGTCGGGGTAGAGCTCGATGCATTGGCCGCCGGGGTAGGCGAGTGAATCGATGATGTGGGCCTTGATCTCCAGCAGCCCCAATTCGAACACCTGGAACAAGCCCACCGGGCCGGCACCAATGATCACCGCATCGGTTTCAATGGGGCCGTCGTAAGAGCCTGCCGTTCTGGAAATCTCCGGGTTGGCGTTCGGTTCCATGGTGATGCGGTGAGGGCTACTTGACCAGCTCCGAGAGCTTGCCGGTCTTGTCTTTCCAATCGTCGGCATCGGCCAGCGGCGCCTTGCGCTTGGTGATGCTGGGCCAACCGCTCTTGGCGAGGTCGGCGTTGATCTTGATCATGTGCTGCTGGTCGCCGGGCACGTCTTCCTCCGGCATGATGGCGTTGACGGGGCACTCGGGGATGCACACCGCGCAGTCGATGCACTCATCGGGATCGATGGTGAGGAAGTTGGGGCCCTCGCGGAAGCAGTCGACGGGACAGACGTCCACGCAGTCGGTGTATTTGCAGCGGATGCAGGCTTCGGTGACGACGTGGGTCATGGCTCTTGCTTTGAAGAAGAATTGACGGTTGAGCGGGGCTCGCCTTCAGGCGAAGCCTCGCATTTTAAAGGCTTGAGGGTTTTCACCGAAGCTGATGGCGTCCTGTGAATGGGGGTGTTCAAAGGGCGGGCACCTGCACCCACGGTGACGATGGTCGGCCGCCCCGCGTGCAAGAGGCTGGCTTGTGCCAAATCTTGCACGCTTTGGTCGCTGTGCAGGGCATCGGGCCAGCCGGCGCGCGAAACCACGCTCACCGGCGTATCGGCAGGCCAGCCCGCGTCGATCAGTTGGCGCGACAAGGCCGCCAACTGCTTGCCGGCCATGTAGAAGACCTCGGTGTCGGCGCTGCGTGTGGCATGCAGGTTGCCTGTGCGCGTCATGGCGGTGGCGAGGCTCACGCTGCGACCGCTGCCACGGCGCGTGAGCGGGCGTTGGCTGCTGGCGGCAGCGGCGATGGCGGCGGTCACGCCGGGCACCACTTCGCTTTGAATGTTGGCGGCGGCCAGTGCTTCGAGTTCTTCTTCCAGGCGTCCGAATATGCTCGGGTCACCACCTTTGAGGCGCACGACGGTGCCCACTTCGTGGGCGTACTTCACCAGCAGCGCGTTGATGGCAGTCTGGCCCGTGCTGTCGCAGAAGCCGCGTTTGCCGACGTGTACCCAGCGTGCGTTGGGCGCTAGAGCTTGAAGCGCAGGGTCGGTGAGTGCGTCGAACAGCACCACATCGGCGGTCGCGAGCAAGCGCGCGCCGCGCAGGGTCATCAAGTCGGCGGCTCCAGGCCCCGCGCCGATGAAGATCACTCGGCCCATGGTCAGGCCGCACCTTTCACGAGCAAGGCGCCGCTTGTGCGGTTGCTGGCGGGGTCGACGATGATGAGCGAGCCGCCCACACGGTTGGATTGAAACGATTCCACCGGCAAGGCCTGCTGCGTCTCGATGATCACGTGGCCGATCTCGTTGACCTTGAGTTGATCGGCGTCCGTCGCTTCGAGCGTGTGTATGTCGAGCCGGCTCTCGATGCTGGCGATGCGTGCCTGCACCCAGCGGTTGCCGTGGCGCACCCAGTACTTTCGGCCGACGACTGCCGGCTCGGTGTCTAGCCAGGCCAGCGTGGCCGAGAAGCGCTGAGTCTCGTGAATGGTTTGCGGGGTGGAGATCCAGTCGCCGCGCGACACATCGAGCTGGCGGTCTAGCACCACGCCGGCAGACTGACCGGCTTCGACCACATCAACCGCCTCGCCCGCCCGCCGCACTTCGGCCACGGTGGCGAGCTGACCGCTCGGGAAGATTTGCACGGCATCACCCGCCTTCACGCGACCGTGGGCAATGCGGCCGTACAGCGAGCGCGGTTGGTTGCCGGTGCCTTCGCCTTCGCGGCTCACGTACTGCACGGGGATCAGCAGGTCACCATCTTTGCGCTCTTGCAGCGCGGGCAGTGATTCGAGCAACTGCAGCAGCGTAGGGCCGTTGTACCAAGTGGCGTCCAGCGGCTGGGTAACGTTGTCACCGCGCAAGGCCGAAACGGGGATGATGCCGGCGACTTCAATGCCGGCTTGATCGGCAAACGCACGCAGCGCCACGCTGACGGCCTCGAACGCCTGCGCAGGGTCGCTCACGGCGTCAAGCTTGTTGACGGCGAACACGATGCTGGGCACGCGCAGCAGGTGAGCCAGCAGTGCATGCCGGCGCGTCTGCGGCAACAGCGGCAGCGGCTGGGCGTGCGTGTCGAGCTTGGTGATGTCGACCAGCACCACGGCGGCGTCGCTGCCGGCGGCGGCCGTCACCATGTTGCGCGTGTACTGCTCGTGGCCGGGCGCGTCCGCAATGATGAACTTGCGCTGCTTGGTGGCGAAGTAGCGGTAGGCCACGTCGATGGTGATGCCCTGCTCGCGCTCGGCCTCAAGGCCGTCGGTCAACAGCGAGAGGTCGATGGGCGCACCTGCGGCGCGCTTCTCCAGCGTGTCGAGTTGGTCGGCGAGGATGGCGCGGCTGTCGTACAGCAGGCGGCCGATGAGCGTGCTCTTGCCGTCGTCAACGCTGCCTGCAGTGAGGAAGCGCAGAGCGCGGTGGTCTTTGATTGCGCTCTTGTCAGCGATTGCGGCGGTCATCAGAAGTAACCCTCTTTCTTGCGACGTTCCATAGAGGCGTCGGAGGTGCGGTCGTCCATGCGGGTGGCGCCGCGTTCGCTGACCGTGACCTTCAAGGTCTCGGCCACGATGTCGGTGGCGTTGGCGGCGGGGCTCTCGACCGGGCAGGTGCAGGTCATGTCGCCTACGGTGCGAAAGCGCACTTGCACGGTTTCGATCTGCTCGTCGGCCTCGGGCGGTGTGACTTCGGTGAGCGGCACCAGCAAGCCTTTGCGGCGTATCACTTGGCGGTCATGCGCGAAGTAGAGATTGGGCAGCGGAATTTCTTCGCGGGCGATGTACAGCCACACGTCGAGCTCGGTCCAGTTGCTGATCGGGAAAGCGCGCATGTGCTCACCCGGTTTGATGCGGGTGTTGAACAGCGTCCACAGCTCGGGGCGTTGCTCCTTAGGCTGCCATTGGCCGAAGCTGTCACGGTGGCTGAAGATGCGCTCTTTCGCGCGAGCCTTTTCTTCGTCGCGTCGCGCGCCGCCCATCAGCACATCAAAGCGGTGCTCTTCAATGGCTTCGAGCAGAGCCACGGTCTGGTGGCCGTTGCGCGACTCGAGCGGGTGCGAGAGGCGCACAGTGCCGCGCTTGATGGAGTCTTCAAGGTGGCCGACGACCAGGCGCTCGCCCATCTCGGCGATGCGGCGGTCGCGGAACTCAATCACTTCGGGGAAGTTATGGCCGGTGTCCACGTGCAGCAGCGGGAAGGGCAGTCGGCCCTTGAACTCGCCGTCTTTGCCGCGTGTCTTGAAAGCCTTTTCGGCCAGGCGCAACACCACGCACGAATCTTTGCCGCCGGAGAACAGCAGGGCGGGGCGCTCGAAGGCGGCCACGGTCTCGCGCAAGATAAAGATGGCTTCTTCTTCGAGCCAGTCGAGGTGGGTGTGGTCCAGCTCGGGGAGCAGTTGCTCCACGGTCAGCGGGGCGTTCATTTGCGGTCTCCGATCATTGATACAGCGGCTGCGTTTGCGTCATCAGATGCGCCATGCACATGCAAGCCGCACTCCTTGGCACCCTCGTCTTCCCACCACCAGCGGCCGGCGCGGAAGTCTTCGCCCACGGCGATGGCGCGCGTGCAGGGCTCGCAGCCAATGCTGGGCATGAACTGGTCGTGCAGCGGG
>NZ_JBKJOQ010000056.1:0-25387 GCF_046595475.1 Rhizobacter sp.
GTCAGGATGGCGTAGATAACCAGCGGCACCGACGGCGGGATCAGGATGCCCAGCGTGCCGCCGCAGGCCAGCGCCGCGGTGGTGAGGCGGCCGTGGTAGCCGTGGGCCTTCATCTCGGGGTAGGCCACCTGGGTGATGGTGGCCGCGGTGGCCACGCTGCTGCCGCACACCGCGCCAAAGGCCGCCGCCGACAGGATGGCCGCCATGGCCAGCCCACCGCGGATGTGGCCGACAAACGCCGCTGCCGCCTTGAACAACGACCGCGACAAACCGCCCTGGGTGGCGAACTGCCCCATCAGCAAAAACAACGGGATCACCGACAGGTCATAGACCGTGAGCCGCGCCACCGCGCTGCCCTTGAGCAGGTTGAGCAGCGCCATGTCGCCGGTGAGCGACAGGTAGCCCACGGCGCCGGGGATGAACATCGACACCGCGATCGGCACGCGCAGCGCCATCAGCAGCAGCATGCCGGCAAACATCCACAGGCCGATGGCGCCGGGGGTCACTGGGCAACTCCAACAGCTGGCGCGGCTGCACTGTCGGCATCCACATCCAGCCCACGCAGTTGCCGCGCGGCTTGCCACAGTGCGATCAGCGCGGTCAGCGCCAGGCCGGGCGCCAGCATCGCGTAGGCCCACCACATCGGCAAGCCGATGATCATGGTGGTTTCACCCGCCTCGCCCACCGCGAATGCGCCGGCCGCGGTGCGGGCCGACAGCAACGCGCACATCACCGCCATCAGCAGCGAGCCGATGCCGTCCAGTGCCCGGGTGCTGCGCTGGGCCAGCCTCTCGGTGAAGAAGTCGACGATGATGTTGCAGCGGTGCAGCTGGCACCAGGGCAGGCACAGCGAGATGCACAGCGCGATGCCCATCTGCATCATCTCGACGTCGCCCGGTATCGGCTTGGAGATCGTCGCGCGCATCACCACGCTGACCACCGTCAACAGCGCCAGCGCGCTGGCCGACAAGCCACCGAGCAGGGCAAACCACAGCGCAATGCGCTTGAACAAGGCATGCATGCCTTCGACTCCGGTCAGGCTTGAAGGACAACGCGCCCACCGGGCGCGTTGTGCGGTTCAGCGGGGCGGGCGGTGCGCCTACTTGCGGTACTTGGCCAGCAAGTCGCGCGCGTCCTGCAGCATCTGCTTGCCGGGTAGGCCACGCTTGTCCATGTCGGCGGTGAAGTCGTCATACAGCGGCGCGGCGGCCTTCACCCAGTTGTCCAGTTCACTGGCCGGGACGGTGTAGAGGGTGTTGCCGTGGTCCTGCGCGGCCTTGCGGCCGGCCGCCTGGCTGCCGTCCCAGACCTTGCCGATGGCTTGTGAATAAGCGGCGCCGGCGTTGTTGTCGATCACCTTCTTCAAGTCGGCCGTCAGGCTGTCGTACTTGGCCTGGTTCATCGCCAGGACGAACACCGCGCTGTACAGCGCCGGCCGCGACGGATCGGTCTCGCTGTGGAACTTGACCATCTCCTGCAGCTTCAGCGAGGGCATCACCTCCCAGGGCAACAGGAAGCCGTCGATGGTGCCCTTGCTCACGGCATCCACCACCGCCGGCAGCGGCATGCCCACCGGCGACGCGCCCAGCGCAGCCAGCAGCTTGTTGGTCTGGCGGGTGGGCGCGCGCATCTTCAGGCCCTTGAAGTCGGCCAGCACCTTGACCTGCTTCTCGCGGGTGTGCACATAGCCTTCGTCATGCACCCAGATCGCCAGGATCTTGGTGCCGGGGAACTCCTTGACGGCGTACTTTTGCAGGTAGTCCCAGGCGGCACGGGCGCCGCCCTCGGCCGAATTGGTCATGAATGGCAGCTCAAACACCTCCAGCGCCGGGAAGCGGCCTGCGGTGTAGCCCGGCAGCGTGATGACAACGTCGGCCACGCCGTCCTTGACCTGGTCGACCAGTTGCTGCGGCGTGCCGCCCATGCTCATGGCCGGGAACACCTGGCACTTCAGCTTGTTGGCCGATTCGCGGGCGACCTTGTCGCACCACGGTGTGATCACGTTGACCGAGGCCATGGCCTGCGGGTTCCAGATGTGGTGGAACTTCAGCGTCACCTCTTGCGCCTGGGCGGTGGCGCCCAAGGCCAGCGCTGCGGCCAGCGCCAGGGTGTTGCGGATGGTTTTTTTCATGAGGTATCTCCGGTTCGGCTTGCTGGAATGTGCGACAGGCGCAACGCCCTGGATCATGCGTTGGCCGCGGCGCGGCGCCAAGCGGACAAACGCGGGGCCGGCATCAGCCCCACACCTCTTGCGCGGTCTCGATCACCAGCCGCAGCTTGGCGCGCTGGGCTGCCACCGCGATGTTGTTGCCATGCACCGTGCTGGAGAACCCGCACTGCGGCGACAGGCACAGCTGATCGAGCGGCGCGTACCGGGCAGCTTCGTCAATGCGGCGCTTCAGCGTGTCCTTGCTCTCCATCTCGCCGAACTTGGTGGTCACCAGGCCCAGCACCACGGTCTTGCCTTTGGGCAAAAAGCGCAGCGGCTTGAAGTCGCCCGAGCGGGCATCGTCGTATTCCATGAAGTAGGCGTCGAGGTTCATCTCGGCCAGCAGCGCCTCGGCCACCGGCTCGTAGTTGCCGGCGGCCGCGTGCGTGCTCTTGAAGTTGCCGCGGCACAGGTGCATGGCCAGCGTCATGCCGGCGGGCTTGCGCGCCACGACCTTGTTGATGAACTGGGCGTAGCGGTGCGGCAGCTCGTTCGGGTCGTCGCCGCGGCTGCGCGCGGCTTCGCGCATCTTGTCGTCGCACAGGTAGGCGAGGTTGGTGTCGTCCATCTGCACGTAGGTGGCGCCTGCCGCGGGGAGTGAGCGCAGCTCGTCGCCATAGGCATTGGCCACGTCTTGGTAGAACGCTGGCTCCAGCTCGGGGTAGTGCTCGCGGCTGATGCCGGCGCGCCCACCGCGAAAGTGCAGCATCGTCGGCGACGGAATGGTCACCTTGGCCGTGCTGCCCGGTGCGAGCTGGCGCTTGAGGTATTGAAAGTCGGCGAGCTGGATGTCTTTCACGTGGCGCACCTTGTCGACCACGCGCATCACCGGCGGGGCCAGCTCTTCGCTGCCGTCGGGGCGAATGATGGTGACCGGGATGTCGGTCTTCACGCCCCCCAGCTGCTCCAGGAAGTCGATGTGAAAGTAGGTGCGGCGGAACTCGCCGTCGGTGATGCTTTTCAGCCCCACGTCTTGCTGGAAGTTGACGATCTCGGTGATGCACTCGTCTTCCACTTTGCGCAGCTCCGCGGCCGACATCTCACCCTTGGCCTGTTTCTCGCGCGCGTCGAGCAAGCGCTTGGGGCGCAGAAAGCTGCCCACGTGGTCGGCGCGGAAGGGGGGCGTGGGGCGGGTGCTCATGGGGTCTCCTTGAAGAGCTCGAAATGGCAGATGTTACTGATCGAGCCTGTCTTGGAATACAGGAAGCCACTGAATTAACGGGTAAACCCTGTGTTTTTAGGGTTTACTGGAGAGATTAAACTTTCTTTGTATACAACACGTATCCAAGAAGCCGTCGCCATGAAACCTTATCCACTCAACGCCTGGTACGCCGCCGCCTACGACGTGGAGGTGAAAGCCGCCCTTCTGAGCCGCACCCTCTGCGGTCAAAAGGTCGTCATGTTTCGCCGCCAAGACGCCTCAGTGGCCGTGCTCGAAGACGCCTGCTGGCACCGGCTATTGCCGCTCAGCAAGGGCACGCTGCACAACGACGAGATCACCTGCGGCTATCACGGCCTGGTGTTCAACGGCGACGGCCGCTGCACCCACATGCCCTCGCAAGAGACCCTCAACCCCTCGGCCTGCGTGCGCTCGTATCCGGTGGTGCAAAAGCACCGCTTCATCTGGGTTTGGCCGGGTGACCCGGCGCTGGCTGACGAGAGCCGTGTGCCAGACCTGCACTGGAACGACGACCCTGCGTGGGCTGGTGACGGCAAGCTGATTCGCGTCAACTGCGACTACCGCCTGGTGCTCGACAACCTGATGGATCTGACGCACGAGACCTTCGTGCACGGCTCCAGCATCGGGCAGCGCGCCGTGGCCGAAGCGCCCTTCGTGGCCACGCACGGCGACAAGACGGCCACCGTCACCCGCTGGATGGAAGGCATAGACGCACCGCCCTTCTGGGCCGGCCAGCTGAAGCACGCGACCGGCCACGAAGGCTTGGTCGATCGCTGGCAGATCATCCGTTTCGAGGCGCCCTGCACGATTGCCATCGACGTGGGCGTGGCACCCACGGGCACTGGTGCGCCGCAAGGCGACAGATCAAAGGGCGTGAACGGCTTCGTGCTCAACACCATCACACCCGAGACCGACGGCACTTGCCACTACTTCTGGGCCTTTGCGCGCAACTACTGCCTGCGCGAGCAGCGCTTGACGCACGAGCTGCGCGAGGGCGTGGCCAACATCTTCAGAGAAGACGAGCTGATCCTCGAAGCCCAGCAGCAGGCCATCAACGAGCACCCGGGCTACAGCTTCTACAACCTCAACATCGACGCGGGCTCGATGTGGGCGCGCAAGCTGATCGAGAAGATGGTGAAGGCCGAAGCGCCGCCGCCGGGGGCTCCGAAGGTGATCCCGCTGCGAACGGCGGCTTGAACGAGAAAGAGGGCGCAAGGGCCGCGCCCTTTGCGTCCAGAAATAGGAATCCCACGTCACCATGCTTCTGAAAACAGACACTGAAAACACAAGCACGTCGCAGACCGTCCGCACGCAGCTCAAGCTGCGCGAGCTCATCGTCAGCGGCGAACTGAAGGCGGGCAGCCGCATCGCCGAGCTGGCGCTGGTCGAGATGCTGGGCGCCTCACGCACACCCATCCGCATGGCCTTGGTGCGCCTGCAGGAAGAAGGCCTGCTCGAAGCCCTGCCCAACGGCGGCTTCGCGGTGAAAGACTTCTCTGAAGCCGACATTCACGATGCCATCGAAGTGCGCGGCACGCTCGAAGGCCTGGCCGCGCGCCTCGCTGCCGAGCGCGGCATCAGCTCGGTGCTGCTGGCTGAAGCCCGCGATTGCATCGCCCGCATCGACGCGCTGCTGGCTCAGCCTGAGCTGAGCGAGGCATCGTTCGTCGGTTACGTGGAGCAGAACGGTCGCTTTCACGATTTGCTAAGCGAGATGGCCGGCAGCGACCTCGTGGCGCGCCAGCTCGACCGCGCCAAGACCCTGCCTTTTGCCTCGCCCAACGGTTTCGTGATGGCACGCAGCACCGGCCCCGATGCGCGCGACATTCTGGTGGTGGCGCAAGAGCAGCACCGCAGCGTGATCGAGGCCATCGTGCAGCGTGAAGGCGCGCGTGCCGAGGCCCTGATGCGCGAGCACGCGCGCATCGCCCACCAGAACCTTCGGCATGCCCTGCAAAGCCACCAGAGCTTGCAGAAATTGCCTGGCGCAAGCCTGATCCGCCGCCGCGCCACCCGTTGAGAGAAAGGCCTGTGCCATGAAGAACAGCCAAGCCTGGCACCCCGCCCACGTCCGAGCCCACCGCAACTTGAGCGCCACGGTGCGCGAGTTCGAGATTCGCCCCGAAGGTGGTGTGAAGCCCTGGACGGTGGGCAGCCACCTGAAGCTGCAGGTGCTCGTCGACGGCCGCGAAGAGATGCGTTCATATTCTCTGGTTGGCCTTCACGACCAAGACGTCTACCGCATCGCCGTGAAACGCGCCGAGCCCAGCCGCGGCGGCTCGCGTTTCATGTGGAGCCTGGAGGCCGGTGCTGAGCTGATGATCGGCGAGCCCAACAACCACTTCGAGCTGGCCTTCAACGCGCCGCAGTTCCTGCTGGTGGCGGGTGGCATCGGCATCACACCGCTGGTGGGCATGGCGCAGACGCTGGCGGCCAAGGGTGCCGACGTGCACATGCGCTATGCCGCTCGCAATGCGGGCGAACTGGTACTGGGTGAGGCGTTGCAGCAGTGCCTGGGCGAGCGGCTGAAAACCTTCTGTAGCGACGCCGCCCAGCGCATCAACCTCGACGCAGAGATCGCCGCGCTCGCGCCGCGCGCACAGATGCTGGTGTGCGGCCCCATCGCCCTGCTCGAAGCTGCCCGCGAGGCCTGGGCCCGGGCCCACCGCCCCGCGGCCGACCTGCGCTTTGAGACCTTCGGCAACAGCGGCCACCACGCCGCCCAACCCTTCTGGGTGGAGCTGCCGCGCCACGCACTGCGCATCGAGGTACCGGCCGACCGCAGCCTGCTCGATGTGCTCAATGAGGCGGGAGTCGAGACGTTGTTCGACTGCTGCCGCGGCGAGTGCGGCCTGTGCGCAATGGACGTGGTGTCGGTGCAAGGCAGCATCGACCACCGTGACGTGTTTTTCAGCCCCCACGAGCAGCAAAGCAACCAGCGCCTGTGCGCCTGCGTGTCGCGCGTCAGCGGGGGCGGCGTGGTGCTCGACACGGCCTATCGCGCAGACTAGGTACAACCCTGTGCGTTATGCCTCTTGGGCATAGCTGCTAGTCACTCACCCCAATTGCCGGACAACGTGCGCATGCCGCACATTCACGTCTGCCAGCACCCAAGCAGGCGCTTGAACCAACGCCCCCACCGGAGACAACCGCCATGCAAAAACGCCACGTTCTGAAGGCGCTCGCCGCCGCCGCGCTCGCCCTCTGCCTGCCGCACAGCTTTGCCCAGACGGCGCCGTTCAAGATCGGCTTCATCTTGCCCATGACGGGTCAGCAAGCCTCTACCGGGCGGCAGATCGAAGCCGCCATCAAGCTCTACATGGCACAACACGGTGACACCGTGGCCGGCCGCAAGGTCGAGCTCATCGTCAAAGACGATGCTGCGGTGGCCGACACCACCCGCCGCTTGGCGCAAGAGCTGATCGTCAATGACAAGGTGGACGTGATCGCCGGTTTCGGCATCACCCCCACGGCCATGGCCACGGCGCCCATCGCCACGCAAAGCAAGACGCCCATGGTCGTGACGGCCGCCGCCACCTCGGCCATCACCAATGCATCGCCCTATGTGGTGCGCACCAGCTTCACGCTGCCACAGGCCGCTGTGAGCATGGCCGACTGGGCGGCCAAGAACAAGATCAAGCGCGTGGTCACGCTGGTGAGCGACTACGCCCCCGGCATCGACGCCGAGAAGTACTTCAAGAGCCAGTTCACGGCCAAGGGCGGCCAGGTGATCGGCGAAATTCGCTCGCCTTTGAAGGCTCCCGACTTCGCCCCCTTCCTGCAGAAGGTGCGCGACGACAAGCCCGACGCGGTGTTCGTGTTCCTGCCCTCGGGCCAGGGCGCGGCCTTCATGAAGCAGTTTGCCGAACGCGGGCTCGACAAGGCAGGCATCAAGCTCATCGGCACCGGTGACATCACCGACGACGACCAGCTCAACGACATGGGCGACGTGGCCGTGGGCGTGGTCACCGCGCACCACTACTCGGCCTCGCACAACTCGGCGCTGAACAAGCAGTTTGTGGCCGCGTTTGAAGCCGCCAATAAATTTCGCCCCAACTTCATGGGCGTGGCCGGCTACGACGGCATGGCGCTGATCTACAAAGCGCTCGCCACCACCAAGGGCCAGGGCGGCGGCGATGCGCTGCTGGCGGCGATGAAGGGCGCCACCTTGGAGAGCCCGCGCGGCATGATCACCATAGACCCCGAAACGCGCGATGTCATACACGACATCTACATCCGCAAGGTCGAACGACTGAACGGGCAGCTGTTCAATCAGGAGTTCGATGTCGAGAAGCAGGTGAAGGACCCGGGCAAGGCGAAGTAGGCCGCTCTTTAGACCACCCGCCACCTCGCCTGACACCTCCGCTCTGACACCTCCGCTCGGGCTGAGCTTGTCGAAGCCAGCTCAGTGCACTGCGCTTACCCTTCGACAGGCTCAGGGCGAACGGTGATCAGGAACCACCGCAGGGCGAACGTGCGTAGAACTCCGATCTCTCCACCCGCATGCTGACCCTACTCTTCGACGGCATCGCCTACGGCATGCTGCTGTTCGTGCTCTCTGTGGGGCTGGCCGTGACCATGGGCTTGATGAACTTCATCAACCTCGCCCACGGGGCCTTCGCCATGGCCGGTGGCTACACCACGGTGCTGCTGATGAACCGGCTGGGCGTGCCCTTTCTCGCCACGCTGCCGCTGGCTTTCATCTTCACGGCGGTGCTGGGCGCGCTGTTCGAGCGCACGCTGTACCGGCCCATGTACAAGCGCCCCCACCTCGACCAGGTGTTGTTTTCCATCGGGCTGGTGTTCATGGCCGTCACAGGGGTCGACTACTTCATCGGCTCGCAGCAGCAGATGATTTCGGTGCCGTCTTACCTGCAAGGCCGCTTCGACCTGGCGGCGGTGGGCATAGGCAAGTACCGGCTCTTCATCATCGTGATCTGCGGGCTGCTCACGGTGGCGCTGCAGATGGTGCTGTCGCGCACGCGCTTCGGCAGCCGGCTGCGCGCCGCGGTAGACGACCCGCGCGTGGCGCAAGGCCTGGGCATCAACGTCAGCCAGGTGTTCTTGCTCACCTTTGCCGTGGGCTCGGGCCTGGCCGGCCTGGGTGGTGCGCTGGGCGCCGAGGTGCTGGGCCTGGACCCGACATTTCCGCTCAAGTTCATGGTGTACTTTTTGATCGTGGTGTCGGTGGGCGGCACCACCACCATTACCGGGCCCTTGCTCGCCGCGCTGCTGCTGGGCATCGCTGACGTGATGGGCAAGTACTACGTGCCCAAGCTGGGCGCCTTCATCGTCTATGCGCTGATGATCGCCATCCTCACCTGGCGCCCGCAAGGCCTGTTCGGCCATCGGGGTTCCAAATGAGCGAGGGCAGCTCACTCGACAAGGTGCAGGCTTCGCTGCGCACAGCGTCTGCCTGGCGCTGGTGGGAGATGGCGCTGGGCGCGGTCGCATTGGCCTCGGTGTTTTTCTCGGGCAACCATGCGCTGCTGCTCAACGAGATCGTGATCCTTGCGCTTTTCGCCGTGTCGCTCGATTTGATTCTCGGCTTTGCGGGCATCGTGTCGCTGGGCCATGCGGCCTTCTTTGGCTTTGGCGCTTACGTGGCGGGCTTGTTTGCCAAGCTTGTGATGCCCGACCCGCTGGTGGGCTTGGCCGTGGCCATTGCCGCGGCTGCGGTGCTCGGTGCCTTGTGCAGCGTGCTGATCGTGCGCGGCTCCGACCTCACGCGTTTGATGATCACGCTGGGCGTGGCCGCGGTGCTCTACGAGTTGGCCAACAAGCTCGACTGGCTCACCGGCGGTGCCGACGGCCTGCAAGGGGTGGTGATGGGGCCTCTCTTGGGAAAGTTTGAATTCGACCTCTATGGCCGCACCGCCTACGCCTACAGCCTGGTCGTGCTGGGGCTGGCCATGCTGATCACGCGGCGCATCGTGCATTCGCCCTTCGGCTATTCGCTCAAGGCCTTGCGCGACAACCGCTTGCGCGCCACCGCCATCGGCCTGTCGGTGCAGGCGCGTCTGGTGGCCGTCTACACCTTGGGCGCTGCCTTGGCGGGTGCGGCGGGTGCGTTGATGGCGCAGACCTCGGGCTTTGCGTCGCTCGATGGGTTTGAGTTTCACCGCAGCGCCGACCTGGTGCTGGTGCTGGTGATAGGCGGCACGGGCTATCTGTATGGCGGCGTGTTTGGTGCCATCGCCTTCAAGCTGCTGCACGACCTGATCTCGGCCTGGACGCCGCAGTACTGGGTCTTCTGGTTGGGGCTGTTCCTGGTGCTGCTGATGCTGGTCGGGCGTGAAAGGTTGATCCGCCCGCGGACCTGGTTCAAGCACGGGGGCGGCGAATGAGCAACGTTGTTCTTGAAACCCACCAGCTGCTCAAGCGCTACGGTGGCATCACGCCCACCCACGACGTGTCGCTCAAGGTGGAGCGGGGCGCGCGCCATGCGTTGATCGGCCCCAACGGCGCCGGCAAGACCACGCTCGTCAACTTGCTCACGGGCGTGGTCGAACCCACCTCCGGTCGCATCTCGCTCGACGGGCAAGACATCACCCGGCTGAGCGCCCACCAGCGCGTGCGGCGCGGCATCGTGCGCACCTTCCAGATCAACCAGCTCTTCAACGAGCTGACGCCGTTGCAGTCGTTGGCGCTCACCGTGTCGGCGCAGCTCGGCATCAGCCAACAGTGGTGGAAGCCGCTGGGCCACGACCCGCGCGTGGCCCAGCGCTGCGACAAGCTGCTCAGGCAGTTTCGCCTTGACGACGTGATGGACCAGCAGGTAAAGGTGCTGGCTTATGGCAAACGACGCTTGCTGGAGATCGCCACCGCCCTGGCGAGCGAGCCGCGCGTGCTGCTGCTCGACGAGCCCGTGGCCGGCGTGCCCGAAGGCGAACGGCAGGAGATTTTCGACACCATCAACGCACTGCCACCCCAGGTGTCGATACTCTTGATCGAGCACGACATGGATCTCGTCTTCAACTTTGCGCGCACGGTGAGCGTGCTGGTCAATGGCGCGGTGTTTGCTGAAGGCGACGTGGCCAGCATATCGACCGACCCGCGCGTGAAGGCGGTCTATCTTGGCGAGGGCACCCATGGTTGAGCTGTTGCGCGTAGAGCAACTGCGCTCAGGCTACGGTGAAGCCGTGGTCGTGCAAGGCATAGACCTCAACCTCGAACAAGGTCAGTCGCTCGCCCTGCTGGGCCGCAACGGCACCGGCAAGACCACGCTGATGAACTCGCTGGTGGGCGTGACGCGCCGCCATGCCGGGCGCATCTTCCTGGGCGGTCAAGACATCACCACGTTGCCGCCGCACCGGCGTGCCGCAGCTGGCATCGGCTGGGTGCCGCAAGAGCGCAACATCTTCAAGTCGCTCACGGTGGATGAAAACCTCAGCGCCGTGGCGCGCACCGGGCCGTGGACGGTGCAGCGCGCCTACGAGATGTTTCCGCGCCTGGCCGAGCGCAAGGCCAACATGGGCAACCAGCTGTCGGGTGGCGAGCAGCAAATGCTGGCCGTGGCGCGTGCGTTGGTGTTGAACCCCAAGCTGCTGCTGCTCGACGAGCCGCTCGAAGGCCTGGCGCCCATCATCGTGGAAGAGCTGCTGCGCAGCATCGCCCGCGTGGTACGCGACGAGGGCATGTCGGCCATCATCGTGGAGCAGAACCCGCGCATGATCTTGCCGATCACACATACCACCGTGGTGCTCGACCGCGGTGCGGTGGTGTACCGCAGTGACAGCGCCTCGCTGCTCGCTGACCCGGCGCAGCTCGATCGCTGGCTGGCCGTGGCTCGCGCCTGATCAGGGTCAGGCGGTAGAGGCCGGCCGCATCAACGTTCGCACGAAGCTAAGGCATTTTTCAGAGGGGCTTCAACGCTTGCAATCGCTGCACCCATTGCGCAAAGTGTGGGCATTGCGCTACGAGAGCAGCCAACCCGATTCGCTCGCCGATCAACGGGGCATGCCGTGTTTTTCGGTAGTTCGGATTCAATAGGCGCTCAAGCCGAGCCGAAGGCTTGTTCTCGAAGCTGTCATTGATGTGTTCGGGCGTGTCGAACGCGGCACGAATGGACTCAAGCGCCGGGGCATAAGCATCCCAGCCCGGGACAGTTTCGCTCAGTGCCAACGGGCTGGAAAAGAACAAGCCCTCCAACTCGTAAGGCTGCACATGGACAAAGAGCCGGTCGGGGCGGCAGCCGTTGTCGGCGACCAGGGCTTGATTCAAGGCTGCTTGAATGCAGTGGGCCTTGTCCGCTGGTTGCTTGAGCTTGGCCGCTTCGGCTCGACCGGGCATGTCGCTGTCCAGCGCGTACAAGTCGAAGAATGTGGTGAGGTAACTTTTTGAGCTTTGGCGCAAGGTGTTGCGCACATTGATCTTCAGCCGGTCAAAGTTGATGGCGCCTCCCGCGCTGTCGCGTGAGGTGTGCATCGTCTGGGGCTTGAGATAAACCTGCAGCTCGCGTAAAGCCGGCGCCACCACACGCTTCAAAAACAGCTCGTCGCTTTGCCCTTCGGCAAACACGATGACCTCGGTCACGCTCAAGGCCGCCCGCCCAGCACATTGCGCAGCCACAGCTCGCCCAAAGGTGTGTAGCTCTCCAGCCACCCAGCGAGTTCGGCGCTGCTCTGCCGGGTGAATGTGGACTCGTCTTCGTCGCGATCGACCACGATCACGTCTTCAGGCGTCAGTGCATTGAGCAGCTCCACCGATTGTGTAGACAGGATGAGCTGCCGCTTCTCCGAAACCTGCTTGAGCATGTCGGCCAGTACCCCGATGGCATAGGGGTGCAAGCCGAGCTCGGGCTCGTCGATCAACACCGTATCGGGCAGGCTTTGCCAAGGTTGGAGCAACAGTGTGGTCAAGCAGATGAAACGCAGTGTGCCGTCCGAGAGCGCACCAGCGCCATAAGGCGTATCGGGGTCGGCGCGTTGGGTCCACTCCAGCTCAATGCTGTCTGGCTCATCGGGGCGTTCGACGAAATCTCCGAAGAATGGAGCGACAAGGCGGATCGTTTCGACGATCTGCTGGTAGTCCTCTGGGTGGCTCCTGCGCAGCTTTGCGAGGTAGGCGGCCAGGTTGCCAGCATCGGTCTTGAGCCGGAGGGTATCTCGTGGGCTGTGGGCTTGCTTGACCGCGGCGCTGTCGGTGGTGTCGTGAAAGTGATATTGACGCCAGCTCTGCATCATGGCCCTGACATGACGCGCCACGGGCGTGGTGTCGCTGCGTACCAGTGCTTCTTCGTGGTTGCGACCGAGCGGGTAGGCGGTACCCGACGTCATCTGCCCGGATACCCAGGTTTCTTCGCGCGCGAAGATGAAGCGGTTGTCATTGGTGGGCTCCAGGGTGATGCGATAGCCGTTGCTTATGCCGGCGTTCGGTTGCCCATAGACCTCCATGTCGATGGCGTCAGTGTGTTTGCGCCCACGGTGCAGTAAAGCCGAGGCTCGCCCCTGCTTCTGCACATAGCCCGGAAAGTTTTCACCGGCCACCTCGGACAAAAAGCGCAGCGCACCCAGGAAGTTGCTCTTGCCCGCGCCGTTGGGGCCGATCAGCACATTGAGCGAGCGCAGCTCCAGCGCTTCAAGCTTCTTGATCGACTTGAAACCGCGGATGGTGACGCTTTTGATCTGGGCCATGTTCGATTACGCTGGTCTGCGCAGCATTCTCGCTGATGCCGGCTGTCTTCAGGCCTCCAGCGGCAGCCCTACGTAGTTTTCTGCCAAGGAAGTAGAGGCCGCTTCAGACCCGAGCAGGTAGCCGATCTCGGCCTCTTGAATCTTCTGTGCGAACTCACCGCCATCTGGAAACTTGTGCATCAGCGAAGTGAACCACCAGGAGAAGCGCACCGCCTTCCACACCCGACGCAAGCACCGATCTGAATACGCATCGATACCCGCCGCGCTGCGATCGCGATAGAACTCGATCAACCCGCGCGACAGGTAGTGCACATCAGACGCCGCCAGGTTCAACCCCTTGGCCCCCGTCGGCGGCACGATGTGCGCCGCGTCTCCTGCGAGGAACAAACGCCCGAAGCGCATGGGCTCGGCCACGAAGCTGCGCAGCGGGGCAATGCTCTTTTCGATCGACGGGCCGATGACCATGCGTTCGGCGGCTTCGGGGTCCAGGCGCAAACGAAGTTCGTCCCAGAAGGCCTGGTCAGACCAACGCTCGATCTTGTCGTCGAGCGAACACTGGAGGTAGTAGCGACTGCGCGTGTTCGAGCGCATGCTGCACAGCGCGAAACCACGCTCGTGGTTGGAGTAGATCAACTCATGAGCCACCGGCGGCGTCTCAGACAAAACGCCCAGCCAACCGAAGGGGTAGACCTTCTCATAGGTGCGCAGTGCGTCGGCCGGCACACTCGCGCGGCTGGCGCCGTGGTAGCCGTCGCAGCCGGCGATGAAGTCGCATGGCACTTCGTGCGTGATGCCATCTTTGAGGTAGGTGACGCGTGGTGAGGCGCCATTGAAATCATGCAGCTGCACGCGCTCGGCTTCGTACACCGTCTTTGCGCCGGCCGCCGTGCGTGCGTCCATCAGGTCGCGTGTCACTTCGGTCTGGCCATAGACCATCACGTTCTTGCCGCCAGTGAGGGTGTGCAGGTCAATGCGGTGGTGCGTGTTGCGGTAGCCGAGGTTGAAGCCACCATGCACCAGGCCTTCGGCGTGCATGCGCTGGCCCAGGCCCAGCTGATCCATCAAATCGACCGTGCCTTGCTCCAGTACACCGGCGCGAATGCGGCCCAGCACGTAGTCGGCGCTGCGCTGCTCGATCACGATGGCATCGACACCTGCCTGGTGCAGCAGCGCGCCAAGCAGCAAGCCCGACGGGCCCGCACCGATGATGACAACTTGTACGCGCATGGGGGCCGTGGGTGAAAGGCGCTGGGTCAGAGCGTACTGCGCAGGCGTGCCTGGGCTTGCAGCAGCTCGGGCAAGCAGGTCTCGACCAGCTGGGCCATGGTCACGCGTGAGGCCTGGGCGCTGATGTTCATCGCGGCCAGCACTTCACCCCGGTAGTTCTTCAGCGGGACCGAGATGGTGCGCAGGCCGAGCTCGAACTCCTGGTCTACGGTGGCAAAACCCTGCACGCGGATGCGCATGATCTCTTTGCGCAGCGCGTTTGCATCGGTCAGGGTGTGGGGCGTGAGCGCCTCTAGCGTCTGATGGTCCAGCCACGCATCGACCTCTGCCGGCGTCTTGGCGCTGAGCAGTACGCGGCCATTGGCGGTGCAGTAGGCGGGCACGCGCGTGCCAGGTTGCAGGGTGGACGACACCAGACGGCCCGCTTCGGTGGCGGCGATGCAGATCACGTCGCTGCCGTCGAGCACACCGGCCGACGAAGCTTCTTTCAGCGCATAGGCCAGCTTGTGCAGCTCGGGCTGCACGATGCGCGGCAGGCGCGCCGAGTGCATGTAACTCTGGCCCAGCCGCAGCACCTTGGGGCTGAGCGAGTACATCTTTCGGTCGCTGCTCACGTAGCCCAGGTATTCGAGCGTGATGAGGTAGCGGCGCGCGGCCGCACGCGTCAGTCCGCAGCGCGTGGCGACCTCGCTGATGGTCAGGCGCGGGCGGTCCTGGTCGAAAGCTTCGATCACCGCCAAGCCCTTTTCCAGGCCGGCGATCAGGTCACGTTTATGGGGGCCGGCAGGCGCCGAGGGCTCGGCGGTGCGGGGTTCAGGGGGCAGGTCGGAATCAGAGTGGGCCAAGGCGTTCATGAGCAGGGCTCATTCGTGGTCAGATGAATGTAGTTATCCCTCATCATTAAATCCATTGCCAATCGCCTTTCGTGGGCGATTGCCGGATATTCCTGTTCTGCTTTACGGGCCAACCCTAGAGGTTCACGGGCATAGGCGAAGGCGCCTTGATCTCTTCCATGCAGATCATCGAGCGCACATCGTCGACGCCTGGCACTTGCATCAGCTGGTCGGTGAGGAACTGGCTCAGGCTCTTGAGGTCGCGGGCCACCACCTTGAGCAAGTAGTCACTGTCGCCAGAAACCGTGTGGCACTCAAGAATCTGAGAAAACGCGCGCATGTGGGCTTCGATCTCGCGCACGCGGCCAAACTGGCCGCCGTCGATGTTGAGGCTCACGTAGGCCATCACCCCCAGGCCCAGCAGCTGCGGCTGCACCTGGGCGTGGTAGCCGCGGATCACACCGCGCTCTTCGAGCGAGCGCACGCGGCGAAAGCACTGCGGCGCCGACAAATGCACCTGGGCTGACAGCTCCACATTGGTGGCGCGGCCGTCTGATTGCAGTGCTTCGAGGATCTTGCGATCGAGGGCGTCAATTTCCGTGATGGGCACGATGTTTCCTTCCGATAAGCAAGAATCTTGTGCTGTTGAGTCTATTGGTGCAATAAATGGAATGCAAATTTCGCTCGACCCTGCCTAGACTGAGAACGCCACCCGATCGGACCCAAATCATGACCACCGCCGCCCGTGCCGCCGCCCTGCGCCATCGCTCACAGCCCGCCCTCTCCCCCGTCCAGCTTGAAGCCCGCCATGGCGCGCACAACTACCACCCGCTGCCGGTGGTGCTGACGCGCGGTGCGGGGGTCTACCTGTTCGACGACGCCGGGCGCCGCTACCTCGACATGATGTCGGCCTACTCGGCGGTGAGCTTTGGCCACAGCCACCCGGTGCTGGTGCAGGCGCTCACCGAGCAGGCTCAAAGGCTCGCGGTGACGAGCCGCGCCTTCCACACCGACCAGCTCGGCCCGTTTTTGCAGCAGCTGTGCCGCATGACCGGCATGGCACGCGCGCTGCCGATGAACAGCGGCGCCGAAGCGGTCGAAACCGCCATCAAGGCCGCGCGCAAGTGGGCCTACAAGGTCAAGCGCGTGCCCGAGGGGCGGGCCCACATCATCGTGGCCGAAGGCAACTTCGCCGGGCGCACCACCACCCTCGTCGGCTTCTCCACCGAAGCGCAGTACCGCGACGGCTTCGGCCCGTTTGCGCCGGGCTTCTCGGCCGTGCCCTTCGGCGACGCCGATGCGCTCAGGGCCGCCATCACGCCCGACACCGCCGCCTTCATCGTCGAGCCCATCCAGGGCGAGGCCGGCATCATCGTGCCGCCGGCGGGCTACCTCAAGGCAGTGCGCGAGATCTGCACTCGCCACAAGGTGCTGATGATTTGCGACGAGGTGCAAACCGGCCTGGGCCGCACCGGCGCACTGCTGGCCTGCGACCACGAAGGCGTGAAGCCCGACGGCCTGATGCTCGGCAAGGCGCTCGGTGGCGGCCTGCTGCCGGTGAGCGCCTTTCTCGCGCGCGACGATGTGATGGCGCAGTTCACCCCCGGCGACCATGGCAGCACCTTTGGCGGCAACCCGCTGGCCGCCGCCGTGGGCCTCGCCGCGCTGCAGCTGCTGGAGAGCGAGCAGCTCTCACGCCGCGCGCAAGAGCAGGGCGACTACCTGATGGCGCGCCTGCGCGCACTCGATCACCCGGCCATCACCGACGTGCGTGGCCGTGGCCTGCTGGTGGGCGTGCAGATTGCGCCGGGCTTTGCCAGTGCGCGCGAAGTGTGCGAGCGGCTGATGCACGAAGGCGTGCTCACCAAAGACACCCACCACACCGTGGTGCGCCTCGCGCCGCCGCTGGTGATCGAGCGCGAGCAGATCGACTTGGCGGTGGCGGCACTGCAGCGCGTGCTGCAACGCTAGGCCCGGCGCGCGAGAATGCGGCGCTTGTGCCCCGCACCCTCTCGCCACGCCATGACCCTCGTTGAACTCTCCCCCGGCGGCCCCCGCCTGTCTCCCGTGGTCGTGGGCGCTTGGCGCCTGGCGGAGTGGGGCTGGTCGCCCCAAGAGCGGCTGCGCTGGATTGAGCAGTGCATCGAACTCGGGGCCACGAGCTTCGACCATGCCGACATCTACGGCGGCTACCTGAGCGAGGGCCTGTTCGGCGAAGCCTTGGCGCTGAAACCCGGCCTGCGCCAGCGCATGCAGCTGGTCAGCAAGGTGGGCATCAAGCTCGTCTCGCCGCAGCGGCCCGGCCACACCATCAAACACTACGACACCAGCGCGGCGCACATCAGCTGGACGGTCGACAACGCCTTGCGGCAGCTGCACACCGACCACCTCGACCTGTTGCTGATCCACCGCCCCGACCCGCTGCTCGATGTCGATGAAGTGGCACGTGCCTTCGAACAGCTGATCGCCGCTGGCAAGGTGCGCCACGTGGGGGCTTCCAACTTCACGCCAGCGCAGTTCGAGCTGCTGGGCTCGCGCATCAGCTTGTCGACCAACCAGGTCGAGCTCAACCCACTGAGTCGCCAGGTGCTCGACGACGGCACGCTCGACCAGTGCCAGCGCCTGCGGGTGCGGCCAATGATCTGGTCGCCACTGGCTGGCGGCGCGCTCTTCACCAGCGACGACCCGTCGGCCCAGCGTGTGCGACAGGCGCTCAGCACCCTCGCCCAGCGGCACGACACGAGCGCTGCGACCATCGCCCACGCCTGGCTGCTGCGCCTGCCCAGCCGGCCGCTGCCTATCGTGGGCTCCCGCCGCCCCGAGGCTTTGCGCGAGGCCCTGGCGGCGCTTGAGTTGCGGCTTGATGCGCCCGAGTGGACCGAGATCTGGAGCGCAGCCACCGGGCAGCAGGTGCCCTGAGAGCCTGGGGCCTAGCGGCCCTGCGGCATCAAAGCTGCCGTTGTGACTGACCCTGTTCAGCCCGAGAGCGCTGCTCCGCATTTCGCACAAAAGCGGGCACCCGCAGATACCGCTGTGCCGCATTGGGTGCAGAGCACGGCGGGGGGCTGGGTGGATGCGATGGCGGCGGCAAGATGCGGGTCGCGTTGCAGCTGCGCCGCCGAGACATCGGGCCCCGCCAGCCCACGCTCGCCGCTGTTGAGAGCGGCAATGCGGGCCTGGTCGGCGGTGGAGTTGGGCGCCACCAGCACGCTTTGGTTCTGCGCAAACTGCATCAGGTGGGCGGCGAGCGCACGGGCTTCTTTTTCGGTGGAAAACATGGCCGTGACCTGGCGCGAGTCGTCCTTGCCGAACACCACCGACTCGATGCGAGCCCGCCACACGCGCAGCGTGGCCGCTTCGGTGCGCACCACGTCGTTCTCGGTGTTCAGCCGGCTGGTGAACTGGTTGCCGGTGCCTATGCGCGAGGTCTGGTAGTTGCCGATCACCTCGACCCAGGTCAGCATCGACTCGAAGTTGAATCGGCCCCACAGGCGGCTGGCGGCCTGGAAGCAAAAGACTGCCACCAGCGCCAGGATGGTCGAGGTGCCGGCGATGGCGTAGCGGTTTTTCTTCCAGGCTTCGAGCACATTGAACTCGCGCACGAAGTACAGGGCAAGGCCCACGGCCACCAGCACCAGCGCCACGGCGTACAGGTCGAGCAAAAGCAGCGCGCGGTGGCGCCGCTCACTCAAAGCCGCGCCGAAGCTGGGCGCCTTGGTGCCGGCCAGCGGCAGGGGCTGCGTCTCTTCGAGCAGCTCGCCGGCGAAGCTGCCGCTGGGCGTGGCGGCCGAGGTATGCGGGTCGACGCGCGCATAGCGGCGATTGGGAATGCGCTCTGTCCATTGCGACTGCAGCGTGCGGTCGAGCTCGTCCATCAGGCTGGCTGGTGGCGCGTTCATCGACAGGCGCTGCTGCTCCACGCTGGCGCGGGTTTGCGGTGCGCCGTCCACCTGCGCCAGCACCGCGGCCATGGCCAGGCCGCAGGCCACAAGCGAGGCGCACAGCATCACGAACACCTGCGTGTTGAGCGTGAAGTCGCCCAGGTGTGGCAGGCCCGAGCCCAGCAGCGCCAATGCCACCGGCGCAAGTATGGCCGCGGCGATCAGGCCCACCACCGATGCCACGGTCAGGCGCGCGCGCCCTTGCGAGAGCACCGGCTTGATCAGGAAGAAGGCGCCGAAAGCAAAGTAGAGGATGCCTATCCAAGGCCGCGTGGCCGGTGTGCCGAACAGCAGCCACGAGAACAAGAAACTCAGCAGCGTGGCTGCGATGGCCGCCAGGTTGAACATGTAGCGCTGGGCCAGCCACTGCACTTCAATGGGCGCGGTGATCAGCGTAGGCGCCCAGTGGTAGAGCAGGCCTTCGAGCGCGCCCTTGGGTTCGGGGTAGCTCAGGCCGCCTTGGCGCAGCATGTCTTTCACATGGTCGGCTGCCTTGGAGCCGCCCACCGCGTTCACCGGGATCTCTGGTGCCAGCGAGGCTGGCCGGCCGCGGCCAAAGAAGAAGCGCAGCCGGCGTGCCGCGGTGGCCGCGCAGCCCAGGCCACCGGCCAGCATCAGCAAGCCGGCCAACAGGGGCGCACCGGCCATGCTCACGGCGTGTTCTTGCATGGCACTGCGCGCCCACCACAGGCTGGTAATGCCGGCGGTCAGCAAGACCGCGGCGCATAGCCACAGCAGGCGGTTCTGCAAGCGGTACGGGTTGGGCAGCTCCAGTAGTTTTGATTCGGAGCTGTAGTCGTAGGCCATCGGTTTCTCCCTGCGGGTGTCGCGGGGAGTTTAGGTCGCTCGCTCAGGCAGGGCCGCTTGAAGTCGCGTGTCACGAGCAGCTCGTTGACGATGGAGATCATCAGCTGCCTCTGGCCATGAATGTTGGCGATCATGTCTTTCTGGCGCTCGGCGGGCTGAGGTGCGGCGCTGATCGGCAGCACGATCGTGCTTTTTCCCCGGTGCGAATCGAGCTATTTCAGAAGGTGGCACGCGTGTAAGCACTCTCTTACAAAGAAGCGAAAGAAGAGGCTCAAAAGCACCCCACACCTGCCGATTCAGTGGTCAACCTTCATCGCAACATGCCGAAGAGCAATGACCATGAGCAGCCACACCATGTCCTCTTCGTCCGCAGACCGCCCAGTCGAGGCCACCGTGCCTTCGCTGGCCCCGTGGTGGCGACGCGTGGCACGTGCCGACTTTGCCGCCTGGCAATGCAGCGCACTGGGTGTCGCCGCAGGGCTGTGCACGGGGCTCACCAGTGCCGGCAGCACCTGGGCCTGGCTGGCGGGCGCCGGCCTGTTCGCTGCCGGTGTGCTGATCGACCGCCGCCACGCCGCGCGCCACCGCGCGCTGCAGCGCGCCACCGCCGACTACCTGGCCGGCGCCGAAAGCGTGGGCCGTGACGTGCTGCCCGTGTGGAGCGGCCACATCGAAACTTCTCGCGTGCAGATGGAAAGTGCCATCGCCTCCTTGACCGAGCGCTTCGCCGGCATCGTCGACAAGCTCGACCAGGCCATGCGGGCCTCCGACATGGCGGGCAGTTCGGTGCAGGGCGAGGACCAGAGCCTCGTGGCCGTGTTCGCCAACAGCAGCAAGGAACTCAACGCCGTGATGGAGTCGCTGCGCACCGCGATGGCGAGCAACAGCGTGATGCGCGAAGAGGTGCAAAGCCTGCACCACTTCATCGACGATCTGCAGCAGATGGCAGCCGAGGTGGCCAACATCGCGGCACAAACGAACCTGCTGGCCATCAATGCGGCCATCGAAGCCGCTCACGCCGGCGAGACCGGCCGTGGCTTCGCGGTGCTGGCGCAAGAGGTGCGCAAGCTCTCGGCCATGTCGGGCGAGACGGGCAAGCGCATGGCTGACAAAGTAGCACTGGTGGCCAGTGCCATTGGCAATGCACGCCGCAGCGCGGAGGCGTCGGCCACGCGCGAAGCAGCCTCCATCGGCGGCTGTGAAGCTTCCATCAACGGCGTGCTCAACGACTTTCGCAGCGTGACCGACGCGCTGGCCGAGTCGGCCGACGTGCTCAAGCGCGAGAGTGTGGGCATCCAGGCCGAGGTGGGTGAAGCCCTGGTGCAGTTGCAGTTTCAAGACCGCGTGAGCCAGGTGATGACGCATGTGCGCCAAAACATGGCCAAGCTGCCCGAGCAGCTCGTGCAAAGCCGCATCGCCTACGAGCGCGACGGCGTGCTGGAGCCGGTGGACGCGCGCGCGCTGCTGGCCGAGCTGGAAAAGACCTACGCCACGGCCGAGGAGCGCGAGACGCACGGCGGTGGCAGCGCAGGCGGCGCACCCAAGAACGAAGAGATCACGTTCTTTTAAGCAAGTCTTCAGCAAATGAAAGACCCGAGGACCTCATGGCCAAGAGCATTCTGATCGTCGACGACTCCGCCTCCGTGCGGCAGGTGGTGGGAATTTCCCTGCGAAACGCAGGCTACGACGTGATCGAGGGCTGCGACGGCAAGGACGCGCTGTCCAAGCTCAAGGGCCAGAAGGTGCACTTGATCATCAGCGACGTGAACATGCCCAACATGGACGGCATCAGCCTGGTGAAGGCGGTGAAGGCCATGCCGGCCTACAAGTTCACCCCCATCGTGATGCTGACCACCGAGTCGCAAGAAGGCAAGAAGCGCGAGGGCCAGGAAGCCGGCGCCAAGGCCTGGATCGTCAAGCCCTTCAAACCCGACCAGTTACTGGGCGTGGTTCAAAAGCTCGTCTTGCCCTGAACGCGGAGCGCATCACCATGGCATCGAAGAAAAAATCGGCCGCCGCTGTGCACACGCTGCTCATTGAAGGCGAACTCACCATTTACCGCGCTGCCGAGCTCAAGCCGGTGCTGCTCGACGCCGTGGCGAACGAGAGCGTGGTCGAAGTCGACCTCAGCGCCGTGAGCGAATTCGACACCGCCGGCCTGCAGATCCTGATGCTGGCCAAGCGTGCGGCGGTGGCTGCCAGGAGCGAGCTGCGCCTGGTCAAGCACAGCCCGGCCGTGGTCGACGTGCTGCAACTGCTCGACCTGGCCGGCTACTTCGGCGACCCGCTGGTCGTGCCTTCGGCCGCCTGACCTCACGCCCTTGATCGGACACCCCATGAACCTCGACCTGGCTCTGCAGACTTTCTTCGTTGAAAGCCGTGAGTTGCTGGAAGCGATGGAGGCCGCGCTGCTCGCCATCAGCCAGGAGAGCGGCGACAACTCGGAAACGGTGAACGCCATCTTCCGCTCTGCCCACACCATCAAGGGCTCGGCGGGCCTCTTTGGCCTGGACCCGGTGGTGGCCTTTACCCACGTGGTGGAGAGCGTGCTCGACGAAGTGCGCGAAGGCCGCATCGTGCTGGACGACGCCCTGATTGCGCTGCTGCTCTCCTGTGGCGACCACATCGGCGCCCTGGTCGACTCGATGGAAGTCGACCCCACCCACACCGACCCCGAACTGATTGCGCGTGGCGAACCGCTGCTGACCCGCCTGCACGCCTACCTGTCGCCAGCCGCGGGCGGTGCGTTGATGGTGGCCCCCGGGCCGGCCTTCGAGCGCATCGCCGCCGAAACCAGCGAGGCCGACCCCTGGCACATCTCGCTGCGCTTCGGCCCCGACGTGCTGCGCAACGGCATGGACCCGCTGTCCTTCCTGCGCTACCTGGGCACGCTGGGCACCATCACCGGCATCGTGACCTTGCCAGACGCCATTCCGCCCGCCGACAAAATGAACCCCGAGAGTTGCTATCTCGGATTCGAAATCGCGCTGTGCAGCAAGGCCGACAAGGCCGCCATCGAGAGCGTGTTCGACTTCGTGCTCGACGACTGCCTGCTGCGTATCGTGCCGCCCAAGAGTCGCATCGACGACTACATCGCCATCCTGCGCGACCTGCCTGAGGAATCGTCGCGGCTGGGCGAAATGCTGGTGCGCTGCGGCACCGTGACCGCCTACGAGCTGGAGGCCGCGCTGCAGCAGCAGGCCGATGCGCAAACGGCGGCCGCCCACGCCGAGGCCTCCCCGCCACTGCTGGGCGACGTGCTGGTGCAGCAAGGCGCCGTGGCCCCACCAGTGCTGGCCGCTGCGCTGGAAAAGCAGAAGAAGGTGCGCGACACCAAGGCACAAGAGAACCAGTCCATTCGTGTCGATGCCGACAAGCTCGACCACCTGATCAACCTGGTGGGCGAACTCATCATCGCTTCTGCCGGTGCGAACCTCATCGCCCGCAAGGCGCGCAACGTCGAGCTGCAAGAAGCCAACTCGGTGCTGTCGGCCCTGGTGGAAGAAGTGCGCGACAGCGCGCTGCAGCTGCGCATGGTGAAGATAGGCGCCACTTTCAGCCGCTTCCAGCGCGTGGTGCACGACGTGTCGCGCGAGCTGGGCAAAGACATACAACTGGTCGTGAGCGGCGAAGACGCCGAGCTCGACAAGACGGTGGTCGAGAAGATCGGTGACCCGCTGATGCACCTGGTGCGCAACGCCATCGACCACGGCATCGACTCGCCCGACCTGCGCGCCGGGCGCGGCAAGCCGGCGATGGGCACAGTCAAGCTCAACGCGTACCACGACTCGGGCAGCATCGTGATCGAGGTCGGCGACGATGGCGGTGGCCTGGACCGCGAAAAAATCATGGCGAAAGCGGTGGAGCGCGGCCTGGTGGAAGCCGGCAGGCAACTGACCGACGGCGAGATCTATGGCCTGGTTTTCGAACCCGGCTTCTCCACTGCTGAGAAGGTCACCAACCTCTCGGGCCGCGGTGTGGGCATGGACGTGGTCAAGCGCAACATCACCGCCCTGCGCGGTAGCGTGAGCATCTCAAGCGTGCCCGAGCAAGGCACCACCGTCACCGTGCGGCTGCCGCTCACGCTGGCCATCATCAATGGCTTTCAGATCGGCGTGGGCAAGGCCGTCTTCGTGGTGCCGCTCGACATGGTCGAAGAGTGCGTGGAGTTCTCGGCCGAGCCGGGCCACGACTACATCGACCTGCGCGGCCAGGTGCTGCCCTTCATCCGCCTGCGTGAGCTCTTTGACGTGACCGGCCCCACCAGCACCCGGCCCAACGTCGTGGTCGTCAGGCATGCGGGGCAGAAGTTCGGCCTCGCGGTCGACACGCTGCTCGGCGAAGCGCAGACCGTCATCAAGCCCCTGTCCAAGATGTTTGCCCAGGTTCAAGGCATCAGCGGCTCCAGCATTCTGGGCAGTGGCGATGTCGCACTGATTCTCGATGTACCGGCGCTCATGCAGCTGGCCGGTACACCCCGGCAAGTTGCCGCCACGCCCATGGGGCTCATCCAGCCCGCGTAAGCGGTTTTGTGTTCTTGTTCGAAAGGTCAGTCAGCCATGTTTTCCAATTTCAAGATCGGCGTGCGCCTCATCGCAGGCTTCATGTTGGTAGCCGCCATCAGCGCCGTCGTGGGCCTCATCGGCATCTCCAACACCAGCCAGATGAACGACATGGCCGACAGCATGTACACGAAGGAACTGATGGGGCTGTCCTACATCAAGGAAGCCAACATCAACCTGATCTACATCGGGCGCGCCCGCTCCAACTACCTGCTCGCCTCTTCGCAGGCCGAGCGCGAAAAGCACCTGGCCTCGATCAACAAGAGCAGCGCGGCCATGAAGGAGTACATCGAGAAGGCCAAGCCGCTGTTCGTGAGCGACCGCGCCAAAGAGGTTTTTGCCAACTTTGCAAATCTCTCGGTCGACTACCAGCGCGAGATGCAGAAGGCGCTGGCCATTGCGGCCACCAAGAAGCTGAGCGAGCGCGACGAGGTGCTCGACCAGACGCTGGAGTCGGTGCGCGACAAGGCCAACAAGCTCGACGAGATGCTCGACGAGCTGATCCTGCAGAAAGAAACCCGCGCCAAGCATGCTGCCGAACAGACCGCTGCGCTTTACCACTCCAGCCGAACGCTCATGCTCGCCCTCATTGCCGGCGGCGTGCTGCTGGGCATTGCGCTCGGCTTCTTCATCAGCCGCAGCGTGAGCAAGCCGCTGGGCCGGGCAGTCGATGCCGCCAACCGTCTGGCCGAAGGCGACCTCACGGTGCAAATCGAAGCCACATCGCGTGACGAGACGGGCCAGTTGCTGCAGGCCATGCAGAACATGGTCACCAAGCTGTCGCAAGTGGTCACCGATGTGAACAGCGGTGCCGAAGCGCTGGCGGGTGCGTCAGAAGAGGTGAGTGCAACGGCACAGTCGCTGTCGCAGGCGTCGAGCGAGCAAGCGGCTGGCGTGGAAGAGACCAGCGCCTCGATCGAGCAGATGACGGCATCGATCACACAGAACACCGAGAACGCCAAGGTCACCGACGGCATGGCCACCAAGGCGGCG
>NZ_JBKJOQ010000036.1:0-70027 GCF_046595475.1 Rhizobacter sp.
TTGAGCTGGTGCGCGGCATCCGCCAGAAAGCGCTTCTGGGTTGCGATCGAATCCTTCAGCCGCGTCAACAGATCGTTGATCGATGAGACCAGCGGCGCCACTTCCAGTGGCACAGCCCCGTCGTCCAGCGGGCTCAGGTCGTCCGGCTTGCGGGCACGGATGCGCTCTTCCAGCTGCGACAGCGGTTTGATGCCGCGCACCAGCGCCAGCCACACCAGCAGCACGGCCAGTGGAAGGATGACGAACTGCGGCAGCATCACGCCCTTGATGATCTCGGTTGCCAGCACCGAACGCTTCTCGCGCGTTTCGGCCACCTGCACGAGAGACGGCTGCGCACCGGGAATGTCGACCTTGACCCAGGTGTAGGCCACCCGCACGTCCAGACCGCGCATCTCGTCATTGCGCAGGCGCACGTCGCCCACCAACGGCGCCTCCTCTTCCGGCGGGTGTGGAAAGTCGCGCTCGCCCGACAGGAACTCGTTTTGCGGGCCCAGCACCTGGTAGTAGACGAGGTCGGAGTCATCGGCGCGCAGCAGTTCGCGCGCGGGCTGCGGCAGGTTGAACACGGCACGCTGGTTCTGCACCGTGACCAGCTGCGCCAGCGCCTGCACGTTGTATTCCAATGCGCGGTCGAACGGCTTGCCCGCGATGCTCTGCGCGACGAGCCAGGTGATGGCAAGGCTGACCGGCCAGAGCAGCAGGAGCGGCGTGAGCATCCAGTCGAGGATCTCGCCGAAGAGGGACCGCTGCTCGCGCTGGAAGATCTTCATGACGAAACGGCGCAATGCCCTCGCGGCTGCGCCGCATCGATGACCACGCTACGCGCATGACCCGTCATGCCGTCATTGAAACGCCGCAAAGTCATTTCGTCATGCCGCGATTTTCTCCAGGCAGTAGCCCAGCCCGCGCACGGTCGCGATGCGGATCGGCCCTTTTTCGATCTTCTTGCGCAGGCGGTGGACGTAGACCTCGATCGCGTTGGTGCTGACTTCCTCGCCCCATTCGCAGAGCCGCTCGACCAGCTGGTCCTTGCTCACCAAGCGGCCCGCGCGCTGCAGCAGTACCTCGAGCAGGCCAAGCTCCCGGGCAGACAGTTCGACCATCTTGCCGTCGATGGTCGCCACGCGCCCGGCCTGGTCGTACACCAGCGGGCCGTGCTTGATGGTGCTGCTGGTGGCACCCATGCCGCGGCGGGTCAGCGCACGCACGCGCGCCTCAAGCTCCGACAGCGCGAAAGGCTTCGCCATGTAATCGTCGGCGCCGAGATCCAGGCCCTTCACGCGCTCGTCGATCGCGTCGGCGGCGGTGAGGATCAACACCGGCATCGAGGAGCCCCGGGCACGCAGCTTGCGCAGCACTTCCAGGCCATGCATCCTGGGCAGGCCGAGGTCGAGGATCAGCAGGTCGAATTCGTTGTTCGTCATCTGCGCCGCGACGGCCTCGCTGCCGCTGGCGACGTGGTCGGCGGCGGCGCCCGATGCGCGCAGGCTGCGCAGCAATCCGTCGGCCAGCACCTGGTCGTCTTCCGCGATGAGGATCCGCATGCGCTTGTCTCCTGGGGGGCGTCTCTGGGCGGGCGCTTGTTGGCTTGGATTCTAGGCTTGGCCGGCCGACCGGTGACGGACCGGTGACGGACTCGGATCATCTTGCCGGTGAGCCGAGGTGGTGCCAACCCGGCCGACGCTGGCTGCGGGTCGCGAAATTACGAGGAGCCGCCGGCGTAGGCTTCCAGCCCGATCTTGACCACCGTGGAGACATCGGCGCCGACTTCGGCGCGGAACTCCTGCTCCGCCTGCGCCACCGCGTCGCGGAAAGCCTGCAGCCACGCCAGGCCGGTGGCCGTGAACCTGACAATGCGGGCGCGGGCGTCGCGCGGGTCGGGTTCGCGCGTGACCAGACCCCAGGCTTCGCACTGGTCCACCAGGTCGCCCATCGCCTGCTTGCTCATGCCGGCGCGCACCGCCAGGTCGGTCAGGCGCGTGCCCTGCAACTCCAGGTGCCGCGTGATGTGCACGTGCGCGGCGCTCACCTGCGCGCGGGCCGCCAGGTTCGACAGCGCCAGAGGTACCTCGACGTCGTGCGCCATCAGGTGCAGCACGCGGTCGTCGAAGCGCCGCAGCGCGTGGCCGAGCAGGCGCCCGAGGTGGGTGAGGCGCCACCCGTCCTGTGCCATCGGAGGAGTCATCTTTAGATGGTAAGGCAAACTGACCAAAAAACCTGTTGTCCGCAGGCAGGCTGGCTCGTTACATTACTGGCCATGCATCCAGCCTGTTGTTGTTACCAGTGGATGCCCCCAACCAGTACCTCATGAATCGCACCAAGGAGAAACCGATGGACGCCCAAGTCAAAGGAACCAGGATCGCCGGCCCCGACACGGAAAAGGCCAAGGCCCTCGCCGCGGCGCTGGCGCAGATCGAAAAGCAGTTCGGCAAGGGCACGATCATGCGCCTTGGCGAAGGCGAGGTGATCGAAGACATCGAGGTGGTTTCCACCGGCTCGCCGACGCCCAGCGCCATGTCCAGACCCAGCGAGCCGGTGGAAACCACCTCGATGTCTTCGATCACCTCGCCCTCGCCGAGCTTCATGATCGAGCCCTTGCCGAACTGCTTTTCGATCTGGGCCAGTGCGGCTTGCAGGGCTTTGGCCTTTTCGGTGTTCAGTGCCTTGACGGGTGCGTCCACGAGAATCTCCTTGAAAATCAACAAGTTGTAGCCTGTCTTTAGAAACAGGCTGGATGAATGAACAGCATTCTGCAAGCGGAGTAGATCGAAGTAAACCCGTTTTTTAGTCAGTTTGCCTTACTATTAAACAATGACCCAGGATTGGCGCCAAACCCACCTCGGCCGCTTGCTGGGCCACGCCATGCGGCGCTTCGACGAGCGCGTGTTGGCGCTGATGGCGCGCAACGTGGACGTGCCACTCGCTCTGTCCAACTTGGCAGCGCGCGCGCAGGTGAGCGCCGCCCACATCCACATCACTCGCCACCTGGCGCTCGAAGGCTCGCGCCTCACCGATCTCGCCGCGCGCGCCGGCATGAGCAAACAGGCCATGGGTGACGTGGTCGACCAGTGCGAGGCTTGGGGCTTGGTGCAGCGCGAGGCCGACAGCCGCGACAAGCGCGCGCGGCTCGTGGCGTTCACGCCCACCGGGCTCGCGTGGTTGGCGGCTTTCGAGCAAGCGGTGGCACAGGCCGACCGCGAGTTCCGCGCCGAAGTGGGCGACGACGTGGCCACGGTCGTGGCGCTCGGGCTAGAGGCGTACGCGGCCACCGCAGTTCAGTAGCGCAATTCAGTAGCGCAGTTCAATAGAATTCCGGCAACAACCAGGAGACACAGCCATGCGGATACTGATTGCTGAAGACGATCAGGTCCTGGCCGACGGCCTGTTGCGCTCCTTGCGCAACTCGGGCTACGCGGTGGACGCCGTGGCCAGTGGCTCCGAGGCCGATGCGGCCCTGTGCTCGCACGAGTTTGACCTGCTCATACTCGACCTGGGCCTGCCCAAGCTGCACGGCCTGGAAGTGCTGCGCAAGCTGCGCGCCCGCGGCGCAAGCGTGCCGGTGCTCATCCTCACTGCGGCCGACAGCGTCGAGCAGCGCGTGAAGGGCCTGGACCTCGGCGCCGACGACTACATGGCCAAGCCTTTCTCGCTGCAAGAGCTTGAAGCCCGCGTGCGCGCGCTGACGCGGCGTGGGCTGGGCACGGCGTCGAGCATCATCAAGCACGGCCCGCTCACCTTCGACGCCACTGGCCGCGTGGCCTACATCAACGACCAGATGATCGAGCTGTCGGCACGCGAGCTGAGCCTGCTGGAAGCGCTGCTGCAGCGGGCTGGCCGGCTGGTCAGCAAAGACCACCTCGTGGAGCGCCTGTGCGAGTGGGGTGAAGAGGTCAGCAACAACGCCATCGAGGTCTACATCCATCGGTTGCGCAAGAAGATCGAGCAAGGGCCGGTGCGCATCGCCACCGTGCGCGGCCTTGGTTATTGCCTTGAGAAGATCCCGGGTTGATGTGCGCCCCTCAGTCGCTGCGCTGCGGCCTGCAAGGGGCGCCGTCCGGTTTGGGGCGGCTTGGCGCCGGACACTAGCCCCGTGGCCTTACCCAGAGAGCAGCGTTCACTGTTTGGCGAGATCCTCGATTGGATGCTCGCCCCGCTGCTGCTGCTGTGGCCGATGAGCGTGGTGCTCACCTGGCTGGTGGCGCAGGGCATCGCCAACAAGCCCTTTGACCGCCAACTCGGCGAGATGGCGCGCCTGCTTTCGCAGCAGGTCAGCGTGCAAGCCCAGGCTGACGGCAGCTCGCGCGCCGCCTTCGCCCTCAACCGAAACACCTCGGAGCTGCTGCGCACCGACGAGGCCGACACGCTGTACTACCAAGTGCTGGGCCTGCGTGGCGAGTTATTGAGCGGCGAGCGCAACCTGCCCTCGCCGGCGCCTGCAGAAGAAGACCGAAACGCGCAGGGCCAGCTGCGCTTTCGCGACGCTGAGGTCGGCGGCGAGCCGGTGCGCGTGGCCTACCTGTGGGTCATGTCGCCCGACGCGCCGGCCGGCACGCCCGCGCTGGTGCAGGTGGCTGAAACCCTGGGCAAGCGCTCGCGCTTGGCCACCGAGATCATCAAGGGCGTGATGCTGCCGCAGTTCGTCATCTTGCCGCTGGCGGTGCTGCTGGTATGGCTGGCGCTGGTGCGCGGCATCAAACCGCTGAATGAACTGCAACAGCGCATACGCCGTCGCGAGAGCCATGACCTGAGCCCGATCGACGAGCGTGAAGTGCCCGAAGAGGTCTCGCCGCTGGTGCGCGCCATCAACGACCTGCTGATGCGGCTCGACCGCAGCATCGGCAACCAGAAGCACTTTCTCGCCGACGCGGCGCACCAACTCAAGACGCCACTGGCCGGCCTGCGCACCCAAGCCGAGCTGGCGCAGCGCGAGATCGACGCCGGCCAGCGCGACCCCCAGGCGCTGAAAAAATCGCTGCAGCAGATCTCGCGCTCCAGCCAGCGCGCCACGCGCATGGTGAATCAACTCTTGTCGATGGCGCGCGCCGAAGACGCCTCGCAAACGCTGAGCCACCAGCCCATCAACCTCGCGCGCGTGGCCACCGAAGCCGTGCGCGACTTCGTGCCGCGTGCACTCGACAAGCGCATCGACCTCGGCTACGAAGGCCCCAACACCGGCGAGCGCCACCCGCAAGGGCTGATGGTGCAGGGCCAGCCGGTGCTGCTGCGCGAGCTGGTGCGCAACCTGGTCGACAACGCGCTGCACTACACGCCCGACGGCGGCACGGTCACGGTTCGCGTCGTCGACGACCCGTTCGGCCAGGTGGTGGTGCTGCAAGTGGAAGACTCGGGGCCGGGCATTCCAGCGGCCGAACGCGAGAAGGTGTTCCAGCCCTTCTACCGGTCACTGGGCACCAACGTCGACGGGTCAGGCCTGGGCCTGGCCATCGTGCGTGAGATCGCTCAGCAGCACCACGCCGAGATCGCGCTGGAAGACGCCAACCTGCGCCACCGCGTGGGCATGCTGTCCGACCATGGCGAAGCGGCCTTCGGGCCGGGGGTGCGTTTCACCGTGCGCTTTCCTGCGGCATCGATCCAGGCGGGTACGCCCCCACCCGAACCCGCATAGACTGACTCGGGTAAACCCGAAAGGCGCTCCCGCATGTCAGCCCAGCAGCAAGCCCTGTTTCCCCTGCCCGAGACGCGCCCGCTGGACCTGGCCTTGCAGGGCGGGGGCTCCCACGGCGCCTTCACCTGGGGCGTACTCGACCGGCTGCTGGAGGACGAGCACCTGGTCTTCAAGGGCATTTCGGGCACCAGTGCCGGGGCGTTGAACGCCGCCGTGATGGCGACCGGTTTTCAGCAAGGCAACCGTGCCGGCGCGCGCGCCGCGCTCACCGCGTTCTGGCACGACGTAAGCCGCTCAGGCTCGATCTTCTCGCCCTTCTCGGCCAGCCAGACGAGCGCCATCAGCAGCGGCTTGAAGCTCGACAAGATGCCGGGCTACCAGTGGGTCAGCTCCTTCTTCCGCTCGTTCAGCCCCTACGAGTTCAACCCACTCAACCTCAACCCCCTGCGCGACGTGCTGAAGCGCCATGTCGACGTGGCCGCGCTGCACGGCAACGGCCTCACCCTCTTCATCACCGCCACCAGCGTCACCACCGGCCAGGCGCGGGTGTTCACTGGCAAAGAGCTGTCAATAGACGCGCTGCTGGCGTCGGCATGTCTGCCCTTCCTCTTTCAAGCGGTGACGATCGATGACGAGCCCTACTGGGACGGCGGCTACACCGGCAACCCCGCGCTGTACCCACTGATCTACAACACCGAGGCGCTCGACATCCTGCTGGTGCGCATCAACCCGCTGGTGCGCGTAGGCACGCCCACCCGCAGCGAAGAAATCATCGACCGCCTGAGCGAAATCACCTTCAACGCGAGCCTGATGGCGGAGATGCGCGCCATCGCTTTCGTCTCGAAGCTGATGCGCGAAGGCAAGCTCGACCCCGGCAAGTACAAAGACCTGCGGCTGCACATGGTGGCCGACGATGCCAACATGAGCCCGCTGGGCGCCAGCTCCAAGTTCAACACCGACCGCGCGTTCCTGGAGAGCTTGTTCGGCCTGGGGCGCACTGCAGCAGACCAGTGGCTCTTCAAGCACCGCCAAGACATCGGCCTGCGTGGCACGGTCGATGTGGAGCGTGAGTTTCTGGCGCGCAAGCCTCGTCGCAAGGTGGAATGATTGCCGGATGTCTGCCGCCCGTTCTGCCCCGCTCCCTGCCCCACCCCGCCACAGCCTGATCGCCCTCACCTGGCCGCTCTTCGCCGAGCTGGTGCTCGGCTTGTTGGTGGGCCTCGTAGGCCTGTGGCTCGCGTCGCGCATGTCCGACACCGCATCGGGTGCGTTTGCACTGTCCAACCACGTGCAGGCCACGTTCTTCCTGCTGTTTCGCATCATCAGCATGGGCGTGAGCGTGGTGATCACGCAAAACCTGGGCGCCGGCAACCGCGCCGGTGCTGACGAGACCGCACGCGCCGCGCTGGGCGCGAGCACCTGGTTGGGGCTGAGTGCGGCCTTGGTGGTCATCGTGTTCGCGACGCCCATGCTGCAGCTGCTGAACGCGCCCGCCAAGGTGATGCCGCTGGCCGAACCTTACTTGCGCGTGCTGGCGGTGGCGCTCGCGCTCGACGCCTTCAACGCCAGCATGGGCGCGGTGATGCGCGCCCACATGCACACCCGCGACACGCTGCTCAACATGATCGCCATGCACGGCCTGCACCTGGCGATCTGCCTGCCGCTGATGCGCGGCTTCGGGCCGGTGCCGCCGCTCGGGCTGGCGGGCTTTGCGGTGGCCGCCGCCATCAGCCGCGCCTTTGGCATCGCCTTCCACCTGCTGCTGTGGCGCTGGCGCCTGCAGCTGGTGCCCATGGCACACGACTGGTGGCGCATGCGCTGGAAGCAACTCGGCCCGGTGATGCACATAGGCCTGCCGGGCGCCGCCGAAAACATCACCTATCGGCTGGCGTTGCTGGTGACGGTGGCGCTGGTTGCCCGCATGGGCGCCGACGCACTCGCCATCCACAGCTACACCATGCAGGTGATGTATTTCATCTTGGTGTTCGGCCTCGCGGTGGGCTTTGCCAGCGAGATCTTGGTGGGCCACCTGGTGGGAGCGCGCCAGCTGCACGAAGCACATCGCCTGGTGCGCAAGAGCCTGCGCTGGGGCCTGCTCGTCTCCACCGGCGTGTCGCTCACGGCCGCCCTCACCGCGCCGTGGACGCTGACGCTCTTCACACACGACCCGCACATCATCGAGCAAGCCACCACCTTGCTGTGGATCACGGTGCTGCTGGAGCCGGGCCGCACCTTCAACCTGGTGGTGATCAACGCCCTGCGCGCCACCGGTGATGCGCGCTTCCCGGTGGCCGCGGGCGCAGCCTCTATGGTCTTCGTGATGGCCGGTGGCGCCTGGTTGCTGGGGGTCGTGTTTGACCTTGGCCTGGTCGGCGTGTGGATCGCCTATGCCGCTGACGAGTGGTTGCGCGGGCTGATCATGTGCGCGCGCTGGTGGCGCCGCGGCTGGGTGCCGGCGGCGCGCGCCACGCATCGGCGGGTGAGGCGCCAGCGCCTGGCGTTGTCAGCGCCGCGCTGACACGCGCTCAGCGCCGGCGCAGCAGCTCGAACACGCTGGCGTCGTCCATCGTCGCCAAGCCGTTTTCGCAAGCGCGCGCAAAGAGCGCAGCCGCCTGCTCACCCAGCGGCGTGCCGAAACTGGCTTCTTTCGCCATGCCGAGCGCAAGCTGTGTGTCTTTCTTCAGCAGACTGGTGTGCGCGCGTGGCAGGTAATCGCCATGCATGGCGCGGCGCATGCGGTCGCTGCCGATCCAGCTTTGCCCGCTGCTCTGCTCCATGACAGCCAACGTGCGAGGCACGTTCAGGCCCAGACGCTCGGCCAGCGCCAGCGCTTCGGCTGCACCGGCGAGATTGATGCCGGCCAGCAGGTTGTTGACGAGCTTGGTGCGAGCGCCATCACCCGGCCGCTCGCTGATGTGGAACACCTTGGACGACAGCACTTCGACCAAGGCGCGTTGCTTGTCGAGCGTGGCATTCGGGCAGGCCAGCATCAGGCTCATGCTGCCGTCACGCGCCCGCTCGGGGCCGCCCGACATGGGCGCGTCTAGCCAGTCGATGCCGCGCCGCACCAGGCCGTCGACCAGGCGCTCGGTGTCGGCCGGCGCAATGGTGGGGCACAGCATGACGGTGGCGCCAGGTGCGAGCGCCTGCACTGCGCCGTGCGGGCCAAACAACACTGATTGCGTCTGCGCCGCATCGACCACCGCCACGATCACCACGTCACTGGAAGACGCCAAACCCGTGGCTGTGGCGCACGCCATGGCGCCGAGGCCAACCGCCTGCGCTTCGCGCTGCGCGTCGATGTCGTGCACCGCCACCAGGTAGCCTTGCGACAGCAGCCGCGCCGCCATCGCGCCACCCATGTTGCCCACGCCGATGATGCCGACGCGAGGGATGGGCCAAACGGCAGGAATGGAAGTCATGTGCCCTTGCTAGCGCTGCATGTAGCGCCGGCTCTTGGAAATCGACATCAGGATGCCCAGCCCCAAGCCCAGCGTGACCATGGCCGTGCCGCCGTAGCTGATGAAGGGCAGCGGCACACCCACCACCGGCAAGATGCCGCTCACCATGCCCATGTTGACGAAGGCATAGGTGAAGAAGCTGAGGGTGATGGCGCCTGCCAGCAGGCGCGAAAACAAGGTGGGCGCATCGGCCGCGATCATCAGCCCGCGAAAGATCAGGAAGATGAAGCCGAACACCAGCAGTGCACAACCCATCAAGCCGAACTCTTCGGAAAACGCCGCGAAGATGAAATCGGTGGTGCGCTCAGGGATGAACTCGAGGTGGGTCTGCGTGCCCTTCATGAAGCCTTTGCCCGACACGCCACCCGAGCCGATGGCGATCATGCCCTGGATGATGTGAAAGCCTTTTCCCAGCGGGTCGGTGGTCGGGTCGAGCAGGGTGCACACGCGGTTCTTCTGGTAGTCGCGCATCATCGGCCACACCACGTCGGGCTGGCAGATGCGGTCTTCGGTCAGCACCACGGCGGTGATGGCCACGGCGCCGACCACCAGCACCGGCACGATCAGCTTCCACGACAGGCCCGCGAAGAAGATCACGTACAGGCCGGCCGACAGCACCAAGATGGCCGTGCCCAGGTCGGGCTGCTTGACGATCAGGCCCACCGGCACACCCACCAGCAGCAACGCCACCGCGAAATCGAGCACACGCAGCTGGCCTTCGCGGCGCTGGAACCACCAGGCCAGCATCAGCGGCATGGCGATCTTCAAGATCTCGCTTGGCTGGATCACCACCCCCACGTTGAGCCAGCGCGTGGCGCCCTTCTTGGTCACGCCGAACAGGGCCACCGCGATCAGCAAAGCCACACCCACCGCATACAAGGGCACCGCCAGGCGCATGAGCTTTTGCGGTGGTATCTGCGCCACGACGAACAAGATGCCCACTGCCAGCAGCATGTTGCGGCCGTGGTCGACGAAGCGGGTGCCGTGGTCGAACCCGGCCGAGTACATGGTGACGAGGCCCAGGCCGGCGAGCAGCAGTATGGCCAGCACCAAGGGCACGTCGAAGCCGATGAACACCGGCTTCAGGCGCTGCCAATACGAGGGCTTCTCGAAAACAATGCTCATGGCAAGCGCGCCACCACATTCGCCGGGGCCGAGGCCGCCGCCGCGCCATTGATCGACACCCCCGGCAGCGGCACCGAGTTCACCGGCCGCGGCGTGCCGATCGGTGCGGTCGACTGGCCGAGGCGGGTGGCGGCGATGTCTTCCAGGCTCGGGTACTGCCCCTGCAGCACGAAGTCGAACACGCGGCGCGCAATGGGTGCGGCAGCCCCAGCGCCGAAGCCCGCGTTCTCGACCACCAGCGCCAGCGCAATGCGTGGCTCTTCGAGCGGGGCAAAGGAGATGTAGAGCGCATGGTCACGGTGACGCTCGTCGATCTTGCTGGCGTCGTACTTCTCGTTCTGCTTGATCTGGATCACCTGCGCCGTGCCGGTCTTGCCTCCCGTCTGGTACGGCGCGTTGGCGAACGAGCGCGCCGAGGTGCCTTCTTGCGTCACGCCAAACATCGCCTGGTGGATCACGGCCACGTGCTCGGGCTTCCACGCCAGGGTTTCGAGCGCATCGCCCGAGAGCTTCTGCTGCGAGCGCGTTTCCACGTTTTCAACTGCCTTGACCAAGTGCGGCTTGAAGCGCTTGCCCCCCGCCGCCACAGCGGTGGTGGCCTGTGCCAGCTGCAGCATGGTGAAGGCGTTGTAGCCCTGACCTATGCCCAGTGAGATGGTCTCGCCGGGGTACCACTTCTGCGCCTCCTTGCGCTTGTACGAGGTGCGCTTCCACTCGGTGGACGGCAGGGTGCCGCGCAGCTCGCCCTGCATGTCGATGCCCGTCAGTTGCCCGAGGCCCAGCGGTGCCATGAAGTCGTGGATGGCGTCGACGCCGAGGTCGTTGGCCAGCACGTAGTAGTAGGTGTCGCACGACTGCACGATCGACTTGTACATGTCGACGTAGCCGTGACCGCCTTCCTTGTCGTCACGGAAGCGGTGGTTGCCGAACTGGAAATAGCCGGGGTCGTTGATGGCCTGCTGCGGCGTGCGCTTGCCCAGCGTGAGCGCGGCCAGCGCCATCAGCGGCTTGTAGGTCGAACCCGGCGGGTAGCTGCCGCGCAGTGCGCGGTTGAGCAGCGGTTTGTCTTCCGACTCGTTGAGCGCCTTCCAGTTCTCGACGTCGATGCCGTCGACGAAGAGGTTGGGGTCGAAGTTGGGTTTGCTGACGAAGGCCAGCACTTCGCCGTTGCGCGGGTCAATGGCGACGAGCGCACCACGGCGATCGCCGAACATTTCTTCCACCAGCGCCTGCAGCCGGATGTCGATCGACAGCACCAGGGTGTTGCCCGGCGTGGCAGGGTTGCTCTTGAGGCGGCGCACGGCGCGGCCGCCCGCGCTGGTCTCTACCTCTTCGAAGCCGGTGGCACCGTGCAACTGCTCTTCGTAGCTCTGCTCGATGCCGAGCTTGCCGATGTACTCGGTGCCGCGGTAGTTCGACTCGTCTTCCGAGTCGTCAATCTTGTCTTTTTCCGCTTGGTTGATGCGGCCGATGTAGCCAATGAGGTGGCTGCCCACCTCACCGAGCGGGTAGTTGCGAAAGAGCCGCGCCTTGATGTCGACACCGGGGAAGCGAAAGCGCTGCGCGGTGAAGCGCGCCACCTCTTCGTCGGAGAGCTTGGTGCGGATGGGCAGCGACTCGAAGCTCTTGCTTTCTTCCATCAAGCGCTTGAAGCGCTTGCGGTCGCGCGCACTCACGTCGACGATGGCCTCTAGCGCGGTGATGGTGGCGTCTAGGTCTTCCACCTTCGACGGCATGATCTCCAGCGTGTAGGCCGAGTAGTTGTTGGCCAGCACCACGCCGTTGCGGTCGACGATCAGCCCCCGGTTGGGCACGATGGGCACGACGGCGATGCGATTGTTCTCGGCCTGTGTCGACAACTCGTCGTGGCGCGACACCTGCAGCACCAGCAGGCGCGCGGTCAGCAGACCGAAGGCCAGCAGCACGAAAACCGCAGCCGCCACCAGCCGGGTGCGAAATTTACCCAGCTCCTGTTCGACGTTGCGCAGCTCAGTCATGTCGCTGACTCTGTCACAGCGGGCGGTTCTTGTCGGCGTCGGGGGGGCGGCGCTGCGGAGCCAATAGCAGCAGCGAGACCACCGGCCACAGCAGGCTTTCGACCACCGGCGCGAGCATCAGCTGCCAACCCGGCAGCATGCCGCCCACCAGCATGCGCACCACCATCGACACCGCGTGGGCCGCCACGAAGAGCGGCAAGATCTGCAATGCCTGCGACAACACGCCGAACCACAGCAGACGGCGGTGGATGGTGATCGCAAAGAAGCTGAGCAGCGTGTAGGCCAGGGCGTGCTGGCCCAGCACCGCGCTGTCGTGCACGTCCATCATCAAGCCGAAGACAAACGCTGCGCCGAGACCGACGCGGCGCGGCTGGTGCACGTTCCAAAACACCAGCACCAGTGCCAACAAGTCGGGCAGATAGGCCGTGCGGCCCAGCGGCACCAGGTTGAAGGCGAACGCGAGCATCAGCGTCGTCCACATGAAAAGCGGGTTGACCGGCAGCAGCAGCTGGTCGGAGCCGCGCGGCATCATGGGGCGACCTCCATGGAGCGGCGCATCGTCATTTGCGCGACCCTTTCTTGGCCGGCTTGACGGGCTCGGGCACCGGCTCGGGCCGTGGCGGCATTTGAATGCCCACGGGCTCCAGCACCAGCACGTGGCGCACGCTGTCAGGCTCGGCCACAGGCAAGAGCGCGATGCGCGCAAAGCCCGAGTCGATGCGCCGGTCCACGCTCACCACTTTGGCCACCGGCACCCCGGCAGGGTAGATGCCATCAACGCCCGAGGTCGACAACACGTCGCCCACTTGCACGTCGGCATTGCCAGCCATGAAGCGCAGTTCCAGGCCCGCACCGGCCGAGTTGCCGAAGGCCGCACTGCGCGCTTGCGTGCGGCTGTTGAGCACGGGGATGGCGGCTTCTTTGTCGGTGAGCAACGTGACCTCGGCGCTGTACGGATAGACGCGTGTCACCTGCCCCAAAACGCCCACTTCATTGATGACCGGCGACGAGACCACCAGCCCATCACGGTTGCCGCGGTCGATGATGACCTTGCGCGAGTACGGGTCGGGCGCGTCGTACAGCACCTCGGCGGTCTGCGAGCGCACCTTCAGCGCGCTGCGCAAGTCGAGCAGAGCGCGCAGGCGCGTATTTTCCTGCAGCAGCTGCTCGACTCGCGCGGAGCGCTCGGCTTGCTTGGCCAGCTCGCGCCGCGCCTTGCCCTCGGCGGCCTGGGCGTGCTGCACGCCCATCAGGTAGTCGGAGGCGACATCCCAGGCGTCGACCGGGGCCCGCAGCACCCGCTCGACCGGGTTGAGCACGGTGGCCACCACGGCGCGCAGCGGCTGCGTCACCTTGAAGCGGGTGTCGGCCACCATCAGGAACAGCGCCAACGCCGAGAAGAACATCATCCGCGTGAACGCCGACGGCCCCTGGCGAAAGAAGGGCGGCGGGCTGCGGTCGAGTGTCCCGAGAGGCATGAGGGCGCTGACTCAGAAATGGGGGCTGCGTTTGAAGCGAAAAAGCCGGCCACGTTGGCAACGTGCCGGCCTTGTGATGTTGTTCACGATCACTCTGAAGTGAAGATGGAGCCGAGGCGTTCCATCCGCTCCAGTGCCATACCGCAGCCGCGCACCACGCAGGTCAGCGGGTCTTCGGCCACCAGCACCGGCAGGCCGGTTTCTTCGGCCAGCAGGCGGTCGAGGTCGCGCAACAGGGCGCCACCACCGGTGAGCATCATGCCGCGCTCGGCGATGTCGGCGCCCAGCTCGGGCGGGGTCTGCTCCAGCGCGTTCTTCACGCTGGAGACGATCTGGTTGAGCGGGTCGGTGAGCGCTTCCAGGATCTCATTGCTGCTGATGGTGAAGCTGCGCGGCACACCTTCGCTCAGGTTGCGGCCTTTCACTTCCATCTCTTTGACTTCGGAGCCGGGGAAAGCCGAGCCGATGTTCTTCTTGATGGCTTCAGCGGTGGGCTCACCGATCAGCATGCCGTAGTTGCGGCGGATGTAGTTGATGATGGCTTCGTCGAACTTGTCGCCGCCCACGCGAACCGAACCTTTGTAGACCATGCCGCCCAGGCTGATCACGCCCACCTCGGTGGTGCCACCACCGATGTCGACCACCATCGAGCCGCTGGCCTCGGACACCGGCAGGCCGGCACCGATGGCCGCGGCCATGGGCTCTTCGATCAGGTAGACCTCGCTCGCGCCCGCGCCCAGCGCCGACTCGCGGATAGCGCGGCGCTCCACCTGGGTGGAGCCGCAGGGCACGCAGATGATGATGCGCGGGCTAGGGCGGAACATCTTAGAGTCGTGCACCATCTTGATGAACTGCTTGAGCATCTGCTCGGTGACCGTGAAGTCGGCGATCACGCCGTCTTTCATCGGGCGTATGGCTTCGATGTTGCCGGGCACCTTGCCCAGCATGGCCTTGGCTTCGGCGCCCACGGCCTGAATGGTCTTCTTGCCGTTGGGCCCGCCTTCGTGTCGGATGGCGACGACCGAGGGCTCATCAAGCACGATGCCTTTGCCACGCACGTAAATCAGCGTGTTGGCAGTGCCGAGGTCAATGGCCAGGTCGGTGGAGAAATAGCGGCGCAGGGATGCGAACATGTTTTTCTTTGGCAGATCGGCGGGCGTGCGCGCCAACGGTGGCACAGAACACGCGGGGCGATGTGAGTGGAAGTGTGAGTGGCCGGGCTTTCAAGCCCACGCCATCGACCGTGGTCGAGCGCATGGGCGCAATATGGTTCCAAGAGGCCCGGAAATGCGGCAAACCCTTGGTATTCATTGGGTTTTAAGCGCATCAAAAGGCTTGTGGATAACCGGGGATAATACTGCATCACCCCTGGTTTTCGACCCCTCGGACACCCTTCCCAGACTGCATTTCCTATGGCCCTGACACCCCAAGACGTCAGCCGCATCGCCCACCTCGCCCGCCTCGAATTGCAGGCCCCGGAACAGGCGGCCATGCTGCAACAGCTGAACGGCTTTTTCTCCATCGTCGAGCGCATGAGTGCGGTCGACACCAGCGGCGTCGAGCCGCTCTACACCCCGCTGTCAGCGGTGCAAAACGTGGTGCTGCGCCTGCGCGACGACGTGGTCACCGAGACCAACCAGCGTGAGCTCAACCAGCGCAGCGCACCTTCGGTGGAAGATGGCTTGTTTCTGGTTCCCAAGGTCATCGAATGAAGGATTTGCAGCTATTGAGCGCGGCCGACATGGGCCGCGCACTCGATGAAAAGGCCACCTCCAGCGTCGAGTTGACGAAACATCTGCTCGCACGCGTTGCCGCTCACGAACATCTCGGCGCCTTTCTCTGTGTCGACGAGCTTGCAGCACTGCAGCAAGCCCAGGCAGCCGACCAGCGGCGCGCGGGCGGCGAGCGCGGCGCCTTGCTGGGCGTGCCGCTGGCGCACAAAGACATCTTCGTGACCCAGGCACTGCCCACCACCGCCGGCTCCAAGATGCTCGGCGGCTACCAGAGCCCCTTCGATGCCACCGTGGTGAGCAAGCTCAGCCAGGCCGGGCTGGTGACCCTGGGCAAGCTCAACTGCGACGAGTTCGCCATGGGTTCGAGCAATGAGAACTCGGCCTTCAAGCCGGTGAAGAACCCCTGGGACGCGAGCCGCGTGCCCGGTGGTTCGTCTGGCGGCTCAGCCGCCGCCGTGGCCGCACGCCTGGTGCCTGCAGCCACTGGCACCGACACCGGCGGCTCGATCCGCCAGCCGGCAAGCTTCACCGGCATCACCGGCATCAAGCCGACCTACGGGCGCTGCTCGCGCTACGGAATGATCGCCTTCGCCTCCAGCCTCGACCAGGCCGGGCCGCTCGCACGCAACGCCGAAGACTGCGCCTTGCTGCTCAACACCATGTGCGGCTTCGACGAGCGCGACGCCACCAGCGCGCAAGAGCCGGTACCTGATTTCGCCGCCGCCCTGGGCAAGCCGCGCGAAGGCGCCACAGCCGCGCAGCCGCTGAAGGGCTTGCGCATCGGTCTGCCCGGCGAGTTCTTCCCCGCCGCCCTGGCGACCGACGTCAACGGCGCCGTGCGTGCCGCATTGGCCGAGTTCGAGAAGCTGGGCGCGACGCTGGTCGACGTGAGCCTGCCGCGCACCGAGTTGTCGATCCCCGTGTACTACATCATTGCGCCGGCCGAAGCGTCGTCGAACCTGTCACGCTTCGACGGCGTGCGGTTCGGACACAGAGCGGCCACCTACAGCGACCTGCTCGACATGTACAAGAAGAGCCGCGCCGAAGGCTTCGGCCCCGAGGTGAAGCGCCGCATCATGATCGGCACCTACGTGCTCTCGCATGGTTACTACGACGCCTACTACCTGCAGGCGCAAAAGCTGCGCCGCATGATTGCCGACGACTTCCAGGCCTGCTTCACGCAGTGCGACATGATCGCCGGCCCGGTGGCGCCCACGGTGGCGTGGAAGCTGGGCGACAAGAGCGATGACCCGGTCGCCAACTACCTGGCCGACATCTTCACGCTGCCGGCCAGCCTGGCCGGCCTGCCCGGCATGAGCCTGCCCGCGGGCTTTGGTGAGGCTTCGATGCCGGTGGGCCTGCAGCTCATAGGCAACTACTTCCAGGAAGCACAGCTGCTGCACGCGGCTCACGCCTTCCAGCAAGCAACCGACTGGCACGCCCGTATGCCGGGAGGGTTTTGAACATGCCGAGCACGCCCAAACTGATCCGCGGATACGAAGTCGTCATCGGCCTCGAAACTCACGCGCAGCTCTCCACCCGCAGCAAGATCTTCAGCGGCTCGTCAACCCAGTTTGGCGCGGCCCCCAACACGCAGGCCTCGCCGGTCGATCTGGCCCTGCCCGGCACGCTGCCGGTGATGAACAAGGGCGCGGTCGAGCGCGCCATACGCTTCGGCCTGGCGGTGGGCGCCAAGGTGGCGCCGCTGTCGATCTTCGCGCGCAAGAACTACTTCTACCCCGACCTGCCCAAGGGCTATCAGATCAGCCAGTACGAGACCCCGGTGGTGCAAGGTGGTGTGGTCGAGTTCTTCGTGGGTGGGTCAGATGGCGAGAAGGTCAAGCACAAGGTCAACCTGACGCGAGCCCACCTCGAAGAAGACGCCGGCAAGTCACTGCACGAAGACTATGCGGGGCAAACCGGCATCGACCTCAACCGCGCCGGCACGCCACTGCTGGAGATCGTGACCGAGCCAGACATGCGCGGCAGCGCCGAAGCCGTGGAGTACGCCCGCGCTTTGCACGCGCTGGTGGTCTGGCTCGACATCTGCGACGGCAACATGCAAGAAGGCAGCTTCCGCTGTGATGCCAACGTGTCGGTGCGCAAGCCCGGTGCCGACTTCGGCACCCGCCGCGAGATCAAGAACCTGAACAGCTTCAAGTTCATGCAACAGGCGATCGACTACGAGATCCAGTGGCAGATCGACCTGATCGAAGACGGCGGCACTGTGCAGCAGGCCACCGTGCTCTTCAACCCCGACAACGGTGAAACGCGCGCCATGCGCAGCAAGGAAGACGCGGCCGACTACCGCTACTTCCCCGACCCCGACCTGCCACCGCTGGTGATTGCCCCCGAATGGATCGAGCGCGTGCGCGGTGAAATGCCCGAGCTGCCCCGCCTGATGGCCGAGCGCTTCCAGAACGACTACAGGCTGGCAGCGTATGACGCGTCGACGATGACGCAGAACAAGGCGTTCGCCGCGTACTTCGAGACCGCAGCGAAGGCCTGCGGTCAACCCAAGCTGGTGGCCAACTGGCTGATGGGCGAGGTGTCGATGCGCCTGAACGCGGGTCAGATCGCGATCGATCAGTTCCCCGTTTCAGCACAACAGCTGGCGGGGTTGATTTCACGAATCGCCGACGGGACCCTTTCAAACAAGGGTGCGAAAGACGTACTTGATCGCCTTTGCATGTTCCCCGCAGACGACATCGACACCGTCATCGAGACCCAAGGCCTCAGGCAGATGAGCGACACCGGTGAGCTGGAGCGCATCCTCGACGAGGTGCTGGCGGCCAATGCCAAGTCGGTGGAAGAGTTCCGCGCTGGGAAGGAAAAGGCCTTCAACGCCCTCATCGGTCAAGCCATGAAGGCCACCAAGGGCAAGGCCAACCCGGCCGCGGTGAATGAGCTCTTGAAGAAGAAGCTCGGCTGATCCACGCGTTCCGTGCGCTACTTGCTCGCCGGCTTGCGCGGCACGGGTGGCGAAGAAGCCGCCGGCAGCACACCCATCGAGCCCGCGGCCGCACCGCTCCACAGCTTTTTCAGGCGCTCGAGCTCCACGTCATAGAGTGAGTCGATGCGCCTGATCTCGTCTTTCTGGTTCTGCGCCAGCGAACGCTGGGCCGCGGCGGCGGCATCGTTGGCGTCAAGCGCCTGCTTCAGCTTGGCTGGCAGCTTCTTACCCTTGTAGAACTCGGTCTCGCTTTTCAGCGGCTTGCGCTCGCGCTCCAGCTCATCGAGTCGATCTTCCGAAAACTTCACACCCTTGCGCACGTCGTCGAGCGCGGCCTCGCGTGCCTTGCTGTGCGCGGCCTCATTGGGGAAGCGGCTCAAGAGATTGCGATCGCGGCGCACCGCGTCTTGCATTGCCACGCGGTCGACCTCGGCCTGGCGCTTCTTGGCCTCAGCCTCGGCCATTTCGTCGACCGTCATGGTCGGGGGCACCACCTGCTTGATCGAGCCATCGGCATTGAGCAAGCGCTGCTCGCGGGCCAGGCATTCGGCAATGGGGCGGTCGGACGTGAGGCGGCGGCCGTTGGCGTCGACGCAGCTGTAGATGGCAGCAGAGCTGGTCGCAGCCATGCCAAGCAACGCGGAACCCAGGGCCAGCCTGGCAACTCGGGAAGGGCTCAACAGATCAGACTCCATAGCGCTCACGGTAGGCGGCCACACCAGCCAGATGCTGGCCCAGGGCCGGATCATGGTTCGACTTCAGATACTGCAGCAGGTCGGTCAATGAGGCAATCGAGAGAACCGGCATACCGTACTCCGACTCAAACTCTTCAACGGATGAACGCACCGTAAGGTTGTCATCCGGGCCCTTTCTTTCCATGCGATCCATGGCAATTAGCACGGAAACGGGCTGCGCGCCGGCTGCACGGATCATGTCGACCGATTCGCGCTTGGAAGCGCCGTCGGTGATGACGTCGTCGATGATGACCACTCGGCCCTTAAGGGGGGCCCCCACCATCAAGCCGCCCTCGCCGTGACTCTTGGCTTCTTTGCGATTGTGGCAAAAAGGCACGCTGCGCCCCATGCGCGCCAATTCAACCGCTGTCGCAGCAGCCAGCGTGATGCCCTTGTACGCGGGGCCAAAGATCATGTCGAACTCAGAGCCAGATGCGAGCAAACGACGCGCATAGAATTCCGCGAGCCGGCCCAGTTTGGCGCCGTCATCGAACAGGCCTGAGTTGAAAAAGTAGGGCGACAGCCGCCCGGCCTTGGTCTTGAATTCCCCAAACCGCAGCACCCCGGCGTCGACTGAGAACTTCACAAAGTCCTGCGCCAGGGAGTCTTGTTCCAGAGACTTGTTTCGCGCGCTGGGGCTCATCGGGGGTGTCTCGTGTTTCGTCTGGTGTCTTTGAATCTGAACGGCATTCGATCTGCCGCCACCAAGGGCCTGTTGCCCTGGGCCGAAGCCCTGGGCGCCGATTGTATGGGGGTGCAAGAGATCAAGGCGCAGGCCGCCGACATCGCCGAGCGCTTCGACACGGTGCACGACATGACGGGCTACTTCCACTTCGCCGAGAAGAAAGGCTACTCGGGCGTGGGGGTGTACACCCGCAAGACGCCTAGCGAGGTGATCGTGGGCATAGGCTCACCCGAGTTCGATGCCGAAGGGCGCTACGTGGAGGCCCGCTTCGACACACCCACCCGCCGCCTCAGCATCATCAGCTGCTATTTCCCGAGTGGGTCGAGCGGCGAAGAGAGGCAGCTCGCCAAGTTCCGCTTCCTGGCACTGATGACACCTTGGCTGCAAAAGCTCAAGACCGAGCGCGAGTTCATTCTGGTGGGTGACGTCAACATCGCGCACAAGGAGATCGACCTCAAGAATTGGAAGGGAAACAAGAAGAACAGCGGCTTCACCCCCGAAGAGCGCGCCTGGATGACCCACGCGCTAGACGAGATCGGCCTGGTCGACGTGTTTCGCACGCTCAACCAAAAGGCAGACCAATACACCTGGTGGAGCAACCGCGGCCAGGCCTATGCCAAGAACGTGGGCTGGCGCATTGACTACCACCTGGCCACACCCGGCATCGCGGCGCTGGCGCGCAAGGAACAGATCTTCATGGAACAACGCTTCTCCGACCATGCGCCCTTGATCATCGACTACGACTTCACGCTGTAACCCATCCGCCCTACCATGCGGCCCTGACCACTCACCAGGAGCGCACCATGGGTTTCTTCAGCAACATCCTCACCAAGCTCGGCATGAAAGACGCCGCGGCCGCGCCCGTGACGCCCACCACAGCAGCGCCGCCCGCCGCTGCATCCGTGCCCCTGCCGAGCGCGCCCGCAGCCGAGGTGGTCAACCCGATCGCCATGGTCGACGTGGTGACCCTGTTGGAGCAGAAGGCCGCGGCCAACTCACAGAAGCTCAACTGGAAGACCTCCATCGTCGACCTGCTCAAGCTGCTCGACATCGACAGCAGCCTCACCGCGCGCAAGGCCCTGGCCGTTGAGCTGGGTTGCCCAGACGACAAGATGGGCGACTCCGCCCAGATGAACATGTGGCTGCACAAGAACGTGCTGGCCCACATCGCGGCCAATGGCGGCAACGTACCCAAAGAGCTGTTCAGCTGAAGAGAGCGGCCAATGGCCAAGCAGCACGGCTCTGGCACGTCATCGCCCGACCAGCCGGCGGCCAGCGGCGGGCGGCGGCGGCCTGGCCTCCATGCTCGACATGAGCGGCGATGGCAACACGCTCGACGACATCATGCGCATGGCCGGCAAGGCCCTGCGTTGATCGACTGAAAAGCACCGCAACGCATCGCCACTTTGGTGGATTCACCACCCACCCTGCGTTCCTAGAATGAAATTCGCCCGCACTGTGCGGTGCCCAATTTCCGAAGGATCGCAATGAAACACCCCCTGATCGCCCTGGCGGCACTGACCCTGGCCGCCGGCGCCCATGCCGGCGAGGTGTACACCGGCATAGGCACCCACGGCGTGATGCTCGGCTATGCACATGCCGTGTCGCCCGACTTCACCGTGCGCGGTGATTTCGGCACCTTCGGCAGCCGCGAGCGCAACGGCCGAGAAGAGGGCATCGACTACGAAGGCAAGGCCACCTACAACCGCGCTGGCTTCTTCGGCGACTGGTTCCCCGTCAGCGGCGGTGGCTTCCGATTGACCGGCGGCGTGACCTTCAACAACATGAAGCTCGACCTTGTAGCCAAGGGCAACGGCAGCCCGGTCACCATCGGCAACACCAGCTACCCGACCGACTCGACCGACCGCCTCAACGTGAAGATCGAGTTCCCCAAGACCACGCCTTACCTCGGCATCGGTTACGGCCACCAGCTGAGCAGCGGCTGGGGCTTCGTGTTCGACCTCGGCGCCTCCATCGGCAAGGCACGGGTGACCGAATCGCACTCAGGCAACAACTTCAGCATGGCTTCGCAGGCCGACGTCGACGCCGAGCTGGCCGAAATACGCGACGGCGCCGGCAAGGTCAAGGCGATTCCGCTGATCGCCATCGGGTTCAACTACCGCTTCTGAGCGGTCTGAGTTTCAGCCCGGTCTGAGCTAAAGCCCCCTTGGGAGACGGGGCCACCTCTATTGGCGAGAAGAGCCATCGGATTTGCATTTTGCGCCAATCGACGTGTGCCGGGCAAGAACGCAGCACCATGGGCATGCAGGCTTCCACCAGTCCCGCTACCGGGTAACACGTGCTACTTTCACAGAACGCCACACGCCCGGCGGATCGCCGTTGGCGCTTCTAGGCTTGTTGCAAATCCTGCCACCTCGCTTGGGACTGCCAACGCACGCTGCATGAAAGTCACCGCCGCACCCGCGACCCTTTCCATGGGGTACCTGGCCGCTTTGCTGCAGGCCTCGGGCACGTCGCGGCCAGACGCCATGGAGCTGTTCAAGCAAACCGGCCTGGCCCTTGCGCTGATGGACGAGCCCACCGCACGCATCACAGAGCAAGAGTTTTCCACGCTGTACCGCCGGCTTGCCATCCAGCTCGATGACGAGATGCTGCAGCTTTTCTCGCGCGCCTTTCGCCACGGCTCACTGAAGTTCACCTGCCTGGCGTTGTTAGACGCCAAGAACCTGATGGTGGCGATTCACCGCTGGTCACAGGTGTCGCGTCTGCTGGGCGCCGAATTTCATATTGACTTGCAAAGCGATGACAGCACGATGCGCGTGGCGCTCGTCCCCACCTCACCTGCATCGCCATGTCAACCCATGGCCTCCGACATGATGCTCAAAGTCATACACGGCGTGGCCTCGTGGATGGTCGGCCGGCGCATCCCGCTGCTGCGCGTCGATTTCCCTTTTGCCAGGCCGTCGTTCGCTGCCGACTACGAGGTGCTGTACCCCGGCCCCGTGTTCTTCAACCAGGCCCTGGCCACTTTGCACTTCGACGCCGAGCTGATGCAGCTGCCCATACGCCGCACCAAGCACGACCTGAATGAATTTTTGCTGCGCGCCCCTGAAGACTGGATCTTCGTAGGCCTGCACGAAGAGCGCCTGAGCCTGCGCATGCGCAGCTACCTGGCCGAGCGGCTGCCGCTGCCGGCCACCGCCGAGAGCGCGGCCGAGGCCCTGCACGTGTCCACCCGCACACTGCACCGCCGCCTGGCCGACGAAGGCACCAGCTTCCAGCGCGTGAAAGACGAGTTCCGGCGAGACATGGCCGTGCAGATGCTGACCAAGAGCCACGCCCCCATCAACACCATCAGCGCGCAGCTGGGGTTCGACAGCACGGCCTCGTTCCACCGCGCTTTTCGCGGCTGGACGGGTGACACGCCGGGGGCTTTTCGCGGGGCCAGCACCCCCACTCGCTGAGGCCCGTACGATTCAGCTCAACATTTCTCTGTGGAGCTTCTTCGTCATGTCACTCACGCCCCTAGACGCCATCGAAATTGAAACCGGCCCAGCGCCCACACGCACTGTCATCGTGCTGCACGGCCTGGGCGACAGCGGCCACGGCTTTGCGCCGGTCGCCGAAGAGCTCGACCTGAGCCCGCTAGGAAACGTGCGCTTCGTGCTGCCGCACGCGCCCGAGCGCGCCGTCACCATCAACGGCGGCTATGTGATGCGCGCCTGGTACGACATCCTCGGCACCGACCTCGCGCGGCGCGAAGACGAAGCCGGGCTGCGCCAATCGCAGGCCCAGATTGAAGCCCTGATTGCCCGTGAAAACACACGCGGCGTGCCGGCGTCACGCATCGTGCTGGCCGGCTTCTCACAAGGCTGCGCAATGAGCCTGCTCACCGGGCTGCGCTACCGCGAGCGGCTGGCCGGGGTGGTGGGCATGTCGGGCTACCTGCCGCTGGCCGCCAGTACGGCGGCAGAGCGCAGCGAGGCCAACCGCGACGTGCCCCTATTCCTGGCCCACGGCACGCAAGACCCGGTGGTGACCTATCCGCGCGGCGTGGCTTCACGCGACGCACTGACTGCGCTGGGTTACGCCGTCGAGTGGCACGAGTACCCCATGCCGCACTCGGTGTGTGCGCAAGAGATTGCAGATTTGAACCGGTGGTTGCTGCGCGTGCTGGCATAGGAGGCTCACCCTCGGCGCTCATCAATACGTTTGACGCGTTGCGCATGGCCCCGCCTTAGGCTGGGCCACCACAACCCCGGAGAGCCGCATGGCCAGCCTTGCAGACCGAGTCCCCCTTCCACCTAAGGATCAGATGAACGCCGGGCTCTCTTCGGCTACAGAGAAGTCGATGCTGGCGAAGTTCGGCGTGCCAGGCCAGTTGACCCGAGATTGCTCAGCCCCTTCAGGCGCATTCGAGACGCGTGTGAAGCACAGTGTTGACGTCGGGCCCTTCAAGGTCAGCGGGCTCGACTATGCCGTCGAGTCGCTGCGCCAGCTTTTTGCACAGATCAAGCTGGCCCACCCGGCGGTGTGATCCAGTTGCGCTACCACATGCTGCGACGGCAGCTACAAGGATTCGACGACACGCTACAACTGACGGTGATCAGAAAGCGAGCGATCGGGGCCCATGGGGTGCCCCTTTTTTTCGCGACCTCAGCCCTCGTCAGCTAGACGACTTAGCCGGCGGCTCGAAGCGCTGCTCGGGTTTGGGCGCCCGTGCGTAAAGGCCGGTCACCTTCGGCAAGTTTGCTTGCATGTCTTGAATGCGCATGGGCCCCGAGGGGTGGGTCGACAGGAACTGCGGCGGCGCGCCCTTGCTGGCGACCGCCATCTTGTTCCACAGGCTGATGCCAGCACGCGGGTCGTAGCCGGCGCGGGCGGCGAGCTCCATGCCCACCAGGTCGGCCTCTGATTCGTCTTCACGGCCGAACTTGAGTGTGAGCAACTGGCCGCCCATGCCGGCCACCGTGCGGGCCACGTCGCCCAGACCAAACAGGGCCGACACGATCTCGATGCCGCCGCGCGTGGCCATGGTCTTGCCCATCTGCTCGCGTGCGTGCTCGCGCAGCGCATGCGCCATCTCGTGGCCCATCACCATGGCCACTTCGTTGTCATCCAGCTGCAGCTGCTCCAAGATGCCGTAGTAGAAGGCGATCTTGCCGCCGGGCATGCAAAAGGCGTTGATCTGCTTGGCGCCGAGCAGGTTGATCTCCCACTTCCAGTCGCGGGCGCGCGGGTTCCATTCGTAGGTGTAGGGAATGATGCGCTGCGCAATGGCGCGCAAGCGCACCACCTGCGGGTGGTTGCTGGGCGCGAGCGCTTTCTTCTGGGCCGCTTCCTGCTTCATGGTCGAGTACTGCGCCTGCGCCGCCTCTTCGATCTGCTGGGCTGAGACGAACTTGGAAAACTGCGAGCTGCGCCCCACCTCCACCCCTTCGCGCGCCAGCGCCAGCGCCGGCACGGCCAACAGGCTGCCCACACCGACACCCAGCAGCGCTCCGGTGAACAGACGGCGCGCATGCAGGCCGCAGCCGCAACCTCGAGCGTGCAGCGTGGGCGCGGGGGTCAAGGTGGCGTCGAAGTTGAAACGTGTGCTCATGGCGACTCTGATCTGTTGGAAGGGGTAATGTTCCGGGGGCAATCGGCGCTCCCGTCAATCGTCGTGCAGCGGTGTGTCAGGGTCCACTTCCAGCGCACGCACCGGCTGGCGTAGCCACCACAGCATGACGAGCGCCGGCAGGGCCAGCACGGTCGACACGATGAAGAAGTATGGCCAGCCGATCGTCTCGGCCATCACGCCCGCCAGCGGCCCCACCCACACGCGGCCCACCGAGGCAAAAGCCGACAGCAAGGCGTACTGAGTGGCAGTGAAGCGCTGGTTGCACAGGCTCATCAGAAAAGCCACGAACGCGGCCGTGCCCATGCCACCCGACAGGTTCTCGAAAGCGATCACCATCAGCAGGCCACCGTCCACCGGTGTCTCGTGGGCGAGCTTCACGAAGCCCCAATCGAAAGCCGGGATCACCAGGCCTGGCATCAGCCCCTTGCCTTCGACGGCCAGCCACCAGAAGCCGAGGTTGCTGACCATCTGCAACACGCCGAACAACATCAGCGAGCGCCACAGGCCGAGCCTGAGCATCAACGCACCACCGATCAGCGCGCCACCGATGGTGAGCCACAGGCCGATGAGCTTGTTGACCACGCCCACCTCGGCGGTGCTGAAGAGCATCGTCTTCAGCAAGAAGGGCGTCATCAGCGAGCCGGCGAACGCATCGCCCAGCTTGTAGAGCACGATGAACGCAAGAAAGGCGCCGGCACCCGTCTGGCTGAAATAGCTGCGCAGGCCGCCCAGCAGTGTCTCGAAGCGCGCCAGCTTTGCCACCCACGCCGCCAGCGGCAGGGTGAAGGCCACGCCCAACAGCAAGGCCAGCAGAGACGTCCACTTGCCTTGCAGGTCGGGCGACAGCGCGCTGCCAGCCCACAGCGGCGCCAGCAGCGCCTGCGCGATGGGCGGGCCCAGGCGGTCGCTCAGCACCACGCCCAGAGCCACCGCCAGCAGCACGGCCACGAAGCCCAGCAGGTCGCGCCGCGCCACACTGGAAGGCTTCTCGATCTCGGGCAGGCGCGGCAGCAGCAGCGCCGAAAGCACGGCCGCGGCTACCATCAGGCCCGCCATGACGCGGTAAACCTCGGGCCATGTCCAGCCACCACCTTGCGTGGGGTCGACCCAAATCAGCGCCACGCCGCCCGACAGGATCATGGCCAGCCGGTAGCCCAGCACATACAAGGACGAGCCCAGGCCGCGCTCCTTGGCGTGCAGCAGGTCGGTGCGGTAGGCGTCGACCACCACGTCTTGTGAGGCCGAGACAAACGCCACCAGCACCGCAAGCAGCGCGAAGCTGCGCGTGGCAGCGGTGGGCGAGGTGCCCGCCATCAGCAGCAGCGCGCCGGCAAGCGCCAGCTGCGTCAACACCATCCAGCCACGGCGCCGGCCGAGCCAGGGCAGCTCAAAGCGGTCCATCAGCGGCGCCCACAAGAACTTGAAGGTGTAGGGCAGGCCGACCAGGCTCAGGAAGCCGATGGTCGCGATGTCAACGCCTTCCACGCTGAGCCAGGCCTGCATGGCCTGGCCCGTGAGGGCGAGCGGCAGGCCCGAGGCAAAGCCCAGCACGGTGACAACCGCCAAGCGATGCAAGGCCCACAAACGGGCATGCGCAGAGTGGGGCGGCGCTGAAACGGACATGCGCCCGATTCTAGGGACGCCCCGTGCGCGCTTTTGTGTGGCCTCTACCTTGCCGTCACTTTGCCCCAGGCTGCTGGTGGTAGATGCTTTCGGCCAGCGCCAGCAGTTGCTCGCGCGGCAAGCTGCCGGCGATGGCGTAGCCCACGCCCTCGTCGACGCAATAGAACAGGCTCAGCTCGCCCTGGCGCTCGTAGCGGAAGGCGAAATCGGTGCCGCTCTCGGGCTTGCGCAGATAGATGGTGATGCGCGCCGGCGCCTTGCCCTGAGCGGCAGGCTGCTGGGCTTGGTACATGAGCTGTGCGCTCGGCCCGGCGGCATCGGGCAGCAGGCGGCCACCCACCAGCTCAAAGCCATGTGCGCGCAAGTCAAACAAGCGCACCGGGAAGCCCAGCCGGCGCGTCAGCCAGCGTGCCAGATGCTCTTCCTGCACGCGGTTTTCTTCAGCCGACGGGCCTGCCACCGACACCTCGACCGGGTGGCGCTGCTCGGGCACATAGACCGCGTGCGCCACGGCGGCGCGCTGCACCCAGCCTGTTGACGACAGTGCGGCGGCTTGCGCCGAGCGCTCGGCCCGCAGCTGCCACACGCTGGCCGCGCCGGACAGCCCGCCGAGCGCGAACACCGCCACCATGGCGGCCCAGCGCCACGCCGTGGGGTAGGCGGGCGAGGCCCGCCACACCGCCTCAGCCAAGGTTTCAGGCACGGGCTCTTCAGCCATGGGCGCAAGGCGCGCGCGCAAGGCATCGCGGTCGGCCGCCCAGAGGCGCACGCGTGCCGCTTCTTCGGGGTGGTGGCCTAGCCAGGCGTCTACTTCAGCGGCCTGTGCCGGCGTCAGCTCGCCATCGAGCCAGGCGCTCAGGCGCTCGTCAGAAGGGTGGGTCGAAGGGGGGTTGTTCATGAGGTCACGCAATTTTCAGCTCACGCGGTGCAGCGTGTGCACCGTGGCCACCGGCTTGCCGTCGAGCAGCACGCGCAGCGCGGCGCGCGCCCGCGAGATGCGCGACATCACGGTGCCGATGGGAATGTGCAGCACTTCGGCGCATTCGGCGTACGACAGGTCTTCGACCGTCACCAACAGCAGCGGCTCGCGCTGTTCGGGGCTCAGGCGGTGCAGCGCGGCCAACAGGTCCATGCGCAGGCCGACATCAGCGCCCGGGTCGCTGCGCTGGTGGTCTTGCTCGACCTGCAACAGCTGCGGGTCGACGATGACCAGCCGCATGCTGCGCCGCTGCGTGTCGCGATAAGCGTTGTGCGCAATGCTAAGCAGCCACACCACCATGTCGCGCCGCTGGTCAAACTGGTGCCAGTGCGAGAGCGCGCGCTCCAGTGTGGTCTGCACCACGTCGTCAGCCGAGCTCGAATCCATCACCAGCGAATGCGCATAGCGGCGCACGCGCGGAATCGCGCTCAACAGCTGTTGGCGAAAGCACGGCGGGGCTTGCATGCTTGGTTTACGCCAGCTGAGGCGCGTCTATTCCCCGTTTCAGCCGTCTTGCCAGATGGCCGCTTCTGAAAAGCCCAGGGCGCGGAAATCTTCCACACGCCGCGAGGCATCGTCTGCGCAATAGAAATCGTCGAGCTGCGGTGGCGGCACGCTCGTGCCGGAAAGCATGGCGTGCACCTGGCCGCGGTGGTGAGTCTGGTGCTCGAACACATGGGCCAGCAGGCGGTGCAGGGGCTCGTGGTCGACCTTGACGACGCGTGGCACCTTCACCATGTGCTCGAGCAAGGTTTCGTTGGCGGCCACTTTTTGGCACAGCGCGATCAGCCTGCGGTCAGAGGCGCGCTGGGCTTCGGCCAACGCGCCGTACTGCCCATACGGCTCTTCGGGGTCGAAGAAACTCTGCGAATTCGGGTGCGGCGCATCGCCACTCAGGCTGCGTTGCATGGCGTCGAGGTAGTACGCGTCGACGGTAACGATGTGGTTCAGCGTCGCCCTGATCGATGGGAAGAAGCTCACGCGCGGGGCCACCAAGTCCTGGTGTGTGAGCTGGCCGCAGGCGCTCAGCAGCCGGTGGTTGGCCCAGGCGTTGTTGTGGGCGGCGGCAATGAGGTGGCGCGTGATCAGTTGCATGGGCCTTCTCTCCTTTCAGCGTTAGCGTTCCCCGAATGTCATGCGCTCGCCCACCCAGCGCAAGAGGTCGCGCCACATCTGGCGCATCTCGGCGTCGGTGGGCGTGCGGATGTCGCTCGGCAGCTCGATGGTCACCACCGGCAGCGCGAACACTCGGCGCAATGGCCAGGCGCCGCCTGGGCCAGGCCCAGCGCCGAAAGGGTCGCCCAGCCGGCGGCCAAGCGCATCAGCCCGTGAATAAGTCTCATGCGGCGCGAGTGTAGAGTGGCCGTTTGCGCCCTCCCTGCACCCCCTATATGGGAGTTGGCCCTTACCGCCGCTCTCCTTCACAATAAACGGATGAACGCGTTGCTGCGCCCGGTCACCCCCAGCTTTTCCTCACCCGAGTTCCGCGCCGCGCTGGGCAGCTTTGCCACGGGCGTGACCATCGTGACCGCGCTTGACGCCAGCGGCCGGCCGGTGGGCCTGACAGCCAACTCGTTCAACTCGGTGTCGCTGTCGCCGCCTCTGGTGCTGTGGAGCCTGTCCAAGCGCGCGGGCTCCATGCCGGCCTTCACCAACGGCTCGCACTACGCCATCAACATCCTCGCCGCCGACCAGCGCCTGCTGGCCGAGCGCTTCGCCTCCAAAGACGTCGACCGTTTTGCCGGCGTGGGTGTGCGCCGCGGTGCCGGCGGCGTGCCCGTGCTGGAAGGCAGCGCCGCGGTGTTCGAGTGCTTCAACCGCAGCCAGTACGAAGAAGGCGACCACATCATCTTCGTCGGCGAGGTTGAGCACTGCGAAAGGCGCGAAGGCGCGCTGCCGCTGATCTACCACGGTGGCCGCTACTTCACCGAGCTGCCGCTCTAGGCGACGCGAACTCCGCAACGCAAAAAGGCGCGACCAGGTCGCGCCTTTTTGCTGGTCGAAGCGCTCAAGGCTTGCGGTTGCTGTCCTTCAGCACTTCTTCAGCATCACCCAGTTTTTTCTGGGTCTTGCCTTCGGCTTGCTTGGCCAGGCCCTTGGCCTGCTGTTCGGTGCTACCGGTCAGCTTGCCCGCCTCGCGTTGCACTTTGCCTGCGGCGTCTTTGACACTGCCTTTGACTTGGTCCTTGTTCATGTCGATTCCTTGGTTGGTTGACAGACCCGAGCGGTGGGGTCATCCGCCGCTCGCCATGACAACAAGAATAGAACCGAAGGCTCGCGCCGCATGAAAGAGCTGGCCCCGAATCCAAGTGGGCATGCTCCTACAACGGTGCTTAAGCGGCCTGCTCCAGCGGCGGCGCCAGCCTGCCCAGGTAGTGCCGCACGCGGGCATCGCGGGCCAACTGCGCAAGTGAGCCGGCCTGCATGATGCGGCTCACGCGTGTTTCGTCTTTGTGCACGAAGAGGTAGCGGTCGCAGACCTCCGACAAGATGTCCAGGTGCACCGGCTCGTTGGGGTGCAGGCACAGAAACACCAGCCGGCCTTCGCTGCGCAGCTTGCGAAAGAAGTCGAGCATGAAGCCGATGTAGCCGTCTTGGGTGTTGAACTGCGGCTCGTCGAACAGGTGCACCTGCGCGCGGGGGCTGGCCGCATGCTCGAGCATGAAGGCCGGGTGGGTGCGGGTGAACGAGCGCACCTGGTACGACTGGTGGTAGTGCAGGGCCAGGCGGTCGCGCTCGCGGTAGCGCACGCGGTGGATGTCTTGCCCGGCCACGAGCACGCGCCCGCCAGTGGGCAGGTTGCTGCCGGTGATCAGCTCGAACATCGTGGTCTTGCCGGCGCCGTTGGCACCCATCACGCCGACGATGGCCGGGCCGTCGATCTGGAAGTCGGCCTCCAGCGAGAAGGTGGTTTCGCGCTGCGGCCAGCCGCGCTGGTAGCGCTTGGTGAGGCCCTGTACTTGCAGCAAAGGTGTCGTGGTGGTGGCGGTCATGGCATCAAATTCCCAGCAGGCGGCGTTGCAGGTCGGCGTCTTGGCGCAGTGCTTCAGCGGGGCCCTCGTGCACCACCTTGCCTTGGCGCATCACCACCACACGGTCGGCCACGCCCAGGGCGCAAGCCACGTTCTGCTCCACCAGCAGCACCGACACGCCTTCGCGCTTCAGGCGCAGCACGGTCGACATCACGTCTTGCACGACCTTGGGCGCCAGGCCCTGGCTGGGCTCGTCGAACAGCACCAGGCCGGGCGCGCCCATCAGTGCGCGCGAGATGGCCACCATCTGCATCTCACCGCCCGAGAGGTTTTCACATTCGCGCGCCATCAGGTACTCAAGCGCGCTGAAGATCTCGAAGCACTCTTTCTCGCTCCAGGCGCGAAAGCGCGTCTTCTTGCGGGCGATGGCCAGGTTGCGCGCCACCGTGAGCGTGGGGAAGATGCGCCGGTCATCGGGCACCCAGCCTATGCCCATGCCGGCGATCTCGTGCGTGGGGCGGCGCGTCACGTCCTGGCCATCGAAGTGAATGCGGCCACGCCGCGGCGGCGTGAGGCCGAGGATGGAGCGCAGCGTGGTGGTCTTGCCCGCCCCGTTGGGTCCCAGCAATGCCACGACCTCGCCGGGGGCGATGGTCAATGACACGCCGAACAGCGCCTGCGTTTCGCCATAGAAGGTCTCGATGCCGTCGATGGACAACACCGCCTGCGACGCACTCGGCTTCAGCACCGCACTCATGCCGTCACCTCGCCGAGGCTGGAGCGCTGTACCCAAGGGTTCTCGCGCAGCGCGTCGGGGTGGCCCTGCGCAATCACCTGGCCCCAGTGAATGACCGAGATGCGGTCGGCCAGCTTGAAGAGAAAGTTCATGTCGTGTTCGATGATGACGATGGTGAGCTGGCGCTTGAGCTCGGCAATCAGCTCGGCCAGGCGTGCCGTGCCTTCACTGCCCAGGCCGGCGGTGGGCTCGTCTAGGAACAAGAGACGCGGCTTGGCGGCCAGCGCAACGCCGATCTCCAGCGCGCGCCGCTCGCCGTACGACAGGCTGTCGGCCTGCACACGCTCTTTGCCCGCCAGGCCCACGCGCGCCAGGATGGCCGCAGCCTCGTCGTGCGCCGCGCTGTCGCGGCCCAGGTCGCGCCACATCGAGAACCCACGCTCGCGCACGCGGGGCAGCGCAATCAGCACGTTGTCGAGCGCGCTGTCGTCGTCAAACAGATTCATGATCTGGAACGAACGCGACACGCCCTTGCAGGCGATCTGCCGCGGCGACATGCCGGTGATGTCAACACCTGCAAACTTCACCGTGCCGCGGTCGGGCTTGTAGCGCCCCGTGAGCACGTTGAAGCAGGTGGTCTTGCCGGCACCGTTGGGGCCCATGATCCCAGACAGCTGGCCTTCCTCGAACGAGAGTGAGATGCTTTCCAGCACCACGTTGTCGCCGAAACGCTTGTGCAATTGGGTGGCTTCAAAGAGGGCCATGCTCATGCCTCCTTCGGGGTGGTGATGGCGACAACTGGCGCCGGTTGCTTTCGTCGCGCCCAGCGCGCTCGACCCTTTTGCCACGCACCGGCCACGCCATCGGGCTGGAACAGCACCACGACCATGAACACCAGGCCGTACCAGAGCAGCCAGGTCTCGGTGTAGGCCCCCAGCAAGTCTCTGGTGAGGATGAACACCAGCGCGCCGATCACCGGGCCCCAGAAGCTCACCAGGCCACCACCGATCAGCACCATCATCACCACGAAGCCCGAGTTGTGCAGGCTCATCACGTTGGGGTAGGCCGACTGCTGCGCCATGGCGAACAGCGCACCCGCGAGACCGGCCACGCTGGCCGACAGCGTGAAGGCCAGCCACTTGTAAAGCCACACGTTGTGACCCACGAAGGCGGCGCGCATTTCGTTTTGCTTGATGGCGCGCAGCACGCGGCCGAAGGGCGAATGGATCAACCGCCACAGCGCAATGAGCACCAACGCGAACAGCACCAAGGCAAAGTAGAAGAAGGCTTCGTTGCTGCGCAGGTCTATCTCTGCAAAGCCCAGCGACAGCACCGGCCGCTTGATGTTGAGCAGCCCGTCTTCACCACCGGTCACGTCATGCAGCTTCACCGCTGCAAACCAGAACACCTGGCCGAAGGCGATGGTGAGCAGCGCGTAATAGATGCCGCGCTTGTGCGAGATGAAGGCACCGACGAGCATGCCGAAGACTGCCGTGGCGAGCACTGCGCCGAGCAGGCCCATCAGCAGGCCCGCATCGGCGCGCTGCTGCAAGAGGCCAAAGGCATAGGCCCCCACGCCGAAGTAGGCGCCATGCCCGAACGACGGCAGGCCGCCGTAGCCAAGCAGCAAGTTGTGGCCCAGCGCAAACATCATCCAGATCATGATTTCGAGCGCAAGGTATTGGTAAAGACCCACCTGGCTCAACCACAACGGGGTACTCGCGAGCAAGGCGACGGTGAGCACCATCGGTGTGGTGATGAGGGGGGCAGTTCGGGTAGGTACGTACATGAGCGATGAAACAAATACTGGACAGGATGGAATGTATGTTCTATTCTTCGATCACGCAAGAACGTTTGTTCTAAGTTTGATGTTCATGAAAACCCGATGACTGCCGCTGTGAACTACGAAGACCTCAAACATGCCATCTCGCGTGTTTACCCCACGCTGCCCAAGCAGCTGCAGCTGATCGCGCGCTTTGCGCTAGACAAGCCCAATGAGCTGGCCCTGGGCACGGTGGCTGTCGTGGCCGAAGCAGCCGGCGTGCAGCCTTCGGCATTGATCCGCTTCTCCAACGCCTTGGAGTTCGGTGGCTTCTCCGAGATGCAGCAAGTGTTTCGCGAGCATCTCGTGGAGCGATCGGCCAGCTACCGCGAACGCATCGACCAGCTGCGCCGCAGCAGCAAGCCGCAGGGCGACAAGTCGGGCGTGCTGCACCAGTTCGTAGGCGAGGCCGTGGCCGAGCTTGGCCACCTGGAAGAAAACGTGGCCGAGACCGACATCACCAGCGCCGCCCAGCTGATTTGCGCCGCCAGCGCCGTGCATGTGCTGGCACAGCGGCGCGCCTTTCCGGTCGCCTCCTACCTGGCCTACGCGCTGAACCAGCTGGAGCTCAAGACCTGGCTGCTCGATGGCGCCGGTGGCATGCTCGCCAATGCGCTGAACAACGTGGAGCGCAGTGACGTGCTCATCGTCGCCAGCTTCCACAGCTATTCACAAGAGGTGATCGACGCCGCCATCGCTGCGCATGCGCGTGGCGTGCCGGTGATCGCCATCACCGACAGCGCGCTGTCGCCGCTCAAGCCCGCCTCGCGCGTTTGCTTCGAGCTGAGCCTGGGCTCGGAGAAGGCCTTCCGCTCGCTGGTGGCGCCACTCTGCCTGGCGCAGGCGCTGGTGGTCAGCACCGGGCACCACCTCACCGAGGGGGCCTCACGCAAGGCCGCGCTGAAGGCGGCGCCCAAGCCCACACGCAAACCGGCCGCGCGGCGACCGGCCAATGGCAAGGGAGCCCGTTGATGCCACACGCAGTACGTGACCTGGAACTGATCTGCATGGGCCGCGCTGCGGTCGATCTCTATGGTGAACAGATCGGCGGCCGGTTGGAAGACGTGCAGTCTTTCGCGAAGTATTTGGGCGGCTCGCCCGCCAACACCGCGGTGGGCGCCTCACGCCTGGGCTTGAAGGCCGCCATGCTGACCCGCGTGGGCGACGAGCACAACGGCCGCTTCGTGCGCGAATCGCTGGTGGCCGAAGGAGTCGACGTGTCGCAGGTGCGCACCGACCCGAAGCGCCTCACCGCGCTCGTCTTCCTCGGCATACGCGACCGCGACACCTTCCCGCTGGTGTTCTACCGCGAGCAATGCGCTGACATGGGCCTCTCGGCCGCCGACGTCGACCCGGCCTTCGTGGCCTCGGGCAAGACGCTGCTCATCTCGGGCACACATCTCTCCAACGCGCAGACCTTCGACGCCTGCCTAACCGCCATGCAAGCCGCGCGCGCCGCCGGCACCCGCGTGGCGCTCGACATCGACTACCGCCCCGTGCTGTGGGGGCTCACCGCGCCCGGCCTGGGCGAGCAGCGCTACGTGCCCTCCGACCAGGTCAGCGCGCACCTGCAGAAGGTGCTGCCGCTGTGCGACCTGATCGTCGGCACCGAAGAAGAGATCCACATCGCCGGCGGCTTCAGCGACAACCTGGCGGCGCTCAAGCGCATCCGCGAGGTCTCGAACGGCCTGATCGTGATGAAGCGCGGGCCCATGGGCTGCGTGGCCTTCGAAGGCCCCATTCCGGCGAGCGTGGAAGACGGCGTCACCGGCCCGGGCTTCCCGGTCGAGGTGTTCAACGTGCTCGGCGCAGGCGACGCCTTCATGGCCGGCCTGCTGCGCGGCTGGGTGCGCGATGAGCCGCTGGCGCAGACGCTGAGCTACGCCAACGCATGCGGCGCGATTGTGGTGTCGCGCCATGGCTGCGCGCCGGCCATGCCGAGCTGGGCCGAATTGAGCCATTTCCTGCGCAACGGCTCGCCCACGCGCCGCCTGCGTGAAGACCCGGTGCTCGAACACCTGCACCGCGCCTCCACCCGCGCGCGCCGCTGGGGCACGCTCGGGGTGCTGGCCTTCGACCACCGCGCCCAACTCGAAGAGCTGGCCGCACGCCATGGCGTGCCCGCGGCCGAGCGCAAGGGCCGCATTGCCGCCTTCAAGCAACTGGTGGCCGATGCCGCGCGCCAGGGTTACGACACCGCGCGCAACGACGTTGCCATCGACTGCGATTTCCCCACCCCGGGCGTGATCATCGACGGCCGTTACGGCGAAGACGTGTTGCCGCCCCTCACCGGCCAGGGCTGGTGGGTGGCGCGCCCGGTAGAGCTGCCGGGTTCACGCCCCCTGCGTTTCGAAGACGGGCCCAACGTCGGCCTGGCGCTGCGCACCTGGCCCGGCGAGCACGTGGTGAAGTGCCTGCTGGCCTACCACCCGGATGATGCCGACGCGCTGCGCGAGGAGCAGCTTCGCAGCCTGCTCGTGCTGGCCGACGCCTGCAACCAGACCGGCCACGAGCTGCTGGTGGAAGTGATCCCGCCGCGCGACATGCCCGCACAGGCCGACACCCTGGCGCGCGCCATGCAGCAGATCTATGCCAGTGGCGTGTGGCCCGACTGGTGGAAGCTGCCACCGCCTTTAGAGCCAGCCGCCTGGGCGCACATCAATGCGGTGGTGGCCGAAAACGACCTGCATTGCCGCGGCGTGCTGCTGCTCGGCCTGGAGGCCAGCGAAGACCACCTCTCGCAGGGCTTTCGCGCCGCCGCCGGCCAGCCGCTGTGCAAGGGCTTCGCGGTCGGCCGCTCGCTGTTTGCCGATGCAGCCGCGGGCTGGTTCGCCGGCACGCTGGACGACGCCGGCGTGATCGACCAGGTTGCCACCCGCTACAAGCGCCTCATCCATTTGTGGTGCGAGGCTCAAGACACCCCCCTTTCCAGGAGACAAGCATGACCACCACGTTACCCACCATCGGTTTCATCGGCCTCGGCATGATGGGCCACGGCATCGCCAAGAACCTGCTCAACAAGGGCTACGCGCTGCGCTTCAAGGCGCACCGCAACCGCAGCACCCTGCAAGACCTGGTCGACGCCGGCGCGAAGGAAGTCGACACCCGCGCAGCGCTGGCGCAGGCCGACATCGTGATCCTGTGCGTGACCGGCTCGCCGCAAGTCGAAGAGATCGTCTATGGCGCCGATGGCCTGCTGGCCGCTGCACGCGAGGGCCTGGTCGTGATCGACACCTCGACGGCCGAGCCGGCGTCGAGCACGCGCATCCGCAACGACTTTGCCGCCAAGGGTGTGAAGTTCATCGATGCGCCGTTGGCGCGCACACCGAAAGAAGCCGAAGAGGGCCGCCTCAACACCATGGTGGGCGCAGCCGACGCAGACTTCGAGGCCTTGCGCCCGGTGTTCGCCGCCTTCTGCGAAAACATCATTCACGTGGGCCCGCCCGGCCACGGCCATGTGCTCAAGCTGGTCAACAACATGCTGGCCATGACGCAAGCCGCGGCCATCGCCGAAGCCATGGCCACCGCCGCCAAAGCGGGGTTGTCGCTGCAGAAGGTGTTTGATGTGATCTCGGCCGGTGGCGTCAATTCCGGCATCTTCCAGATGATGGTGGGCCGTGCGCTGCAGGGTGACCTTGGCGGCCTCAAGTTCGCCATCGGCAATGCGCAAAAAGACCTGCGCTACTACACCCACCTGACCGAGATGCTGCCCACCAGCAGCTTCATCGCCGAGGCCGCGCACCAAAGCTTCGTGCAGGCAGCCAACCTCGGCTATGGCGAACGTTTTATCGCCTCACTACTCGAAGTGCAGGAGCAACTGAGCAACGTGAAGTTCGTCCCGCGCTGAATCGCAGCGTTCACTCTTTTTTCTCTTCCATTCATTCGAGCGAAGACCACTTCGCCACACCCACCATCCCGACCCTGGAGACACACCATGACCGACGACAAGAAAGCCACTTCTCCCATCGCTCTGCCCGCGGATGCGCAAGTTTCACGCCGTAGCCTGCTCAAGACCACTGGCATCACGCTCGCGGGCGCCACGCCCTTCTTTGGCCCTTGGGCGCACAACCGTGTGTGGGCGCAAGCCGCCACGGCCAAGCCGCTGACCATCGGCCTCACCATGGACGCCTCGGGCCAGTACGGCGCGAGCGGCGGTGCAGAGCGCCTGGGCGCGATGATGGCCATCAAGGAGTTCAACGACAAGGGCGGCGTGCTGGGCCGGCGCATCGAGGCGCTGCACATGGACACCGAGACCACGCCGGCCAGCGGCTCGCGCATCGCCGAACGCATGATCACCCGCAACGAAGTGGCCTTCTTGGTTGGCGCGCTGCACTCGGGCGTGGCCAACGCGATCTCGCAGGTGGCACAGAAGTACGGCTGCGTCTTCCTCAACACCAACTCCAGCTCGCCCACCGAGGCCGGCAAAGACTGCCACCGCGTCAAGTTTGTGTGGGACGGCAACGGCACCAACTTCGCCCATGCCATCGTCAAGAACGCGATCAAGGTCAACGGCAAGAACTGGGTGCTGCTGACCAACGACTACGTGTGGGGCCGCAACACCTCGAACGCCACCCGCGCCATCGTCGAAGCCAACGGCGGCAAGATCGTCGAAGAGCTGCTGGTGCCGCAGAACACGCGCGACTTCTCGTCTTACCTGCTCAAGCTGCAGCAACTGAAGCCCGACGCCGTGGCCACCGCCATCGGTGGTGACGACATCAAGGCGTTGCGCCAGCAGGTGGTGCAGCTCAACATGCAGAAAAGCATGGCCTGGATCAACAACCAGCAAGACTGGCCCGATGTGTACGGCCTCGGCCCGGAGAGCATCTTCGGCGTGTTCGGCACCACCTGGTACTACCGCCTAGACCTGCCGGGTGTGAAGGAGTTCGTCGCTGCCTACCAGAAGCATTTCCCCGGCATGGCCATCAAGGTGCCAGGCAACGTTTATCACAACAGCTACATGGCCACGCGCGAATTGCTGCGCTGTGTGGAAGAGGCCGGCACCACCAACAACATCGCCGTCATCAAGAAGCTCGAAGGCCGCAAGATGAGCGCCCGCGACCGCCTGCAGCAGTACGACGCCTGGATAGACCCGGTCACCCACCATTGCCAGCAGACCATCTACATGGCCACCTACAACGACCAGCCGGCTGAGAAGGACGACATCTTCAAGATTCTGTCGGCGGCTGACCCGAAGGACGTGGCCGACGAGAGCGCGGCCAAGATGTGCAAGCTGGAGTCGTACGACGCCACGCCGAGCTACCAGCAATAAGCCGCCACAAGCGCGCGCTGTCTCATCGCCATGCCGCTGCACGCCACTTCACGCCGCCGCCTGATCCAGGGCGCGGGCGCCGCCACACTGGGCTTTTTCGGCCCGTGGGCGGCGCACCATGCCTGGGCCCAGGCCAAGGCAAAAAAACCCTTGCGCATCGGCCTGGCCACTGACGACACCGGCCAGTACGCCACCAGCGGCCAAGATGAGCAGCGCGGCATACGCATGGCGATTGCCGAGTTCAACGAACGCGGCGGCGTGCTCGGCCGTCGCATCGAGATCGTGCATGCTGACACCGCAGGCGACCCAGTCATCGCCGCACCGGTGGCCGAGCACATGATCAAGCAGCAGGGGGTCGCCTTCCTGCTCGGCGGCATGCACTCTGGCGTGGCGAGCGCGATGTCAAAAGTGGCGCAGTCTCACGGCTGCATCTACTTCAACACCAACTCCAGCTCGCCCACAGAAGCCGGCAAAGACTGCCACCGCACCAAGTTTGTCTGGGACGGCAACGGCACCAATTTTTCGACCTCGGTGGTGAAGGGTGCCATGACCGGCTTCGGCCGCGACTGGGTGCTCATCACCAGCGACTACCTGTGGGGCCGCAACACCGCGGGCGGCATACGCCGCATCGTCGAAGCCAACGGCGGTCGCATCCTTGAAGAGCTGGTGGTGCCCCAGAACACGCAAGACTTCAGCGTCGCACTGGCCAAGATCCGCGCCCTCAAGCCCGGCGTGATCGCCACCGCAGTGGGCGGCGACGACCTGAAGGCGCTGCGCCGCCAGGTGCGCGAGAAGGCCATGGACCGCGGCTTCGGCTGGATCAACAACCAGCAAGACTGGCCCGACGTGTATGGCCTGGGCCGCGAGGCGCTGTTCGGCATCTTCGGCACCACCTGGTACTGGGGCCTGCCGCTGGCGGGTGTGAAGGATTTCGTGGAGCGCTACCAGCGCACGCAAGCCGACTACCGCATCAAGACACCGGGCAATGTGTTCTACAACGGCTACATGGCCACGCGCGAGCTGCTGCGTGCCATAGAGCGCACAGGCACCACCAACAACTTGAAGCTCATCAAGGAGCTTGAGAACCTGCGCGTCCCGGCCCTTGACCGCATGCAACACCACGACGCCTACATGAACCCGCACACCCACCAGTTGCAGCAGACCATCTACATGGCGGCCTACAACGACCGGCCACGCCAAAGCGACGACCTCTTCCGCATCCTCGGGCGGCTCGCCCCGCATGAGGTTGAAGACCGCGCCGCGCCGCAGCAGTGCGCGCTCGAGACCTACGCTGCCACGCCTTCTTTTGAACCCTGAGCCATGCTGAAAAGTACCGTTCGCGTTGAGCCTGTCGAAACGCTCAGTCCGAACGCAGCGCTTGTTCAGCGTTGACCCCGATCCACGAACCCACCCTCTGAAACGACAACGCAATGGACTGGCTGCTCGCCCTCTTGCCCCACCTCGCCAACGGCATTTCGCTGGGGCTGCTGTTTGCGCTGATCGCCTTGGGCTTCATGCTCATCGTCGGCGTGATGGAAACCATCAACCTCGCGCACGGCTCGCTGTTTGCGCTGGGCATGTATGCCGCGCTCTTCTTCCTGGCGCCCAAGCTCGGCTGGTTCCCAGACCTGCAGGCCGCCTACATGAGCCTGCCCCTGGGCACGCGCTACGCCCTGGCGCTCTTCTTCGCGCCCATCCTGGTGGGTCTCTTCGGGCTGCTGCTTGAGCTGTGCCTGCGCCGCACCTACGGCAAAGACCCGCTCTACGGCCTGCTGCTCACCTTCGGTGCGGCGCTGGTGATCGAAGAGCTGATCCGCCTCACGTGGGGCTCCAACGAGCAGCAGATGACGCTGCCCCCGGCAATCTCGGGCGCCTTCATGATGGGCGACCTGATTTACTCGCGCTACCGCGTGTTTGCCAGCGCCTTTGCCATCGTGGCCATCCTCGCGCTGTGGCTCTTCCTGGAGAAGACGCCTTACGGCGCCATCATCAAGGCCGGCGCACACGACAGCGAGATGGTGCGAGCCCTGGGCATACACCTCGGGCGCTTGCGTTCGGCAGTGTTTGCGCTCGGCGTGGCGCTGGCCGCCATCGCCGGAGTGGTGATGGCGCCCATCTGGGGCATACGCCCGCACGTCGGTGTAGACGCCGTGGTGCCGGCCTTCCTCATCATCGTGCTCGGCGGCGTGGGCTCGCTGTGGGGCGCAGTGATTGCCGGCCTGCTGGTCGGCCTGGTGGTCGGTCTCACCGGCGCGTATGCATCGGAGTGGTCGCTGATGTCCATGTACCTGTTGTTCATTGCGGTGGTGACCTTCCGCTCGCGCGGTTTGTTTGGCAAGAAAAGCGTACTCGACACATGACCCTCAACCCTCTCAAAGACAAGGTGGCGTTGGTCACCGGCGCCGGCGGCACCATGGGCCGCGCGGTGGTGGCCGCACTGATCGAAGACGGCTGCCGCGTGGCGCTGGTCGACGTGAACGCGCAATCGCTGGAGCCGCTGCTGACCCTGTATGGCAGCGCGGTGATCGCGGTGCCCTGCGACATCAGCGACCCACAGGCCGTGCAGGCCGCGCACGCACTGGTCGAGCAGCGGCTTGGGCCAGTCGACGTGCTGGTCAACAACGCCGGCATCCTGTCCAACAACAAGATCGAAGCCACCAGCGCCAGCGAGTGGCGCCGTGTGATGGGCGCCAACCTCGACGGCGCCATGTTCTGGGCGCAAGCGGTGGTACCGGGCATGAAGGCGCGCCGCTGGGGCCGCATCATCAACACCAGCTCGCTGGCTGCCAAGACCGGCGGGCTGACCGCCGGCACCGCCTACTCGGTGAGCAAGGGCGCGATGAGCGCGCTCACCTTCTCGCTGGCACGCGAGCTGGCCGCCTTCGGCGTCACCGCCAATGGCGTTGCGCCGGCTTACGTGAAAACGCCCATGATCACCGAGCAGCTCAACGAGGCACAGCGCCAGGAGTTGCTCAAGCAGATTCCGGTGGGCCGCTTCTGCGAGCCCGAAGAGTTTGCCCACACGGTGCGCTTTCTGGCGTCGCCGCTGTCGGGCTTCATCACCGGCGAGATTCTCGATCTCAACGGTGGGTTGCTGATGGACTGATGCGATGAGCACTTCTGCAAGCACGGTCGACATTCCGGTCGACTTCATCCAGTCACTCGCCGGCCTGTTCGACCTGCGCGGCCGCGTGGCCTATGTTCCCGGCGGCTACGGCGGCATAGGCGAAGCCGTCGCCTGGGGCCTGGCGCTGGCCGGTGCACGGGTGGCCGTCTCGGGCCGCAGTTACGACAAGGCGGAGGCCCTGGCCGCGCGCCTGCGCGACAACGGCCTCGACGCCATCGGCCTGGCGATGGATGCGCATTCAGTGGCCGACATCCGCGCCTCGGTCGACGCGGTGGCCGAGCGCTTCGGCGCGCTCGACCTGCTGGTCAACTGCGTGGGCATCCAGCGAGAAGAGAAGCTCGCCGAGGTGACCGAAGAAGCCTTTGACGAGGTGGTGCAGGTCAACCTCAAATCGGCGATGTTTCTGGCGCAGGCGACAGCCAAGCACCAGATCGCCGGCATTGCCGCCGGCCGTGCGCCGGGGCGCCAGGTGCACATGCTGTCGGTGCGGGCGCAGCTGGGCCTGCGCAAGCGCGGCTACTCGGCCTACTGCGCCACCAAGGGCGCGCTGGTGATGCTGGTCAAGCAGCACGCGATGGAGCTGGCCGAGCACGGCATCACCGTCAACGGCGTGGCACCCACCGTCGTGCGCAGCGAGATGGCGCGCCACTGGCTCGACAACCCCGAGACCTACAAGCAAGTGACCGAGCGCATCCCGCTGGGCCGCGTGGGCGACCCACCCGACGTGGTGGGCCCCACCATGTTCTTCTGCAGCCCGGCCGCGGCCTTCGTGACCGGGCAAGTGCTGTATCTGGACGGGGGCATCACGGCCAGCCAGTGAGGGCCTGTGCGGGCGCCGAGGGTGACGCGGCAAGCACTCAGCCGCCACCGCGCCGTCGATTGAGATGGTGATGCTTTCGGTGTCGAGCAACACGGCGGCGGTGGGCTTCGCTCCGCGCCCAGCGCCTGGCCTCGAGACTCAACGCGCGCCGGCAAATTCCGCCACCACCACCCGCATGGCCAGCTCGTGCGCGCGGTTGAGCTGGCTCACCGGCAGCGTGGAGTCGCTCAGGTAGCACGCCACCACCCAGGGCGCGCGGCCGGGCGGCCAGACGATGGCCACGTCATTGACCGCGCCGCGCTCGCCGGTGCCGGTCTTGTCGCCCACCCGCCAGCCGCTGGGCACGCCGGCACGCAGGCGCGCCACGCCCGTGCGCGACTCGACGCACCAGCGCGCCAGGCGCTCGCGCATCGGTGGCGCGAGGGTCGGCCCGGTGAACAGCGTCTGCAGCAAGCGCGCCATGACCAAGGGCGTGGTCGTGTCGCGCGGGTCACCAGGCAAATTGCTGTTGAGCGTGAGCTCGTTGCGGTCTAGCCGCGTCAGGCCATCGCCCTGGCGGCGCAGGTAGGCCGTGAGCGCGGCGGGGCCGCCGATGAGCTTTAACAAGAGGTTGGCCGCGGCGTTGTCGCTCACGACCACCGCGGCCTCGCACAAGGCCTCCAGCGACACCGACTTGTTCGGCAGCTGCGCCGCCACCATCGGCGCATGGGCCACCAGGTCGGCGGACGTGATCGGCACCTGCTGCTCCAGCTTGAACGCACCGCTCTGCACTTGCGACAGCACCATCGCGGCCAGCGGCAGCTTGAAGGTGGAGCACAGGGCAAAGCGCTGCTCGGCGTTGAAGCCGAGCTGGCGGCCTGAGCCGGTGTCTATGGCCATCAGGCCCATGCGGCTGTCGGCGCGGGCCTCGATCTCTGCAAAACGAGCGGCCGCCGATTGGCGCTTCTCCCCCGCGGCCGCGCAGCTGGTGGCCAATGAGGCCAGCGTCAGGCAATGAAGCAGCAGTTGGCGGCGATGCAGCAAGGTCATGGTCTCTGTTGTGTTGGCAGCCACTTGAGCAAGGCAGCGTAGAGCGTGGCCAGGTTCACGGGCTTGGTGATGAAGTCGTTCATGCCGGCCGCCAGGCAAGCCTGCCGGTCTTCATCGAAGGCATTGCCCGTCATGGCGAGTATGGGTGTGGCGGCCCACCCCGGCAGCGCGCGAATGGCGCGTGTGGCTTCCACGCCGTCCATGATGGGCATCTGCATGTCCATCAGCACCAGGTCGTAGGGGCGGGCCTGAGCGCTGTACAGCGCCTCGCGGCCATTCACGGCCACGTCGGCCGCCAGGCCGGCGGCATGCAGCATGGCTTGGGCCACGTCGCGGTTGACGGCGTTGTCTTCGGCCAGCAGGATGCGCGCGCCGCGGTGGCTCTGCAGCAGCCTGGTTTCGCCTTCAGCTGCGCCGCTCAGCGCCGCCACCATGCCTGCCTGCCCGCGTCGCAGGCGAGCGGTGAACCAGAAGGTGCTGCCCACGCCCGGGGTGCTCTCGGCGCCGGCTTCGCCACCCATGAGCTGCGCAATGCGGCTGGCGATGGTGAGGCCCAGGCCGGTGCCGCCGTACTCGCGTGTGGTGGACGCATCGGCTTGCTCGAAGGCCTTGAACAGCAGCGGCATCTTGTCGGGCGCGATGCCCACGCCGGTGTCTTGCACCTCGAAGCGCACGCTCAGCACGCCGCCGTCGTCTTCCTGCAGCCTGGCCCGCAGCTCGATGCGCCCTTCGTGGGTGAACTTGACGGCGTTGCCGGCGTAGTTGAGCACCGCCTGGCGCAGGCGCGTGGGGTCGCCGCGCAGCCACTGCGGCACATCACCGCAGTCGACCGTGAGCGTGAGCCCTTTGTCGCGCACCGACTCGCCGAGGATGGAGGCCACGCTCGCGAGCACCTCGCCAAGGTGGAAGTCGGTGTGCTCCAGCTGCATGCGGCCCGCTTCGATCTTGGACAGGTCGAGCACGTCGTCGATGATCGACAGCAGGTGCCGCCCGGCGCTGTCAATGCGGTCCATGCGCTCGACCTGCTCGGCTGTGGCGTCATCGCGGCGCAGCAGCTGGTTGAGGCCGATGATGGCGTTCATTGGCGTGCGAATCTCATGGCTCATGTTGGCCAGGAAGCTGCTCTTGGCGCGGTTGGCGGCCTCGGCGGTGTTCTTGGCAATCGACAGCGCAGCGGTGCGCTCTTCGACCAGCTTTTCCAGCTGGATGCGGTGCCGGTCCAGCGCTTCTTCGGCGTCCTTGCGGTCGGTGATGTCGGTACTGGAGCCGAACCATTTCAAGATCTTGCCGAGCTCGTCGCGCTGCGCCACCGCCATCGCCGAATGCCAGCGGTAAGCGCCATCGAAGCGGCGCAGCCTGAAATCGGTCTGGAAGGCCGCCCCGCTGTTCACGGCCAGCATCCAGCGCTCCAGGCACGCGGGCAGGTCGTCGGGATGAATGATCTCGCGCCAGCCGGCGCTGATCAGGTCGTCGAAGCTGCGCCCGAAGTACTTCAGTGCGCTGCGGCTCACGTAGTCAAGCCGGCCATCGGGGCGGGCGGTCCAGAGCTGGTTGGGGATGCCATCGGCCATGGCCTGCAGCCGCGCCTCACTCATCTGCAGCGTGCCCGCGATGGCGTCGCGCGCGGCCAGTTGGTCGCGCAGCTCGTGCTGCAGCCGCGTCACGCCGTGGGCCAACTCTTGCAGCTCGTTGGGCCGCCGCGTGGGGGGCTCGGGGGCGGGTTGGTCCAGGCGCTCCAGCGTCATGCGCTGCACGTGGTCAGACAGCGCCAGCACGGGCATCGTCACCTGGCGCCGCAGCAGCGTGAACACCAGCGCTGCCAGCACCAGCAGCTCCACGCCCAGCACCGCGATGTGCCGGCCCACGTCTTTCCAGACCTCGCTGCGCAATGCGGCCGGGTCTAGGCTCAGGCGCAGCTCCCCGACCACCATCTCGCCCTCGGGTGAGCGCAGTGCATAGCTCTGCGCCGACCCCGCGCGCTCGGGTTGGGTGCCTTGCTTGCTGTAGGTGACGCGCAGGTCGGGTGCCAACACCTCCACCACCTGCAAGGCCGGAAAGTGGTTCAGCTCTGACAGCACATGCCGCACCGTCTCTTCATCGAAATCCCACACCGCCTTGCCGAGCTGGCGCCCGAACAAGGCCACGATGGCCTGCACCTGCTCCTGCTGGCGTGCCGACTCCTGGCGGTGGGCGATCCATGCATTGAGCAGGCCCAGTGGTATGGACAGCGCCAGCGTGTAGCCCAGCACCAGCACCAGCAGCTGGCGCGACAGTGTTCGGCGCGGCCTGCCCACCATCACCCCGGCTAGCCGCCGGCGCAAGGCTTGGCGGCCTCGCGGTAAGCGGCGAGCGTGAAGTCGAAGCGCCCGAGCGTTGGCCGGTATACCTTCGAGAAGTTTCTGAAGTCGATGCTCTGCACACAGCCCGACAGGCGCAGGTGCGAGTCCACGTTGTCGCGCGTGGCCACCAGGGTGGGGAACTCCAGTGTGCTGCCCAGCCGCTCGGCGAAATCGAAACCATGCAGGTAGTCGTACACCAGCACGGCCACCTGGGCAAACGACAACAAGTCGCTCGCCGCCGTGGCGACGAACTGGCCTTCTTTCACCAGCTTGAGCCCCAGGGCCGACAGGTCGAGGCCGCCGGTGAAAGCGTTTTTGCCGAGCGTGCGCCCCTGCTCGGCCAGGGCCTGCGCCGCGCCAGCACCGAGCTGGTCGCTGGCGGCCCAGACCACGCTCGCCTGCGGGTAGCGCCTGAGCAGTTTGGCGGTGAGCTGGCGGCCTTCCTCTTGCGTCCACAAGGTGGGCACCACCTGCTTGAACACCGCCTGGGGGTGGCCCCGCACGGCACGCATCAGGCCCGCCTGGCGCAGCCCCGAGCCAAACCAGCTGGGGTTGCCGCCCACACCGACCACCTGGAGGCGCCCGTCAGAGGCGAAGGCCTGCTGTTGATTGGCCGCTTCCAGCAAGGCGTGGCCGAGTGCGTAACCCTTTTCTTCTTCGGCCCAGTTGAACAAGGCGGCCCAGCTCTTGTACTTGTAGCGCGGCGCCCCGCCCAGGTCCTGCAGCTCGGAGGGAAACAAGGGGCCGAGGATGAACACCGGTATGCCCAGCGCATTGGCGGCCTCCAGCAGCGCCTCGCTGTGGCCAATGACCGGCGAGACGATGACCGCCTGAGGCCGCGGCTCTGCAGACAAGATGCGCAGGGTGTCTTGCTGGCGGGCGTAGCGGTCTTGCACGCCCAGGCTGTGGGCAACGAACTCGAAGCCCAGCGTTTCTGCCACCCGCTCGATGATGCGAAACACCTGCGGCCAGTAGGTATTGCCCGCGCTGTTGGGTGACAGCAGCGCGATGCGCGGCCGGTCTTGGGGCGCGGCCGACACCCGCCGCGGCGCAGCGCCCGCCAGCAGCGCCAGCGTGGCCGTCAGCAAAGACCGGCGCAGGCGCTCAGGCGGTGTGTTGTAGGCGCCCACCCGACCCACCAGGTTCTCAGCTTCAGGGGGGGCCGGCGCGACGCTGCGCAAAGGCCACGAACCAGGGCACGCAGTCGGCGTTGGCCATGGCATCGAGCTTGAACACTTGCTCGGGGGCGGTGCCCATCAGCAGCTTCTTCACTGGCAGCTCCATCTTCTTGCCCGACAGTGTGCGCGGGATGGCGCTGACCTGGAAGATTTCATTCGGCACATGGCGCGCTGACAGTGCGGTCTTGATGACTTCGCGCATCCTTTTCGTCAAGACCTCGTCGAGCACCAGGCCCTCGCGCAGCACCACGAAGAGCGGCATGTAGCTCTCGCGGCCCAGGTATTCCAGGTCGACCACCAGGCTGTCGATCACCTCGGGCAAGGCCTCGACGGCGCGGTACAGCTCGGCCGTGCCCATGCGTATGCCATGGCGGTTGATGGTGGCGTCGCTGCGGCCGTAGATGATGGAGCCGCCATTCGGCGTGATGCGCAGCCAGTCGCCGTGGCGCCAGATGCCGGGGTACATGTCGAAGTAGCTGTCGTGGTAACGCTGGTTGTGGGGGTCATTCCAGAAGTAGAGCGGCATCGACGGCATGGGCTTCACGCAGACCAGCTCGCCCACCTCATCGACCAGTGGTTCACCCTTTTCATTCCAGGCTTCCACCGCCGCACCCAGGCAACGGCACTGCATCTCGCCTTCGACCACCGGCAGCGTGGGCAGGCCGGCGATGAAGGCACCGGCAAAGTCGGTGCCGCCCGAGAGCGAGGAGAGCCAGATCTTCTGGCCATCGACTTGCGGCATGCGCTCGTACACCCAGCGGTAGCAGTCGCTCGCCAGTGGCGAGCCGGTGGAGCCCAGGCCACGCAAGTGCGACAAGTCGGCCACTTCGGCAGGGCGCACATCGGCCTTGAGGCAGCTGGCATAAAAGGCCGCGCCGGCACCGAAGAAGGTGACACCCGCGCCGGACACAAAGCGCCACAGCGTCGACCAGTCTGCCGCGCCACTCTTGCCACCGGGGTTGCCGTCAAAGATGCAGATGGTGGTGCCGAACAGCAGGCCGTTGACCTGCGCGTTCCACATGATCCAGCCGGTGGCGCTGTACCAGTGGTAGCGGTCGCCCGTGTCGACGGTGGGGCCGAGGTTGTTGTGCAGGCGGCCCATCTTGAGCGCTTCGAGCACCACGCCGCCATGGCCGTGCACGATGGGCTTGGGCAGGCCGGTGGTGCCACTGGAGTACACCACCCAAAGCGGGTGGTCGAAAGGCACCCAGGTCGGCTCGAAAGGCAGGTCGTCGGCCGCCAGCGTGTTGAAGTCGTGCGCGGCGCGTTGGGGGGCAGCGAGACTTTGCACGTCGGCATGCTCGTCGAGGCAACGCCACAGCACCACGTCGCGCACGCTGGGCAGCTCGGCCAGCAGGCCACGCAGCACCGGCAGGCGGTCGTGCGCGGTGCCGCCGTACACATAGCCGTCGCAGGCGATCAGCACCTTGGGCTCGATCTGGCGGAAGCGGTCGAGCACTGCCACCGGGCCCATGTCGGGCGAGCACACCGACCACACGGCGCCGATGCTCGCGACAGCCAAAAACGCGATCGCCGTCTGTGGCGTGTTGGGCAAGAAGGCCGCCACCCGGTCACCCGGCGCCACGCCCAGCCGCTGCAGATGCGCCGCGAGCGACGCCACCTGGCGGCGCAGCTCGGGCCAGCTCAGCTCGGCCAACTCGCCACGCTCGCCCATGCGTTCGTTCTGGAACACGATGGCCGGGTGACCAGCCGCATGCGCTGCATCGGCGTGGCGAAACACCTGCTGCGCATAGTTGAGCTGCGCACCCGGGAACCAGACCGCGCCCGGCATCTTGTCTTCCACCAGCACCGCGCTGTGGGGCGTGGGCGAGCGCAGGTCGAAGTAGTCCCACATCGAGCCCCAGAACGCAGACAGGTCGCTCACCGACCAGCGCCACATCGCGTCGTAGCCGGCGGGCGTGCTGGGGTCGAACTTCAGGCCGCGCTCGCGTTCGAGCCAGTGGGTGTAGCGGGTGATCTGCGGTTGGGGAAGCATGCTCATGGTGAGGAGCGCTTGCTGTTGTCGATGTCGACGTAGTGCCACCACTGATTGCCGAAGGCGGGGCGGCGGTAGCCGAGCACCCAAGGGTAGGCCAGGTCCATGGCAATGCGATGCACGGTGATTTTCTGCGGCATGTAGGCGGTGAGCAGCTTGTTGGCCTCGGTCATGGCGGCGAGCCGGTCCGGGCCATCGGGCAGGGCCTGCATGCGTTCGTACAGCGCGTCGAAGGCGGGCAGCTTGAAGCGAGCAAGGTTCTGGTCGCCCGCGGACGGGCCGTACATCATCTCGAAGGCGTCTTGCACGTCGGGCGCCTCGGACGACTGGCCCACTTGCCACACCATCAGTTGCGCGGCCCGCGCTTTCTTGAGTTGCTCGGGCCATTTCGCCACCTTGAACGCGGTACGCAGGCCGATGGCATTCAGGTTCCTTTGCCAAACCTCGTCGAACTGGCGGGACAGGCCATCGGGCGTGGTGGCGTACTCAATGACCAGCGGCTTGCCGTCAGGTTGGTCGCGCCACCCGTCGCCATCGCGGTCGATGTAGCCATACAAGTCGAGCAGGGCTTTCGCACGCGCAGGGTCGTGGGTGCCGTTCTCGCTGCGGTAGTTGGGGTCATAGCCATAGGTGCTGGGCGCCACAATGGACTGTGCCGGGATCGCTTGGCCGCGTCGGATCAGGCTGATCTCGCGCTGCATGTCCATGGCCAGGCTGACAGCACGTCGCAGCGCCACCTTGTCGGCGCCGTAGCCGCCGACCAACGGGTCTTCCATGTTGAAGTACACCATCACGCGGTCGGGCACCAGGCTCTGATAGATCTGAATGCCGCGCTTGGCCAGGTTGGGGGCGAGCTTGCCATTGGGGGCCGCAACATTGGCGAACTCCAGCGGCACACCGTAGGCGAGGTCGAACTCGCTGTTGAGGAAGGCCAGCCAACGCGGCTGGCTTTGTTCGATCACGCTGATCTCCACGCGGTCGATCATCGGCAGGCGTCGCCCCTTGAACTGCCTGACCAGCGCTTGTCCCTCGACGTCGTCGGCGTTGGGCTCGGCGTCGTAGACCATCTCGCGGAAGTTGGGGTTTCGCTCCAACACCATCAAAGAGCTGCGCCGCCAACCGATGAGCCGAAAGGGGCCAGTGCCCACCGGGTGCTCCATCGCTTTGCCAGGGTAGGCCTCGATCACCTCGCGCGCCACCGCACCGGCAATCGCGCTTTGCGACAAGCGGTAGATGAAGCGCGGGCGCGGGCTCTGCAGCTTGAACTGAAGCGTGTAGCGGTCAAGCGCGCGCATGCCCTCGATCTGGCGGTCGTAGTCGAAGGGCTTGCCCTTCAGCGCGGCCTCACGCAGCGCCTCGACGCCCAGGATCTTCTCTTCGCTGAAGCCCGAATAGCGTGGGCTCTTGTTGGCAGGATCGAAGATGCGCTTGATTGAGTAAACATAGTCTTGCGCCACCAGCTCGCGCCGTCGCGGTCGTCCATCCGGCCCTTTGAACGCCGGGTCGTCGGCGAAGTAGGTGCCGGGCTTGAGGCGCACCGTCCATGTCTTGAAATCGGCAGAAACCTCGGGCATCGCTTCGGCGGTGTTGGGGCGAATTTTGAACGGCCGCGCCAGGAAGTCGTATCGATAAGGAGAATCGAAGATGTGGGCTGCGACGATGCTGGAGTAGAGGTCCTGAATCTGGCCCGGGTCGAAGCCCGTTTCGGCGACCAGGAAGCCGTACTTCAGCACCTTGGCGTCGGGCGCTGCCGGCGGGGCCGTCTGCGCTTGCAATGCACTCGACATGCCGGCGAGCAGCAAGGCGGCCGCCACCCATTGCGTCGGCCTCACCGCGATTCCTTGGTCGTCACGTCCGCGTACTGCCACCAGCCCAAGGAGAACGGCAGCCGCCGGTAGCCGATCAGGTCCGGGTAGGCCATGTCGGTGTAGATGCGGTGCACGCCCAGCCGGTAGGGCACATAGGCCACCAGCAGCTTGGTGGCTTCGTCGAACAGCTGCAACCGCTCGGGCCCGTCGGGCAGCAGCTTGAGCCGGTCGTAGACGCGATCGAAGGCGTCGTTGCGAAAGCGCGCAATGTTGGCCTTGCCGACCGAGGGCCCGTAGGCGCGCTCGAGTGCGCCTTGGCCGTCAGGCGTGGCGGCGAGCGAACCCACGCGCCACATCATGAATTTGCCTGAGCGCGTGGCCTTCAGGTTTTCGGGCCACTGCCCCACCTTGAGTTCGACGCGCACACCGATGCCATCCATGCTCTTCTTCCACAGCTCCATCTCGCGACGCTTGTCTTGCGAAGCCTCGGTGAGCACCTCCAAGCGCAGGGGCTGGCCGTCGGGGCGCTCGCGCCAGCCGTCACCATCGCGGTCGCGGTAGCCGTAGAGGTCGAGCAAGGCCTTGGCGCGCGGCACGTCGTAGGTGCTCATCTCGGTGCGCCGGTCGCCCAGGTAGCCGGTGGTCATCGGCGTCATGATCGACTGCGCCGGAATGGCCTGCCCGAAGCGCGCCAGGTCGATCTCGCGCGCCATGTTGTCGGCCAGCCCCATGGCGCGGCGCAGCGCCACCTGGGCGGGCGTGTAGCCGCCGACCACCGGGTCTTCCATGTTGAAGACGGTGAGCGTGATGTCGGAGCCGAGCTCGCGGTAAAGCTGAATATGCCGCTTGGCCAGGTTGGGCGCGAGCTTGCCGCCGGGCGCCGCCTGCTTGACGAACTCGGGTGGCAGGCGCTCGATGAAGCTTTGTTCTCCGTTGAGGAAGGCCAGCCAGCGTGGCTGCGCTTCTTCGATGATCGAAATCTCAACCCGGTCGATCATGGGCAGCTTGCGGCCCTTGAGCTGCTTGAGCAGGGCCTGGCCATGGGCGTCGTCGGCGTTGGGGTGGGCGTCGTAGAAATCGTCGCGGTAGCCGGGGTTGCGCTCCAGCACCATGCGCGAGCTGCGCCGCCAGTCGGCCAGGCGATAGGGCCCGGTGCCCACGGGGTGGGCCATGATGTTGTCGCCATAGGCCTCGACCACCTCACGCGCCACCGCGCCGTAAATGTCGGGCGAGGCCCACACAAAGAGGTGGCGTGGCCGTGGCTCGCGCAGCTTCACCTGCAGCGTGTAGCGGTCGAGTGCGCGCAGGCCTTCGATCTCGCGGTCGTACTCGAAGGGCTTGCCGCTCTTGAGCGCGGCCTCGTGCAGTTCTTGCAGGCCAACGATGCCTTCTTCTTCCACATTGGATTGCGAGGGGCTCTTGAGCTTGGGGTCGAACAACCGCTTCAGGCTGTACACATAGTCTTGCGCGACCAGCTCACGCTTCTTGCCCTTGAACACCGGGTCGTCGGCGAAGTAGATGCCCGGCTTGAGGCGGAAGGTGAAGGTTTTGAAATCAGCCGACACCTCGGGCATGGCGGCTGCCGTCGAGGGGCGCAGCTCGTAGGGCCGCGCGAGATAGTCGTAGGCGAGCGGCGCCTCGAAGATGTGGGCGGTGACGACACGCGAGTACAAGTCACTCAGCTGCGCCGGGTCGAAGCCGGTCTCGGCCTTGGGGAAGGCGTAGCGCAGCACCTTGGGCTCGGCGGGCTGTGCGCCAGCCGGCCCGGTCAACGCCACGGCGAGCAGCAGGCTGCACCAAGCTCTTTTCATTTCGCCGTCGCCTTGCGTTGGAGGTCGAGGTCGATGTCCACGTAGGTGTAGAAATCGCGCACGAAGGTGTTGCGGTCGTAGCCTATGACCCAGGCGTACATCATGTCGGTGGCGATGCGGTGCCCCGTAAACACGTAGGGCATGTAGGCAATCATCAGCTTGCTGGCCTCTTCCATCACGCGTTCGCGCTCGGGCCCGTCGGGCATAGAGCTCTGCTTGTTGAACAGCTCATTGAAGGCCGGCAGATTGAAACGCGAGTGGTTGGAGCCGCCCTTGTTGGGCCCGTAGCCCAGGCCGAGAAAGGTTTCGCCGTCGGGGTTGTCGGCGCCCCAGGCCACGCCCCACATCATCAGCTTGCCGGCATGCGATGCCTTCAGGTTCTCTGGCCACTTGGCCTTCTTGAACACCACGCGCAGGCCCACGGCGCTCATGTTCTTCTGCATCAGCTCGTCGAGCTGCCGGCTCTGCTGGTCGGGCTGCGAGGCGAGCTCCAACAACAGCGGCTCGCCATTGGGCTGCTCGCGCCAGCCGTCGCCGTCGCGATCCACATAGCCGTAGAGGTCTAGCAGTGCCTTGGCCCGCTGCGGGTCGTAGTCGCTCATCTCTGATTTGAACTTGGCGTTGTAGCCGGTGGCCATGGGGCCTATGGGGCCTTGCGCCGGCATGGCCTGGCCGCGACGCACGATGCGGATCTCTGCAGGGGTGTCATAGGCCAGCGAGATGGCGCGCCGCAGCGCCACCTTGTCGGGCGTGTAGCCGCCGACAAGCGGGTGCTCCATGTTGAAAAAGCTGACGACGATCGACTCGATCATGGGCGAGCGCACGACCACCAGCCCCTTTTTCGCGAGGTTGGGCGCGAGCTGGTTGTTGGGGATGACCAGCGGCGCGAAGTCATTCGGCAAACGGTCTAGAAAGTCGTATTGGCCGTTGAGGAAGGACAGCCAGCGCGGCTGCGCCTCTTCGATGATGGAGATCTCGACGCGGTCGACCATCGGCAGGCGGCGGCCTTGCAGCTGCTGGGCCACAGCTTGCAGGCGCGCATCGCCGGCCGGGGCCTCGGCGTCATACAGCACCTCGCGGTAGCCGGGGTTGCGCACGAGCACGATTCGTGAGCTGCGCCGCCATTCGGCCAGCATGAAGGGGCCAGTGCCCACCGGGTGGGCCATGAGGGTGTCGCCATAGGCCTCGACCACTTCTCGCGCCACCACGCCGAAGGCCGGGTCGGCCATCAGCAGGCCGAAGCGCGGCGCCGGCTCGGCCAGCTTGATTTGCAAGGTGTAGCGGTCGAGTGCGCGCAGGCCTGCCACTTCGCGCTCATAGGGGAAGGGTTGCTGGGCCGCCATCACCTCTTTGCGCAGCTCGTTCAGGCCGACCAGCTTGGCGTTTTCGATTTGGAACAGGTTGGGGCTGCGCCAGCGCGGGTCGTAGTGGCGCTTCAGGCTGTAGACGTAGTCTTGCGCCACCAGCTCACGCTTCTTGCCTTTGAAAGCCGGGTCGTCAGCGAAGTAGATGCCGGGCCGGATGTGAAAGGTGTAGGTCTTGAAGTCGGCCGACACCTCGGGCAGCACCGTGGTCGTCTTGGGCTTGAGCTTGAAGGGGCGGGCCAGGTAGTCGTAGGTGAGCAGCGCCTCAAAAATGCCGGAGTTGACATTGCGCGAGTACAGGTCGCTCACCTGGGCCGGGTCGAAACCGGTTTCGGCAATCGGGAAGGCATAGCGCAGGGTCTTCTGCGCCGGCTCTTGCGCCGGCTCTTGCGCCGGCTGTTGCGGCTGTTGTTGCGCCGGCTGCTGCGCAACAACAGGCTGGCTCGCACAGCACAGGGACAGGGCCAGCCACAACGCGCCTACCGCCTTGTGGGCGGATCGGTTGAATCGGTTCAAGTTCATCTCTCCGGGTCGTGACGACCAAGTGTAGAAGCGCCAGAGGCACAAGAGTTGCAAGGGCAAACGCGGGGGATGCGGCGGCAGCCCGGCCAGTAGACTGCCGCAAATTCTGGAACGGGGCGCGGCCGCCATCAGCCACCGCGCCTTGCCGCGGGTCTCACCCGACTCACGCTTTTCTGCTTGCTGGAGCTCTTCAAGACATGGCCGCCTATTTGATAAGGCGCCTGTGGCAAATGATCCCGACCTTGATCGGTGTCGTGCTGCTGGTGTTCTTCGTGTTCAAGTACTTCGGGGGCGACCCGGCCGAGATTCTCGGCGGGCTCAATGCCACCGCGGCGCAGGTCGACGCCATCCGCGACCAGCTGGGCCTGAACCGACCGGTGTGGGAGCAGCTCTGGATCTTCATGAAGCAGATCGCAAGCTTCGACTGGGGCAAGAGCTGGGCCACCAACGAGAGCGTGTCGCACCTCTTCGCCACGCGCCTGCCGGCCACGCTGACGGTGATGGTGCCCATCTTGCTGCTCGACGTGCTGCTGGCGATCCCGTTCGCGATGGTGGTGGCCTATGTGCGGGGCTCGCTCACCGACCGCATCGTGATGGTGGTGAGCACGGTGGCGCTGTCAATCTCGTTCCTGGTGTACGTGATCGTGGGCCAGTATGTGTTTGCCTTTCAGCTCGGGCTGTTCCCGGTGCAGGGCTGGAGCGACAGCTTCTTCACCAACCTGCTGCAGTACGCGCCGCTGCCGGTGCTGCTGGCGGTGATGGTGGGCCTGGCGCCGCAGATGCGGCTGTACCGCAGCTTCTTCCTCGACGAGATCGGCCAAGACTATGTGCGCACCGCGCGCGCCAAAGGCCTCACCGAAACCACCGTGCTCTTGAAGCACGTGCTGCGCAACGCGCTGATCCCCATCCTCACCAACGTGGCGGTGGCGCTGCCGGGCATCTTTGTCGGCTCCTTTCTGCTGGAAGTGTTCTTCTCGATTCCCGGCATCGGCCGCGAGGTGCTGCTGGCGGTGAACCGCAGCGACTATCCCGTCATCCAGGCGGTGACGATCTACATCGCCGTGATCACCATGGCGGTCAACCTGCTGACCGACGTGCTCTACAAGGTTGTTGATCCACGGGTGGTGCTGAAATGAGCGCGGTTTTGCAGAGCCCGCTCGCGACACCTGCGCCTTCGTCGTCACGAGGGGTGTGGGGCGCGGCCTGGAAGCGCTTTCGCAGTGACCGCGTCGGCCTGGTGTCACTCGTCATCGTGCTGGCCTTCGGCTTGTTGGTGCTCGCAGCAGCTCTGGGCCTTGTGGCCAAGGGCTGGCAGATGGAAGTGGGCCTGCCCAATGCGCCGCCCACCTTCATGGGCCCGGCGGCCAAGACCGCAACCGTGGCCATTGCCACGCCCAGCGGCCCCAACGTCGACATCTCTGCCGTCGACCCGCTGGCCCCGCGCTACAAGGAATGGGACGAGCGCGCCGCACAGTACAAAACCACCGAGACGGTGAAGGCCGACACCCTGCCTTTCGGCGCCGACCGGCTGGGCCGCGACGTGCTGGCCAAGGCCGTGAAGGGCGCCGAGATTTCCATCATGGTGGGCTTGCTGGCCGCATTGGCCGCCACGCTGATCGGCACCGTGCTCGGCGCGGCGGGCGGCTTCTTCGGCGGCAAGGTGGGGGACCTGCTGGAGTGGGTCTACAACGTGTTTACCTCCATCCCGACCATCTTGCTGATCTTCACTTTCGCGGCGGTGCTGAACCGCGCCGATGCGGTCATTCCCAAGGGCATCTGGTCGATCGTGGTCATCCTCGGCCTGACGGGCTGGACGGGCATCTACCGCCTGGTGCGCGCCGAGTTCATGAAGCACTCGGTGCGCGAATACGTGCGGGCCGCCGAGGCGATAGGCGCGAGCCCGACGTCGCGCATGTTTCGCCACATCTTGCCCAACGTGAGCCATGTGGTGCTGGTGCAGCTGTCGATCCACGTGGTGGGTTTCATCAAGGCCGAGGTGATCTTGAGCTACCTGGGCCTGGGCGTGTCGGTCGACCAGGTGAGCTGGGGCACGATGCTGGCCGAAGCGCAGAGCGAGCTGATCCTCGGGTACTGGTGGCAGCTGGTGGGGGCGACTGCATTCATGGCGGTGTTTGTCACCGCGTTTGCGCTGTTCACTGACGCGCTGCGCGATGCGCTTGATCCGAAGTTGAGGGGCCTGGAATGAGCGTGCTGCTGAGCATCAAAGACCTGCAAGTCGCCTTCCGCCTCGGCACCGAGCGCGGCGTGGTGCAGCGCATTGAGGCCGTGGGCCGCGGTGACACCGGCGTGAGCTTCGAGGTGCCAGAGAACACCACCGTGGCGCTGGTGGGTGAATCGGGCTCGGGCAAGAGCGTGACCGCCATGTCGATCTTGAACCTGCTGCCGAGCAACGCCGAACGGCGCGGTGCCATCCACTTCCAGGGCCGCGACCTGCTGGCGGCCACGCTGCCCGAGCTGCAAGCCTTGCGAGGCCGTGAGATCGCCTGCGTGTTCCAAGACCCGATGAGCTCGCTCAACCCGGTGTTCACCGTGGGCCACCAAATCTGCGAGCCGCTCATCAAACACCTGGGCCTCACCCCCCGGCTGGCGATGAAGCGTGCCGAGGAGCTGCTGGTGGAAGTGGGCCTGCCCGAGCCCAAGCGCCGGCTCAGCGCCCACCCGCACGAGCTCTCGGGCGGGCAGCAGCAGCGCGTGATGATCGCCATGGCACTGGCCTGCGAGCCCAAGCTCTTGATCGCCGATGAGCCCACCACGGCACTCGACGTGACCATACAGCGGCAGATTCTCGACGTGCTGGCGCGGCTGAAAGACAAGCACCGCATGAGCATGCTCTTCATCAGCCACGACCTGGGCGTGGTGGGCGAGATCGCCGACCAGGTGGTGGTGATGCGCGAGGGCACGGTGCGCGAGCAGGGGCCTGTGGCGGGCATCTTTGCCGCACCACAAGACGCCTACACGCGCGCGCTGCTGGCCTGCCGGCCCACGCTGGAGCAGCGCAGCCCGCGCCTGATGGTGATCGACGACCACATCTCGGGCAAGGCCAACGCGGCACTGGGCAAGCCCAAGGATGCGGCCGCGCCGGTGATCGTGGAAGCCACCGCGCTGACCAAGAGCTTCTGGTTGCGCACCGGCATCTTCGGCCGGCGCGAGTTTCAGGCCGTGAAGGGCGCGAGCTTTCAGCTCAAGCGCGGCCACACATTGGGTGTGGTGGGTGAGTCGGGCTCGGGCAAGACCACCATGGGCTTGACGCTTTTGCGCCTGCATGAGCCCAGCGGCGGCCCGGTGGGCGGGCAGGTGCGCTTCGATGGCAAAGACCTGCTGAGCTTGAGCAAGGCCGAGATGCTGCCCATGCGCCAGCGCATCCAGGTGGTGTTCCAGAACCCTTACGCCTCACTCAACCCGCGCTTCACCATCGGCCAGACATTGGTCGAGCCTATGACCATCCACGGCGTGGGCGCAAATGCCAACGAGCGCGAGGCGCGCGCGCGCGCCTTGCTCGCCAAGGTGGGCCTGGACGACGCGGCCATGCACAAGTACCCACACGAGTTTTCTGGCGGCCAGCGCCAGCGCGTTGCGATTGCGCGCTGCCTCACGCTCAACCCCGAGGTGCTGGTGCTCGACGAAGCGGTGAGCGCGCTCGACGTGTCAGTGCAGGCCCAGGTGCTCAACCTCTTGAAAGACCTGCAGGACGAGCTCGGCCTGGCCTACATCTTCATCAGCCACGACCTGGCGGTGGTGCGCTTCATGGCCGACGAGGTGCTGGTGATGAAAGACGGCGAGGTGGTCGAGCAGGCCAGCGTGGCGCAGATTCTCGATGCGCCGCAGCAGGAGTACACGCGGCGGCTGCTGGGCGCCATCCCGCGGGGCTACAGCGCGGCGCTGCGCTGATCGACGGCGGGCGCGGCCTGCAGCCGCACCACCATGCGCGTGCCCACACCTTCGGTGCTGTGCACCGCCAGGCCGCCGCCCATGCGCTTGACCAACTGCTGGGTGATGACAAGGCCCAAGCCGCTGCCCTGCACCTTGGTGAACTCAGCCCCCAAGCGGTTGAAGGGCTGAAACATCTGTTCGATCTGATCGGCGCGCAGGCCGGCGCCGGTGTCGCGCACGGTGACCAACACCGCGTCGCCTTCTTGCTCGCATGACACCTGCACCTCGCCGCCCAACTTGTTGTACTTGATGGCGTTGGAGAGCAGGTTGGCGAACACCTGCGACAGGCGGCGCGCCTCGGCCTGCACGCACATGTCGGGGTGGGGCAGGTCGGCCTGCAGCGCCACCTGACGGGTGCGCGCGCTGGGCTCTAGCTGGTGCAGTGCAGCCTGCAACACCGGCGCCAGCGCCACCGTCTGCATGGGCAAGGCGGTGTTTTCGTCGAGCCCACTCAGGTCGAGGATGTCGTTGATCAGCGCCAGCAGGTTGCGCCCAGCATCGAGCACGTGCCGCACACGCTGGTGCTGCGTGGCCGTCAGCGGGTCGTTCGGGTCGGTCTGCATCAACTCGGTGAAGCCCAGCACCGCATTGAGCGGGGTGCGCAGCTCATGGCTCACGCGCGACAGAAACTCGCCCTTGGCGCGGAAGGCGCGCTCGGCCGCCTCTTTGTCGAGCTGCAGCTGCGCGCTGCGCACTTCGTCGCTCACGTCGCGCAAGATGCCCACCATGTGCTGGCCTTCGGTGTCGCTGCGCACGGTGGCCATCGCTTCCATGTGCCGCACCGCGCCGTCGGGCAGCACCACTCGGTAGCGCATCGTCACCGGCGCCGGGTGGGCGATCGCCTGTCTCATGGCGGCGCGAAAGCGCTCTGCGTCTTCCGGGTGCAAGGAGCGGCGCGACAAAGCGCCCGCCTCAACCTCGGTCTGCTGCGGCGGCAGGCCGTAGAGCGCTGCGGCCTGCGCGTCGAGCGTGGCCTGCCCGCTGCGCAGGTTCCAGTCGAAGACGCCGATGCCGGCGGCACCCGCGGCCAGGGCCCAGCGGTCGTTGCTCTCACGCAGCGCCTGCTCGATGCGCGCCTGCTGCCTGAGCATGTAGGCGGTAAGGGACATGCCTCCTGCCGTGAGCCCGAGCGCCAGCACCAGCGTGATCACCAGCACCAGGCGGCGCGCGGTGCGCGAGGCCTTGCCCAGTGTGGCCGAGAAACGCTGCTCCAGCACGGTCAACCGCTCGTTGAGTGCCGGCAGGCGGTCAAGCAGTGCACGCAGCTCCGGCGAGGCCGTGTCGCCGGCAGCGACGTGCCGCTGCACCTGCTGCGCCAGATCGCTCAACGCGCTGAGCTGCTCGTCAGCCTCGACCCAGATGGCGATGGCGTCGGCCATGAAGTTGACGCGCTGAAAGCGCAAAAACAGCTGGATCATGGCGCCCACGTCGTCGGGGTGGTTGCCGCCATCGAGAAAGCCGCGCCGCGCCGCGTCGAGGTTAGGCGGGTCTTGCTGCAGTGCCATGCGGGCACGCCGGTCGCCGAGCGGCACGGCCAGCGCGTTCTGGAAGCGCAGGTAGTCGACCGTGTCGCGCGAGGCGATGTAGCGGCCCAGCTCGTAAACGGCGTCTTTTTGCCCCTTGGACCACAGGCTCTCGGCGCCCACGTAGGCACGCGCAGCCGACAGGAGGTCAACGCTTGCCACCGCCAGCCCGGCGAGCAACGCCACGACCACCAGAAAGGGGCCGATCACCAACCAGCGTATCCGCCCTTGGGCCAGAGCTTTGCGTAGCACGGCGTCCCCCCGCGCGCCAGAATAGGCCACGGTGTACCACGGCAGGTGCCGCGCTGGCTACGTAGGAAACGAGGGAGGCGTGCGCTGCATCACGCAAGACCAAGCCCTCTGATGGTGGCGATGACTTGACACTTCGCACGATCGTGCGACACTCCGCCTCATGGAAACCAAGACCGAACGCAGCGAGCTCACCCTGGCTGCGATCCTCGACACCTCGCTGTCCATCGCCTCTGCAGACGGGCTCGACAGCCTGACCATCGGCGACGTGGCCAAGCGCCTGGGCCTGTCGAAGAGCGGCGTCTTCTCGCGCATCGGCTCGCGCGAAGCGCTGCAGGCCGCGGTGATCGAAGAGTACGGCCGCCGTTTCCTGCAAGACGTGTTCACGCCGGCCATGCGCGAAGCGCGCGGCCTGCCGCGGCTCAACGCCATCATGCGGCTGTGGCTGCAGCGCGCACGCGAGGTCGAGATCCGCAGCGGCTGCCTGTACTGCGCTGGTGCGTTCGAGTACGACGACCGCGACGGCCCGCTGCGCGAGCTGCTGCTGAGCCACGTGCTGCGCTGGCGTGCCGCCCTCAAGCGCACCGTGCTGCAGGCCATCGAGTCTGGCCACCTGTCGGGCGACACCGACCCCGACCAGCTGGTGTTCGAGCTCGACGGGCTCTTCATCGCGCTGATGCGCGAGGCGCGCTTCCTGCGCGACCCGCGCGCGGCCGACCGCACCTGGTCGGCCTATGAGCGCCTGATCCTTTCACTGCAGAGTTCTCCCCCGCGTTGACCGCCGCCATGAGCCCCGACCGACGCATTCCCTGGCCCTGCTTCGCACGATCGTGCGACATAAGGAGTTTCACCATGCTGATCATTGTTCTTCTCGCGCTGGGCACTGGCGTGCTCGCCTCTGCCGCGCTGCTGGTCGGCGCGTTGTGGGCGGCCATCCCGCGCAGCAATGCCGATTTCGAATGGCTGGACGTGTGATGAGCAGCCCAATTCAGACAGCCAACCCGGCGAGTGCCTTCTATGCCGGCATGCTGGCGCGCAGCCTGGGTGCCGCGCTGCGCCTGTCGCAAACCGTGGCCCCAGCCCTGGCCACGCGCCTGGCGCTGCGCCTGTTCTTCACGCCGCTGCCGCTCAAGCTGGCGGGGCGCCAGCGGCCAGTGCCTGCGCCCTGGCGCGTGGAGCACTGGCCGTTCGAGCAAGGCAGCTTTGCGGTCTACCGGCGCGACGCGGCGGGTGCCAACGACGCCCACACCCGCCCCACCGTGCTGCTGGTTCACGGCTGGGCCGGTGATGCGCTGCAGATGCTCCCGCTGGCCGACGCGCTCGACCAGGCCGGCCTGAACCCGGTGCTGCTCGACTTCCCGGCCCACGGCCGCAGCGCCGGCTGGCGCGCCACGCTGCCGCAGTTCGTACGGGCGCTGTGGGCCACCTCTGCACGCCTGGGGCCGCTGCATGGCGTGGTGGCCCATTCACTGGGGGCTGTGGCCGCGGCACACGCGGTCGCCAATGGGCTGCCGGTCGGGCGGCTGGCCTTGCTCGCCACCTCGCCGCCACCGGCACTGTTCCTGAAATGGTTTGCAGGCAGCCTGGGCCTGGGCGAGGGCCTTCCGCTGCGCATGGGTGCGGTCATCGAGCGGGTGGAGGGCGTGCCACTTGCGCGCTTCGAGCCGGCCTGGCTCGGCCCCCGCCTGACGCAGCCCACCCTGGTCGTGCATGACGAGGGCGACCGCGTCTCACCGCTGGCGGTGGGGCAGCGCATGGCACAGGCCATCGCTGGCGCGCGGCTGCTCACCACTCAGCGCCTCGGCCATCGCCGCGTGCTGGTCGATCCCGCGGTTGCCGAGGCGGTGGCCCGGCATTTGCGGCCCGAGCAGCGACAAAACGGGTCAGAGATGTAACGCCCCTCTTACGCGCAGGCCACAAATCGGCTGGCCTCGCGCGAAAAGGCGGCGTTTTTTGTCTGATGAAAGGGCTGAGCCCTGCCATAAGCACTGGCACGGAAGCTGCGCTAGAGCACTGCATCCGCCACCGGTCAAGCCATCAGCCAGACACGGGGGGCCTCAAAAAAAGGACGTCGTGCCATGTCGTTGTTCCATCGCTCCGGTTCCGCTGTTTCTTCAAGCTCGCGCCGCGCCCGACCGGCCGCCCCGAGCTGCCGCGGCGGTGCCTCGTCGATGCTGCGCCTGGCTCAGCCAGCCACCCCGAGCCAGGGCAACTTGGCACACTGGTTAAGCCGCGCGGCCAGCGTGTTGGCCCCGCCCGCTGCACAGGCCCTGGCCGTGCGCCCCAGCGAATTCGCCCCCAGCCGTTGGCTGGTCGGCCACCGAGCGCCGCCATGAACGAGCGCGTGACCCCTCTGCAAGCGATGCGCCGCATCGAACCCACCCGTGCCCCGGCGCTGCCGGCCCAGCCGCTGCGCGATTCCGCGTGGGCCACTTTGCCCGCTGACCGTTCTTTCAAGGTGTTGCAGCCCAGCCGCACACCTGCGCAGCTGTCGCTGTTTCCGCCGCCGGGCCTCACCGCCCGAGCCGGCCGTTGAAGTCTTCATTGGTTTCTCGACGCATGTGACGTCCAAAGGGAAGCGGGCAACCCGGGGTGGATGAGAGCGAGCTCCCGGCCTCTGTCCCGCTTCCCTCTTTTTTAAGTCACGTGCGGCCACCAAGGCCTGTTCAGCCGCGCACGCGATCCTGCTGCTCGTCGATGCTGCGCAGCAGCTGCGCCACGTTGAGCGGCTTGGTGAGGTAGGCCGCGAAGCCCGCAGCCAGCGCCGCCCTCGACTGATCGGGCGACGCATCCGCCGACAGCACGATGCGCGGCACACTGCTCAGGAGCGGGTCGCGTGCCAGACGCTGGGCGAGGTCGATGCCGCTCATGTCGCCCAGGTGCATGTCGACCAACATCAGGTCGGGCCGCTCTTGCAGCGCCAGGCGCAAAGCCTGCTCGCCGTTGGCCGCTGCCAGCAGCCGGCACGAGGGGCGCATCTTCAGCACCTGCCGCACCAGCTCCACGTTGATCGGGTTGTCTTCGGCGTACAGCACGGTGTAGGGCGCGGGGGCCGCACCCGTCTCTGCACCCTTCTCTGCACCCTTCTCATCGGCCGCTTGCAAGCCCGCGGGAGCGCCACCGGCATAGGCGAGTGGCAACGACGCAGTGAAGCAGCTGCCTTCGCCGACACTGCTCTCCACCTTGAGCTGGCCGCCCATCAGCTGCACCAGGCGCTGGGTGATGACGAGGCCGATGCCCGTGCCCTCGATGCCGCTGCGCTCTATGCCCAGGCGGTTGAAGGGCTCGAACAAATGCGCCTGCTGGGCGGCGGTGAGGCCGATGCCGGTGTCGTACACCTGCAGGTGGGCCAGGCCGCTGGCATCGTCCACTGGCCAGCGCAGCGTAACGCTGCCGCCGGGGCGGTTGTACTTGATGGCATTGCTGAGCAGGTTGACCAGCACCTGGCGCAGCCGCAGGTGGTCGGCGCGTACGCAGGTGGAAACGTGGGCGAGCGACGGCTCGCTTCCATCAACCTGCACCACCACACCGGCGCTGGCCGCGTCATGCGCCACCATCGTCAGGGCCTCGTTGACGACAACGTGCACCGGCACGGTGGTGGGCAGCAAGGCGACGCCGCCGCTCTCGATGCGCGAGAGGTCGAGCACGTCATTGATCATGGCCAGCAAATGGGCGCCGGCCTGGGCGATGTGCTGCACGCGGGCCTGCTGCGAGGGGCTGAGCGGCTGCGTGGTGTCCAGCGCCAGCAGTTGCGAAAACCCGAGCACAGCATTGAGTGGCGTGCGCAGCTCGTGGCTCATGCGCGAGAGAAACTCGGTCTTGGCCGCGTTGGCACGCAGCGCTGCTTCGGCCGCGAGCTCGGCGTCTTCGGCGCGCTTGCGGGCGGTGGTGTCGATGATGAGGCCGCGCAGCAGCGTCTTGCCACGCTCGGCATGCACGAGCGTGACCAGGCTGCTCACCCACATCACGCGCCCGCCTTTTGCGATGAAGCGGTATTCGATGGCCTGGGCCGAGCCCACTTGCGCCACCGCCAGCACCTCTCTCAGCGCGCGGTCGCGGTCGGCGCGGTGCACATGGATGTACCAGAAGTCCTTTTCCATCCACTGCGCCAACGGGTAGCCGGTGATGGCCTCGGCCTTCTCGCTCACGTAAGTGAAGCGCCCGGCTTCAAAATCGGCTTCCCAGAAAATACCGTCGACCGATTTCACGAGATCGACAAAGCGCTGCTGGCTGCTGCGCAACTCAGACTCGGCCAGCATGCGCTCGGTGATGTCTTCGGCCACGCCTATGAAGTAGTCGGGGCTGTCGTCGGGCTTGCGCACCAGCGTCATGTGGGTGTTGACCCAGACCGAATGGCCGTCGGCATGCAGGTAGCGCTTGGCGGCGCGGTAATGCGCGATCTCGCCGCCCAAGAGCCGCTGCCGGTTCGCCACCTCGGCGGGCAGGTCTTCCGGGTGGATCGCCTGTTCGGAACGCAAGGCCATCTGCTGCTCGCGGGTGCGGCCGAGCAGCTCGCACAGGCGCCGGTTGATCATGCGCGGCCTGCCGTCCAGGCTCAGCTGCACGATGCCCACGCCGGCTAGATCGAAAGTGGCTTGCAGCTGCTCTTGCTGCTCGCGCAGGGCCTGCTCGGCCGCGCTGCGTGCGCGCTCGGCACGCACGGCGCCGAAGATCGCCGCCACGCTGGTGAAGAGCGGCTGCAGGTGGTCAACCATCGCCTGGTCGTAGCCTCCGCTGCGGTTGGCCAGGCCCATCATGCCGACCATCTCGCCGCCGTGGAACAGCGGCACGCCGAGAAACGCATCCATCGGCGGGTGCCCATGCGGCAGGCCGCCACGGCGGTGGTCAGTGGCGGGGTTGTTGCTGATGACGACCTCGCGGCTGAGGATGGCCGCACCGAACAGGGTCTTGAGGTTGTGGAACTCGATGGCGTCGTGCGGGCCGCCGCGGGCATGGCGCTCAAACATGGCGCGGGTGGTGTCGTCCCAGGCAATGTCGGTCAGCACCTCGATGCGCAGGAAGGGCGCGCCGGCTTCGTCGTGCAAGAGCGCGGCCAGGAAGCCATAGCCGCTGCCGGTGCAGTCGAGCAGGTCGGTCAGCAGCGGCTCGAAGACCTCCCGCGGCGGCGCAGCGCGGATGTAGCGCGACTGCACCCGACCAATGATCGCGCCGAGATCGTGTGTGCTCAAAGGCGGTTGGCGGGGGGGTGTCACGCCGAGTGGCTCCAGGGGTGGAACCACTGTGTCACAGCGCTCTGCCCTTGGGAAGGCCCCCAGGGAACCCCCTTTTCGCAGCGTGCGGCACTGCGGCACACTTGTGGCGACTTTGTTTTCCTGGAGCCCCTGCCCATGCTGAACACGCCCCCACACACTCTCACCCGACGCCACTGGCTGGCTGCCTTGGCCTCCCTGGCCGCGATGGCAGCCCCCGGCGCCGCCATCGCGCAAACAGCCTGGCCCAGCAAGCCGGTGCGCATCGTGGTGCCGTTTGCCCCGGGCGGCACTACCGACATCCTGGCGCGCGCCCTGGCGCCCGAGCTGAGCCACGCCTTCGGCCAGCAGTTCATCGTCGACAACAAGCCTGGCGCCGGTGGCAATGTGGGTGCCGACAACGTGGCCAAATCACCGGCCGATGGCTACACCTTGCTGATGGGCACGGTGGGCACGCACGGCATCAACCAGTCGCTCTACCCGAAGATGCCCTTCGACCCCATCAAAGACTTCGCGCCCATCACGCTCGTGGCCGGTGTGCCCAACGTGCTGGTGATGAACCCGGCCAAGGCCGCGGCCGCCCACATCAACAGCGTGGCCGACCTGATCAGGTATGCGAAGGCCAACCCCGGCAAGCTCAACATGGCGTCCAGCGGCAACGGCACGTCCATCCACCTGAGCGGCGAGCTGTTCAAGAGCATGACGGGCACCTACCTTGTGCACTTCCCGTACCGCGGCTCGGGCCCGGCGCTGCTCGACCTGATCGGCGGCACCATGGACCTGATGTTCGACAACCTGCCTTCGGCTCTGCCACAGATCAAGGCCGGCAAACTGAAGGCGCTGGGCGTGACCACCGCGCAGCGCAGCGCCGCTTTGCCTGAGGTGCCGACCATTGCCGAAGCCGGCCCAGTGAAAGGCTTCGACGCGAGTTCATGGTTCGGCCTGCTGGCACCGGCCGGCACGCCGCCCGACATCATCAACCGCATCCAGCAAGAGAGCGCGAAGGCGCTGGGCGCGCCAGCGCTGAAGGAGCGGCTGCTGGCACAAGGCGCGATCCCGAGCGGCATGACGCCAGCCGAGTTCACGGCCTTCATCGCGGCCGAGACCAAGAAGTGGGCCGGGGTGGTGAAGGCCTCTGGTGCCAAGGTCGACTGACCCTGGCGCCCGACATCATCAACCCGCAAGCGGCTCCGGAAACTTGCCGAGCACGGCCTCGGTCAGCACTGAGTCGCAGTACTCGGTCATCTCCACGATCTTGCCGTCGCGCAGACGAAAGATGAGGCAGTACTCGTTGTCGTAGCGCACGCCAGCCTGGGTCACCATGTCGCCGCGCGCTTCGACCACGACGATGTCGCCCTCGGCGATGAAGCGTTGCGGGAGGGTTCGCCGCCCCGGGGCCAGGATCGTGCTGAGATGGCCGTACAGGTCTCGCAGCAACGAGGCCTTGCCGTGGAAAGTGCGCGACCAAGAATACTGCCCTGTCACACGCATCACCACATCGTCGGCCAGCATCTCGGCAAACGCCGACCTGTCGCGGCCAGCAAAGAGTTCCTGCATCCGTCGCTTGTTGGTTTGTGCGTCCATGGTCATGGCTCCTTCGGTGTGTGCGAAGGCCGTACTGTCAGAGCGCGCCACCACCGCGGCAAATGATGGTTTCAGCGCCGCGCATGAATCCATATCATGTGCGCATGCGACGCCTGCCCCCCGTTCCTGAGCTGGTCGCCTTCGAGGCGGTGGCCCGGCACCTGAGCTTCACCCGCGCCGCCGCCGAGCTGGCCCTCACGCAAAGCGCCGTGAGCCACCGCGTGCGCCGACTCGAAGCGCATCTCGGCGAGCGCCTGCTGAACCGCCTCAACCCCGGCCTCCGCCTCACCGACGCGGGCCTCGCGCTGCTGCCACAGCTGAGCGACTGCCTCGATGCGCTAGCGCGCCTGGGCACGAGCCCCTGCAGGCGCCTGCGCGTGGGCGCGGGCCCGGCCTTGTCGTCCTGGTGGCTGGTGGGCCGCCTGCCCGTGTTCATGGCGCAGCACCCGAGCCTGTCGGTGGAGTTGCTGCCGATCGAAGCCCAACAGCCCCTGCCGCCCAACCTCGACGTGTGGATCGTCTGGGTGGGTCAGGGCGAAGACGAAGCCGGCCCGCAGCAGCAGCCCTTGTTCACCGAGCGCGTGTTCCCGGTCTGTGCCCCACGCCTGCTGCCCGGCGGGCGCCCGCTGCGCGACGCGCAGGCCTTGGGCCAGATGACGCTGCTGCACAAGGCCGCGGGCTCGGCCGGCGAATGGAGCTGGCACCTGTGGATGAAACACCTGGGCATCCACGCGCCCCAGGGCAGCGCGCGCGAGCTGCGCCTGGCCGACATGCCCCTGGTGCTCGCGGCCGCCATCGAGGGCGCTGGCGTGGCGCTGTCACGCTCGCTGCTGGTTCAGGATGCGCTCGACGCCAAGCGCCTGGTGGTGGCGGTCGAAGGCGTACAGCCGATGGTGTCGAGCAAGCGGCACGTGGCGCGCTGGCCCTCGCGCAACACGGGCAACGCCGACGTCGCCGCCTTCGTTGAGTGGCTGCAAACCGAATCGGCCAAGACGGTGAGCCGCTCGGATGCCCTGCTCCAGCGCACGCCGCTGCGCGCAGCGGGCTGAGGCGCGCACTTGATCAAGCGCTTCTTTCGCTACGGCCTGGTGGGCGGCATGGCCACGGCGGTGCACTACCTGGTGCTGATCGTCTGCGTCGAAGCGTTCGCCTGGCCCGCTTTCATCAGCTCAGGCGCGGGTGCGGTGGTCGGTGCGCAGGTGGCGTTCTTCGGCAACCGCCAGTTCACCTTTGCGCATGAAGGCGCGCTGGGCCCGGCGTGGCTCAAATTTCAGGGCACGGCCTTGCTGGGCGCGCTGGTGGGCATCGCCATCGTGGCGGCGGCGGTGCAGATGGGGTGGCACTATCTGTTGGGCCAGGTACTGGCCACGCTCGTGAGCCTGCTGCTGACCTTCGCCGTCAACCGGGCCTGGACGTTTCGCGCCTGAGCTACTGGCGCACCCAAGCCGCACCCAAGGTGACCTGGGCTTCTTCCAGGTCGGCCTTGAACGCACTGCTCTCCAGGTAGGCCAGCTCGCGCAACCGCGCTTCGCCAATGGCGTCCCCGGCGTCGGCCACCTCGGCCGGGTGGCAAAACAGCAAACCGCCCTCGCGTGGCAATTGCAGCAGCCATTTGCGCATCAAGCCCCGGTAATCGGTGGTGGTGAAGTCGTAGGCGCCGAGCAGGCTGGCGTTGTGGCGCAGGCCACGCCGTGTCAACTCGCGCTTGAGGGCGCGCCCGCCGGTGCGCTCGATCACGAAGCGCTTGAAGGCAAAGCCGGGCCCCAGCAAACGGCCGGTGTTGCGCACCGCCGGGCGCGGCGCCATGGGCGCGATGCCGTCGAGCACCACCTGGCGCAAAAGCGGCAGATGGTGCACATGCTGGTGGCCGTCGACCATGTGCGGCGCGTGGCCGGTGGCTTGCACGAAAGCGTCTATCTGCGCCTGCCACTCGATGCGCAGCGCCGCCAGCGGCAACCGGTGCAGGTGCGACTGCAGCATGAGCTTGGGCAGCGACGGCAGCACGGGCCACAGGCGCGCCAGCTCGGGGCTCAGCGGTTTGCCTTCGGTGAGGTTGAAGTGCAAACCCATCGTGACGGTGGGTGGCAGGTCGCGCAGCTGCGGCGCAGCCTCACGCCAGTGCGGCGAGTTGGTGATGCATGAAATGGCCGACAGGCGTTGTGCCCGCGCCAGCATGGCAATGCCACGCGTGATACCAGGCGCCAGGCCGAAGTCGTCAGCGCACAGCGTGAGCACCCTGGCGGTCACTGGAGTACCTTCGTGCTGCGCACTCCGGTATTCGCTCTGGGGGCGGCCCGGCGAGTTCATGGCTGCGCGGTCTCGTTGCTGCGGTTCAGGCCGGTCCCATGCTCGCTTGCAATGAGGTAGATCGGCCGCTGCTTCACCTCATCGAAGATGCGGCCCACGTACTCGCCCAGGATGCCGATCGACAGCAACTGCACGCCGCTGAAAAACATCACGCTGGTGACCAGGGTGGCCCAGCCAGGCACGTCGTGGCCGCGGATGAAGTGCTCGATCACGATCACCACGCCGAAGCCGATGGCCCCCACGGCGATCAGCCCGCCGACTGCGCTCCACAGGCGCAGCGGCAGGTTGGAGAACGCCGTCACGCCGGTGAGTGCCAGGCGCACCAGGCTGCGGAAAGAAAAGCTGCTGTGGCCGGCCTGCCGCTCGGCGGGCATGTAGTCGATGATCTCGGTGCGAAACCCGACCCAGGCGTACAAGCCCTTCATGAAGCGG
>NZ_JBKJOQ010000093.1:0-225339 GCF_046595475.1 Rhizobacter sp.
GCGATCAAGACCACGGTCCCGAAGGCCAAGGAACTGCGTCGCGTCGTCGAGCCGCTGATCACGCTCGCGAAAGAAGCGACGCTGGCGAACCGCCGCCTCGCCTTCGACCGCACCCGCGATCGCGACATCGTCACCAAGCTCTTCAATGAACTCGGCCCTCGTTACAAGGCGCGCCCGGGCGGCTACACCCGCATCCTGAAAATGGGTTACCGCGTGGGCGACAACGCGCCGATGGCGTTTGTCGAATTGGTGGACCGCCCTGAAGTGGCTGAAGAAGCCGCTGCCGACAAGGCTGAGTAAGACAGAGCCTCACGAGGCTTTCTGCACAGAGGTCGGCGAGAGCTGGCCTTTTGCTTTTGTGCTCGGGACCAGTTGCAGCTGGCGATGCGAAGAGTTCATGGACTTGCATGGCCCTTGCCCCCACGCCAGCGTTGCCTATCAAGTGACGCGAGCGACCTTCTCTGCTATACTCTAAGGCTCAGTCGCGGGGTGGAGCAGTCTGGTAGCTCGTTGGGCTCATAACCCAAAGGTCGTTGGTTCAAATCCAGCCCCCGCAACCAAAATACAAGCAAAACGCCCGCTCTCCAGCGGGCGTTTTGCTTTGGTGGCACCGCATCAACTCTGCTGCAACCGTGCCACCAAAGCGCGCAACTCCGGGTCCTCCAGCACTGGGCTTGTGGTGGCATCGATTTGTGCCTTCACCAAGCGCATCAGTGTTTCCTTGTGCGGCGTGAGTGGCCCGAAAAAGCGCGCTTCATGGCCTGCCGCAATCAACAGGGTCGGAAAGTTTTCCACCTCGATTGGGTCCACGCGCTCAGCTTCGTCTTCGATGTCGACCCAAATGAACCGCAGGTCGGGAAAACTCTCAGCGATCTGATCGAAGGTGGTGCGGTATTCGCGACAGCTGCCGCACCACTGGGCACACAGGCAGGCCACGAGCAGCGGGGGGTGCATTTGGGGCTTGACCATAGCGGCTGATCATCTCAAACCTCGGCAAGCCTTGCCGGGTGCCGGCGATCTGCGCATCGCTCGCCCGAGCGCCGCCGCTGTCTGACCAGATTGGAGGCTTTACCTCAGCGCTGCGGCGCTCGACTGGATCAGAATGCCTGGGATTTTCTCTTCGTAAAACGACAGGCGACCGTTCAGGTCGCGGTGCTCGTCATACGGGTCTTCGTAGCTCCACACCACATCGGTCAGCTTGGTCGCGTCGAGCTTCAGCGAGTAGTAGTGCGCCGTGCCTTTGAAGGGGCATTCGCTCGTGGTGCTGGAGCGCTCCAAAAGATTCATCGAGACATCGGCACGCGGGAAGTAGTAGCGCACGGGGTTCATGTCTTCTGTTACGCGTATGACGTCAATCGACGAGGCCACCACCTTGCCATTGATCGTGACTTGCATGGGCTGCCCCACCTGCTGTTCTCGCACTTCATGGTCGGGGAATTTTTGATGCCCGGGGGATTTGCCCATCGTGACTCCTTCATTTGCAACGTGCGCGAATTGCCAGCAATCGGTGTGCCCCGCGGGCCATTGGCACATTGCGCCTTGAACGGGTGTCATCACCCCGATTTGTGTAGACCTTGCTGCGTGTTGGCGCCTGGGGATATGCTGGATCAAGCCATCGGCCCCGCCCCCTGTGCCAGCCGCTCATGCCTCTTCAAGACTTCCACCCTGCCGTCGGTAACTGGTTCCGGCAAACCTTCCCCGCGCCCACGCAGGCGCAGGCCGCCGCTTGGCCCGCCATCCGCGCTGGACGGCACACGCTCGTGGCGGCGCCGACGGGTTCTGGCAAGACACTGACAGCCTTTCTCGCAGCGCTCGACGGCTTGGTGCGCCAGGGTTTGCGGCCGGAGGGCCTGCCTGACGAAACGGTGGTGGTGTATGTCTCGCCGCTGAAGGCGCTCTCCAACGACATACGCCTCAACCTCGAAGCACCGCTGGCTGGCATCCGCGCCCAGCTCGCAGCGTTGGGCCTGCCCGAGGTCGATATACGCAGCGCGGTGCGCACCGGTGATACACCGCAAAAAGAGCGCCAACAGGCGCTGCGCAAACCACCGCACATTTTGGTGACGACGCCTGAGTCGCTCTACATCTTGCTGGGCTCCGCGTCGGGTCGCAACATGCTGAGCACGGTGCGCGCGGTCATCGTCGACGAGATCCATGCCATTGCGGCCAGCAAGCGTGGCAGCCACCTCTCTCTCACGCTGGAGCGGCTGCAAAACCTGAGCGCCCACAAGCTGACGCGCATCGGTTTGTCGGCTACCCAAAAGCCGATCCAAGAAATGGCGCGCCTTCTCGTGGGCAGTGCGGCCATCGCCGACAACGGCCGCGCCGATTGCGAAATCATCGACATCGGCTACGCCAAGCAGCGCGATTTGGCGCTGAGCGTGCCGCCTACACCGCTGGGCACGGTGATGTCGAACGATCAGTGGGCGCAGGTCTACGCGCAAATCACCGAGCTGGTGAGTACGCACCGCACCACGCTGGTCTTCGTCAACACACGTCGCATGGCCGAGCGCGCCGCGCGCCATCTGGCTGAGCTGCTGGGCAAGGAATTTGTGGCGACCCATCACGGCAGCCTGGCCAAGGAAGCGCGGCTTGAAGCCGAGCAGCGCCTGAAGCGTGGCGAGCTCAAGGTGCTGGTGGCTACCGCCTCGCTTGAGTTGGGCTTGGACATAGGCGATGTCGACCTCGTGTGCCAGCTCGGTTCGCCACGCGGCATTGCCACTTTCCTGCAGCGCGCTGGGCGATCGGGCCATGCGGTGGGTGGCGTGCCAAAGGCACGTTTGTTTCCGCAGTCGCGTGACGAACTAGTGGAGTGCGCTGCCGTGCTCGACTGCGTGCGCCGCGGCGAGCTCGACGCCCTGCAGGTGCTGCCTGCACCGCTAGACGTGCTGGCCCAGCAAATCGTGGCCGAGGTCGCCACACGCGAGTGGGGCGAAGACGAGCTCTTCGCGCTGGTGCGCCGTGCCTGGCCGTATGCGCAGCTCAAGCGCGAAGACTTCAACGCCGTGCTGCGCATGCTGGCCGATGGCTTCAGCACTCGCAACGGCCAGCGTGGCGCCTACGTGCATCGTGACGCCGTGCACCACCGCCTGCGCGAGCGCAAAGGCGCGCGCCTCACCGCGCTGACCTCGGGCGGGGCCATTCCCGAGACGGCCGACTACACCGTGCTGCTTGAGCCGCAGGCCGAGAAGATCGGTACCGTGCACGAAGACTTCGCCGTCGAGAGCCTTGCCGGTGATGTGTTCCAGCTCGGCAACACCAGCTACCGCATCCTGCGCATCGAGCCCGGCCGCGTGCGGGTGGAAGACGCGCGCGGCGCAGCACCCAGCATCCCGTTTTGGATAGGCGAAGCGCCGGGCCGCAGCGACGAGCTCTCGGTCGGTGTCTCGCGCCTGCGCCGCGAGTTGGGCGAGCTCATCGCCTCGCAAGGCGCCGACGCAGCTGTAGCCTGGCTCGTTCGCCACATCAGCCTGGAGGGCGAGGCTGCGCGACAGCTGGTCGACTACCTCGCCCGCACGCTGCAGGCGTTGGGCGCGCTGCCCACGCAGCAGTGCATCGTGATGGAACGCTTCTTCGACGAATCGGGCGGCATGCAGCTGGTGGTTCACTCGCCGCACGGCAGCCGGCTTAACCGCGCGTGGGGCTTGGCTTTGCGCAAGCGCTTTTGCCGACAGTTCAACTTCGAGCTGCAGGCGGCGGCAACCGAAGATGCCATCGTGCTGTCGCTGTCCACCAGCCACAGTTTTCCGCTAGCCGAGGTGGCGCGCTACCTGCACAGCAACACTGCGCTCGGCGTGTTGGTGCAGGCCCTGCTCGATGCACCCCTGTTCGGTGTGCGCTGGCGCTGGAACGCCACCACCTCGCTGGCTCTGCCGCGCTTCACCGGCGGGCGCAAGGTCGCACCGCAACTGCAGCGCATGAAGTCTGAAGACCTGTTGGCCTCGGTCTTTCCCGACCAAGTGGCGTGTGCCGAAAACATCGTGGGTGAGCGCGAAGTGCCCGAGCACCCGCTGATCGCTCAGACCATGTACGACTGCCTCTACGACGCCATGGATGCCGACGGCTGGTTGCAGCTGCTGCGCCGCATGGAGTCGGGCGAGGTGACCGTGCTCGCACGCGACCTGCCGGCCCCGTCGCCATTGGCTGCCGAGGCACTCAACGCGCGGCCCTATGCCTACCTCGATGACGCCCCCATCGAAGAGCGCCGCACGCAGGCTGTGCAGAACCGCCGTTACACCGACCCCGAAAGCGCTGACGACCTGGGCAAGCTCGATGCCGACGCGATTGCCGGCGTGCGCGAAGAGGCCTGGCCGCGTGTGCGCAGTGCCGATGAGATGCACGAAGCGCTGAGCGGGCTGGGGGTCATCACGCAAGACGAGGCCACAAGCAATGACGATTGGTTGCGGTGGCTCGATGAGTTGGCGCGAGTGGGCCGCATCACACGTTTAACTTCTATTCGCACCGAGCCTGTCGAAGTGCCCGAGGGGGCTTCGAGAAGCTCAGCCCGAACGGAGAAGGGCGACCTGTGGGTCGTTGCCGAGCGGTTGATGCAAATGCGGGTGCTGTACCCGAACGCTTCAATGCAGCCGACCATCCAAGCCCCCGCCGAGTACACGCACGTGCCAAGCCGTGACGATGCCATGCGTGAGCTGCTGCGCGCTCGCATGAGCGGGCTGGGGCCCGTCACCGTCGGCGAGCTTGCGCTCCAGCTCCAGCTGCCCGTGCCCGAGATCGACATGGCCTTGCTCGCGCTGCAAAGCGAAGGCACGGTGATGCAGGGGCGCTTCACGCCCACGGCCACCGGCACCGAGTGGTGCGAGCGCCACCTGCTCGCGCGCATACACCGCTACACGCTCAAGCGCTTGCGCCGCGAGATCGAGCCAGTCGAGCCGCGCGATTTCGTGCGCTTTCTTTTCGACTGGCAGCACGTGAGCGCGGACTGTCGCGTGAGCGGCCCCGAGGCCCTGGCTGGTTTGCTGTCGCAGCTCGAAGGCTTTGAGGCGCCCGCCGCGATGTGGGAGGCCGAGCTGCTGCCTGCGCGCGTGAAAGACTATTCCAGTGCCTGGCTGGACGACCTGTGCACCGCCGGCCGCACGCTGTGGACGCGCCTGCGCCCGCTTGCCACCGAAGGCCGCGCGAGTGGCGCGTCGCTGCGAGCCACGCCCATCTTGCTGCTGCCGCGGCGCAGCGCAGCCCTGTGGTCTCAGCTTGCGCCACCACCGGCGGAAGACGCTGGCCTCGGCTCCCGGGCCCAGCGCGCAGCGGCCTTCCTGGCCGAGCGCGGGGCATCGTTCTTCGACGAAATCGCGCAGGGCACGCGCCTGCTGCGCACCGAGCTCGAAGAAGCCCTGAGCGAGTTGGTGGTGCGCGGTCGCGTCAACTGCGACAGCTACGCCGGCTTGCGCGCACTGCTCGTGCCGGCGGCCAAGCGCGCAAGCAACCATTCGCGACAGCGGCGTCGCGTGGCCTTGTTTGGCATCGAAGACGCGGGCCGCTGGTCGCTGATCCGCCAAACCGTGCAGACTGCTGGCGAAGAGAACACCAGCGAGGCGCTCGAACACGTCGCCCGCACCTTGCTGCGCCGCTACGGTGTGGTGTCGTGGCGGCTGCTGGAGCGCGAGGCTGCCTGGTTGCCGCCGTGGCGTGAGTTGGTGCGCGTGTACCGGCGCCTCGAAGCGCGCGGCGAGATCCGCGGGGGCCGCTTCATCGCCGGTCTGTCGGGCGAGCAGTTTGCGTTGCCCGACGCCATCGTTCTGATGCGACAAGTGCGCCGCCAGCCTGGCGACGACGGCCTGGTGTGCCTGGCCGCCACAGACCCCGCCAACCTGCTGGGCACTGTGCTTCCCGGCACCAAGGTGCCGCGTGTAGCGGGCGCGCGCGTGCTCTACCGCGGCGGCCTGCCGATTGCCACCAGCGTGGCCGGGCAGGTGGAGCTGCTGGTGACGCTGAGCCCGCGCGATCAGCATGCCGTCACGCGAGCGCTGTCCCTGGACCCATCGCTGCGCTGGCAGGAAGCCTTTGGCGACGCGTCGCCTTCGCTGGCCTGAAAAGTCAGCGACTGCCGACGTGGGCAAATCACCGGCCCGTGACAGAGCCTCTTGGGTGCATAGGCCACGCCCCGGGGTAGAGCCTTTCGAGCGCGGCCTGCGCCGCCCGAGCCAGCACGGGCGCTAGCGCGGTACCGATGCGCTGGGCGTCTTCGGCGTTGTCGAATGAAGTGGAGCGCTGGGCCCAGATCGCGGCCAGGGCCTGCCGCTCGCCGGCGAGCACATCGTCGACCACGCTGACCCAATGCCCAGGTGCCTCGCCCTGCACCCACTGCCCGCGCCCACGGCCGAAGTGCGCAACCGCCAGGTAGCGTAGCAGCGTGGCCTGCACGAGGGGCGCCATGGCGGCGTCACTCCATGATGCAAACCCGGCACCGGTGCCTCGCACCACGTTGAGTGCACGCGCCACGCTGGCACCGCCCAGGGCGCCCAACACGCCCCCTGCCAGCATGCCGGCGCCCAGCGTAAGGCCACCGGCCATCAGGTCGGCCACCAGCCCGCTCAGCGCACCGCTCACCACACCACCCAGCACCGATGCGTGGCCTTCGGCTACCGGTGCGCGCACCTCCACCAGCGCAGCCACCCGCTCCAGGATGGCGCTCTGGACGCGGCCTTCCAGGCCGTGCAGCGCGAGCAAGCGCGACGTGCTGGTCTGCACCTCGCCATCCAGTGCTTCGATGAGAGCGCGTTCCGGTGCTGCCAGGTCGCGGCGGCGCAGCTTGCGCAGGCGCTCCATGAGGCCTGCACCGCCGTCCGGCAGGGGAATGCGGGCGGCCACGATGCGCCCGAGGCTCGTGGCCAGCTCATGCATTGCGGCGTCGAATGTGGCCAGCCGCTGGTGCGCCCACGCGACACGCAGGCGTTGCATGCGGGCATCGCCGGCCAGTGCGGCTTCGATCGCGCGGAACAAGCTGCCTTCCTGTACCCAGCAGCGTGCGAAGGCGTCCATAGGCAACACCTCGCGCACCAGAGTGAACGGCGCCGCGTGCGTGCGCCACTGCGTTACGTCGGCGGCCTCTTGCGCGGCCTCGCGGGGCGGACCCATCTGGTTGACGAGCACCAGCACTGGCTTGCCTATCCATTCGAGCAGCGTCATTTCCGACGCAACGTAGCCCGCGCTCACCGGGGACTCTGCGGCGTTGACGAGGTAGAGCACGACATCGCTTTCGTCGCGCACGTGACGCAAGGCCTGCTGGTTCGACCAGAACGGCCGGTCTCGCCAGCGGTCCCACACCTGGGTCAAAAACCACATCATCGGTATCGACTGCAGCTTGAGCCGGCGCACCAGGCGCACGCTGTCGCCGAAACCGGGCGTGTCCCACAGCTGCAGCTCGTCGCCCTCGGCGGTTTTCAGCAGCACATGCATCTCGGCGAACTCGGTCACGTGCGGTGCGTCGCGCACTTCGCCGATGTCACGCCCGAGCAGCGTGCGCGCCAGTGTGGTCTTGCCCACGTTCGTGTGCGACACGAGCGAAAGGCGAATCGGAGGGGTGGCGCTCACCAACACTCTTTCATGCCATCGCGGCCCTGAGCAGGCGCGCGCCTGCCTCAAGGTTGGGCGCGGCCAGGTCGGCGCAGACGATGCCCGCGCCATGCGCTTGCGCGAGGCGCTGCCAGGCCGCGCGGCGCTCTTGCAAGCGCTCGGGTGTTGAGGCGAAGCGGCTGCTGAACGCTGCCTCATCGACGATGGCGAGCACCGGCAAGGGCCCGGCCAGCGCGTCGAGTAGCCGCCCCTGCGCCTCGCCTTCTGGCGTGGCGCCCATATCGAACAGTGCCAGGCGCACCGTTGTACCCGCAGCGGCTGGCTGGGTTGCTGCCGATTCTTCATCGCCGTAGGCCACAGGCTGCGCGATGCGCACGTCGATCTCGTTGCCCCAATGGGTCACCAGCAACGTTCGCAGGCCCAGTGCCGCGTTGCCTGTAAGCGCTGCGCCATGTGGGCGAACGTCGAACAACGGGTGCCCGCCGGTGTGCTGCAGCCGCAGGCGGTCGAAGTAGGCGCCGTCCAGTGGCAGAGGGAAGCGCCGTGCGAGCCGCCAAGCCTGGGCGGCGGCCAGCGCTGCGAGCAGCAGGCGCGGCAGCACCACGAACAACATCAACGTGGCGGCGTAGAGATGAATCCATGGGGCTGCACTCGCCGTTGCGGCTGTGCTCGAGCCCAGGCGAAGCGGTGTGATGTCGGGCACTGCGATGCCGGTGGTGGCCGCGGCAGGGGCGAGCGCGAAATTCAGCACCATTTGCACGGTCGGCGCGTCAAGAAAAGTGCTTTGCCACCCTGCGCGGTAGTCAAGCACCAGTCCGCGCATGTACATGCCTGCAATCAGGCCGAGGGCGAGTGCGGCGGCAGCGAGGTGCAGCAGCAGCGCTGCCCGTGCCAGCGCGAGGCGCAGACTGGGTGGCGCCCACAGCGCACGCACATCGGCCGCCCCGCCTTCCCAGCAATGCGCCACCCAGCGCCGCAGGCGACCCGTGCGCCAGGGCACAAGCAGGCTCAGGTAGACCGCTAGGTTCCACGCCAGCACCGCCCACACGGGCGGGGCGAGCAGATCGACCCGACCCGGCGCCCCGATGTGGTCGGCGGCGAGGCCAAACGTGAATGCAACGAGCCCGGCCAGCAGCGGCCAGGCCAGGCGCCAGGCGCGACGGTCGAGCCAACGGCGGGCCGACACGTCGCGCGGCCCCAGGCGCTCGATCGCGTGGCGCGCGCGGGTGGCGATGAAGCGCTCGAAGGTCGCTTTGTCGCCAACATCCTGGCGCGCCGCGCGCGTGGCCCACGCGCGGTCGTCGTCTGTCCAGACGGCCGTGGCAACGCCACTTTCATGCGCACGCACCAGCACCACGCGACGGGCTTCTTCTTCGGTCATTGCGGGCACTGTAGCGCCCGGGAAAGGCGCTGTGGCGCGGGTGCTGCTGGTGGCTTGTGCGGGCCAACCCTTGAGGGGCTCAGGCGGCCTTCAGCAGCAGGGCAGCGGCGCTCAGTTGTGTGCGCTCGCGCAGCACCTCGGTGGCCACATGGATCGCGAAGTGCAGGGCGCGGTCGGGGTCGTCCCAGGCGTAGCCGCCCGACATGTTGAGGTCGCGAAACACCTCGACCGCCTCATCTACCCCCCGCACCTGCATCACCACCGCCGCGGCGGTGTAGTCGCCCTCGGAGGTTTCGATGGCTTGTGCGTATATCGTGAAGTCGCCTTCATCGCGCTGGTCGAAGTGCATGTGATGCTCCATGTCGGCTGGCAGAGGCGGCACTGTCTCGCAAAGCGTTGCAATTGGAAATCAGCCAAAGGGGTGACACCCGAAGGAGGGTCTGCGGCGTGGGGCTCTGGCCACGCCGACTGGCCCTTCGCTACATCACACGCCCGTCTGCGTGATGAACTTGCTGTTGAGGTAGGCGTTGATGGCGTCGCTGCCGCCTTCGGTGCCGTAGCCTGAATCTTTGATGCCACCGAACGGCACTTCGGGCAAGGCCAGGCCGAAGTGGTTGATCGACACCATGCCGCTCTCGATGGCAGCACCGATGGCCGAGGCGGTCTTGAGCGACTTGGTGAAGGCGTAGGCCGCCAGCCCGAAGGGCAGGCGGTTTGATTCGGCCACCACTTCATCGAAGCTCGAAAACTTCATCAGCGGTGCGATGGGGCCGAAGGGCTCTTCGTTGAGAATGCGCGCGCTTGCCGGCAGGTCGGTCAGCACCGTGGGCTCGAAGAAATAGCCCTCAGTGCCTATGCGCTTGCCCCCGAGTGCGAGCTTGGCGCCCTTGCCCACGGCGTCGTCGACAAACATCTGCATCGCTTCCACACGGCGGCTGTTGGCCAGTGGGCCCATGCGGGTTTCCTTTTGCAGGCCGTCACCCACCTTGATGCTCGATGCAGCGGCGATGAAGCCGTCGACGAACTTGTCGTAAACCGATTCATGCACCAGAAAGCGTGTGGGCGATACGCACACCTGGCCGGCGTTGCGAAACTTGGCGCTGGCGAGCATCTTGGCGGCCACTGCCACGTCGGCGTCTTCGAACACGATGGCCGGTGCGTGGCCGCCCAGCTCCATGGTGATGCGCTTCATGTGCTGGCCGGCGAGTGCCGCCAGCTTCTTGCCCACCGGCGTGGAGCCCGTGAAAGTGATTTTGCGCACGATGGGGTGCGGGATCAAATACTCGGAAATCTCTGAAGGCACGCCAAACACCAGGTTGATCACGCCGGCCGGCACACCGGCATCGGCATACGCGCGGATCAGCGCGGCGCAGCTGGCCGGTGTTTCCTCAGGCCCCTTCAGAATCACTGCGCAACCCGCGGCGAGCGCGGCCGAGACCTTGCGCACCGCCTGATTGATTGGGAAGTTCCAAGGGGTGAACGCCGCCACCACGCCTACGGGTTCCTTGATTACCAGTTGGCTCACGCCGTCTACACGCGGCGGCACGATCTGGCCGTAAGTGCGGCGCGCCTCTTCGGCAAACCAGTCGATCAGGTCGCCGGCCGAAAGCGCTTCGCCTTTGGCTTCTGCAAGCGGCTTGCCTTGCTCCAGCGTCATCAGCTCGGCGATCTCGCCGGCACGTTCGCGCATCAGGTCGGCTGCGCGGCGCAAGACCTTGTAGCGCTCGAATGCCGAGACGGCGCGCCATTGTCTGAAGCCCTTGTCAGCCGCGGCGAGTGCGCGGTCGAGGTCGGCGGTGCTGGCGTGCGCCAAGCGGGCCAGGGCCTTGCCGGTGGCAGGGTTGATGATGGGCTCGCTCTTGCCGCTGCTGCCGGCTGTCCATACGCCGTCGATGAAGAGGGAGACATCTGTGTACATGAGGGGTCCTTGCTGAACGCGGGGAAGGCCTGCGAGCGCAGTGCCAAAGCGAACATTCTGCTGGCGATTCGCCAGCAGTGCAGAGCCCGGGCCTATCCGCTGTGCAGAACGCCGCGGAAGTCACGCGTGGCGCGTGCGCCAGGCGGCATTGCTACCGCGCCGGGACGGGTGTGCCGGTGCGCCGCGTGGCCGGCGCTGGTGCGGTGTCGGGAGCGGGTGCTGCGGGTGTCGGCGTGGCCGGCACCTCTTGCCAGGGCGATGCGCACGAGCTGACGTAGGGGTAGTACATCTGCGCCTCGCGGCAGTAATACCAGGTATTCGCTTGTTGCGTCACGCTGGGTTGCACCACCAAAGGCTCGGCCGGGGCCTCTTGCACGATGATGGGCCGCTCGACCACATAGGGGTAGCCATAGCCGTAGCCATATGGCATGCCACCCCACCACAGCGGGCCGCCCACCCACAGGCCGAAATGCACGCGGCCACGCGGGTGGGCATCTGCCGCTGCCGTGGCGGCGAGGCCCAAGGTAAGCACCGCCGCGATGCCCAGAATGTGCAGGCCGGCTCTGATGCGCTTGTTCATGTTCATCTCCTCAAGAAGGTTCAGCGCGCTGGCGGCGGCGGCTGTATGCCCGCCGGCGGGCGGGGCGGTGCGGGAGGCACTGGAGCAGGTGCCGTGCGGTAGCCGGCGTATTGGGTGCCGGGCACCTGGTTGCCCTTGGCGTACATGCATTGCTGGTAGGCGATGTCGTAGCGGCGTTGGGTGCTGTAGGAGCTGCGGTTTCCGTTGTCAGAGCCGATGGCTGCACCGGTGACGCCGCCGAAGGCAGCGCCCACACCAGCCGCGCTGTGCCCGCCGGCCATGGCGCCGACCGCGGCACCAAACAGAGCACCCGCGACGGCCCCGCCGGCAGCACCTTGCGCCGAGGCCTCGGTGTTGCCCGAACCGGACGAGCTGACCGCCCAGTCGCGACACAGGCGGTCATCGGCCACGAAGACTTCAAAGGGTTTGTTGGGGCCGGGCATCACCGTCACGGTGGGGCCTGTGGGCATCTGGGCGCAGCCCGCGAGGGCCAGCAAGCCGAGCACTGCGGCACCCGCTGTCTTCCACTCGAATGAAGCACTCATCGCGTTAACCTCGATAGGGGATTCAGGCACAACGATTGCCCCGGGGGCACCGTTGACGTCTTTACATTGGAGGCGGCTAGGTGCCGAACGTTCCCCGGCATGGTCGAGCAAATCAGGCCCCACGCTTTCCCCGAGCTTGCGAGAGGCCGTAGCATCGCCCTTTGTCATTTTGCGAGCCCGCCATGCGCCTGCCCCACGCCCTTTCCCGCCGTTCCGTCCTGAGTCTTGCAGCTGCTTCTGCCGCCTCGCTGGCTGCCCCCTGGGCCCACGCGGCCGGCGCCGCCTTGCTCAACGTCAGCTACGACGTGGCGCGTGAGCTGTACAAGGAAATCAACCCCGCCTTCATCAAACACTGGAAGGTCACGGCCGGTGAAGACATCACCGTGAACCAGTCGCACGGGGGCTCCAGCAAGCAGGCTCGCGCAGTGATTGACGGGCTCGAAGCCGACGTGGTGACCATGAACCAGTCGAGCGATATCGATGCCATCGCGACTCGCGGCAAGCTGATCCCCGAAGACTGGGCCAAGCGCCTGCCCAACAACAGCGCGCCCACCACGTCGACCACCGTGATCCTGGTGCGCAAGGGCAACCCCAAGGGCATCAAGGATTGGGCCGACCTGGCCAAGCCCGGTGTGAGCGTCGTCATCCCCAACCCCAAGATCACCGGCAACGGCCGTTACACCTATGTGGCGGCGTGGGGTGGCCTGGTAAAGGGCGGCGCCACGGCGGCTCAGGCGCGCGACACAGTGCAGAAGATCTTCGGCAACGTGCCGGTGTTCGACGGCGGCGGCCGTGCCGCCACCACCACCTTTGCGCAGCGCAACATCGGTGACGCGCTGTGCACCTTCGAGAGCGAGATCAACCTCATCAAGGCCGAGTTCGGCGACAACTTCGAGGTGGTCTACCCCAAGTGGAGCATCCTGGCCGAGAACCCGGTGACGGTGATCGACAAGGTGGTCGACAAAAAGGGCACCCGCAAGCAGGCCGAGGCTTACCTCAACTTTCTGTGGTCCGACGAAGCACAGGAGATCGCGGCCAAGCACCAGATCCGCCCCCGCTCGGAAAAAATCCTCGCCAAGTACGCGAAAGATTTCCCCAAGGTCAACACCTTCACCATCGACGAAGCCTTCGGCGGTTGGACCAAGGCGCAGCAGGAGCACTTCAACGACGGCGCCATCTACGACCAGATCCTCGCCGCCGGCAAAAAATAGGCAGCGTCCGTGCTCCTCTCGCGTTTCTTGCTGCGGCGGCACAGCGTGCTGCCCGGCTTCGACCTGGCCTTGGGCTTCACGCTGCTCTACTTGAGCTTCATTGTGTTGATCCCGCTGTCGGCGGCCTTCCTCAAGACTTTCACGATGACGTGGCCAGCCTTTTGGCAGGCTGTGGCCACGCCGCGTGTGGTGGCCTCGTACCGGTTGACCTTCGGCGCTTCGTTCGCCGCCGCACTGCTCAACGCCGTGTTCGGCCTGGTCATCGCCTGGGTGCTGGTGCGCTATGAGTTTCCGTTCAAGCGCGTGATCGATGCGCTGGTGGACCTGCCGTTCGCTTTGCCCACGGCCGTGGCCGGCATTGCGCTGACGGCGCTCTATTCAGGCAACGGCTGGATCGGCCAGTTCCTGCCGTTCAAGGTGAGCTTTACGCCGCTGGGCGTGTTCGTCGCGCTCACCTTCATCGGCCTGCCTTTCGTGGTGCGCACCGTACAGCCGGTGCTCGAAGACATGCAGAAAGAGCAGGAAGAAGCTGCGGCCACGCTAGGCGCCAACCGCTGGCAGACCTTCACCCGCGTCATCTTTCCCATCGTGTCGCCGGCCTTGCTGACCGGTTTTGCGCTCGCCTTTGCGCGTGCGCTGGGGGAGTACGGCTCGGTCATCTTCATTGCCGGCAACATGCCCATGGTGAGCGAGATCACACCGCTGCTCATCATCACCAAGCTGGAGCAGTACGACTACACCGGCGCCACCGCGATTGCCGTGGTGATGCTGTTGTCGGCCTTCGTGATGCTGCTGACCATCAACCTGCTGCAGGCCTGGGCGCGCAAGCGCCAGGGGCGCTGAACATGAGCGCCGTGCCTGCACAGTTGCCTGCCGACATCGCTCGCCGCGAACCCCCGCACAGCGTGACCGCCGCCACTGCCGAGCCGGTGTGGCTGCGCCGTACGTTGATTGCCATCGCGCTCATCTTTCTCACGCTGTTCTTGTTTGTGCCGCTGGTCTCGGTGTTCTTCGAGGCCTTCAAGAAGGGCTTCGAGACCTACCTTGCCGCCGTCACCGAGCCCGATGCCCGCTCGGCCATCTGGCTCACGCTGCTGGCGGCCGGCATTTCGGTGCCCATGAATCTGGTTTTTGGCCTCGCGGCGTCGTGGTGCATTGCCAAGTTCGACTTCCGCGGCAAGAACGTGCTGCTCACGCTGATCGACCTGCCCTTTTCGGTGTCGCCGGTGATCTCGGGCCTGATCTTCGTGCTGATCTTCGGCCTGCAAGGTTGGTGGGGCGAGTGGCTGCGTGACCACGATCTGAAGATCATCTTTGCGCTGCCCGGCATCGTGCTGGCCACTGTGTTCATCACCTTCCCGTTCGTCGCGCGCGAGCTGATCCCGCTGATGCAAGCGCAAGGCATAGAGCAAGAAGAAGCCGCGCGCGTGCTGGGTGCCTCGGGCTGGCAAATCTTCTGGCGAGTGACCTTGCCCAACGTGAAGTGGGCGTTGCTCTACGGTGTGATTCTGTGCAACGCGCGTGCCATGGGTGAGTTCGGCGCCGTGTCGGTGGTGTCGGGCCACATTCGCGGGCAGACCAACACCATGCCGCTGCACATCGAGATTTTGTACAACGAATACCAGTTTGCGGCCGCCTTCGCAGTGGCCTCGCTGCTCGCTGGCTTGGCGCTGGTGACGCTGGCGCTGAAGTACCTGGTCGAACAGCGCGTGAAGGCGCAGAAGCGCGACGCAGGTGGGAGAAACGAATGATGGCGCGTATGGGCACACAAACATGAGCATAGAAGTACGCAACCTCAACAAGCGCTTCGGCAAGACCGTCGTTTGCGACAACCTCAACCTCGACATCCCATCGGGCGAGCTGGTGGCGCTGCTGGGCCCCTCAGGCTCAGGCAAGACCTCTCTGTTGCGCATCATCGCGGGGCTGGAGCGGCCCGATTCAGGCTCGGTGTCGTTTCACGGCGCCGACGCCACGTTCGACGACGTGCGCGACCGCAACGTGGGTTTCGTTTTCCAGCATTACGCGCTCTTTGGCCACATGAGCATCTTCGAGAACGTGGCCTTTGGCTTGCGCGTGCGGCCGCGGGCCATTCGGCCGACCGAAGCCAAAATCAAAGAGAAGGTGATGGAGCTCTTGAAGCTGGTGCAGCTCGACTGGTTGGCCGACCGCTTCCCGCACCAGCTGTCGGGTGGGCAGCGCCAGCGCATCGCACTCGCACGTGCGCTGGCGGTGGAGCCGAAAGTGCTGCTGCTCGATGAGCCCTTCGGTGCGCTCGATGCCAAGGTGCGCAAGGAGCTGCGCCGCTGGCTGCGCCGCCTGCACGACGAGATGCACGTCACCAGCGTGTTCGTCACCCACGATCAAGACGAAGCGATGGAAGTGGCCGACCGCGTGGTGGTGATGAACCTCGGCCGCATCGAGCAAGACGGTTCGCCCGACGAGGTGTATGACCGCCCGGCCACGCCCTTCGTGCTGCAATTTCTCGGTGACGTGAACCTGTTTCACGGCCGCTTCGGCCACTCGCCGGGCGGTAACACCGACCCGTCCGACGTGAGTTATGTGCGGCCGCACGAGCTGGAGATCGTCGCCGAGCCCTCAGACGGCACGCTCGCGGTGACGCTGTCGCAAGCACTGACGGTAGGCCCGCAGACGCGCATCGAGTTCAAGCGCCTGGACGACGGCAGCTATGTTGACGTCGAGATGGCGCGCAGCGACTACTCACTGCTGCGCGACCGGCTGGGCCTGGGCACGGGCAGCAAGGTTTACCTGAAGCCTCGCCGCATCACGCGCTTCTTGGCTGGTTCGAGCGGTGCGCAGACCGAGCTAGTCGACCCGGCGGCCATGATCTAAACCCCCCGTTACACAGGGCCGTAGAAGGCACGACAGAATCCCTGCGCAGCCGCAGCGTCGCGGCGACGCGGAGACGTGGCCATGACTTTCACCAAATTCTGCAGAGTGCTCGCGCTGTGCGCCATGGGGGTCTTGGCGACATCTTGCGGCGGCGGCGATGACGGCGATGGGAGCACGCCGATTGGTGGTGGTGGGGGAGGCGGGGGCGGCGGCGGTGGAGGCGGCGGCGGAGGTGGCGGTGGTAGCGACACCCAGGCCCCGGTGGCCGCGCTGACTGCTCCGGCCAACCTGGCCAACGGGCTGATGGGCACCCTCACGCTCAGCGCTACCGCGACCGACAACGTAGGTGTGACTGGCGTCGAGTTTCAGGTCGACGGCGTGCAGATCGGCAGCACCCTGACCACCGCGCCCTACACCCTTCCACTCGACTCCACAGCCTATGCGTCTGGCCAGCACATCGTGCGCGCCCGCGCACGCGACGCCGCCGGCAATCTCTCGGCCTGGGCCATCTCGACCGTGGAGTTTGGCGGCGGGCGCAACCAGCCTGCGGGCTTCACGCGCAACGACAGCTGGATCACGAACCTCGCCAGTGCGACAGCATTCACACAAGCGCCCGATGGGCGCATGTTCGTTGCGCAGCAAGGCGGGCAACTGCGCGTGGTGACAGCCGCCGGCGTGCTGCTGGCCACCTCCTTCATCAACTTGACGGTCGATTCCGCCGGCGAGCGCGGCCTGCTCGGCGTGGCGCTGCACCCCGATTTCACTAACAACCGCTACGTCTACGTTTACTACACCACGCCCGAGGGCGGTGCGCACAACCGCGTCAGCCGCTACACGGCGAACACGTCCAACCCCAACATCTTCTCGGTGGGCAGCGAGCTGCGCATCGCCGACCTGCCCAACCTCTCAAGCGCGACCAACCACAACGGCGGTGCGATGCACTTCGGCAACGACGGCAAGCTGTATGTGGCAGTGGGTGACAACGCTGACGGCTCGAAGGCCCCTGACCTGAACGACCCGTTCGGCAAGATGCTGCGCTTCAACGACGACGGCAGCATCCCTACCGACAACCCGTTCTACAGCGCACCGGCAACACTTGTGGACGCGGTCTGGGCGAGTGGCTTGCGCAACCCCTTCACCTTTGCCGTGCGCGAGAGCGACGGGCGCATCCACATCAACGATGTGGGCCAGGGCACCTGGGAAGAAATCAACCTGGGCGTGCCCGGCGCCAACTATGGGTGGCCGGCGACAGAAGGCCCGACCAGTGCCGCGGGCGTCACGGGCCCGCTGTTCGCCTACGACCATGATGCGCGGTCCGCCGCAGGGGTGGGGGGCTTCTTCCAGGGTTGTGCGATCACGGGCGGGGCGTTCTACCCCAGCGGCGGAAACTTCCCCGCGGCCTACCGCGGCAGCTACTACTTCACCGACTATTGCAACCCGGTGATCGGGCGCGTGGATTTGGTCAATGGCAATGCGGCCTATGCCTTCGGTCGCGTGTCCGGCTCACCTGTTGGCATGCTGACGGGGCTAGACGGTGCGCTGTACGTGCTGACGCAGGGCAGCATCGCTCGCTTCAGCGTGCCTTGAAGTGCGGGTCGCCGCGCACGGCGTTGGCGGTGGCCGTCGTGGCGTAACAGGGCAGGGCGACAAGGGCATCGGGCTGCGTGAGCGTCCCAGGAGCGGCGGCTTACAATTCCACGCTTTCACTCCGGCCTGGCGCCGCTCGGCCCGACGGGCCTTAACGAGGACTTTCACGTGTTCATTTCTGAAGCTTTTGCGCAGGCGGCTCCTGCGGCCGCTGCAGGGTCCGATTCCATATTCGGTGGCCTGCAGAACATGTTGCCCATCATCTTGATGTTCGTGGTGCTGTACTTCGTGATGATTCGCCCGCAGATGAAGCGCCAGAAAGAACAGAAGGCCATGATCGAAGCGCTGGCCAAGGGTGACGAAGTGGTGGTCGCGGGCGGCGTGTTGGGCAAGGTGTCCAAGCTGGGCGAGACCTTCCTGCATGTGGAGATCGCCAATGGTGTCGAGATCCAGGTGCAGCGTGGCGCCGTGGTTCAAGTGCTGCCCAAGGGCAGCTACAAATAACAAGACAAACGGGGCCGGCCCATACGGGGCCTGAGCCAGCATTGCACAGCGGGCGCAGCCCCGCGAAAGAGGCTTCATGAATCGCTACCCGTGGTGGAAATACACGATCCTTGGGATCGCCTTGCTGGTCGGCCTGGTCTTCACATTGCCCAATTTCTTTGGCGAGGCGCCGGCTGTTCAAGTCAGCAGCGCCAAGGTGACGGTGAAGTTGAGCCGCGCCACCATGGAGCAGGTCGAGCAGGTGCTCAAGAAGGCTGACCTCAAACCCGACTTCGTGCAGTTCGAAGGCAACTCGATCAAGGCCCGCTTTGCCGATGGCGACGCGCAGCTCAAGGCCAAGGACGCGCTCGACAAGGCGCTCAACCCCGAAGCCAGCGACCCCAGCTACACCGTGGCGCTGAACCTGGTGTCGCGCTCGCCGCACTGGCTGACGGCCGTGCATGCCCTGCCGATGTACCTCGGGCTCGACTTGCGCGGCGGTGTGCACTTCCTGATGCAGGTCGACATGAAGACGGCGCTGACCAAGAAGGCCGAGGCGCTGGCCGGCGACATCCGCAGCCTGCTGCGCGACAAGAACTTGCGCCATGCCGGTATCAGCCGCGACGGCAACAACGTCGACGTGCGCTTTCGTGACCGCGAGACGCTGAATGCGGCCGCCGCGCTCTTGAATGAGCAGATGACCGACCTGCTATGGACGCAGGCCGCCGACGGCACCGATTTTAAACTGAGCGGCACGCTCAAGCTCGAGGTAGCGCGCAAGGTGCAAGAAGCCGCGCTGAAGCAGAACATCACCACCCTGCACAACCGCGTCAACGAACTCGGCGTGGCCGAGCCGGTGATCCAGCAGCAAGGCACTGACCGCATCGTCATCGAGCTGCCGGGCGTGCAAGACACGGCCAAGGCCAAGAGCATCATTGGCCGCACGGCCAACCTCGAATTCCGCCTGGCTGACATGTCGGCCGAGGCACGTGCCGCAACTGAAGGCACGGGCCCTGTGCCGTTTGGGCGCGAGCGCTTCACCATCGGCCGCGGTGCGCCGGTGGTCACGCACAAGGAAGCCGTGGCCACCGGCGAAATGCTGACCAACGCGCAACCCCGGCCTGACCAGAACAACGGGCCGGCGGTGTCGGTGAGCCTCGACGCCAAAGGTGGCCGGCTGATGCGCGACATGACGCGCGTCAACATCGGCAACCACATGGCGGCGATCCTGTTCGAAAAGGGCAAGGGCGAGGTGCTAACCGTTGCGCGTATTCAGGGCGAGTTCGGCAACGAATTTCAGATCACCGGCATGGGCACCACCGAAGCCGCGAACGATCTGGCGCTGCTGTTGCGCTCAGGCTCGCTGGCCGCGCCTATGGAGTTCATTCAAGAAAGCACCGTCGGCCCTACGCTGGGTAAAGACAACATTGACAAGGGCTTCAAGAGCGTGATCTATGGCTTCTTGGCCATCGCTGCGTTCATGTGTGCGTACTACCTGCTGTTCGGCGTGTTCTCCACCACAGCACTGGCGTTCAACCTGCTGCTGCTGGTGGCTTTGCTGTCGATGCTGCAGGCGACGCTGTCGCTGCCGGGTATTGCCGCCATTGCGCTCACGCTGGGCATGGCGATCGACTCCAACGTGCTGATCAACGAGCGAGTGCGCGAAGAGCTGCGGGGTGGCGCTTCGCCGCAGGCGGCGATCAACACCGGCTATGAGCGCGCGTTTGCGACGATTCTTGATTCGAACGTGACGACGCTGATCGCGGGCATTGCCCTGTTCGCCTTTGGCTCCGGCCCGATCAAGGGCTTTGCGGTGGTGCACTGCCTGGGCATCCTGACGTCGATGTTCTCGTCCATCGTGTTCTCGCGTGGTTTGGTGAACCTCTGGTACGGCCGGCAGAAGAAGCTCAAGGGTGTGTCGATCGGCCAGGTCTGGAAGCCCCAAGCGGCTGGCACAGACGTTGCCGCCAACACCTGACTCCAACAAGAACTCAACCGGGATCCCACAACATGGAGTTCTTCAGAATCCGACGCGACATTCCGTTCATGCGGCATGCGCTGGTGTTCAACGTCATTTCGCTGCTGACCTTTCTCATCGCAGTGTTCTTCTTGGTCACGCGCGGCTTGCACCTGTCGATCGAGTTCAAGGGCGGCACCTTGATCGAGGCCAACTACGCGCAAGCGGCCGACATCGGCAAGGTGCGCAGTACGGTCGAGGGCCTCAAGGTCGGCGAAGTGCAGGTGCAGGCTTTCGGCAACACGCGCAATGTGTTGATCCGTTTGCCGGTGGGGAGCGACGGCAAGCTAGGCGACGTGGTTGACCGCGTGTTCGGCGAGCTGTGCAAGGCTGAGTCGGGCACGGTCAGCAAAAAGCAGGTCAAGACCGATCAGGGTGAACTGATCGACAAACCCGTGTGCGAAGCGGGTGGGGCCGAACCCGTGACGCTGCAGCGCAGTGAATTTGTCGGCCCGCAGGTTGGCAAGGAGCTGGCCGAAGACGGGGCAAAGGCTCTCGCCTTCGTCGTGCTTGGCATCATGATTTACTTGGCGTTTCGCTTCGAGTGGAAGTTTTCGGTGGCCGCCATCGTGGCCAACTTGCACGACGTGGTCATCATCCTGGGCTTCTTCGCTTTCTTCCAGTGGGAGTTTTCGCTCTCGGTGCTGGCGGCGGTGCTGGCGGTGCTGGGCTATTCGGTGAACGAATCGGTCGTGATCTTCGACCGGATCCGTGAAGCATTTCGCAAGTTTCGCAAAATGAACACGCACGAAGTGATCGACCACGCGATCACCAGCACGATGAGCCGCACCATCATCACCCACGGCTGTACTCAGATGATGGTGTTGTCGATGCTGATCTTCGGCGGGCCGACGCTGCATTACTTCGCCGTGGCGTTGACCATCGGCATTCTGTTCGGCATTTACTCGTCGGTTTTCGTGGCGGCGGCCATTGCCATGTGGCTGGGTGTCAAGCGCGAAGACCTGATGAAGTCGGGGCCATCCAAGGACGGGGACCCGAACGACCCCAACACAGGGGCGGTGGTGTAGAGTAAGGGCATCCCTTCCAGAGAAGCATCGACCAACCGTCCCATGGCGACCGCCGCCGATTCGTTGGCCCTGGCCGCCCAGGCTCGTCGCTCCTACGTGGAGCGTTTGTTGAGTGGCGTGCCGACGGTGGTTCACGCGGTCGAAGAAGGCGCGAGGCTTCTCTCTACACAGTCGGCCGAGCACGGCCTTCAGTACAAGCGGCGCGATGTCGCCACCGACCTGCGCAAGGCGGCCCCCACCTGGATCAACGGCATCATCTCGGCTCTGCGCGGCGCGCTGGTGAGCGGCATGGTGTCGGCTTCGCGGCCTGGCGATTTGCCGCCGCCTGGGCGCACTGCCCCCGGCATGTCCCTTGTCGACGATGACACCATCGAGACCGAAATTCTGAGCTCGCGCCTGGCGCTCGCGATGATGGATCGGGCCTCGTGGGAGTTCACCGACCTGCGCTCGCGCATGTCATCGCTCGAGAAGCGCGACGAGCTTGACACCAACGATGTGTTGCGCCCCCATGTCTTGGCGCGCATCGTTACCAGCACTTGGCGCGGGTCAACGCTGACCCAAGATGCATGGCGCACGCTCCAAGCCGTGCTGCACGAAGAGTTCGCGCATTTCGCCGAAGAGGCGTATCACGAGACGAATCGCTGGCTGATCCAGCAACGCGTGCTCCCCGAGATTGACCTGCGCCCCTTCATTCGGCGCACCCGCAACTCTTATGTGCTGCCGGTTGCCGCCGGCACGCCCAGCGCGCCGGCCCCCGCCAGCAACAGTGGCTTCGGCCGCATGGGCACGGTGGGTGAAGAGACCCGCATGATGACCCGTGCCGGGGGCTTCGCACGCGGCTCGGACCATGCCGAAGCGGTGCTCGGGCGCCTCAATCGCCTGATCGGCCGTCAGATTCCCGACTTCGCCGGCACGGCGCCGATGCCCGCTGCGTCCGTGGGCCTGAAGGCGGCCATCAATGAAGCGCAGCAGAGCATTCAGCGCCGCCTCACGCCGACCACGACAAGTGGTGGTGCTGCGAGTCGCCCAACCGAAGGGCAGGTCAGCACGCCCGCCCTTCTGGAAGAGCTGCACCAGCGCAAGCAGGAGCTGAAGAGGGCTGCGACCACGCCGGTGGAGCGCGCGACGATTGAGATCGTGGCCTTGCTGTTCCAGAGCATCCTGATGGAAGAGCGCATTCCGGCCGTGGTGCGAGTATGGTTTGCGCGCCTGCAAATGCCGGTGCTGCGGGTCGCTGTGAGCGAGCCCGATTTCTTCGCCACCGTTGACCACCCGGCACGTCGCCTGATCGACCGCATGGGCGCCTGCGTCATGGGCTTCGATGCCACCAGTCGTGCCGTGGCCGACACGCTTGAGAAGGAAATCAAGCGTGTAGTGCAGGTCGTCGAGGCGTATCCAGACACCGGCCGGCGCGTCTTTCAGACCGTGCTTACCGAGTTCGAGAAATTTTTGGAGCACTACTTCAAGAACGAGAACGAGACCACGCGCAAGGGCGTGTCGCTCGCGCAGCAGGTCGAACAGCGCGAGACGCTCGCCATCCAGTACACCATCGAGCTTCGCAAGATGCTGAACGAGGTACCGGTGCAAGAAGGTGTGCGCGAATTCCTGTTTCATGTGTGGGCCGACGTGATGGCCATGACCGCCGTGAAGCACAGCGCGCAAGGGGTGGAGACGAAGGCGATGAAGCGAGTTGCGGCCGATCTGATCTGGTCGGCCAGCGCCAAGGTGTCGCGAGAAGAGCGTGCAGAGGTGATCCGCCGCTTGCCACCCTTGTTGAAGACCTTGCGCGAAGGCATGGACCACGCCGGTATTCCGGCTGAGAAGCAAGACGAGCACATCCAGAAGCTCAACAACTCATTGGCGGCCGCGTTCACCGCCAAGACGGCTGCCATCGCACCCGAGCGACTGGAAGAGCTGATGGGGCGGCTCGAAACGCTTGAAGAGCTGCTGCCCGAGAACCCTGAAGACATGGAGATCGACGAGTCGCTCGTGCTCGACCTGTCCGGGCATGAAAGCTCCGAGCTGGAAGTGGTGGGCGAGGGTGGTTCGATGCCGACGCCCGCCATGCTGGCTTGGGCACGCGAACTCCAGGTGGGTGGTTGGTACATGCTGGACTACCGCAGCCGCAACGAAGCCGTGCAACTGGTGTGGCAGGGCATGCGGCGCCAGTTGACGCTGTTCGTGTCGCCGCATGGGCGAGGCATCTTGTTCCAGCAGAATCGCCTCGCGGCGTTCCTGCAGGCGGGCTTGTTGGTGCCGGCGCAAGACGAGTCGCTGACGGTGCGCGCTACCCGCAGTGCGCTGGCGAAGCTTGACGTTGATCCGACTCGCTTGCTCAACTGAGAGCCATCGCCTCGCCAAAGAAAAAGCCGCCTCGAAGGCGGCTTTTTCTTTGGCGATGGGGCTAATCAGTGAATCAACCGGTCTTCTTCGTCCACAAATAGCTCGTCGAGTATCAGCGCGTCGGGCTCTTCGCCCAGGCTCCAAAAGACCATCAGTACGATGATTTTCAGGTCTTCCAAATCAACCGGCCCACCGGGGATGGCCGTGGCACGGTCAATGACCATTTCGCGCATTGGGGGCGGCAGCACGCCGGCTGATTCGAGGAAGCTCACGAAACCGATGGAGTGCTCGCCCAGGTGTTCTTGCTCGGCAGGGGAATAAACGCGCAGGGCGTCTTCGCTTTGCTCCCCCGAATACGACTCTGCCGCGCTGGCCAAGCCGTCGAGCCACGAAAGGGCTTCCTGGATTTCGTCTGACTCGAACCCCATCGCCGACAGCTTGCGTGCGAGCTGGGCGTGGTCAGGGCAGGCATCGGGCCGCCAGTAGTTTTCGTACAGGTACACGAGCACGTCAAACATGAATTCACTATACCCCAGGCTCACCGGCGGCAACCCGCAATAAATCCGCCTGAGAGGTCAGCCGGCGCTTACACGCTGGAAGAGCTGGCCGGGGAGGCGAGCGACGTCACCTGTCAATTCCAGCTCAAGAAGGCGGGCATTGAGCTGGGGTGCTGACCATCCTGTGCGGGCCACGAGCGCATCAAGATTGACTGGGTCGAAACCCAATGCTTCAAGCAAAGGGTCATCGCTTTCAGGATCTGCCATTGCAAGTGATGGTGCTACCGGCATGCCCCAAGGCAGTTCGTCCAGAACGTCCTGCGCGCTGTCGACCAGCTTCGCACCTTGCTTGATGAGGGCATGGCAGCCACGTGACTGGGGTGAATGGATGGAGCCTGGAATCGCAAACACATCGCGACCCGCCTCGCTGGCCAAACGGGCCGTGATCAGCGAACCCGATTGCAGAGCAGCTTCGATCACCAGCGTGCCACGTGTCAGGCCGGCAATGATGCGGTTGCGAAGCGGGAAATGAGACGGCAGTGGCGGCGTGCCGAGCGAAAACTCGCTGACGATGAGCCCTTCGCGGGAGATGCGACGGGCCAGCTCGAGATGCCGGCGCGGGTAGACGCGGTCCAGTCCCGTGCCGACCACTGCAACTGTGCTGCCGGTGCCGGCCAGCCCGCCTTCATGTGCAGCGCCGTCGACACCGAGAGCCAGCCCTGAAACGATGGTCAAGCCCGCCTGGCTCAATTGGGCGGAAAACGAGCGGGCGTTCTCTTTGCCCTGAGGCGTCGGGTTGCGGCTTCCGACGACGGCGATGCCCGGTTTCCCGAGCATGCTTGCATTGCCCAGCAAGTACAGCAGCAGCGGTGGATCTGCGGTTTCGAGCAGTTCCGTCGGGTAGGCCGGGTCGCCGAGGGTGAGGATCTGGCGGGGCGCTTCATCTGTGCTCGATGCAAGCCATTGAACCGTGGTGTCGACGAGCGCCAGTAGCGCATCGGGTGTCTCGGCAAGCGCCGTGGCCGCCTCCGCAGGCACTACCTCCCGGCGTGCCGCTGTCGGTGCTGACAGGGCGGCATCGGCGGAGCCGAACGCTGCGAGCAGCTTGCGTGCAGATTCGCGCCCGACCTTCGGCGTTTCGAGGAGCCGCAGCCACGCGGCAAGTTCGGCGCGATCCATGTGACGAAGAGCGCCACGACGGGCGCTCAGGGTCTGGTGTCAGGGCTGCGTGAAGCGGTCGCCGACGCTGACCGGCTCCTTGACCGAGAGGATCAAGGCGTACGACATGCGGTTGAAGACGCGGAAGACAAACAGGTTGCCATGGCGTTCGTCGGGAAGCTTGATCTTGGTGTTGCCGTCGGTCTTGTCAACAATATGCTCACCATCGCGCCACAGCGCAAGCACGTGCCCACTTTCAATGCCGTCGCGGCTTCCGCGGTTGAGTGAGACGATTTGGTTTTGCCCGGCGTTGACACTGTCGCCATAAACCGAGGCGATTTGGCCCGCGATCTCTTTGCCCGGGGCGTGCGGTACGTAGTTGGTGAACTCGCGCGGCGGCACCGGCGAGAGCCTGTCGCCTACGCGCATCTCTTGCCGGGCACTGGCCAGGGTGAAGGTGTCGGGGACGATCTCGCCCTTGATGTCGCCACCCTTGCGGGTGTACTCGGCCGTGCCGAGGAAGACCGCTTCATAACCCAGCACCTCGCCTGTGGCGGGATCTTTCAAAGGACGTGGCTCGCGGAACACGCGGAAGTTGCGGTTGCTACCCAACTCGCCACGCGTATAGGCCAAATCACCGCGTGTCAGCAGCACTCGGCCCTCTTGCGCGCCCACGATGCGCGGCGCAGAAGCGAGCTGGTTGTCATCAAAGATCACCGCTTCGTTGAGGAAGGGCTCGATCAGGTGCAATGCGATGGCAGGGATGCCGTCGCGGTTGAGGTCGCTGCTGCGGATGCGCGGTGACAACCGGCCCGAAGCGCCAGGGTCGCCTTCGCGGGTCTGCAGCGTGGCGCGACCATTGGATTTGACGAGATAGAGGGTTTGACCGGGAAAAATCAGGTGCGGGTTACGGATCTGCTCCATGTTCATGCCCCACAGCTCGGGCCAACGCCACGGGCTCTTCAGGTACATGCGCGAGATGGCCCACAACGTGTCACCTGACTTGACGGTGTAGCTGTCGGGCGCGTTTTCTGCCAATTCAGACAATGGCACACCGGTTTCAGCAACCTGCTTTGCGGTATCGCGCTGCTTTCCCGTGATGGGGAAATTGGGCTCGGCCATCGCGGTACCGAAGCCGACGCCCAGCGCCAGGGTGATCGCAGAGGCCCGGAAGAAAGACAACAGGGCAGGACGGGTGCTTCGGGTCATGAAGGTAAGTCTCCGGACGCGCAGACAGCACAATGCTGGGCTGTGCGGTTTACTGAGCCGGCCGCGGCAAGGTGCCCGCAGTTCGGCGAAAATCTTCATTCAGTTTCGCAGATTCTGCCTCTAAACCCTTGATATCGCAACGAAAGTCACCCGCCGATACCTTTGTTGTGTGGCCTGTCACACCGGCCGGCGTTGCGTGCTGCCCACAGGCTCTCCATTCCTGATTTCCATGACCAAGCTCGACATTCTTCGTTACCCCGACCCCCGCCTGCACACGGTTGCCAAGCCTGTGGCGCAAGTGGATGCCCGCATCCGCCAGCTGGTGGACGACATGCTGGAGACCATGTACACCGCCGACGGCGTGGGCCTGGCGGCCACCCAGGTCGACGTTCACGAGCGGGTGATCGTGATCGACACCTCTGACGGCCGCGATGAGCCGCACGTGCTGATCAATCCCGAGTTGATCGTCCAGAGCGAGGAGATGGTCTTCGGCGACGAAGGCTGCCTGTCGGTCCCGGCCATTTACGACAAGGTGCCGCGCCACGCCCGGGTCACCGTGCGGGCGCTAGGCCGCGACGGCCAAATCCATGAGTTCGAGGCCGAGGGCTTGCTGTCGGTGTGCGTCCAGCACGAGATGGACCACCTGATGGGCAAGGTGTTCGTCGAATACCTCAGCGCGCTCAAGCGCGACCGCATCAAGACGAAGATGCTGAAGAAAACGCGCGACGAGCAGCGCCCATGAAGCTGGCATTCGCCGGCACGCCCGAGTTTGCTGCCACTGCGTTGGCTCGGCTGCACGCCGCCGGCTTTGAGGTGGCGCTGGTGCTGACCCAGCCCAACCGGCCCGCCGGGCGCGGGCTCAAGCTGAACCCGTCGGCCGTGAAGGCTTTCGCCGAGGCGCACGGCATCGCCGTCGCCCAGCCCCGCAGCCTGCGGCTCGATGGCAAATACCCCGACGACGCGGCTCAGGCTCGCGAAGCGCTGCTCGCGGCCAAGGTCGACGTGATGGTGGTAGCCGCCTACGGCCTCATCCTGCCTCAATGGGTGCTCGACTTGCCGCCGCGCGGTTGCCTCAACATTCACGGCTCGCTGCTGCCGCGCTGGCGCGGTGCGGCGCCCATCCACCGTGCCATCGAGGCGGGTGATGCGCGCACCGGCATCACCATCATGCAAATGGACGCCGGGCTCGACACTGGCAACATGCTGCTGATAGAAGCGATAGACATTGCGCCCGACGACACCACGGCCAAGCTGCATGACCGCCTCGCCGCTTTGGGCGGCCGCCTCATCGTTGAGGCGCTGGAACTGGCGGTGTGCGGTGGCTTGAAACCCATCCCCCAGCCGACCGATGGCGTGAGCTACGCCCACAAAATCGACAAGGCCGAAGCGGCAATCGATTGGTCGCTCCCGGCGGCCACCCTTGAGCGACGCATCCGCGCCTTCGACCCCTTCCCGGGCGCCACGATGCAAGCCGATGGCGAAACCATCAAGCTCTGGCGCGCGCAGGTGGTTTCCGCCGCCGGTACCCCCGGCGCGGTGTTGGCGATTACTGACGACGGCATCACCGTCGCTTGCGGCGAGGCCGCCTTGTTGCTCACCGAGCTGCAGCGCCCCGGTGGCAAGCGTTTAGTGGCCAAGCAGTTCCTGCAGGGCAAGCCCTTGCACCCTGGCCAAGCCTTGGTTGGTTGAACTCCAGGCTAGCGCCCGCATCTGTTCCGGCTGCAGCCCTCAAGGAGCCCGTTTCATGTTCAATCTGTTGAAAACCGCCGTCCTGATGGCCGCCATCACGGCCTTGTTCATGGCCATAGGCGCGTTCATCGGGGGGCGAGCCGGCATGATGGTGGCGCTCGTCATTGCGCTGGGCATGAACTTCTTCAGCTACTGGTTTTCCGACAAGTTGGTGCTGAAGATGTACAACGCGCAAGAGGTCGACGAGACCAGCGCGCCGCAGTTCTACCGCATGGTGCAAGAGCTCGCGCAGCGCGCCCAGCTGCCCATGCCGCGCGTGTATCTCATCAACGAAGATGCGCCCAATGCCTTTGCTACCGGTCGCAACCCAGAGCACGCCGCGGTCGCAGCCACCACTGGCATCTTGCGGGTCTTGAGCGCAGCCGAGCTGCGTGGCGTGATGGCGCATGAGCTGGCCCATGTGCGCCACCGCGACATTCTCATCAGCACCGTCAGCGCCACCATGGCGGGTGCCATCTCGATGCTGGCCAACTTCGCCATGTTTTTCGGTGGGCGAGACAGCGAAGGCCGCTCGCACAACCCGATCGTCGGCCTGCTGGTGATGATCCTCGCGCCACTCGCGGCCAGCCTGATCCAGATGGCGATCAGCCGTGCCCGCGAGTTCGAGGCCGACCGCGGCGGCGCCGAGATCTCGGGTGACCCGCAGGCCCTGGCCAGTGCGCTGCAGAAGATCCATCGTTTCGCCCAGGGCATGCCGATGGAAGCGGCCGAGCGCCACCCCGAGACGGCGCAGATGATGATCATGAACCCGCTGTCGGCCGGGGGCCTGCGCGGCCTGTTCTCCACCCACCCGTCGACTGAAGAACGGGTGGCGCGCCTGCTGGCCATGGCTTGATAAGCTGAGAAAAGCGGGGTCAATCGCCCGCTTTTGCGGGCCAGACCCCTGCCAGGGTTTGTGGAGAATGAAACCAGAGAACTCCGCCCTGCCCGTCATGCGAAGCACCACCTTCATCTCCCTCCTGTTGGCCGCCACCGCGCTGTCGGGTTGCGACCTGTTCGGCGAATCCGCTGAGAAACTCGCTGCTGCCAAAGAGGCCGAAGGCAAGGCGGTCGGTGGCGCCTGTCGCCACGCCGGCCGCGCGATCGAAGACTGCTATTCGCTCAACCGCAAGGCCGACAAGGCCGCGGTGTTCGCCGGCTGGCGCGACATGAACGACTACATGCGCGAGAACAAGATCGACGCTGTGGCGCCCCAAGTGGTGGCGGCGAAGGGCGAGCCGAAGTCGGCCGAGCCCAAGCCCGAAGGCAAGCTCGCTGCCGAGCTGGCTGCCGAAGGCGCAGAGAAGCGGCCCGCCAAGACGGGTGCGGGCGGCAAGGCCCGCGAGCCCAAGGGTCACGACTGACCTGATCATCCGAGGCGCGCTGCACGGCGCACCTTTTCACATCGGCTTCACACAGCCTTCCTGAGCGCTGCTTTTTTGTCCGGCAAGATGCACGCCGGTTGACGTGGCATGGGCCACTGATTTCCAGCACAACATCAGGGAGCGGACATGGGAGCGATCAAGCTCGTTTGGGGCCAAGTGGGCACGTGGCTGGGCATGTTGGTGGGCGTGTGGAATGCGCCGCCCTGGCTGCGCTGGTGCCGTGAGCGCACCACGCAAGCGGCGACCGCCACCACGGCCGTCGTCAAACGGAACCCGCGCTTCAGCGCTGCCATCGCCGCCGGCGTGATCGCGGCAGGCGTGGCCGGCTACCACGGCTATGCCTGGTGGAAAGCACGCCCGCAGCCGGTAGAGATCAGCCTCTCGGTGAGCGGCCCCACGCTCACAGATTTCGCCAACAACGGCACGCCGCAAGGGGTGACCGTCAGCTTTAACGAATCCGTTGCACCGCTGTCGGCGGTGGGGAAAACCGTAGACACCGGCATCACGCTGACGCCCACGGTGGACGGCAGCTGGAAGTGGCTGGACGACCGCCACCTGGCCTTCGAGCCCAAGGCCGAGTGGCCGGTGGGCGTGGAGTTCAAGGGCAGCTTGGCGCGTGATCTGTTTGCCCCGCAGATGCGGCTTGAAACTTACGACTTCAGCTTCAGCAGCGCGCCCTTCGCCACCAAGATCCGCAAGGCCGAGTTCTACCAAGACCCGCTCACGCCCGCCGTCAAGAAAGGCGTGTTCGAGTTGCACTTCAGCCACCCGGTGAACCCGGCCGAGCTGGAAAAGCGCGTCGAGCTGCGCCTGTCCACTCAGGCAGAAGGCGTGCTCGGCGTGGGCCGTGAAACCACGCCCTTTGCGGTCACCTACGACAAGCTCAAACTCAACGCCTACGTGCACTCGGCCCAGCTAGCCGTGCCGAAAGAGGCCACGCAGTTGACGATGGCAGTCGACAAGGGCGTGGCCGCGCAAGCCGGTGGCAAGGGCAGCGACGCCAAGCTCACCCGCGCCATCACCGTGCCCGGCCAGTACGGCCTGAGCATTCAAGATGTGCAGCCGTTGGTGGTGACCAACGAGCGCTTCGAGCCCGAGCACGTGCTGGTCATCAATACCTCGCAGCTGGTGCACGAGCGCGAGCTGGCCAAGAACGTGTCGGCCTGGGTGCTGCCGCTGCAGAACCCGAACCTCAAGAAAGAAGACCAGACGGAAGAGCCTTACCCGTGGTCTGACACCAAAGAAGTTACCGAGACCGTGCTCGCCGCGGCGACCAAGCTGCCCCTGGCGCTGGTGCCCGGCGAGCGCGACCACGCCAATGCCCACAGCTTCAAGCTGCGCGCCGACGTGGGCCGCGTGGTTTACGTGCAGATCGAGCCGAAGTTCAAGTCTTTCGGCGGCTACCTGATGCGCGACCGCGAGCAGCGCCTCATCACCATGCCGCCTTACCCGCCCGAGCTGCGTATCTTGAGCGAAGGCGCGCTGCTGCCCATGAGCGGCGAGAAGAAGCTTGCGGTGATGGTGCGCGACCTGCCCGGCCTGAAGATCGAAGTGGGCCGCGTGCAGCCCAACCAGCTGCAGCACCTGGTGTCGCAGTCGCAAGGCAATTACGCCAACCCCGACTTTCTGGGCAGCTTCGGCCCCGACAACCTGAGCGACCGTTTCGAGCGCACGGTGAAGCTGGGCAACCTGCCGCCGGGCAAGGCGCATTACGAAGCCATCGATCTGGCCGAGTACCTGGCCAAAGACGGTGAGCAACGCAAGGGCTTGTTCCTGCTGAAGATCGCGGGCTTCGATCCGAAGAAGGCCGAGGCGCCGGTCCCCGAAAGCACCGACACCCAGAACAACGAAGGCAACAACCCAAGTGACAACGAAAACAGCACCGAGCGCGACCACGACAGCGAGCTCGGGTCCAACGTCGACCCCGGCAGCCTGCAGCAGCGCCGCCTGGTGCTGGTGACCGACCTGGGCATCGTCGTCAAGCAGTCCACCGATGGCTCGCGCGATGTCTTCGTGCAGTCGCTCTACACCGGCCTGCCTGTCGCGGGTGCCAACGTTGAGGTTGTCGCCAAGAATGGCAGCACGCTGTTCAACCAGGCGACGGACGCCAACGGCCGCGCCCACTTCGAGAAGCTCGAAGGCCTGGTGCGCGAGCGTGCGCCGCTGCTGCTGATGGTGCGCAAGGGCGGCGACATGAGTTTCATGCCGCTCAACCGCAGCGACCGCAACCTCGACCTGTCGCGCTTCGACGTGGGCGGCCTGCAAAACGCGCGCACCAGCGACCAGTTGAGTGCCTACCTCTTCTCCGACCGCGGCATCTACCGCCCCGGCGAGTCCATGCACATCGGCATGATCGTGAAAGCGGCCGACTGGACGAAAACGCTGGCCGGCCTGCCGCTGGAAGCCGAGGTGCTAGATGCACGCGGACTCACCGTCAAGCGCGAGCGCCTGCGCCTGGTCGCTGGCGGCTTTGCCGAGCTGAGCCATGCCACGCTGGCCACTTCGCCGACCGGCAACTACACCGTCAACCTCAACATCGTGAAAGACGGCAAGGTGGAGCGCCAAATCGGCTCGACCACCGTCAAGGTGCAAGAGTTCTTGCCCGACCGCATGAAGGTCACGGCGCAGCTCTCGGCGCCGACGAGCGAAGGCTGGGTGCACCCGAAAGACCTGAAGGGCCGCATCAACGCGCAAAACCTCTTCGGCACGCCGGCCGAGAACCGGCGCGTGGAGGTGGCGCTGTCGCTGAGCCCCGTGTGGCCGGCCTTCCGCGGCTACGCCGACTACCGCTTCTACGATCCGCTGCGGGCCAAGGATGGCGCCAACGACAACCTGCCCGAAGGCAAGACCGATGCGAACGGCGACGCCGAGTTCGACCTCAAGCTCAATCGCTTTGAGAAGGCGACCTATCGCCTGAGCCTGCTGGCGAAAGTGTTCGAGCCCGAAGGCGGGCGCAGCGTGTCGGCCGAGACCAGTGCGCTGGTGTCTGAGCGGCCCTTCATGGTGGGTGTGAAGCACGACGGCGACCTGGGCTTCGTGTCGCTGGGCAGCAAACGCGTGAGCCAACTCATTGCCATCGACCCGCAGGCGAAGAAGATCGCCGCGCCCGAGCTGACGCTGCAATTGATCGAGCGCAAGACGGTCTCGGTGCTGATGCGTCAGGCCAACGACACCTACCGCTATGAGTCGCGCAAGAAAGAAAGCACGCTGTCTGAGCAACCGCTCGCACTGTCGGCCGGTGGCTTTGCACTGACGCTCGACACGAAAAAGGCTGGCAACTACAGCTATGTGTTGCGCGATGCGAGTGGCCTGGAGCTGAACCGCATCGACTACAGCGTGGCCGGCACTGGCAACGTGACGCGCTCGCTGGAGCGCAACGCCGAGCTGCAACTCACGCTCAACAAGAAGGACTACGCGGCGGGCGAAGAGATCGAGCTGAGCATTCGCGCGCCATACGTGGGCGCCGGCCTCATCACCATCGAGCGCGACAAGGTGTACGCGCAGGCCTGGTTCAAGACGACGACCACCGCCTCGGTGCAGAAGATCCGCCTGCCGAAAGACTTCGAGGGCAACGGCTATGTGAGCGTGCAATTTGTGCGCGACCCGTCGTCGGATGAAATCTTTATGAGCCCGTTGAGCTATGGCGTGGCACCCTTCGCCACCAGCCTCGCCCAGCGCACGCAAACGCTCAAGCTCACCGTGCCCGAGCTCACCAAGCCCGGCCAGGTGCTGAAGATGAAGCTCAGCGCCACGCAGCCCACGCGGGCGGTGGTGTTTGCCATCGACGAAGGCATCTTGCAAGTGGCGCGCTACCAGACGGCCGACCCGCTGGGCCACTTCTTCCAGAAGCGCGCGCTGGAAGTGCGCACCTCGCAGATCCTCGACCTGCTGCTGCCCGAGTTCAAGCGCCTGATGGCGCAGTCGGCACCCGGTGGTGACGAAGGCAGCGCGAATGGGCGCTTCCTCAACCCCTTCAAGCGCAAGAGCGAGGCGCCGGCCGTGTACTGGTCGGGCATCGTCGAGGTGAATGGCGACAAGGAATTCAGCTACACCGTGCCCGACCATTTCAACGGCACCTTACGCGTGATGGCCGTGGCGGTGAACGAAGGCGCGGTCGGTGTGGCGCAAGACAAGGCGCTGGTGCGCGGCGACTTCGTGCTCTCGCCCAACCTTCCTTTGGCCGTTTCACCGGGCGACCAGTTCGACGTGTCGGTGGGCGTGGCCAACAACGTGGAGGGCTCGGCCAAGGATTCGCCGGTGCAACTGGTGTTGAAGCCCGCTTCCACCTTCGAGATCGTCGGGCCGGCGAGCCAGACGCTCAAGATCAGCCCCATGCGTGAGGCCGTGGCCAGCTTCCGCCTGAAGGTGAAAGACGCGCAGACCGCCAGCCTGGGCTCGGCGACGCTGGAGTTCACGAGCTCGATGAGCGCTGCCACAGGAACGAAAGCGGCCACGCGCCGCATGGACATCAGCGTGCGCCCCGCCACGCCGCGCGCCACCACGCTCGCACTCGGCAGCTTCACCGGCTCCACCGAAGTGGCGGTGCCGCGTGACCTGCTGCCCGAGTTCCGCAAGCAAGAGATTGCTGTCTCGGCCCTGCCGCTCGCGCTGGCGCCAGGCCTGATGAGCTACCTCGACAACTTCCCGCACCAATGCACCGAGCAGCTGGTGAGCCGCGTGCTGCCGGGCCTGGTGCTGGCCAAGCGGCCGGAGTTCGGTGTCAGCACGCCGCAGTCGGCCGCCAAGGGTTTTGATGAAGCGATGCGCGTGTTGCGCTCGCGGCAAAACGCGCAAGGCGGCTTCGGTTTGTGGAGCGCCTCAGTGCAAGCCGACGAGTTCGCGTCCATCTACGCCGTGCACATGCTGCTCGAAGCTCGCGAGCTGGAGATCCCTGGCGTGAGCGTGCCGCCCGACGTATTGCGCCGCGGGCTTGACTACGCGCAAGCGCTCGCCGCCAGCAACCCGAGCGACCTGGGCGCGGCCCGCACGCGTGCCTACGCCATCTACCTGCTCACCCGAAACGGCGCTGTCACCACGCCGCTGGTGGCCAGCCTGCGCGAAACGCTGGAGGCCAAGCACGCCAAGGAATGGCAGGCCGACTCAACCGCGGCCTACCTCGCCGCCACCTACCAGCTGCTCAAGCAAGACAAGCCCGCTGCCGAGCTGATGGATGGCCTGGCCCGCGCCACCGAGAAAGACAACGCGCCCTACCGCTGGTGGCCTTACTACGACCCGGTGGTGCGCGATGCGCAAACGCTGTACCTCATCGCACGCCACTTCCCCGCGCGGCTGAAGGCGCTCTCGCCGCAGACCATGAACCGCTTCGTGGCGCCGCTGGCCAACGGCTCGTTCAACACGCTGTCGTCGGCCTACACCATCCTGGCCTTCGAGGCGATGGCCCGCACGCTGGGGGCTGATGCGCTGGGCAAGCTGTCGGTGACGCAGCTCGATGCGAAGGGCAAGCCCACCGAGCTCGCGCTGCCGGCCAACCTGTTGCCGCGTGCGGCCATCCAGCCGGGCACGGTCAAGCTCAAGCTCGCCAACGAAGCGCGTAACACCACCTACTACAGCGCCGCGCAAAGCGGCTTCGACCGCACGCCGCCCACGCAGGAGCTGAAGGCGGGCCTGGAGGTGCTGCGCGAGTACATGGGCGTCGATGGCAAGCCCGTCACCTCCGTCAAGCTGGGCGACGAAGTGACGGTGCGCCTGAGCTTGCGCGCCATCGGCGGTAGTGTGGGCAGCGTGGCCTTGACCGACCTGCTGCCCGGCGGCTTCGAGGTGGTGCAGAGCCGCGACGCCAATGGCTCCGCCAGCACGGTGAATGGCCCTTCGCTCGAATACGCCGACGTGCGCGAAGAGCGCGTGGTGATCTACAGCAGCGCTACGACCAGCGTGCAGGCCTACAGCTACAAGCTGCGCGCCACCAACACCGGCGAGTTCACGGTGCCGCCGGCCTATGCCGAGTCCATGTATGAGCGTGACAAGCAGGCGCGTTCGCTGGCGGGCCGCATCAGCGTCACGGGAGCCACCGCGAAGTGAAGCTCAAGGTCGTCGGCATTGTCGTGGGGGCTGTGGTGCTGTGCCTGCTCGCACTGCGCCTGTGGCCTGCCGCGCCGCTCTCGCAGCAGGCGCCAACTTCGCGCGCCTTCTACAGCAGCGAGGGCGCGCTGCTGCGCGTGACGCTGGCGGCCGACGAGCAGTACCGCGTGTGGACGCCGCTCAACGAAATTGAGCCGCGCCTGGTCGAGGCGGTGCAGCTGTACGAAGACCGCTGGTTCCACTGGCACCCCGGCGTCAACCCGGTGAGCCTGGCGCGTGGCGCGTGGACGAGCTACAGCGGCGGCACGCGGCGCGGCGCCTCTACGCTGACCATGCAGCTCGCACGGCGGCTCTATCGCATCGACAGTGGCACGCCCCAAGGCAAGCTGAAGCAGATTGCGGCGGCGCTGTGGCTGGAGTCGCGCTACCCCAAGCGCGACATCCTCGAGGCCTATCTCAACCTCGCGCCCTACGGCGGCAACATCGAGGGCGTGGGCGCGGCCAGCCTCGTCTACTTCGGCAAGCGTGCGGCGCACCTCACGCTGCCTGAATCGCTGGCGCTGGCGGTCATTCCGCAAAACCCCAACCGGCGCGGCGCGAAAGAGACCGATTGGCCGGTGGCGCTGAAAGCCGCGCGCGAGCGGCTGTGGCAACGCTGGCAGGCACAGCACAGTGCCTCGATGGCACGCGAGGCCGAGATGGACTTGCCGCTGCGGCTGCGCTCGGTGAAGCAGCTGCCCTTTGCCGCGCCGCATGCGGTGCAGACGCTGTTGACGCAACTGCCCGCGCAGCCGCAAACCACCGTGTCGCTGCACGGCCCCACGCAGGCGGCAGTGGAGCGCGCCATTCAGCAGTTCATCGAGCGGCGCCAAGCTGTGGGCGTGCGCAATGCGGCGGCCTTGCTGGTCGACACGTCGACGATGCAGGTCAAGGCCTGGGTGGGTTCGGCCGACTACTTCAACGACGCCATCGACGGCCAGGTGAACGCCACCACCGCCAAGCGCTCGCCCGGCTCCACGCTCAAGCCCTTCATCTACGGCTTGGGGTTGGACCAGGGCGTGCTGCACCCGCACAGCATCTTGAAAGACGCGCCCACGGCTTTCGGCACCTACAGCCCCGAGAACTTCGACGGACGCTTCGAAGGCCCGATCACCGCGCAAGAGGCGCTGATCAAGAGCCGCAACATCCCGGCGGTGTCGGTTTCGGCGCGGCTCACGCAGCCCTCGCTTTACGGCTTCTTGAAGCAGGCCGGTGTGAGCAAGCTTGCAAGCGAGCAGCACTACGGCCTGGCGCTCACGCTGGGCGGCGGCGAGCTGAGCATGGAAGAGCTGGTCGCGCTGTACGCGATGCTGGCCAATGGGGGTGAGCTGTCGCCGCTGGTGTACACGGCGCGTGACCCGCAAGTCAATGTTCGCGCTCAGGAGTCCACCGTCAGCCTTGAGCAAACCACCGCTAGCCTTGAGCAAACCACCGCTCGCCCTGAGCAAACCACCCTTCGCGCTGAGCAAACCACCGTTCGCCCTGAGGTATCGAAGGGCAGCGCAAGGCCCTTCGATACCTCGGGGCGAACGGCTTCGGCCCGCCCGCGCCTGCTCAGCGAAGAAGCCGCCTTCATCACCCTGGACATGCTTACCCGCAACCCACGCCCCGACACCGGCCTGCCCGCGTTCCCGGCCGTCGCGTGGAAGACCGGCACCTCCTGGGGCTTTCGCGATGCCTGGACAGCCGGTGTCTTCGGCCGCTATGCGCTCGTGGTGTGGGTGGGCAACTTCGACGGCACGTCCAACGCCGCTTTCGTTGGCGTGCAGACCGCCGCACCGCTGTTCTTCAACATCGTCGACAGCCTGCGCAGCCAAGGCTTGGACCCTGGCGCGATGGCGCGCCCCACGCCCGCCAATGTGTCGCGCGTGCAGGTCTGCGCGGCCAGCGGTGACCTGCCCAACGCGCTTTGCAAAGACCTGGCGAGCACCTGGTTCATCCCCGGCAAGTCGCCCATCAAGGTGAGCACCCTGCACCGCGAGGTCTTCATCGAGCAAGGCACCGGCCGTGCAGTCTGTGTACCAGGGCCCGGCGTGCGCAGCGAGGTGTACGAGTTCTGGGGAACCGACATGTTGCAGCTCTTTGCCCAAGCCGGTTTGCCGCGGCGCATTCCGCCGGTGGCGCGCTGCGGTGCGGCGCGTACCGACGCTGCAGCAACAGGTGACGGCCCGCAGATCGTGGCGCCCCTGCGCGGCGCGAATTACGTGATGCGCATCGCCAAGCCCACGCCGGTGAGCCTGCGCGCCAATGCTGCGCAAACCGGGCCGCTCTATTGGTTTGCCGATGCGGCCTTTGTCGGCGAGGCCCGGGCCGGCCATGACTTGAGCTGGTCGCCACCCGCCGCGGGCCGCTATGTTTTGAGCGTGGTCGACGCACAGGGCGTGAGCGACACGCGCGACGTGAGCGTCGAGTTCGCCCCCTGAAACTGCGTGGTAACTCGGGGGCGCGAGAATGCGCCCATGTTGACCCTTAGAGACACGCTGCACCACCCGCAATTCCGCGTGGGCGCGCGCGAGATGAGCTCGGTCAGCCTGGGCATTGCGGCCTGGGGCCTCGTCACCGGGGTGGCGATGGTCAAGGGTGGCTTGTCGGTGCCGTTCGCGTTGCTGATGACCTTCACCGTGTTCGCCGGCAGCGCGCAGCTCGCCGCCATTCCGCTGATGACGGTGGGCACACCGGCGTGGGTGATCTGGGCCACGGCGCTGTGCATCAACCTGCGCTTCGTGATCTTCAGCGCCCAGTGGCGGCCGTACTTCATGCGCTACCCGCGGCGCCAGCGCATGCTGCTGGGCTACGTCAGCGGCGACCTCACCTACGTGCTCTTCATGCGGCGCTTTCCCGAGCCGCGCGATGACGACGGCCAGGTCGAATACTTCGTCGGTGCGTCGAGTGCCAATTGGTTGAGCTGGCAGCTGCCGGCGGTGCTGGGCATCGTGCTGGCCGACGTGATCCCCACCCACTGGGGCCTGGGCTTTGCCGGCGTGTTGGCGCTGCTCGGCCTCACCTACTCGCTGGTTTCCGACCGCGCCACGGCGACCGCGGCCATCGTGGCCGGTGCCGCGGCGGTGGCCGCCTTTGCGCTGCCGCTGCGTCTGCACATCGTGGTGGCGATCGCGGCGGCGGTTTGCATCGGCTTGTTGATGGATGGCACTGGCGGCGCAGGCCGGCGCTTGCGAGGTGTCGCATGAGCAACCTTTACGCCTTCATCGTCATCTCGGGCCTGGCGGTCATCACGGTAATGACGCGCGCCTTCTTCCTGATCCCCGAGCGCGAGGTGGCCTTGCCCGATTGGCTCAAGCGTGGCCTGCGCTACGCGCCGTTGGCCGCGCTGGCTGCGGTGGTGGTGCCCGAAGTCGTGATGGCGCAAGGCCAGCTCATCGCCACCTGGCAAGACGCGCGGCTCTACGCGGTAGCGGTGGCCACGGCCTACTATTTCTGGCGCGGCGGCATTCTGGGCACCATCGTCAGCGGCATGGTTGTGCTCATTCCGCTCAAGCTCGGCCTGGGCTGGTAGCGGTCGGCGGGTGTCCGGCTGGTGTCCAATAGCAGGCTCAGATTTCTCTTCACTTGTTGCTCACCATGAACGTCATCCGTTTTGAAGACATCGCCGCGCAAGGCAAGGCAAAGGGCCAACGCGTGTTCATACGCGCCGACCTCAACGTGCCGCTCACCGACGCCGGCCAGATCACCGAAGACACGCGCATTCGCGCCTCCATTCCCTGCATCGAGTTGGCTTTGAACGCCGGCGCCGCCGTGATGGTCACCTCGCACCTGGGCCGCCCGACCGAGGGCGAGTTCAAGCCTGAAGATTCGCTGGCCCCTGTGGCCAAGCGCATGGGCGAGCTGATGGGGCGAGAGATCCCGGTCATTGCCAACTGGGTCGATGGCGTGACGGTCGCACCGGGCTCGCTCGTGATGCTGGAAAACTGCCGCGTCAACAAGGGCGAGAAGAAGAACAACGAAGAACTGGCCAAGAAGATGGCCGCGCTGTGCGACATCTTCGTGCACGACGCCTTCGGCACCGCGCACCGCGCCGAAGCCTCTACTTACGGCATCGCCCAGTTCGCCAAGATCGCCTGTGCCGGCCCGCTGCTGGCCGCCGAGATCGACGCGATCACCAAGGCGCTGGCCAACCCCAAGCGCCCGCTGGTCGCCATCGTGGCGGGCAGCAAGGTCAGCACCAAGCTGACCATCTTGCAATCGCTGGCGAAGAACGTCGACCAGCTCATCGTCGGTGGCGGCATTGCCAACACCTTCTTGCTGGCCGCGGGCCTGCCTATTGGCAAGTCGCTGGCCGAAGCCGACCTGGTGGACCAGGCCAAGGCCGTGATCGAGGCCATGAAGGCGCGCGGCGCCGCGGTGCCGATTCCGGTTGACGTGGTCACGGCCAAGAAGTTTGCGGCCGATGCGCCTGCCACCGTCAAGGCCTCGGCCGATGTGACCGAAGACGACCTCATTCTCGACATCGGCCCCAAGACCGCCGCCATGCTGGCCGAGCAGCTGAAGAAGGCCGGCACCATCGTCTGGAACGGCCCGGTCGGTGTGTTTGAGTTCGATGCGTTCGCCCACGGCACCGAAACCCTGGCGCGCGCCATCGCCGAGTCGAGCGCCTTCAGCATCGCCGGCGGCGGTGACACGCTCGCGGCGATTGCCAAGTACGGAATCGAGAAAAAGGTGGGCTACATCTCCACCGGCGGCGGGGCGTTTCTTGAGGTGCTGGAAGGCAAGACCCTGCCGGCCTTCGAGATCCTGCAAAAGCGCGCCAACGGCTGATACCCTCGCCTCACAACAAGACCAGAACGGAGATTCACCATGCCCCGCGCCACCAAGATCGTTGCCACCCTCGGCCCCGCCTCCAGCTCACCGGAGGTGCTCGCGAAGATGATCCGCGCGGGGGTTGATGTGGTGCGGCTCAACTTCTCTCATGGCACAGCGCAAGACCACATCGACCGTGCACTGCTGGTGCGTGAAGTGGCCAAATCGGTGGGTCATGAGGTGGCCATCATGGCCGACCTGCAAGGCCCGAAAATTCGCGTCGGCAAGTTTGAAGGCGGCAAGACCATCATCGAAGCCGGGCAAAAATTCATCCTCGATGGCGCCACCAAAGAGCTGGGCACCAACGAGCGCGTGGGCCTCGACTACAAAGAGCTGCCGCGCGACGTGCGACCCGGCGACACACTGCTGTTGAACGATGGCCTGCTCAAGCTCACCGTCGACGCGGTCAAGGGTGCAGAGGTGCACACCACCGTCGTGATCGGCGGCGAGCTGTCCAACAACAAGGGCATCAACAAGGCCGGTGGCGGGCTCACTGCACCGGCACTCACCGCCAAAGACATGGAGGACATCAAGACCGCCATGAGCTTTCAGTGCGAGTACCTGGCGGTGAGCTTCCCCAAAAACTCGACCGACATGGAAATGGCGCGCCAGCTGGCCAACGTGGCCGGCGAGCCCTGGCGGCACAAGCCGGCGCTGATCGCCAAGATCGAGCGCAGCGAGGCGATTCCTGCGCTCGAATCCATCATCCGCGCCAGCGACGGCATCATGGTGGCGCGCGGTGACCTGGCGGTAGAAGTGGGCAACGCGGCCGTGCCGGCGTTGCAAAAACGCATGATCAAGATGGCACGCGAGATGGACCGCGTGGTCATTACGGCCACTCAGATGATGGAGTCGATGATCGTCAACCCGGTGCCCACGCGCGCCGAGGTGAGCGACGTGGCCAATGCAGTGCTCGATGGCACCGATGCCGTGATGCTCAGCGCTGAAACTGCCGCTGGCAAGTACCCGATCGAGACGGTGGAGATGATGGCCAGCATCTGCGTTGAAGCCGAGGCGGCCGAAGAGATCGCACTGGATGCGACCTTCACCAACAAGAAGTTCGGCCGCATCGACCAGTCGATCGCGATGGGTGCGCTGTTCACCGCCTATCACCTGGGCTGCAAGGCCATCCTCGCGCTCACCGAATCGGGCTCGACCGCACTGTGGATGAGCCGGCACAGGATCCACGTGCCGATCTTCGGCTTGACTTCGCAGGTTGCCAGCCAACGGCGCATGGCGCTGTACCGCAATGTGCGCCCGCTCTTGATGCCCAACTTCAGCGACCGCGACGAAGCGCTCAAGCATGCCGAAGCGCTGCTGGTGAGCAACGGCATCTTGAAGCCCGGCGACACCTACGCCATCACCTGCGGCGAGCCCATGGGATACCCAGGCGGCACCAACATGCTCAAAGTCTGTTTGGTGGGGTGAACCAGATCGGTTCGACGCGAACAGGTTTTACCCCGGAGGCGCCAAGAACGCAGAGGTCGCCGAGAAAGAGAGCTTCTGGCGCAGCGTGGTGTTGGGCGTGAGCTTGTGGTTGGAGCTTTCGCTCACCACCCCTTCTGTGCGCCCGTAGCGCATGCGCATCTCGCCGGCCACATCGGCCGGCACCACGAGCGCCAAAGGTTTCGTGGGCGAGGCCACAATCTGCGCATGGACACCTCCTTCACCCTTGACGACATACGCGCGGCCGCACAACGGCTGCACGGCCATGTGCTCGAAACCCCATGCCTGCCTTCGCGCACCCTGAGTGCGTTGGTCGGCTGCGAGGTCTTTCTCAAGTTCGAGAACCTGCAGTTCACTGCTTCGTTCAAAGAGCGGGGCGCGCTCAACAAGATCGCGCAGCTGACCGACGAAGAGCGCAAGCGCGGCGTGCTCGCCGTCTCGGCCGGCAACCATGCGCAAGGCGTGGCCTACCACGCGCAGCGGCTGGGCATTCCGGCGACCATCGTGATGCCGCGTTTTGCGTCGTCGGTCAAGGTGGCCAACACGCGCGGCTTCGGTGCCGAGGTGGTGTTGCACGGCGACACCTTCGACGACGCGCGGGCACAGGGTTTGCTGCTCGCCCGCGAGCGCAACCTCACGATGATCCACCCCTTCGACGACCCTGCCGTGGTGGCGGGGCAGGGCACCATCGGCCTGGAGATGCTGGCGCAGCAGCCCTCGCTCGACACGCTGGTGGTGGCGATTGGCGGCGGGGGCCTGATCGGTGGCGTGGCCACCGCGGCGCGTGCGCTCAAGCCAGGCATACAGGTGATTGGCGTGCAGACCGAGCGCTTTCCCGCCGCCTGGAATGCCAAGCATGGCGGGAGCCTGGAGGTGCAGCAGGCGACCATCGCTGACGGCATTGGGGTGAAGGCGCCTGGCGCGTTCACGTTGCCCTTGATCCACCAGCGTGTGGACGACGTGGTGCTGGTTGGCGAAGACGACATCGAGCAGGCCATCGTCATGTTGTTGGAGATCGAGAAGACGGTGGTCGAGGGCGCGGGCGCGGTGGGCTTGGCGGCGCTGGTGAAGCACCGCGATCGCTTCAAGGGCCGCAAGGTGGGGCTCATCTTGTGCGGCGGCAACATCGACCCGCTGGTGCTGGCCGAGATCATCGAGCGTGGCATGGTCAAGTCAGGCCGCCTGGCCCGGCTGCGGCTGGACGTGCGTGACGTGCCCGGCGCGCTGGCCGATGTGGCCACGCGGCTGGGCAAGCTGGGCGCCAACATCGACGAGGTGCAGCACCAGCGCGCTTTCAGTTCGGTGTCGGTGGAGCGGGTTCAAATTGAAGTGGTGGTGCACACGCGGGGCGTGGAGCACATCGAGGAGATTCTTGTCTCCATGCGCGCGGCCGGGTATCACGCCGAACGCATAGGCTGATGACAACCCGTCGGTTGGCGGGTACGCCAACCGATCCCCAATTGGATGCGAGCCGGCTTGAGAGCGGCCCGGCGCTGGTGGTGAACCCCGCGCGCTTGCTCAGACCTCGTTGCGCACGCTCTTGACCATGGCCGCGACAGCCGGCGACATGTTCATCGGCACCAGGTCAAGATCACCCAGCTCCGGTGACATCACGCGGAACAGCTCGTCGGCAAAGCTGTGGCCGATGGCGTCTATGCCGTCGAAATCCATCTCCGCGCGGCGGAAGGCATTCAGGCGAGCGGCTGCACGCCGCGCCTGGGCCCGTGAATCGAGGCCCGCCAACGGCGAAGCCATCAAGCGCAGCGGCACCACGGTGCGCTCGAAACCGTAGCCCTCACCGCTCAGGCTGTGGGCGTGCAGCACCGACTCCAGCGTGCGAGGGGTGTCCAGCGAGATGGCGGCGTAGACCGAGGTGCCCTGGTGCTTCAACGCGCGGCCGGGCCGCCAGCCATTGCCTTCCCAGTGGCGGTGCTGAAAGGCTGTGTCATTGGCGTGCAGGTCGAATACATCGGCCAGGCGCGAGGTGAAGAAAAGGCCGCGCCCGGCGTGGCGTGTGGGCTGGCTGGTGAGCTTGCCTTTGCTCAGCTCCAGCATGGCAAGCGTCGGGTCGGCTAGCGCGAAGGAGCGCGAGAGCTGGTCAAACATGCCGCAGCCGTCGTCCGAGACCAGCAACTGCACATGGCTGGGCGTCTGGCGCAGCGACACGGTGACACTGGTGCCGCCGCTGTGGTCGATGGCGTTGTTGAGCAGCTCGCCGAAGGCGTGCTGCGTCATGCGCTGCACTTCGTTGGGCAGGGCAAAGTAAGGGGCGAAATCACGCAACCAGGGCAGGTCTTCTTGCAGGCCTGCCAGGGTGTAGCGCTTGACCACCTGGCGCAAAAGGCCGGGGCGGTACTGCGGGCGGCGCACCGAGCCGTCGCGCTGCAGCCAGCCCAGTTGCACCAGGCGATGCAAGGCTTTCTGGGCCGTGCCGCGGCTCACGCCAGCCGATTCCGCCAGATGCTGGGCCAGGGTTAGCGGGTGCTGCACGGCGGCAGTGGTGATGTGCAGGGTCAGCGCGTTGAAGTCGAGTCGTGCCATGGCGGTTGCCCGGTCGTCAGGTAGGCATTCAGTGTCGGCCGGAGGGTGCTTGACTGGAGGCCGATAAGCGATGCTTTCACCGCCCAATTGAGCTGACCCCCAGAGGGACGAACCTGCCCCCCAGACGCGGGAGACGCTGGCTGTAGGAGGGTTTTCACGGGGCGTCGTCGCTACAATCGCAACAGTTTCAGCGCGGTTTCATGCCGCCCTGGCCGGCGTGCAAGCGCACCGCCCGGCGCACCCGTTTCATCACTTCCCGGACTCGACCATGCCTCTCGTCTCAATGCGCCAGCTGCTCGACCACGCCGCTGAAAATGGCTACGGCATCCCCGCCTTCAACGTCAACAACCTGGAGCAGGTGCAAGCCGTGATGCAGGCCGCCGATGAAGCCGGCGCCCCGGTGATCCTGCAGGCCAGCGCCGGCGCACGCAAATACGCGGGCGAGGCGTTCATCAAGCACCTGATCCAGGCCGCCGTCGAGGCCTACCCGCACATTCCGCTGGTCATGCACCAAGACCACGGCCAGACGCCCGCCATCTGCCAGGGCGCCATCGACCTGGGCTTTGGCTCGGTGATGATGGACGGCTCGCTGAGGGAAGACGGTAAGACGCCCGCCGACTTCGCCTACAACGTTGAGGTCACCCGCAAGGTGGTGCAGCTGGCACACAAGGTCGGCGTGACCGTGGAAGGCGAGCTCGGCTGCCTGGGCAACCTGGAAACCGGCGAAGCTGGTGAAGAAGACGGCATCGGCGCTGAAGGCAAGCTGGACCACAGCCAGATGCTGACCGACCCCGAAGAAGCTGCGGTGTTCGTGCGCGAGACCCAGCTCGACGCGCTGGCCATCGCCATCGGCACCAGCCACGGCGCCTACAAGTTTTCGCGCAAGCCCACGGGCGACATTTTGGCGATCTCGCGTGTGAAAGAAATCCACAAGCGCATTCCCAACACACATCTGGTGATGCACGGCTCGTCATCGGTGCCTGCTGAGCTGCTGGCCATCATCAACCAGTACGGCGGCAAGATCAAAGAGACTTACGGCGTGCCGATCGAAGAGATACAGGAAGCCATCAAGTTCGGTGTGCGCAAGATCAACATCGACACCGATATTCGCCTCGCGATGACCGGCGCGGTGCGCAAGTTCCTGGCCGAGAACCCCGACAAGTTCGACGCGCGCGAGTGGCTCAAGCCCGCCCGCGAAGCCGCCAAGGCCGTCTGCAAGCAGCGCTACATCGAGTTCAACTGCGAAGGCCAGGCCAGCAAGATCAAGGCACAAAGCCTGGTGCAGGTGGCGCAGCGTTACGCAAAGGGTGAGCTCGCGCAGACTGTCGTCTAAGGATGACAAGCCCCACGTCGCTTCGCTCCTGCCCCCGAGGGGGCGCAGCCCGGCTTCGGGCGGCTGGGCACCGGGCTGATTGACCACCATGAACGAACTACTCAACTCCTCTTTGACCTCCCTGCCGCTGCTCGCGCGCGGCAAGGTGCGCGACAACTACGCGGTGGGCGATGACCGCATCCTGATGGTGGCGAGCGACCGGCTCAGCGCCTTCGACGTGATCATGGGCGAGCCCATCCCGGGCAAGGGCGCCTTGCTGACCGAGATGGCCTTGTTCTGGTTTGCGCATCTGCAAGGCATCGTGCCCAACCACTTGACCGGCGACGACCCCACCTCTGTGGTCAGCGCCACCGAGCGCGAGCAGGTGCGTGGTCGCTCCATGCTCGTGAAGCGCCTCAAGCCTTTGCCCATCGAGGCTGTGGTGCGCGGCTATCTCGCTGGCAGCGGTTGGGCCGAGTACCAGGTGAGCCAATCGGTTTGCGGCGTGAAGCTGCCCGCCGGCTTGAAGAACGCGAGCAAGCTGCCCGAGCCCATCTTTACCCCGGCCACCAAGGCCGAGATGGGTGATCACGACGAAAACATTTCATTCGAGCGCATGCAGCAGGCCATAGGCGCCGACCTCGCCGAGCGGGTGCGCAGCACGGCGATCAAGCTCTACACCACGGCGGCTGAAATCGCGCTGGCCAAGGGCATCATCATTGCCCACACCAAGTTCGAGTTCGGCCTCGACGCTGACGGCACGCTCACGCTGATGGACGAGGTGCTGACGCCTGATTCGTCACGCTTCTGGCCGGTGGAAGGCTATGAGGCGGCGTACCAACAAGGCCGCAACCCCCCCAGCTACGACAAGCAGTTCGTGCGCGACTGGCTGGAGCAAGCGCGTGTGAACGACCAGCCCTGGAACAAGCAGGCGCCCGCGCCCGCCCTGCCGGCCGAGGTGGTGGCCAATACGGCGGCCAAGTACCGCGAAGCCCTGCAACGGCTCACGGCCTGAAGCTGCCATGAAATCGCGTCTGTTGAGCCAGCTGGATGCGGCCATTTCCGCAGCAGATTCGGTGGTGCAGGCCGACTGTCTGCGCGCCGAGCGGGCTGGCGTGCTGGCGCGCGAGGGCCAACTCGCAGAGGCGAAGACCATCGTGTCGGCGTTGCAAGCGCAATACGCCGTGCGGCCTCACCCAGCCGTGAACGCGTGGCTCAGCCTGGCCGAGGGTCTGGTGAGCTATTTCAGCGATCTCAACCGCGGGGCGCGGGACAAAATGAGCCGTGCCTATGCGCTGAGCGCTGCGGCGCGCGAGAAGCGGCTGCATGCGCTGTCAGCGGCCTGGCTGGCGCAGCTGGACTATGTGAACCACGACCTCGATGCCATGGCGCGCCATGTGGGCGAGGCGCTGCTGTGCGCCGAGCCCGAACACCACGGTGCTCGTGCGCGCGCTTGCTTGGTGGTGGCGCAGGCTTATCACTTCGGGGGTCGTTTCGACAGCGCGCAGCCGTGGTACGCCAAGACGCGCCAGCATGCCAATGCCGAAGGGGACGGGGCCATGCTGAGCGCGGTGATGCACAACATGGCCGGCCTGCTGGCCAACCAGTCACGCCAGGCGCTGCTGTGTGGTGCACAAGATCCCGAGGTCACGCGCCGCGCGATGCTGGGCATCGATTCCACCGGCAACTACGATGCCTTGCTGGGCGCCATCTCGCTCAACGCGCTGGTGCCTCTGCTGCGTGCGCAAGTCAGATCCCTGCAAGGCCGCTGGGCCGAGGCGGTGGCCTTGTATGAAGCGCATTTCAGCGATGGCCTGTTGCAGGGCCTGGACCGCATGCGCGCATTTCTGGGGGCAGACCTGGCGTGGTGCCGTTTGCAACTCGGACAGACAGAGCAAGCGCTCAAAGATGCGATCGCGGCCCAGATGGCCGCTGGGCATGACCGCGATGCCGACGACCGCGCCGCGGCGCACAGCCGCCTGGCGCAGGTGTTTGCGCAGGTGGGGCAGGCCGACACAGCCGCCCGCCACCGCGACCAGGCCGCGATCGACTGGCGCGCCCATGAGCGAGATCAGGCGCTGGCGGTGTCCTTGATGGACAAGCTGACCGCCAAGTTGCGCACCTGAGCCCTGCTCAGAACAGCGCCATGCTCAGCTTGCGCCGGTACTGATCGACCACCGGGTCGGTGGGCGTGGTGGCCATCTTGCCGGCCACTTCCAGCGTGCCCTTGGGCGCAGCGGCCTCGGACTTGGCGGGTGCGGGCTTGCCCATCAGCTCCAGGATGGCGACATAGGTTTTGCGGGCCAACTCGCCGTTCCAGGCCTTGTCGCGCATCACGATCTCTAACAGCTCGTCCATGGCCTGTGTGTAGCGCTGGGCGGCGAAATGGGTTTGCGCGAGCTCGAAGCGTGCGTCGAAGTCGCGGCGGTTTGCGGTGATGGCGGCGCCCAGGGCTTGCGTATCGCGCGCGGACTCGGCCTTTTCGCAGGCGGCGATCCAGTGGCCGGCGGCAGACAAGCGGCTGTCGAGCATCACCTTGCTGGCCACAGGCTCGAAGGCGCGGCGTGCATCTGCCACCCGGCCTGCCATCAGCAAGGAGCGCAGGTAGTCGTAGCGCGCGGTGTCGTTGGCGGGGTCTATGGCCACGGCTTCCTGCAGCTTTTCAAGTGCGCTTTCGGGGTCGCCCTCGGCCAGCAGCTCTTCGGCCAGCGCTACGTCTTCTTCGGCCGCCGCTTCATCGGCGCTGGGCACATGGCGGTCTAGGAACTCACGCAGCTGCGCTTCGGGCAAGGCACCCACGAAGCCGTCGACCGGCTGGCCTTCTTTGAAGATCACGCAAAACGGAATGCTGCGCACACCGAACATCTGCGACAGCTGGCTCGAAATCTCGGGCTGCTCGTCAGCGTTGAGCTTGGCCAGCTTGAAGCGGCCTGCGTAGGCGGCTTCCAGCTTTTCGAGCACCGGGGTGAGCGCCTTGCAGGGGCCGCACCAGGGCGCCCAGATGTCGAGCAACACCGGTTGCTGCATCGACCCTTTGATCAGGTCGGCCTCGAAGTTTTGAATCGTGATGTCCATCGTGTTCCGGCGGTGTGGGTTGGGGCGTGAAAGCGGGGCGTTGACGCCGCCCCGCCTACAATTCAAGGTTCTTCAGCACTTGGAGCGAGCCTTGAGCAGCGCCCCCGTGGTTGGCGTGGTGATGGGGTCCAGCAGCGACTGGGAAACCTTGCGCCTCGCGACCGAGATTCTCGCCGAGTTCGGTGTCCCCTTCGAGGCCCGGGTCGTCTCGGCACATCGCATGCCCGACGACATGTTCGCTTACGCCGAGAGCGCCGCAGCGCGTGGCCTGCGCGCCATCATCGCCGGCGCTAGTGGTGCGGCCCACCTGCCCGGCATGCTCGCCGCGAAAACCACTGTGCCGGTGCTGGGTGTGCCAGTGGCGAGCCGCCATCTGCAAGGGGTCGATTCACTGCATTCCATCGTGCAGATGCCCAAGGGCATCCCGGTTGCCACCTTTGCCATCGGCAACGCCGGCGCGGCCAACGCGGCCTTGTTTGCCGTGGCCATGCTGGCGCACGATCAGCCGGCCTTGCGTGCTCAGCTTGAGGCTTACCGGGCCAAGCAGACCGAAGCTGCGCGGGCGATGACTGCTGAATTGAAATGACCATCGGGTTTATCGCTCCCGGCGCCACCCTCGGCGTGATGGGCGGTGGCCAGTTGGGCCGCATGTTTGTGCACGCCGCGCAGCAAATGGGCTATGCCACGGCGGTGCTAGACCCCGACGCGACCAGCCCGGCGGGCCTGGTGTCGCACCACCACGTGCAAGCCGACTACCTGAGCGAGGCGGGCCTGTCGCAGCTGTCGCAAGTGGCCGCGGCCATCACCACCGAGTTCGAGAACGTGCCTGCTGCGGCGCTGCGCCAGTTGGGAAAAAAGCGCCCCGTTGCGCCCTCCGGTGACGCAGTCGCCACCTGCCAGGACCGTGCGCTGGAAAAGGCCCATTTCGTGACCTGCGGCGTGCCTTGTGCCCCGCATGCGTTGATTGAGACGGCTGCGCAGCTGGTGGCCGTCCACGAGAGCTTGCTGCCTGGCGTGCTGAAGACGGCTCGCTTGGGCTATGACGGCAAGGGCCAGGTGCGGGTGGCCGACCGGGGCGAGCTGGCCGCGGCCTGGGCCGAGCTGAAGCGGGTGCCCTGCGTGCTGGAGAAGATGCTGCCGTTGGCCTACGAAGTGAGCGTGATCGTCGCCCGCGGTGCCGATGGCGAGGTGGTGCACTACCCGCTGCAACAAAACCTGCACCGTGACGGCGTGCTCGCCGTCACGCAAGTGCCAGCGCCCGATGTAACGCCCGCTGTGCAGCAGCAGGCGATTGCGGCAGCCGAGAAGATCGCCGCCACCCTGGGCTATGTAGGCGTGCTGTGCGTCGAGTTCTTCGTGTTGCAAGACGGCAGCTTGGTCGCCAACGAAATGGCACCGCGCCCGCACAACTCGGGTCATTACACGATCGATGCCTGTGACCTGTCGCAGTTCGACCTGCAGGTGCGCACGCTCACCGGCGCGCCTTTGCTTGCGCCGCGCCTGCACTCCAGCGCCGTGATGCTCAACCTGCTCGGCGACCTGTGGTTTGCCCAGGGCGAAACCGAGGCCACACCTCCGTGGGATCAAATCCTCGCCTTACCAGGGGCTCATTTGCATCTTTACGGCAAGGCCAGTGCGCGCAGGGGCCGCAAGATGGGCCACCTGACCTTCACCGCCGCCACGCCGCCTGAGGCGCGCGCCGCTGCCTTGCGGGCGGCCGAGGTGTTGGGCCTGGCCGCTTGGTGAGTTGATCGCCCCGACGCCCATGCTGCTGGACGGACTAGATGCCTCTGCCATTGCGCGCGCCGCCCAGGCCCTCGCGGCAGGCGAGCTGGTGGGCTTTCCCACTGAGACTGTCTACGGGCTCGGCGCGCGGGCCGATGACGATGCTGCCGTGGCCAAGATCTTTGCCGCCAAGGGCCGGCCAGCCGACCATCCCTTGATCGTCCACGTGGCTTCTTTGGAAGACGCGCAGGCGTTTGCCGCTGGCTGGCCAACCGTGGCGCGCCGACTCACCGAAGCCTTGTGGCCTGGGCCTTTGACAGTGATCGTGCCTCGGCGGGCCACCTTGGCGGGCGCCGCGGCGGGGGGGCAGGGCAGCATAGGCTTGCGCTGCCCCAGCCACCCTGTCGCCAATGCCTTGCTGAAGGCCGCCAGTGCGTTGGGTGTGAAAGGGGTGGCAGCACCGAGTGCCAACCGGTTTGGCCGCCTCAGCCCCACCCAGGCGCGCCATGTGGTCGACGAGCTGGGCGACGCGCTGCTGGTGCTAGACGGTGGCGCCTGTCAGGGCGGCATCGAGTCGAGCATCGTTGACTGCACCCGAGGTCACCCGGTGTTGTTGCGCCCCGGCGTGCTCAGCCGCACCCGGCTGGAGGCGGTGGCGGGCGAGCCACTGCTAGCCCGCGACGATGCCGCTCCGCGTGCGTCCGGCACCCTGGAGGCGCATTACGCCCCGCGCGCCAAGCTGCGCCTGATGCCGGCGGCCACGCTGCGCACCGCTTTGCAGGTGTTGCAGAGCTCCGCCCAACCCTCGCCCTTGAAGCTGGCGGTATATTGCCGCACCGTGCCACGAAGCGCGGCGAGCGGTGCCCTCTATCGCGCCATGCCCGCCGAGCCCGCGCCCGCGGCCCACGAATTGTTTTCAGCCTTGCGTGAACTGGATGACCAGGGTACGCATCTCATCTGGGTGGAAGAGCCGCCCGCCACCCCCGAGTGGGACGGCGTGCGCGACCGGCTGCAGCGCGCCGCAGCGGCCTGACCCCAACTCAACCGGTTTTTGGAGTGTTCATGAAGTTCAAGATGGAAGTGGTGCGTAGCACCGTGATGGCCGGTTTGGCGGCGGTGTTGTTGGCGTCTTGCGGTGGCGGCACGCAAATCGAATCTTTTGCGCCGCGGCGGGTGATTGCGTTTGGCGATGAGTCCAGTCTTATCCAGTCCAGCAAAAAGTACACAGTCAATGGTCTGGTGTTCGACACTGACAGCACCGTGACACCGCCTGTGAGCGCGCCGCGACAGCCTCCCGTTTTCGAATGCAATAGCAACCTGATTTGGGTACAGCAGCTGGCAAACTCGTATAGGTTTGCGTTCGCGGAGTGCCCTGTGGCTGGCTTCGCAACCCTCAACCAGACGATGCAGGCAGTGGTTGATGCCAAAGCTGCGTCGCTCAATGGACAGATAGACAATTTTCTCGGGGCGGCCGGTCCCTTTGCCAGCACCGATCTCGTAACGGTGCTGGTCGGTACCAAAGACATTCTCGATGCCGCTCAGGGCGCGGCTGACCCGGGTGCCGCAGCAGAACTGGCAGGTCGGCAGGTCGGCGATGCGGTGGTGCGCATCACCAACCTGGGCGCGAAGGTCATCGTGTCGACCATCCCTGACGTGGGTTTCACGCCCTATGCGATCAGCAGAGAAGCGGGGGCACCTGGAACTGTGGCGCAGCTGTCGAACCTTTCTAGGCTCTTCAATACGGCACTGCGGCTGAAGCTCCAGGATGTGCGCGACGGCGGTCGTGCCGTGGGCTTGGTACTGGCCGACGAAATGGTGCTGTCGATGGTGCGCAACCCAATCGCGTTTGGGTTCAATGTCATTGACAAGCCGGTCTGCGCCACGGCTGCCATCACCGACTGCACTGTGATCACCCTTGACAGTACAGCCGTGGCCACTTCTTACGGGGCCGACTGGCTGTGGGCTGACGCGCTGCATCTGGGAGCCAGTGCTCAGAGCCGTCTTGGCGGGTTGGCCGTGAGCCGGGCGCGCAGCAACCCGTTTTGACCGCCCTCAGGCGGCGCGCTTGCGCCGCCGGGTGTCGATCACCAGCTTCATGGCGAGGATGCTCAACGCGAGCATCAAGGTGATGATGTTGGCCAGCGTGATCGGCCATGAGCGCAGCACCATCCCGTAGACCAGCCACAGCGCCACGCCCAGCGTGAAGGCGCTGTACATGCCGAGCGAAATGCCGCTCACGTCGCGCGTGCGGAAGGTGTGCCAGGCCTGCAGCGCGAACGACCCGGTGGTGAGTGAGGCGGCTGCGTAGCCCAGCCATTCGGTGTTGGTGATCATGAAATCAGTCTTGCCCCGCGGTGGGGCTTGAAACGGGTGGCGGCACGGGTGTCGGTGCGGGCGCTGACACTGGCGCCAGCGTGGATGGCGGCACCGGCAGTATTGGCAAAGGCAAGGGCAAAGGCAAAGGCTCCGGCAATGGGCTGAAATCACCCGCCGTCCACTGCACCAGCGCTTCCAGGGCCGGCCGTGCCGCGTTGGCGTTCGGGTGGTTGACGATTGCCACCAGCACGTAACGCCGCCCACCGGTACTCAGCACATAGCCTGCCACGCCCACCACGTCGCGCAGAGAGCCGGTTTTCAGATGGGCGCGTCCGGTGGCGCTGTTGCGTGAGCGGCGCAGGGTGCCGTCGATGCCGGTCACCGGCAGTGAGCTCATCATCTCGGGCATGGACGGGCCCGCGTAGGTGGCTTGCAGCACCCGCACCAGCAGCTGGGCCGTGACGCGTGCGTCGCGCGACAGCCCCGAGCCGTTGTCGACCACCAGCCCGCGGCCGGGGTCGCCGTAGCGCTCTGCCACCCAAGCGCGCAGCACGTCGCGCGCCTGCTCGGGCGTGCCCACGCCGCGCTGCGTGTAGGCCAGTGTCAGGAACAGCTGCTGCGCCATCACGTTGTTGCTGTACTTGTTGATGTCGCGGATCACCTCGGCCAGCGGCGGCGAGCTCAGCTCGAAGCTCGGCGGCTCGCCAGGCGCTGCGCCATCGCGCACACGGCCCATCAGCTTGCCGCCCATCTCACGCCACAGGCCAGCCAGCGCACGCGCGTTGAAGCTCTTGGGGTCGGCGTAGGCGGCGGGCCATTGCTTCTCGCCACAACTGGCGCTGTAGCTGCCCAGAAAGCGCATGCGCAGCGGGTCGTTGAAGTCGGGCTTGAGGGCGCCGCGCCAGTCGTCACACACACCATTGGAGAGCGGCACGCTCACGTCGATGCGCACGCCCGCCAGCGGTGGCTCGCTGGACACGATGGCGATGCCCCGCGCCGCATCGGGCGTGAAGGTCAGCAGCACCGATTTGTAGTTGATCAGCAAGGCATCGGGGCCCACGTTCGACGGGCGGTAGGGCTCGTTGTCGAACTCGGCCGGGTTGTGCGGCGGCAGGGTGAAGGCGCTGCGGTCGAGCACGATGTCGCCGCGGATCTCACGCACGCCCAGCTGCTGCACGCGGCGCAGCAGCTGCCACAGCCGCTCTTGCACGAGCTTGGGGTCGCCGTTGCCCTTGATGACCAGGTTGCCGTCGAGCACGCCATTGAGTGCGGGGCCTTGAATCCACACCGAGGTGGTCCAGCTCCAGGCCGGGCCGAGCAAGTCGAGTGCCGCGGTGGTGGTGAGCAGCTTCATCAGCGACGCGGGGTTGACCGGCGTCTGCGCTTGCCAGCTCAGGCGTGGCCTGGCGGCCCCCACTTCTTGCGCCACCACCACCAGCGATTCGCGCGGCACATTCGCGCGTTGCAGAGCGGCTTCGACTTCCGGTGGCAGGGGGCCTGCACCCGCTTGCGCGGCGAGCACGAACAAGGCGGCCGCGAGGCCGCGCAAAAGAGGGCGAATGAGCATGCGGGAATGATCGCATGCACGTCGGGCGCGCAAACCTGCCCGGTAGACTTCGCCCATGGCCCACCTGCTGGCATTCGACACCTCCACCGAATCGATGAGCATCGCGCTGTGCTCGCCGCAGGGCGTGCGCGTGCGCGAGTCGGTGGGCGGCGCTCAGGCTTCGGCGCGATTGATTCCCGACCTCCTGGCCTTGCTTGCAGAGGCTGGCTGCACGCTGGCCCAGCTCGATGCCATTGCGTTCGGCCGAGGCCCGGGCGCTTTCACAGGCCTGCGCACGGCATGCTCGGTGGCGCAAGGCCTGGCCTTCGGGGCCGGCAAGCCCGTGCTGCCCGTAGACAGCCTGATGCTGGTGGCCGAAGACGCCCGCAGCCAGCAGGCAGACAGCGAGACCCGCGAAGTCTGGGTCGCCATGGATGCGCGCATGGACGAGATCTACGCCGGCGCTTACCGCCTTCAGGGTGATCGCTGGTTGGTGCAGATTGCACCCGCGCTGTATGCGGTGGATGCGCTCAACGAGCGTTGGCGAGCTGCACCGCCAGAAGCGGTGGCCGGCTCGGCACTCGATGCATTCGGCGACCGCCTGAACACCCACTCTGCCACGCGCTTGCCCCAGCCTCGGTCGCGCGCGCAAGCCCTGGCCCAGTTGGCCCAGCAGCTGTGGGCCGACGGTGCTGCGGTGGATGCTGCACAGGCCTTGCCCGTCTACCTGCGCGACAAGGTGGCCCAGACCACCGCCGAGCGCGAAGTCATTCGGCTTGCGAAAGAGGGTGCCTTGTGAGTGCCGTGCTGCGCGACGAGCGTCTGCTTCTGCCACTGACGGTCAAGCAGATTGATGCCGTGCTCGCGATCGAGCTCGCGGCCTACCCCTTCCCCTGGACGCGCGGCAACTTCATCGACTCGCTCGCCGCGGGCTACCCCGCGCAGGTGCTCTACGGCGCGCAAGGCGAGCTGCTCGGTTATTTCATCGGCATGGAAGGTGTGGACGAGCTGCACCTGCTCAACATCACCGTGGCGCCTGCTGTGCAAGGCCAGGGCCACGCGCGTTTCATGCTCGACGAGCTGTGCACCCTCAGCCGCACCAGGCGCGCGCAGCAGATCTGGCTCGAAGTGCGCGAGAGCAACCTGCGCGCTCGCGCCATCTACGAGCGCTATGGTTTCACCCATGTCGGCTTGCGCCGCGGCTACTACCCGGCCGCTCGCAGCACGCATGCCAGCGGCCGCGAAGATGCCGTCGTGATGAGCTTCGTGCTGAAGGGAGCGCGCGATGGGCTGGAGTGATCGCCAGGTGGCCATGCTCGACGAGATGGGGATACGCGTCTGGCGCACGCCCGAGCCCGCCGCGGGTTCCGCTGCGCCGACTGCAGAGCCTGTCACGCAAGCCCGTGCCGCGCCGGCGCAGCCTGCAGCCCGCGAGACTCCCGTTGCGCTCCTGCAAGCCGAGACCGGTTCACGCCTCGTCGGTGTCGAGACCATGGCTTGGCCTGCCTTGCGCGAGATTGTGGCTGGCTGCACCGCCTGCAAGCTGTGCACCGGCCGCACGCAGACCGTGTTTGGTGTGGGCCACGAGCGCGCGCACTGGATGATCGTGGGCGAGGCGCCCGGCGAGCAAGAAGACCAGCAAGGCGAGCCCTTCGTCGGCAAGTCCGGCCAGTTGCTCGACAACATGCTGCGCGCCTTGGGCCTCACGCGCAGCGATGCGCCGGCCGAACAGCAGGTCTACATCGCGAACACCGTGAAGTGCCGCCCGCCCGGCAACCGCAACCCCGAGCCGGCCGAGCTCGCGCAATGCGAGCCCTTTCTCGTCCGCCAGATCGCGCTGGTGCAGCCGCGCATCATCCTGGCGATGGGGCGCTTCGCTGTGCAAAGCCTGCTGCGCAGTACCGAGCCCATCGGGCGTTTGCGCGGCCGCGTGCACCAGTACCAGGGCGTTCCACTGGTCGTCACTTATCACCCCGCCTACCTGCTGCGCAACCCGGAAGACAAAGCCCGCTCCTGGGACGACCTCTGCCTGGCGCGCGAGGTGCTGCAGGCCCCCGCCCCCTGAGGTGGCGCAAGGCGCCAGCTATCATGGCTGCGCACCTCCCCCCACGCCGCTTTCACAAGCACGCACCGCCGTTCATGACCCAGAACCCCCTCTTGCGCGCCAGTGATCTGCCGGATGCAGACACGCTGCCATGCATGCTGGTCTGGTTGTCTGCCGAGGGCGAAGTGCTGCGCGCCAACCGCGCCTTCACCGAGTTCAGCGGCGTCGCGCCCGCGCCCGGCGTAACGCTCGCCCTGCCTGCCTTGCTGAGTGCCGACTCGGCCTCGGCGCTCACAGAAGCGCTGGCGACCCGCAGTGATTTCACGCTCAACCTGCGCCTGCCGCGCTCGCGCAATGCGTCGTGGGCCGATGCCTGGCTCGATTGCAGCGCACGCTGGCTGGCCGTGTCGGCGTGCTACCTGTGCGCTGTGCATGACGTAACGGCCTCGCGACTCGCCGAGCTTTCGGCCCGTGCCCGTGCCGACCAGTTCCAGCTGCTCGCCGACAACGTGCCGGTGCTGATCTCCTCGTTCGAGGCGAGCGGCTTTCGTTGTCTGTTTGCCAACAAGCGCTACGCCCAGACCTTTGGCTTCGACGAGCACTCGGTGCTGGGCCGCACCTTTGCCGAGATCATCGGCAAAGACGCGGCCGACGTCATCCAGCCCTATGTCGACTACGTGTTGACCGAGCACAAGCCCACCTCGTACGAGCGCGACCTGCGTGGCGCCGACGGCAAGCGGCTGTGGCTGGAGGTCAACCTCATCCCCCACCTCGGGCCCGACGGCACGATGCTGGCGGCCTTCGTGCTCATCAGCGACATCACCAAGCACCGCCTGGCTGAGCAGTCGGTGCGCGAGTCGGAAGAGCGCTTGAGCAAGTTCATGCAGGCGAGCGTCGAGGGCATCCTGTTCCACAAAGATGGTTATCTGACCGACGCCAACGGGCCGTTGTGCGAGCTCCTCGGCTACACGCTCGACGAGCTGCTGGGCCGCCACATTTTCGACTTCTTGCCCGCAGACCAGCTGGCCAAGGTGTCGTCGGTGATGGAAGCCGGCGAAGAAAACAACTACGAGACCGTCATCTTGCACAAAGACGGTCGCCGCATGCCCATTGAGTACATGGTGCGCACTTTGGAGCGCCATGGCGAGCGCATGCGCATGAGCATCATCCGCGACATACGCGACCGCCATGCCGCGCAGGCGCACATCCAGCACATGGCGCACCACGACGCGCTCACAGGCATGCCCAACCGCCTGAGCCTGATGGAGCACCTGGGCCACATGATCGCCGCGGCGCGCCGCAACGACTCGCAGGTGGCGCTGCTCTTCATCGACCTCGACCACTTCAAGCGCGTCAACGATTCACTAGGTCACTTGGTGGGCGACACGCTGCTGCAGACCATCGCCCGGCGCATCACCGAAGCCCTGCGCACCACTGACGTGGTAGCGCGCTTCGGCGGCGACGAGTTCATCGTGTTGCTGCCGCACACCCTGCAGCGCATGGACGTGGAAGAGGTGGCGCAGAAGCTGCTCGCCGCCATCGAGGTGCCGGTGAATGCCGACGGCCGGCTGATCTCGGTCACGCCCTCGATTGGCATCTCTATGTTCCCGTACGACGGCGAGACGGCCGACGACCTGATCAAGAACGCCGACACCGCCATGTACCTGGCCAAGTCGCGCGGGCGCGCCAACTTTCAGTTCTTCACCTCCGAGATGGCGAGCTCGGCCTATGCCGCTCTGGTACTCGAAAGCCAGATGGCGCAGGCCTTGGCGCGCGGCGAGTTCGTGTTGCACTTCCAGCCGCAGGTGCGTGCGCGCGATGGCGTGCTGGTGTGTGCCGAAGCGCTGATTCGCTGGAACCACCCCGAGCGCGGCCTGTTGCTGCCCGATGCCTTCATTCCATTGGCCGAGCAGCAGCGGCTCATGCTGCCCATCGGCCAATGGGTGCTGCGCCAGGCGGCGCGCTGCGCACGCGATTGGCGAGCTGCCGGCCTGGCGGACGTGCCGGTGGCGGTCAACCTCTCCACCGTGCAGTTCCAGACCAGCGGGTTCACGGCACTCATCGAGCAGCTGCTGGCCGAAGAAGGCGTGAGCGGCGACCTGCTCGAATTCGAGCTCACCGAGCGCATGCTGATGGACGACCTGCCTGAAGTGAAGCGCAAGCTCAGCGAGCTGAAGGCGCTGGGCATACGCATCTCGGTCGACGATTTCGGCACTGGCTATTCGTCGCTCGCGCACTTGAAAGAGCTGCCGATCGACAAGATGAAGATAGACCGCTCGTTCGTGCTTGGCCTGCCCAGCGAGACCGATTCGGCGGCGATTGCGCGTGCCATCGTGCAGATGGCGCGTGGACTGGGCCTGGCGGTCATCGCCGAAGGTGTGGAGACCGAAGCCCAGCGTGCCTTCCTTACCCGACTCGACTGCGACGAGCTGCAGGGCACGTTTATCAGTGCACCCCTGCCGCTGGCCGAGTTTCAAGCTTGGGCCCAGGCCGCACAAGCCAAGCGCCTGGTCTGAGGGCCCAGGCTCACAGTCGCGGTTTCAGCGCTGCTTCTTCGGCCGCACCCAGCCCGAGAGCGCCATTTGCTTGCCGCGTGCCACAGCCAGGTCGCCGGCGGCCACGTTCTTGCTGATGGTGGAGCCGCCGCCGATGGTGGCGCCGTCACCCAGCGTGACCGGAGCCACCAGCACGCAGTTGCTGCCCACGTGCACATCGTTGCCGATCACGGTGCGGTGCTTGTTGGCACCGTCGTAGTTGGCGGTGATGCTGCCAGCGCCGTAGTTCACGCGCTCACCCACGGTGGCGTCGCCCAGGTAGGCGAGATGGTTGGCCTTGGCGCCCTTGGCGAGGGTGGAGTTCTTGACCTCGACGAAGTTGCCGATGTGCACTTCTTCGCCCAGCTCGGCACCGGGCCGCAGGCGAGCGAAGGGGCCGATCAGCGAGCCGGCACCCACGCTCACGCCTTGCGTGTCGCCATCAATGTGGGTGAAGGGGTGGATCACCACGCCCTTGCCGATGCGGGCGTTGCGGATCACGCAGTTGGCGCCGATGTGAACGCCGTCAGCCAGATGCACCTGGCCTTCGAACACGCAGTTGACGTCGATCTCGACATCGCTGCCGCAGTGCAACTCGCCGCGCACGTCAAACCGCGCCGGGTCGGCCAGGCGCACACCGGCTTCCATGTGACCCTCTGCCAGCGCTCGCTGGTGGCGCCGCTCCAGGTCGGCCAGCTGCAACGGGCTGTTCACGCCCAGCACTTCGGCCTCGCTCTTCGGCTGCGCGGCGACCACAGGCGTGCCATCGGCCACCGCCATGGCGACGATGTCGGTCAGGTAGTACTCGCCCTGCACGTTGTCGTTCGTCAGCTGCGACAGCCAGCGTTTCAGCGCGGCGGTGGGCACGGCCATGATGCCGGTGTAGATCTCGCGAATCTCGCGCTGCGCGGGTGTGGCGTCTTTGTGCTCGACGATGGCGCGCACCGCGTTCCCGCTGCGCACGATGCGGCCGTAGCCGGTGGGGTCGTTCAGCGCGATGGTGAGCAGGGCGAGCTTGGTGCCACCGCAGGCTTCAATGAGCCCACGCGCCGTGCTGGCGGCGATCAGCGGCACGTCGCCGTTCAAGATCAGCGTTGTGCCTTCTGCATGCAGCGCAGGCACGGCCTGCTGCACGGCGTGGCCAGTGCCCAGCTGCGGCATTTGGCGCACGAACTGCAAATTTGGCGCCTGCACGGCCGCTTCGACCTGATCGGCGCCATGCCCGGTGATGGTGATGATGCGATCGGCCCGAAGCGATGCGGCGGTATGCAGCACGTGCTGCAATAAACTGCGACCGGCCAGCGTATGCAAGACCTTGGGCAAGCTGGATTTCATGCGGGTGCCTTTGCCCGCGGCCATGATCACGATGTCGAGCGCCATGCAACGTCCTTTGTGGAATAGGCTGATTATCGGTTCGCTGCTGGTGCTTGCCACCCTGCTTTCAGGGTGCGGCGCGGTGCGCTTCGCCTATGGCCAGGGGCCTGATCTCGCCTACTGGTGGCTGGACGGCTATGCTGACTTCAACGAGGCGCAGACCCCCCGCGCACGCGATGCGCTCGGCGCCTGGTTTCAATGGCACCGCGCCACCCAGTTGCCCGACTACGCCCAGTTCCTCGTGCGCTTGCAGGCGCAGGCCACCGAGCCCGTTTCGCCGGCCCAGGTGTGCCGCCTCTACGACGAAGCCTGGGCGCGGGTCGACCCGATGATCGAGCGCGCCCTGCCGGCCGCGGTAGAGCTCGTGCAAGGCCTCACGCTGCCGCAGATTGCGTACATGGAGCGCAAGTACGCCAAGGTCAACAAGGAATTTCGCAGCGACTACCTGCAAAGCGACCCCGAAGAGCGGCTGAAGAAGTCGCTGAAGCGCGCTCTGGAGCGGGCCGAGATGCTCTACGGCGATCTAGAAGATGCGCAGATCGAGCAGCTCAGGCGCGGCGTGGCGGCCTCGCCCTTCGACCCGCAGCTGTGGCTCAGCGAGCGCATGCTGCGCCAGCAAGATGCGCTGAAGACACTGCGCCGCCTGGTCATCGAGCGCTCACCGGCCGACCAGACCCAGGCGGCGCTGCGCGTGCTGGTGCAGCACGTGCAGCGCTCTCCGCGCGAGATCTACGTGCGCTACCAAGAGCGCCTGGGCCAGTACAACTGCATGCTGGCCGCGCAGCTGCACAACAGCACCAGCCGCGATCAAAAACTGGCGGCGGTGAAGAAGCTCAAGTCATGGGAAGAAGACGCCCGCGCGCTGGCGGCTGATAAATAGGCCCCCCAGTCGCTATCGCTCTTGCCCCCAAGGGGCGCCACCCTGCGGACTGGCAAAGCCAGCTCCGCGGGCGTTGCTTGATGGGGCACGCCGCTGCTCGGCGTGCATCTACCCGGGCAGTTGCACGCTGACGCGGCGCGGGTTGATGCCGGCGTGCGGGAAGTCCTTCATCGCTGCCTGGAACATCGCCGCCATCAGCTGGTTGCCGCCCACCGACAGACCGTCGCTGCTGGCACGCGCTTCGTACAAGGGCTGGTTGCTTTGCCGGTCGCGTATCAACACGGCCACCTCGCGGTCGTAGCGTGGGCTGTCGTAGAGCACTGAATAGCCAGGCCCCCAGAACGGGGGGCGCCCAAAGCGCGGGCCGTAGAAGCCGCCACGCCACCAAAACGGGTCGTCGTAGGGCATGCGGTCGGCACGCGAGACGCGCGCACCCACCTGCACGGTGAGGTCGGCCTCTTTCACATCGGCCACCTCACGAAAGCCCGCGCTCAATAGCGCCGGCCGGGCCACGGCTTCGAGCTCGGTCTGCTCTTGCGGGCGCGCCTGTTGCGATGGCAAGCGCTCGAAGGCAAAGGTGCTGGGCTTGCGCTCCACAGGCCACTGGCTGTAGGTCGAGACCTCGCTCTCGACGACGTTGAGGCCGGTACAAGCCGAGAGGGCGGCTGCCAGGCTCAGCAGGGTCACAAGAGAAACAGACGACAACAGCTTCATGTTCGACCTCCACAGGGTTGAGGGAGGGGTCAATTCCCCTGGAACTTGATGACGGCGCTCGGCGGTGCGCAGATCTCTTCGTCGTCGAAGGCCACATCGCCACCTGCATCGGGCACGCCCGTGGTTTTGAGTGTGGTGAAAGGGTAGAGGTTCCGGTCCATCATGTGCGAGGGCGTGATGTTGCCCATGGCAGTGAAGAGGTTGTCGATGCGCCCGGGGAAGCGCTTGTCCCAGTCGCGCAGCATCTGTTTGATCTGCACGCGCTGCAGGTTGTCCTGGCTGCCGCACAGGGTGCACGGGATGATGGGGAACTGCCGGTGCGCGGCCCAGCGCTCAAGATCGGTTTCGGCCACATAGGCCAGCGGGCGGATGATGATGTTTTTACCGTCGTCGCTCACCAGCTTGGGCGGCATGCTCTTGATGCGGCTGCCGAAAAACATGTTCATGAACAGCGTCTGGATCATGTCGTCGCGGTGGTGGCCCAGCGCCACCTTGGTCGCACCCAGCTCGCCCGCCACGCGGTACAAGATGCCGCGGCGCAGGCGCGAGCACAGGCTGCACATGGTCTTGCCCTCGGGGATCAGCCGCTTGACGATGGAGTAAGTGTCTTGGGTCTCGATGCGAAAGGGCACGCCGCGTGCCTTCAAGTACTCGGGCAGCACATGGTCGGGAAAGCCCGGCTGCTTCTGGTCGAGGTTGACTGCCACAAGCTCGAAGCGAATCGGCGCTCGCTGTTGCAGGTTGGTCAGGATGTCGAGCAGGGCGTAGCTGTCTTTCCCGCCCGACACACACACCATCACCTTGTCGCCGTCTTCGATCATGTTGAAGTCGGCAATCGCGTGGCCCACCTGGCGGTGCAGGCGCTTCGAAAGCTTGTTGATCTCTAGCGCCTCTTTCGCGGCGTCTTTGTCCAGTGCAGCACCCATCACACGTCCTTGATTCCAAACACTTCACAGCCGACCGCATCGCAGTCGGGGTACACATCGGGTTTCTCAGTCGAGACCCGTGCCGCCTTGACGCGCGGGTGGGCCAGCATCAACGCCAGCACCTCGTCGCACAGCGTTTCTTGCAGGTGCACATGGCCTTGCTTGATGCGCACGCCGATGCTGCGGCGCATGAAGTCGTAGTCGACCACTTCGTCGAGCTCGTCGTTCTTTGGTGTCGAGACGGCCAGCGGGATGTAGAGGTCGACATTGATCAACACGCGCTGCTCGCCACGCTTCTCGAAATCGTGCACGCCGATGTTGATCCACACCTCGTAGTTGCGCAAGAAGAGGCGGCGGCAGTCGCGCAGGTCGTTGTGGCCCAAAAGACTTTGCATGTCAGGTCTCTTTGTTCGGGTTGGCGATGAACATCACATCGCGTGCTTGGGCTTGCAAGTGCTGGCCGCCATCGACCAGCAGCGTGCTGCCGGTGATGGCCGGCGACTCGATCAGAAAGCGCACGGCATGGGCGATGTCGGCCGGGGTAGACGAGCGCTGCAGCGGTGTGAGTTGGTGGGCCTGCTGGAATTCATCGCCCGTCATGGCGCCCGACAGCATCGTCACCCCCGGCGCCACACCGCACACCCGCAGCGTGGGCGCAAACGCCTGTGCCAGCATCACCGTGGCAGCTTGCAGCGCGGCCTTGGAGAGCGTGTACGAGAAGTAGTCGGGGTTGAGGTTGAAGAGCTTCTGGTCAAGCAGGTTGACCACGCAGCCGGTGCGATGGTTGGCCAACAGGTGCTCGTGCAGAGCCTGCGACAAGAGCACGGCGGGGCCGGTATTGGCGCGCCAGTGGGTGTTCATGGTGGCGTAGCTGAAGCGCTCGGGGCTGTCGTACTCGAAGGTCGAGGCGCTGTTGACCACGGCATCGAGCCGCTTGAACTGCGACAGCACGGCCGGCACCAGCGCGCGGCAGGCTGCTTCGTCGGACAGGTCGGCCGCGAAGCTGGCCGCTTGCGCACCAGCTGCGCGGGCTTGCGCCACGGTGGCTTCAGCGTCGTCGCGCGAGTGCCGGTAGTGCACGGCCACATCGAAGCGATGCCCCGCCAGGTCGAGCGCAATCTCGCGGCCCAGGCGACGGGCTGCGCCGGTGACTAGAACGACGGGGCGCTCGGACATGGCTTTCTACAATGCGCGAATGATTTCCAATGAGTCCGCCAGTGTATCGGCCGTGCTTTCCCGGTTGATCGACCGGGCAATCGAGCGCGCGGGCGGGTTCCTGCCCTTTGACCGCTTCATGGCGATGGCCTTGTACGCGCCGGGCCTGGGCTACTACGCCAACGACAGCCGCAAGTTCGGCCTGATGCCGCAGTCGGGCAGCGACTTCGTCACCGCACCCGAGCTGTCGCCCCTGTTCGGCCGCGCGCTCGCACTGCAGGTGGCGCAGGCGCTGGTGGCCAGCGACAGCAGCGAGCTGTGGGAATTCGGTGCCGGCTCGGGCGCCTTGGCCGAGCAACTGCTCGATGAGCTGGGGGCCGTGGTGTCGCGCTACACCATCGTCGACCTCTCGGGCAGCCTGCGCCAGCGGCAGCGAGAGCGGCTGGCGCGCTTTGGCGACGTGGTGCAGTGGGTCGATGCCTTGCCCGAGTCGTTGAGCGGTGTGATTGTGGGCAACGAGGTGCTCGATGCAATGCCGGTGCAGCTGCTGCACTTCAACGGCGCGCAGTGGTTCGAGCGCGGCGTCACGCGTGAAGGCGACGGCTACGCTTGGCGCGATCAGCCCACCGATTTGCGCCCGCCGCACGAAGGCCCATTCGCGCCCGACACCGTGACCGAGATCCACCCTCAGGCCGAGGCCTTCATCGCCACGCTGGGCGACCGCCTGCAGCGCGGCGCGGCCTTCTTCATCGACTACGGCTTCCCCGAGGCCGAGTACTACCACCCGCAGCGCAGCGGCGGCACGCTGATGTGCCACCGCGCCCACCTGGCCGACACCGACCCGCTGGTCGACGTGGGCCAGAAAGACATCACGGCCCACGTCAACTTCACCGGCATTGCGCTGGCCGCGCAAAACGCCGGCCTTGAAGTGCTGGGCTACACCTCGCAAGCGCGCTTTCTGCTGAACTGCGGCCTGATGGACATGCTGCAAGGCGCCGACGTGCGCAGCATCGCCCACGCGCAAAAGCTCATCACCGAGCACGAGATGGGCGAGCTCTTCAAGGTGATCGGCTTTGCGCGTGGCTGCGATGCCGCTTTCACCGCCGACACGCTGGGCTTTACCCAGGGCGACCGGACGCACAGGCTGTGAAAGGTGCATCGTCATGGGCCTGAGGTGGCTGCTCGTCATTCTGATCGCGCTGCTGCTCTTCAGTGGCTTGCACAAGTGGCTGGAGAAGATCGGGCTGGGCAAGCTGCCGGGTGACTTTCGTTTTCGCATCTTCGGGCGCGAGTTTTTCATCCCCCTCACCAGCAGCGTGCTGCTGAGCGTGGTGGCGATGGCGATCAGCCGGCTGATCTGAACGGCGCGCAGGTCGCTCGTCTGCACCGGGGCGGCGAGACCGCATCCTTTTGCAGTGCTGGAACGTCTTGACTTGGTACCTCACCATCAGGAGTTCTTCATGCACACGGTTTCGCAAGCGCTCTCCGCGCCTGCCACATTTGATTCCTCGGCCCGCGCGTGGGTGCTGGCGCTGACATCGCTGGCGTCTTTCATGGTGGCGCTCGATGCCCTGGTGGTGACCACCGCGCTGCGCCAGATCGGCACCAGCCTGGGTGCGCCCCTGGGCACGCTGGAGTGGGTCGTCAATGCCTACCAATTGAGCTTCGCCGTGCTGCTGCTCACCGGCGCCGCCTTGGGCGACCGCTTCGGCCGCCGCCGTGTGATGGCAACAGGCCTGCTGGTGTTCATCGCGGGCTCGGTGGGCTGCGCGCTGGCCCGCGACGCCACCTGGCTGATTGCCGCGCGTGCACTGCAAGGCGTGGGCGCCGCCATGGTCATGCCGGTGGCGATGGCGCTGATCGGCGCCGCCTTCCCGCGCGAAGAGCGCGCCAAGGCGCTGGGCATCTTCGGCAGCATCACCGGTCTGGCCCTGATCGTCGGGCCGGCGCTGGGCGGCGCCATCGCCGAGGGCTGGGCCTGGCCCTGGATCTTCTGGATCAACGTGCCCATCGGCCTGGTTGCGGTGTGGCTGCTGCGCGAGCGTGTGGAAGAGAGCCACGGGCCCAGCGCCGGCATCGACATGCCGGGTGCTGTGCTCGCCACGCTGGCGGCGCTGGCTGTGGTGTGGGCGATGGTGCGCGGCCATGGGGCGGGTTGGCAAAGCCCTGAGGTCATGCTGGCCGTGCCGGCGGGCGGGCTGCTGTCGGTGGGCTTCGTGGTTTGGCAGCGCCATGCGCCCGCGCCGATGGTGCCTTTGGCGATTTTTCGTGCACGCGGTGTGGCCGCCGGGCTGGCGGCGAGTTTTCTTTTCTATGCGCCGATGTACGGCACGGTCTTCTTTCTGCCGCAGTTCTTGCAGTCCCAGGGGCAGGGCCCCTGGGGCGCCGGGCTGCGCCTGCTGCCGTGGACGGCCACCCTGATGGTCACGGCCCCGCTGGCGGGCAGCCTGGTGCGGCGCCTGGGGGAGCGGCCGCTGGTGGTGGTGGGCGTGCTGCTGCAGGCCCTGGGCCTGGGGTGGATCGCCTGGGTGGCCGAGCCCACGCTCCCTTACGTGCAGCTGGTGCTGCCGTTGCTGATCTCAGGCGTGGGCGTGTCGATGGCCATGCCAGCGGCGCAGAACGCCGTCATCAGCGCCGTGCCACCCGAACAGATCGGCAAGGCCTCGGGCGTGTTCAACATGGCGCGCTACCTCGGCGGAACGTTTGGCGTGGCGCTGTTGGTCGAAGTCTTCTCGCGCACCTCTAACAGCGCCCCGAGCCAGGCCTTCAACCACGCGATGGCGGCTGCTGCCGCGCTGTCGCTGCTCGGCGCGGCCGCCGCGCTCGCACTGCCGCCACGTCTCGCTCCTTCTTCCGGCCGCTGAGGCCACGCACTGACCATTCATCTGAAAAGGGTTCTGCCATGAAACGCATGATTCGCTACAAACTCAAGCCCGGCGCCGCGGCCGAAAACGAGCAGCTCATCCGCGCGGTGTTCGCCGAGCTTCGGGCACTGGCACCACCGGGCCTGCGTTATGCGAGCTTCCGCTTGGACGACGGGTTGAGCTTTGTGCACCTTGTCTCGCACGAGGCCGCCGAAGGCGACAGCCCTTTGGCGGCGCTGCCCGCCTTCAAAGCTTTCGTTGCGGGCATTCGAGCGCGCTGTGACGAGGCACCGATGACGGTGGAGCTCAACGAGATTGGATCGCATGGATTCTTCACCCACTGACGACAGCGTTGACGCGGCCCTGATCGCCGTGCTCGACCAGGGGCGCCGGCAGTTTTTGGCGCTGGTCGAGCGCGTGCGGCCTGAGCTGCACCGCTACTGCACGCGCATGACTGGCTCCGTGGCCGAAGGCGAAGACGTGGTGCAAGAGACGCTGGCGCGCGCGTACTACGAGCTCTCGCAGCTGAAAGAAATGCCTTTGCTGCGGCCCTGGCTTTTTCGCATCGCGCACAACCGCGCCATGGATCACCACCGCCGCGAGGTGCACCGCGCGAGCGAGCCGCTGGAGGCCGCGCTCGACCTTGCCGACGACGCGGCCCGCGAGCCCGATCACTTGCTCGCGCGCAGCCAGGCCGTGCGGGCGGCGCTGTCGTGCTTTCTCGCGCTGCCACCCGCCCAACGCGGCTGCGTGATTCTGAAAGACGTGCTCGACCATACGCTCGAAGAGATTGCCGTCGAACTCGAGCTGAGCCTGCCCGCGGTGAAAGCCGCTTTGCACCGCGGCCGCGCCGGCCTGCGTGAACGCTGTGAGCTGCCGGCGTTGGCGGCAGTGCGGGGCGAGGCCTCGCCCGCGCTGGCTCGCTATGCGGGCCTCTTCAACGCCCACGATTGGGATGGCGTGCGTGCCTTGCTCGCCGACGATGTGCGGCTCGACCTGGTGTCGCGCAGCAAGGCCAATGGGCGTCGTGCGGTGGGGCAGTACTTCAGCAACTACGAGCGCTTGGTCGACGTGCGGCTGCAACCCGCCTGGCTTGATGGTCGCGAAGTGCTGGCGGTGACGGTAGGCGCAGCCACGTCGCCGGCCTATTTCATCGCGCTGCGCTGGCGCGACGGTCAGGTGGTGGAGATCCAGGACTTTCGCTACGTGCCTTACATCGCGCAGGAGAGCGGCCTGCGGCTGATGGTTTGATCGTCAACCCAGCGCGACCGCTACGGCACGCTCGCGCGCCCAGCGAATCGCGTCACCGATCGCCGTGCCCTGACGGCCTCGCGCCAGCGCCTGGGCCGACACCGCGCCGCTGTCCACCGCCTGCGCCGCGTCGAGCGCAGCTTGCAGCCGCGCGCGCTGGGGGTAGGGCCGGTCTTCAAAGCCGGTGCGCCCGCGCGCATCGCACTCGCAGGCCAGCAGCAGCTCGCTGAAGCGTTGCGGCCGGCGCCAGGCATCGCAGCGCTCCAGCAGGCGCATGACCGCGGCGGCGTCGAGTGATTCACTGCGGTGTACGTTGCCGTGCTCGCGGGCCACTGCCTCGGCCAGCTCGCGGCAATCGGTGGGCACGTGCAGGCGCTCGCACACGGCCTTGACCAGCTTGACGCTGCGCGCTTCGTGGGCGATGTGGCGCGGCAGTTCGTCGACCGGTGTGGTGCCCTTGCCGAGGTCGTGGCCCAGGCAGGCGAAGCGCACGGTCAGTGGCGCGTTCAAGCGCGCGGCCATGTCGAGCACCAACATCAGGTGCACGCCGGTGTCGACCTCGGGGTGGTGCGCTGGTGGCTGTGGCACGCCCCACAGGCGATCCACCTCGGGCAGCAGCTTGGCGAGCGTGCCACAGCCACGCAGCACCTCGAACATGCGCGAGGGCGTGCGCTCCATCAGGCCGCGCGACAGCTCTTGCCACACGCGCTCGGGCACCAGCGCATCGACCTCGCCGTTGGCGACCATCTGCTGCATCAAGGCGTTGGTTTCAGGTGCGATGCTGAAGTCGGAGAAGCGCGCCGCAAAGCGCGCCACGCGAAGAATGCGCACGGGGTCTTCGGCGAAGGCAGGCGACACATGGCGCAAGGCCTTGTCGCGCAGATCGCGCTGGCCGCCATACGGGTCGATGACGGCGCCGTGCTCGTCGCGCGCCATCGCGTTGATGGTGAGGTCGCGCCGCAGCAGGTCTTCTTCCAGCGTGACACTCGCGTCGGCGTGGATGGTGAAGCCGCGGTAGCCCGGCGCCGACTTGCGCTCGGTGCGCGCGAGCGCCACTTCTTCTTTTGTCTGCGGGTGCAAGAAAACGGGGAAGTCTTTGCCCACCGGCGTGTAGCCCGCGTCGACCATTTCTTGCGGCGTGGCACCGACCGCGACCCAGTCGCGGTCGTTCACCGGCAAACCCAGCAGGGCGTCGCGCACCGCGCCACCGACCATCCACATCTTCATGAGGTGGCAGTGTAGGTGCGGGCGCTGTGCCGTTCCTGCTCTTCGTCGGCTCGTCGTTGCCCCTTACCGCGAGGCGCGGTAGGGTTCGTCGAAGACCACGAAGTCGTGCTCGGCCAAGGCCTCCTGCGTCCAGCTGACGACGCTGGGCAAGGCCTGCACGCGTTCGACGTAGGCGGCGATCTGCGGCGGTACTGGCAGCTGGTAGGTGACGATGCGCTTGACCACCGGTGCGAAGTAGGCGTCGGCCACGCTGAAGCTGCCAAACAGCATAGGCCCGCCGTGCTGGCTGAGCAGCTCACTCCACATCTGCACGATGCGGTCGAGGTCGGCGCGTGCCTGGGGTTGGTCGCGCAGCGCGATGCGGCCGATGTCGGGCAACGAGGCTTCGATGTTCATGCCGAAGTGGGTGCGCAGTGCGCCGAAGCCCGAGTGCATCTCGGCGCACACGCTGCGTGCGCGGGCGCGCGCCTTGGCATCGCTGGGCCACAGTTGTTTGTCGGCGAATTTTTCGGCCACGTATTCGGCAATCGCCAGCGTGTCCCACACCGCCAGGCCGTCGTCCACCAGTACCGGCACGCGCCCGGCGACGTTCAGGCGTGCGAGCTCGATCTTGAAGGCCGACTCGGGCGTCAGCGCGTCGAAGCGCAGCATGCACTCTTCGAAGGGAATGCCGGCCTGCTTGAGCAGCACCCAGGGGCGCATGGACCAGGACGAGTAGTTCTTGTTGCCGATGTAGAGCTGCAAAGACATGGGGTGTGGCCTTTCAGAAGGGCCTTACATGCTAGGCGACGGTGACCCGTTTGGCGATGACAACGCGGCATGGCGTTGATGCCGCTGCCTCATGGGGCCGGTGACTATCAGCCGTTTCTGGCCCCGCGGCGCCCGCCGCCCATTTGTGTCGCGCTGCCGGTGCCTGCCAGCCAATCGGGCATCACCGTTTGCAGCGCCGTGGGCTGTATGCCCAGAGCGTCCAGCCCGGGGATGTTGCCTGTGGCGACATTGGGCACCCGCATCGAGTCGAGGTTGTCGCGCGACATCAGCGGCTCGCCGGGCAGGCACCCCATCAGCGTGGCCTGCAAGCGGCCCAGGGCGGCCGGCAGCGGAATGATTGCCCGCTCATGGCCCGACCAGCGCCCGGCAAGCCGCACCAGCTCGGCCAGGGTGTAGACCTGCGGGCCGGCACACTCGTAGAGGCTGCCGATGGCGCTCTGCTGGTCGAGTGCGTGCACGATGGCCTGCGCCACGTCGTTCACCCACACGGGCTGGAAGCGCGCATCGGCGCATGCGAGGGGCATCACCGGGAAGAGGGCCTGCAAGCTCGCAAAGAGGTTGAGAAATTGGTCTTGGGCACCGAACATCACCGACGGGCGCAGCACCGTCAGGGCCAGGCCCGCGCCCTGCAGTACCGCCTCGCCCGCGGCCTTGGAGCGCAGGTAGCGCGAGGGCGCCGTGGTGGACACGCCCAGCGCGCTCACGTGCACCACGCGCATCACACCGGCGGCGTTGCACACGCGGGCCAGCTTGCGCGGCAGCTCCACATGCGTGCGCTGAAATGCCGCCTCGGTGCCATGCAGCGTGGCCACCAGGTTGACGACCGCATCGTGGCCCGCCACCAGGCGCGCGAGCTGCGCCTCGTCGTGCACGTCGGCCGCCACCAGCTCGACGGTGGGCAGAATGAGAAGCGACCGGGCGCGGTGTGGCCGGCGGCTGGGCACCGTGATGCGCCCATGTCCGCCGTGGGCGCGCTCCACCAGTTTTTCGCACAGGGTGCGGCCCACGAAGCCGGTGCCGCCGAGTACCAAGACCCGACTCACGGGAGCAGCTCCGTGCTGCGCACTCCGGTATTCACTCTTGGGCTGGCCCGGCGAGCTCATGGCAAGTCCTTGTCGAGCGCCACTGCGGCACCCTGGCGCGGGCCGATGGTGCGGCCCAGGCGTGCCCTCAGTGAGGGCGCCTGCGTGGCGGCCGGGTTGTTGAGCAGCGCCGAGTAGAAGACGGCGTTGGACAAGACCTTCTTCACGTAGTCGCGCGTTTCAGAGAAGGGCACGTTTTCGGCCCAGATCGCGGTTTCGAGCGAGGGGCCTTCGCGCCAACGCCGCGGGCGGCTGGGGCCGGCGTTGTAGGCGGCCGCGGCCAGCACCTGCGAGCCTTCGAAGTCGTCGAGCACCAGGCGCAGGTACTGCGTGCCGATCTTCAGGTTGGTGTCGCGGTCGGTGATCATGTCTTGCGAGTAGGGCAGGCCGATCTTCTTGGCCGTCCAGCGCGCGGTGGTAGGCATGATCTGCATCAGGCCCGAGGCCCCCACGCCGGAGCGCGCGTCCATCACGAAGCGTGACTCCTGGCGGATCAGGCCGTACACATAGGCTGGGTCGACGCCGAGCTCGCGCCCGCGTGCCAGCATCTCCCTGCGGAAGGGCGTGGGGTAGCGCTGCGCGAGGTTGATCTCGGTGCGCGTGCGGTCGCTGGTGTTGATGCAGCGGTCCCACACCTCGCGGTCGCAGGCGAGCTGCGCGGCGGCGAGCAGGGCGCGGTCGTCCATGCCGCGCAGGGTGAAATTCCATTCGCGCGCGCCTTCGTTGCGCAGGCCGATGGCGATGAGCTGCAGGGCACGCACCAGGCCAGGTTCGCGTGTGGCGGTGTGGCGCTCGGCGTCTGTGGGTGGCAGCGGCATCGCAGGCAAGGCGATGGGCTGGCCCAGGTCTTCGGCCGCGAGCGAGCCGTAGAAATGAAGCTGGCCGACCAGGCTGCTGAGCATCTCTTGCGCCTGCGCCGTCATGGCCTCCGGCTCGTTCGACTCCTTGGCCAGGGCTTGCAGCGCACGTGCCTTCCAGTAAACCCAGGTCGGGTCGCGCTGCTCCACGGGGTTCATCGCATTCACGGCCTGCACCACCTGCTGCCAGCGCGGCATGCCGTTGTTGGCGCGCAGCGCGGCGCGGGCCTTCCAGGCGAGCGTGTCGTCAGCCCAGTCGATCTCGACTGCGGCCTTGGCGGCCAGCAGGGCGGCGCGCTGGTAATGGTCTGAGGCATCGGGCAGCAGCTTGATCGCCGCTTGCTTGGCCACGGCGGCCCAGGCCCAGGCGGCCAGCTCGGGCGGCAAGGCGGCTTCCCACTTGGCGCGCAGTGCGGTGGCCGCGGCATCGGGCTCGCTGGCGGCCAGGCGCATCAGCGCAAGGGTGGCGAGCTCCTTGTCTTGCCGCGTCTTGGGGTTGAGCGGGGTCAGGTAGCGCGCGGGCTTGTCGAGCAGGTCGCTCGCATCGCTGCCGCTGCGCGGGCTCACGAGCGCGGCGGCCTGCTGCGCGGTCTTGGGCTTGCCAGCGTCGACGGCCAGACGCGCGCGGCGCCAGGCATCGTTTTCGTTGAGCTGCTTGGTTTCGTAGAGGGTGGTGCCGAGCAGGGCGCAACCATCGTCGGCCTCGCGCTGGCTGAACCAGGCGGTGCGGGCGGCGCTGCGCACGTCTTTGCCGTCGAGGTGGTCGGCGAGCAGGGCGTAACAGCTGACCTCGCGGTCATCGTTCATGCGAAAGCGCGGGTAGTCGGCGGTGAGCGCTTTCCAGTCGCGGCGGCGGCCCAGCTCGAGCAGCCAGTCGTTGCGCAGCCGGTCTTCCACGTAGCTGCCCTTCCAGCGCTTGTAGAAGGCTTCTACTTCGTCGGGCGAGGCGGCGAAGAGGCGGTTGTTCAGCTGCCAGTAGTCGACCCACATGGCCAGCGGGTGGCGCTCGGCCAGCGCGGTGGCGCGCAGGGCGGCGAGGCGGGGGCCGTCGTGCCTGCGAAAGGCTTCTCGCGCTTCGACGATGGCGTCGTTGCCGGTGGTTTGCGAGCAGGCGGGCAGGGCGGCAGACAGCAGGGCTGCCGCCAGGCTCCAACAGACCAGGCTGCTGGCCTTGAACCGCGAAGCGCGCTCATATACTGGTTTCAACTTCCGTACCTCGTTCTTCTATCGTGACCATCACGCCGTTTTCGCGCCCCGCGCTTCGTGCGCAATTGCGTGACCTGAGAGAGCGATTCGCTTCGTCGCCAGAAGTTGCAGGGGCGGCGCAATCATTGGCTTCGTCGCTGGTGGCGCTGGTAGAGCGCCTGGAGCCTGAGTGCCTGGGCCTTTACTGGCCGATGCGATCCGAATTTAACGCAGCAGGGCTGTGGCACGACGACAAGGTGGGTACTTCCTTTCGTGTCGCATTGCCGTTCGCGCAGCGTGAGCCACGGCAAATGCACTATCGGCTGTGGGACGGGGCCGCACCGTCGGTGCAAGACGAGTGCGGCATTGCCGCCAGCGATGGCCAAGCGGTGGTGCCCGACGTGGTGCTGGTGCCGTGTGTGGGCTACACCCTTGGCGGTTACCGGCTGGGCTATGGCGGGGGCTACTTCGACCGCTGGCTGGCGGCCCACCCGCACGTCACCGCGGTGGGCGTGGCTTGGTCGGTGAGTGAGATTGGCGAGGCCGATTTCACACCCGAGCCGCACGACCAACCGCTCGCGCTGGTCGTGACGGAGCGGGGCGTGGTCTAAGGCAACGCTGAACAAGCCCCTCATCGAAGGTCCGCACAGGGCTTCGATACCTCAGCCCGAACGGAAAGTATTTCGCACGTGCTGATCTTCGCCGCCGATCAGATCGCCCTAGAGCACTAGAGCAAGTCTTTGCGGTTCTGAATCACACGCGACACCAGGCCGTAGTCGATGGCTTCTTCTGGCGACAACCAGTTGTCGCGCTCGATGTCCAGCAGCACCTGCTCTTGTGAGCGACCGGTCTCGCGGGCGATCACCGCGGCGATGCGCTCGCGGGCCTTCACGATCTCGCGCGCCTGGATGGCGATGTCGGTGGCCGGGCCGCCAGCGCCACCGCTGGGCTGGTGGATCAAAAAGCGTGTTTGCGGCAGGCACACGCGGCGCTCGCGTGGCACCGAGAGATAAACGTGCGTGGCCGCGCTGCCCACCCAGCCGGTGCCGATCATGAACACTGGCACGTCGATGAATTTGACGATGTCGTGGATGGCATCGCCCGATTCGAGGTGCCCGCCCGGTGAGGACACCAGCACGTGGATGGGCGCGCTGCTGTCGGCGGCCAGGGCGACCAGGCGGCGCGCGGTCTCTGCGGCCGTGGCATCGGTGATGCCGCCGAAGAGAAAGACGGTGCGCGACTTGAAGGCCTTTTCTTCAAGAAACTGGCTGCGCTGTTCGGTGGCGGCGGGTGGGCTGTCGTTTTCCATGGGCGAAGGCTCTGAAGTGGTTCGAGCCCGTATGACGAATGGGGCGACCATTTCGTGACAAGCTCGCGCCATGAAGCCTCCTTTGCCCTTCACCTTGTCCCGCAGCGAGCGTGCCCGACTGCTTGGCGTGGCGCGCGGCCTGCTGGGCAGCCAGGCCGATGCCGAAGACGCGCTGCACGAGGCATGGCTGCGGGTCATGACCGGGGCGCCGCTGGCGCTCGACCAGCCGGTGGCCTGGCTGACCACAGTGATGAAGAACCTGGCGCTCGACGGCTTGCGCCGCCGCCGCCTCGAACGCGACAACTCGCCGGGCCCGCTCGAAGGCAGGGCGCCATCCGCTGAAGAAGAAACCGCGACCCGCCAGCGCTGTGCCCAGGCGCTGCGCAGGCTCGCCGACACGCTGGCGCCGGCCGATGCCGCGATGCTGCTGCTGCACGAGGTGTTCGGGTTCAGCCACGCCGACATTGCCGAGCGCGCGGGCAAGAGCGAAGCAGCGTGCCGCCAGGCGGTGCACCGTGCGCTGCTGCGCCTGCGCCAAGCCGACGCGGGCGAGCCTGAAGACCGCGCCACCGCCGATGCGCTTTACCTGCTGTGCCTGCGGGCGCTGCAGCAGCACAGCGCGGCGCCTCTGCATGCGATTTTGGCCTCGACGGTGTCCGCGCGAGCCGCTGTGCGCGCTTGCGCCGTGGCGGACGTGTCATCTGCACAGAGTGGCGTCGTGCAGCTCGAAGGCGGCTACGCGCTGGTGCTGGCGCACGAAGGCCGCGTGTTGTGTTGCCTGCCGCTGGGCCCCGTCGCGGCGGCCAACGCCGACCTCGCCTGAACGCTCAGGCCGGCTCGCCCAGCGCCACCCGCGTTTGCGCGGCGCGCTGCTCTACCCAGCGGCAAAACTCGTCCACCTCTTTGCGCGCACGGCTGGCGGCCGGGGTGATCAGCCAGTAGGCGCACGGCGTGGTCACGCGACCTTCAGGGCCGAAGGGCTCGACCAGGTCACCCCGCTCCAGCTGCTCGGTCACCAGCGGCAGCCGTGCCAGCGCCACGCCTTGGCCGGCCAGCGCGCTCTGCACTTGCTGGTAGGTGAAGTTGAGGTACAGCCAGCGGCGCGGCTGCACATCGGGTGCGCCGTGGTGGGCAAGCCAGTGGCGCCAGCTCAGGTACTCGGCAGTGGGGCGGCAGTCGTCTTCTTCGGTCAGCGTGTACTGCGACAGGTGCTCGGGCTTGGACAGCGGCGGCGCCTGGCCGCTGCGTATCTGCTCGGCCAGCCAGCGGCTGACGACCGGTGTGATCACATCGCCGAACAGGCGCTGCGCCTCGGGCGGCGCCTTGTGGCGGCTGGTGTAGCGCAGGATCAGGTCGAACTCGGGGTCGTTGGCGTTGACGATCACGTCGGTGGCCGACACGCGTATGTCCATCTCCGGGTGCTCGCGCTGGAAGGCTTCCATCTGCGGGATCACCCACAGCGAGGCAAACGAGGCAAAGGTGTTGACGCTCACCACCCGCCGCCCGAGCGACTGGCGTACCTGCTGCACGCTGGCGTCGATGCGGGCCAGGCCGGGCGCGAGCGCGCGCAGGAACATCGCGCCTTCGGCCGTGAGCTCGACCTTGCGCGTGCCCCGCAGCAGCAGCGTGGCGCCCATGTCTTCTTCCAGTGCCTGGATCTGCCGGCTGATGGCCGATTGCGTGAGGCTCAGCTCGTCGGCCGCGGCGCGAAAGCTCAGGTGGCGTGACACCGCTTCAAAGGCCCGTACAGGGCCCACGGAGAGCGGGCGGCGGCGAATCGTATTCATGCTCAAAACGAGTTAATTGCTTGTCGGCAATTCATTGGACGGCCGTTTTACGCAGGCCTATTCTTCGCTTCACTGAGTGCAAGGAGCCAAGCCGTGAGCAACCAACTGATGACAAGTACGCAAGAGTCTACGCCTTCCTCTTTATGGTCACTGGCCTGCGGTGAAGCACTGCGCTTGAGCATCGGCCCAGGCGAGCGTGAGCTGTTTGTTGCCCAGGGGCGGCTGTGGCTTACCCGTGAAGGCACGCCGCAGGCGCCGGCCGAAGACGTGTGGCTGACGGCCGGCGAAAGCCTGGCCCTGGACTCGGGCAGCGCCTGGGTGGTCGAGGGCTGGGGCCGCACGCAGTTCCAGATGCTGGTGCCGCCACGGGCCTGCACTGCCGCGTCACGCCTGAGCTGACCTTGCGTCTGTCATCAATCTGGGGATTGCGACGGGCAGGTGGCCCGGTTTCAATCGTTGTGCACTCATTGCGCAACGAAAGAAGCCATGCCCAAGACGCGTGTTGTCGAAGCCCTGGTGTCGGTGCTCAGGCCCACGGCCGGCCTGGTGATCCTGGCCATCGTGCCGCTCTTCGTGGTCTTTGCAAATGACCAGATCAAGGAGCTGCTGAACCGGTTCATCGGCGGGTGCGTTTTCGTGCTCGACAAGCGCGTGTCCAGCGGCGGGCAGGTGCTCGTGACCGGGCGCATTGCGGGCGAGATGCCCAAGGGCGTGCCGCTGACCTTCGAAGGGCGCGACGCGCTCATCAACACCGTGCTCTTCGACGAGCCCTACCGTCAGGGCGCGATCCTCGAGCCCGACGACCTCGCCTTTCACCCCATGACGGGCCAGAGCTGCCCCGGTGCCTTGTGCCCCGACTCCGGCTCTGAGCCGCTGCGCGGCCAGATGCAGTTCGTGCTCAACGACTTGCGCCCCGAGTTCAGCTACCGCTTTCGCGTGAGGCTGCAAGCGGCCAGCAAGGAGGCGCCGCCCATCAGCGCGCAGAACCTCAAGGTGTTCGCCCTGTTCGACAAAGGCCTGGCCGATGGCGTGTGCCACGTGCAGCCACGTCGCTGGTTCAATTTCTGGGTGTGGGCCACGCCGCTGCAAAAGGCTTTGCTGTTCATCGGCATGGTGGTGGTGAGCGGCTTGTTGTTGAAGTGGGCGAAGGCCTAAGGAGACCCGGCATGAAAGCTTTTATTGCGTGCTTGCTGTTGTGTTTGCTGTCGTGCGCGGCCACCGCCGAGCCGATCTCCGTCACGGTCAGCGTGAGGCTGCGAGACAAGCCCGGCCAGATGACCGACAAGGCGTTCGTCGGGGTGGGCGGTTTTGCCATGAAGCGCAGCGACGCGGCCTTTGCCGGTGCGACCTGTCCCAACATGTCCAACGCCAAGGGCGAGCTGGGCTGCAAGGTGGTGTGCAAGGCCGACGACACCGACCTGCAGCTGCTGGTGCTGCCGCCCACGCAAGAGAAAGCGCGTGTTGTGGCGGGCCTGGCGCCGCCCGGGGCCCCGTCAGTGGAGATCGTGGGCTGCCAGCTCAGCAGCAAGCTGCCGGTGATGATCGTCTACCGTACGCTCGAGGTGGCGCTGGACGACCTGAACACCAGCAACCCCGAGGTGGTACAGGCCGCCACGGTGGCCATGCGCGGCAACCTGAGCTTCAAGCCCTTCGATGACAGTGCGCCCAAGCTGCAGGCCTTGTCGATCAAGAGCAGCAACCGGGCGGCCATGGCCGACCTGGCGCGCATTGCCGCGGCCTTTCGCGATGCGCCGCCCGAGCGGCGGCCGGCCATGATCGACGGGGCCGAGTTTTCGCAATACGCCGTGGGCTTGAACAGCGTCTTGCTGCGCGCCTCGGTGGCCGATGCCGGTGGGTCGGCAGCGGCCAGCAAGGTGAAGGTCTCAAGCGACGCGGCCGATTACCAGCGCAGCCTGGCCAGGGTGCAGAAGACACTCGACGCCAAGCCGTATCTCAACGAAAAAGAGATTCGGCTTTCAAGCGAAGTGCGCATGCTGAAGAAGGAGCCCAAGCATGGGGTCGACAAGCTGCAGATGTTCGACCGGGCGGTGGCCAAGCCTTGATCTCTTGTCTGCTCAGCGTTTGGGCAGTGGCGCCTTCTTCGCTGGTTTGCTCGCGGCTTTCTTGGGCTTGGCATTGCGCGCGCGCAGCCCCGCCTCCATTGCCAGCCGCGCCCACGGCAGCATCAGCACGGGCGATTCCATCGCGTCGTCGGGCGCTGTCCAGTAGTTGATCGTTACCTGCTTGCCGGCACCGTCGTAGACAAAGGGCTCGCAGCCTTGCGCCTCGAAGCGAGGCCGGGTTTGCGCGTCGGCCTTCAGGTACAGGCGCTCGCCGAAGATCAGCGCGATGAACACGTCGTCCACATAGAAACCGTGGCCGCCGAACATGCGGCGTGAGCGCGCAGGCCCGAGCGGGTTCAAGAGCTCGATGCAATGCGCGACGAAATCGGGTGAGACGGCCATGCGTGTCAGTGTGCCTGCTCAGGCTGTCATGTTTTGGCAGGAGCGGCGAGCGGAAAGCGCACGATCACCCGCAGCCCCTGCGGCTGCACCGACTGCAGCGCCACATGGCCGCTGCTGCGCTCGACGATCTCTTTCACGATGGCCAGGCCCAGCCCGCAGCCATTGCCCTCATGCGTGGCCCGCGCAAAGCGCTGGAAGATGCGCTCGTGCTCGCTCTCGGGCACACCGATGCCGGTGTCTTCGATGGTCACCACCGCCTCTTGGCCTTGCGCATGCGCGCTCACGGTGACGCTGGCGCCGCGCCCCGCATAGCGAATGGCGTTGTCGACCAGGTTGACCAGCGCCTCGCGAATCAGCATCGCGTTGCCCATCACCTGCAGCGGCGCCTCGGTGGGCTCGGCCTCGTCACTCCCCAGGTCGATGCCGGCGGCGAGTGCGCGCGGCACCTGCTCGGCCGCTACTTCGCGGGCCAGCCGCTGCAAATCGAAGCGACTGCGCGACTGCGCCAGTGCGGCCTCGGGCTCGGCACGGGCGAGTGCCAGCAGCTGGCTCACCAGATGCGCGCTGCGCGTGGCGCTCTCGTGCACGCGCTGCAAGCGCGCCTGCAGCTCGGGGTCGGCGGCCACCGCGGCGCTGGCGAGCGCCAGCTCGGTCTGGCTCTTCAGGCCAGCCAGCGGCGTGCGCAGCTGGTGGGCGGCGTCGCTGATGAAGCGCTTCTGCGCGTTGACGTTTTCGCGCACCTCGGCCAGCAGCGTGTTCAGCGCCAGCGCCAGGCTGCGCACTTCTTCAGGCGCGGCTTCCAATCGAATCGGTGCCAAGTCGTTGGTGGCACGGCTTTCCACCACGCTGCGCAGGCGCGCCAGCGGCGCGAGGCCGCCGCGTATGCCGCCCCACACGATGACCGACATCAGCACGATCAGCAGCGACAAGGGCAGGGCGGTGTCGATCAGGATCTGCCGCGCCAGCTCTTCGCGGCTCGCGCGGCTGCGCGCCACCTGCACCAGCAGGCGCTGCGGCTTACCCGGTTCGCCGTAGGCCAGGTAGAGCGCGACCACGCGCACCGTCACATCGCGTCGCTTGTCACCCGTGGCGGGGTCGCGCACCACGCCGTCATAGAGATAGGGCTGGCCCAGGCGTGGCTCGGCAATGCTGGCCGGCGGCGGCGGCACCTGGCTGTTGCCGAGGATGAACTCGCCCGGCGGCGTGCTGACCATGTAGTACACGCGGTCGTCGGGGTCGGCCTCGATCACGTCTTGCGCGGCGCGCGGGAAGTCTATGAAGAGCCCGCTGCCGCTGGGCTTGACCTGCCGTGCGAGTGAACGCGAGGCCGTGGAGAGGCTGGCGTCGATGGCCTGGTTGGCGTAGCGGTCGGCCAGCTGATAGGTGAAGCTCGCGGCAGCCAGCCACAGCACCAGCTGCGGCAACAAGAGCCACAGCAGCAGGTGGCGGTGCAGCGAGCGGGTGCCCGGCGTGAGCCAGGCTTTCCAGGCGGTCATGGGGGTCCGCCTAGGCTTCAGCTTCTAGCAGATAGCCCAGGCCGCGCACCGTGCGTATCGACACCTTGGAGCCTTCGAGCTTGCGCCGCAGGCGGTGGATGTAGACCTCGATGGAGCCGAGGTTCTGCTCGTTCGGGTCGGGCGTCCAGCCTTGCACGATCTGCTCTTTGGTGACCACGCGGTCGCGCTGCGTGAGCAGCAGGTCGAGCAGGGTCCATTCGCGCGGCGAGAGGTCGAGCGGGGTCTTGTCGATGGTGGCGCGGCGCGCTTCGCGGTCGAAGCGCAAGAGGCCGGTTTGCTGCAGCGTGGCGGTGGCCGGCGCGCCGTGGGCGCGGCGCAGCAGGGCGCGTAGGCGTGCTTCCAGCTCGGGGAAGTCGAAGGGCTTGGTGAGGTAGTCGTCGGCGCCGGCGTTGAGGCCGGCCACGCGCTGCTCCATGCCGTCGAGCGCGGTCAGCACCATCATCGGCAGGCGGGGCTTGGCGCTGCGCACCTTTTTCAGCACGGTGAGGCCGTCGACCAGCGGCAGGCCGAGGTCGAGCACGCCGATGTCGAAGTCGTGGCGCAGCAGCAGGTACTCGGCCACGGCGCCGTTGTCGGCCACTTCGACCTCGAAGCCGCTGGCCTTCAGGCTCGCGGTGAGCGCGTCGGCCAGGATGGTGTCGTCTTCGGCGAGCAGGAGTTTCATCGCCCGCGATGTTATGGCAGCGTTCATGTGCGCCTTGGGGTGTTTCCCCCCGAGGCGTGGTGTGCAGTGTGGATCGGGCGCCCAGCTCTCAGCAAGTGAGAGGGGGGTGCCAGGCGCCCGGGCTGATTTTTGTTTGAAGATTGAAATAATTAACATGGCATTAACCACGAGTTGCCTGAAACGCACGCAGGCCTCGCCGTTGACTACGCCCCATTTCATAGGCAAAACGAGGACCCAAGGGAAAGTACGGGCGTCAAGGAGTTAATTAATTGTTAATGTTCTGCCCGGTCGACCTTGGGCGCTGCAGCCTCGACGCGATCCACCCAACAACACATCCCGGAGACTTCGATGACCATCACTTCCACTCCCACCCGAGCGCTGCACGTCGCGGCCGCGGCCGCCCTGCTTTGCGCTTCACTCGCGGCCCGTGCCGGCGAGGTCGAGGTGCTGCACTACTGGACCTCGGGCGGCGAAGCCAAGGCCGCCGCCGCACTGAAGGCCACGCTGCAGGCCCAGGGCCACAGCTGGAAAGACTTCGCCGTGGCCGGTGGTGGTGGTGACTCGGCGATGACGGTGCTGAAGTCGCGTGTGGTGTCGGGCAATGCCCCGGCCGCGGCGCAGATCAAGGGCCCGTCCATTCAAGAGTGGGGCGCTGAAGGCGTGCTGGCGAATCTGGACGACGTGGCCAAGGCCAACAACTGGGACGCGCTCTTGCCCAAGGTCGTCTCCAACGTCATGAAGTACAAGGGCAGCTACGTGGCCGTGCCCGTCAACGTGCACCGCGTGAACTGGCTGTGGGCCAACCCCGAGGCACTGAAGAAGGCCAACGCCAAAATGCCCACCAACTGGGACGAGTTCTTCGTCACCGCTGAAGCGCTGAAGAAGGCCGGCCTGATACCCGTGGCGCACGGGGGCCAGAACTGGCAAGACTTCACCACTTTCGAGTCGGTGGCCTTGGGTGTCGGTGGCGCTGATTTCTATCACAAGGCGCTGGTGCACCTGGAGCCGAGCAGCCTGAAGAGCCCCACCATGCTGAAGGTGCTCACCACCTTCAAGAAGGTGAAGGACTACACCGACAAAAACGCCTCGGGCCGCGACTGGAACCTCGCCACCGCCATGGTCATTCGCGGTGAAGCCGGCATGCAGCTGATGGGCGACTGGGCCAAGGGCGAGTTCCTGGCCGCAGGCAAGGTGCCGGGCAAGGACTTCCTGTGCGCTGCTGCACCGGGCACCGCCAATTCGTACACCTTCAACATCGACAGCTTTGCGATGTTCAAGCTGAAGAACACCGCCAACCTGCAGGCGCAAAAAGACATGGCCGCGGCCATCATGTCGCCCGAGTTCCAAGAGGTGTTCAACCTCAACAAGGGCTCGATCCCGGTGCGCCTGAACAGCGACATGAGCAAGTTTGACGAGTGCGCCAAGCTGTCGGCTAAAGACTTCGTGTCCACCGCCAAGAGCAACTCGCTGGTGCCCTCGATCGCCCACGGCATGGCCGTGTCGTCGGCGGCTGAAGGCGCGATCAAGGACGTGGTGTCGCAGTTCTGGAACACCGACACCATGACCGCCGCGCAAGCCATGGACCGCCTGGCCACGGCTGCCAAGACGAAGTAACTTCAGGAGCCTGCGCTCCGTTCGCTTGAGCCTGCGCTCCGTTCGCCCTGGGCCTGCGCTCCGTTCGCCCTGGGCCTGTCGAAGGGCAGGCCCAGCACAGCGCCGGCTTCGACAAGCTCAGCCCGAACGGAGCAGGTCGAGCCCGAGTCGGCTTCACCACTTAGCCCTATGACCCAACCCTTCGCCGCGCGCATGGCCCGCTGGATGCCTCGCCTGGCGCTGGCCCCCAGCTTCACGCTCGCCTTCGTCTTCATCTACGGGCTGATCGTGTGGAACGGGGTGCTCTCGTTCTCGGCCTCGCGCCTGCTGCCCAACTATGAGTTCGTCGGCTGGGCGCAATACGCCACGCTGTTCGAAAGCGAGCGCTGGGTCGTGGCGCTCACCAACCTCGGCATTTTCAGCGCGCTCTTCATCGGCGTGGGCCTGGCCTTGGGGCTGGGCCTGGCCATCTTGCTCGACCAGAAGATACGCGCCGAGGGGGCGCTGCGCACCCTCTACCTCTACCCGATGGCCCTGAGTTTCATCGTCACCGGCACCGCGTGGAAGTGGATCTTGAACCCCGGCCTGGGTCTAGAGCACCTGGTGCAGCAGTGGGGCTGGACCAGCTTCACTTTCGACTGGCTGGTCAACCCCGACAAGGCCATCTACACCGTGGTGATCGCCGGCGTGTGGCAGAGCGCCGGCTTCGTGATGGCGCTCTTTCTGGCCGGCCTGCGCGGCATCGATGATTCGATCATCAAGGCCGCGCAGATCGACGGCGCCTCGCTGCCGCGCATTTACTGGCGCGTGATCATCCCGAGTCTCAGGCCGGTGTTCTTCAGCACCATCCTCGTGCTGGCCCACATCTCGATCAAGAGCTTCGACCTGGTGATGGCACTGACCGCCGGCGGGCCTGGCTTCGCGACCGACGTGCCGGCCACCTTCATGTATGCCATGAGCTTCTCGCGTGGCCAGATCGGCCTGGGCGCAGCCTCGGCCACAGTAATGCTGTGCACCGTGGCCGCCATCGTCGTGCCTTATCTCTATTCCGAGCTGAGGACGCGCAAATGATGAGCCGCAGCGCCACCGTTGCCTTTCAGCGCTTCGCCATCTGGTCGGTGTTGCTCCTGTTCGCCGCCGTCTTCCTGATGCCGTTGTATGTGATGGTCGCCACGTCGCTGAAAGACATGGCCGAGGTGCGCGACGGCAGCCTGCTGTCGCTGCCCGGCAGCATCAACTTTGGCGCCTGGCGCAAGGCCTGGTCGCAAGCCTGCACCGGCACCGACTGCGGTGGCTTAAAGCCCTTCTTCTGGAACTCGACACTGATGGTGGTACCGGCGGTACTCATCTCCACCGCGCTCGGAGCCATCAACGGCTACGTGTTCTCGAAGTGGCGCTTCAAGGGCAGCGAACTCATGTTCGGGCTGATGCTGTTCGGTGCCTTCATGCCGCTGCAGGTGGTGCTGCTGCCGATGTCGCAGGTGCTGGGCTGGTCTCAGCTCGCCGACTCGATCTGGGGCCTGGTGATCGTGCACGTGCTGGTGGGCCTGGCCACCACCACGCTCTTTTTTCGCAACTACTACGTGAGCCTGCCCGATGAATTGATTCGCGCGGCCATGCTCGATGGTGCGGGCTTCTGGCGCATCTTCTGGCGCATCGTGCTGCCGCTGTCGGCGCCCATCCTCGTGGTCACGCTGATCTGGCAGTTCACCCAGATCTGGAACGACTTCCTGTTCGGTGTGGTGTTCTCGGCGGGTGACGCCAAGCCCATCACGGTTGGCCTGAACAACATGGCCAACACCTCCAGCTCGGTGAAGGAATACAACGTCGACATGGCCGCCGCGATGATCGCGGCGCTGCCAACGTTGCTCATCTACGTGCTCGCGGGCAAGCATTTCGTGCGCGGGCTCACGGCCGGCGCCGTCAAGGGATAACTGAAACCATGGGCGCACTTTCAATCCGCAACGTTCGCAAGAGCTACGGCGCGGTCGACATCCTCAAGGGCATTGACATCGAGATCGATGAAGGCGAATTCTTGATCCTCGTCGGGCCTTCGGGCTGCGGCAAGTCGACCCTGCTGTCGATCATCGCCGGCCTGGACATGCCCAGCGCCGGCAGCATCCACATCGGCGAGCGCGACGTGACGCACCAGCTGCCCAAGGACCGCGACATCGCCATGGTGTTCCAGAGCTACGCGCTCTACCCCAACATGAGCGTGGCGCAGAACATCAGCTTCGCGCTTGAGATGCGCAAGGTGCCCAAGCCCGAGCGTGAGGCTGCTGTGCAGCGCGTGGCCAAGATGCTGCAGATCGAGCACCTGCTCGGCCGCAAGCCCGCCAACCTGTCTGGCGGCCAGCGCCAGCGCGTGGCCATGGGTCGTGCGCTCGCGCGCAACCCCAAGCTTTTCTTGTTCGACGAGCCACTGTCCAACCTCGACGCCAAGCTGCGGGTGGAGATGCGCGCCGAGATCAAACTTTTGCACCAGCGCACCCGCACCACCACCGTCTACGTGACGCACGACCAAGTGGAAGCGATGACGCTCGGCGATCGCATCGCGGTGATGCGCGACGGCGCGGTGCAGCAGTTCGGCACCCCCGAAGACATCTACAGCCGCCCGGCCACGCGCTTCGTGGCCGAGTTCATCGGCTCACCCGCGATGAACATGCTGCAGGCCGACACCTTCAAGCCCGGCGACACCGAGCTGAGCGTGAAGGGCCAGCCCATCGCACTGGCCGAGTCGCAGCAGCAGGCCTTGCTGCAAAAGCATGTGCCTGGCTGCGTGATCGGCCTGCGGCCCGAGTGCGTGCAGCTGGCCGACCAGGGCATGCCCGGCCGATTGACCTTGTTGGAGCCCACCGGGCCCGACACCTACGCCTTTGTTGACACCGCCATGGGCAGCCTGGTGCTGCGCACTGGTGGGCGCGTCACGCAGCGCGTGGGCGACCCGGTGCACGTGGCCTGGGATGCACGTGACCTGCATGTGTTTGATGCGGCCACTGAGGCGCGCATCGGCTGAGACCACGTTCCGCTCGGCCTGAGCCTGTCGAAGGCTTGGTGCCGGTACTAAGGGGCACGGTGACCTGCGGCGTTTCGACAGGCTCAACGCGAACGGTGGTGTGGCCGGCTGCGCTGGCTCAGCCCGCAGGTTGGCGATCACCGCGCCGCAAGCCGTCGATCAGCACGTCTTTCTCTACCCACTGTTCTTCGGTCCAGGTGCTGATGGCTTGCCGGTAGACCTTGTCACCGATGGGGTCGCTGCCCAGCACCTGCGGCGGGATCTCGCGCCGCTGCACGCGCACGATCACGGCGTCAATGCGGCCGCACAGCAAATCCCAGAAGTTGGGTGCGCCGTTGGGGTAAACGATGGTCACGTCGAGCAGGGCCTCAAACTGCTCGCCCATCGTCGCCAGCGCAATGCCCAGCCCGCCGATCTTGGGCTTGAGCAAATGCTTGTAGGGGCTGCGCTGCTTCGCTTGCTTGGCCGGCGTGAAGCGCGTGCCCTCGACGAAGTTGATCACCGAGGTGGGAATGCGCTTGAACTTTTCGCACGCGTCGCGGGTGGCTTGCAGGTCACTGTGGCGGGCACCGTGGCCCTTGCCGCGCTTCATGAAAGGGAAGTCGAGCGCCCACCAGGCCAGGCCGATCACGGGCACCCAGATCAGCTCTTGCTTCAGAAAAAACTTGAGGAAGGGAATGCGGCGGTGGAACACGCGCTGCAGCACCAAGATGTCGACCCAGCTCTGGTGGTTGCTCGACACCAGGTACCAGCCTTGTTGGTGCAGGCCGTCCACGCCTTGTACGTCCCAACGGGCCGGGCTTACCGCGGCGAGCCAGGCGTTGTTGATGGCCACCCAGCCCGAGGCCAGTGCGTTCAGCGTGCGCTCGCAGGCTCGGCGCACGGGTGCAAACGGCAGCAGCAGCTTGATGAGAGAGGGCAGCACCAGCGAGGCTGAGATGACCAGTGTGTTCAGCCCCAGCGTGAAGCCGGTGAGCACGCCACGCAGGGGGGCTGGCAAGCGAGTAAGCATGTCGGTTTTCTTGAATGTGAGCACATGCAGTGTGCCGCAGTTTGTCACCTGCTCTTCGCTTGAAGGCCTCCTGCACAATTACGGGGCTCATCTATCTGCTGGAGACACTGCATGACCCCAGAAGAACGCGGTGCTTTGCGCGCGAAGCTCATCGCCGCCCGCCAGGCCTTGCCCGACCGGTTGGAGCTGGCCGTGCAACTGCAAAGTGTGCTGCGCATGTGGCTCGTGAGCCGGCGCGAGGCCAGCGTGGGCGCCTACTGGCCCATCAAGGGCGAGTTCGACCCGCTGCCCGCGCTCTACCGCTGGAGCGAGGGTGGGCCCGAGGGCTCACCGCGGCGCATCGGCTTGCCGGTGGCGAACAGAGAGACCGGCGAGCTGCGCTTCCATGTGTGGTTCCCGGGGTGCCCGATGGAGCCTGATGCTTACGACATTCCCAAGCCTAAAGACACCGACGAGTTCAAGCCCGCATTGCTGCTGCTGCCCTGCGTGGGCTACGGGCCGGAGGGTGTGCGGCTGGGGTATGGGGGCGGCTTCTATGACCGCACCTTGGCTGACTTGAGCCCGCGGCCGCTGACCATTGGCGTGGGGTATGCGCATGGATTTTTGCCGATGCTGCGCGCGGAGCCGGACGATCTGTTGGTGGATGTGATGCTGACGGAGGAGGGGGTGGTGTGGCAGCGGGGGTGATGAATCGCTGTTGGCCATCGACCCTTCGGCGTCACACGCTTTCATGATCTCGTCGGCCAAAGCGGCCTGCCGGTCGGGCGTGGCGAGGCCCGCCTGCCTCTACCGCGTCATGGCCCGGCGAGCAACGTAGCTCAAGGCATCCACCGCGACCACCAGCACGAGCATTGCACCGAGGATCGTCGCCGTCTTGCCCATGTGGAACAGGCCCATGTGAAAGGCAAGCAGCTGCCCCAGGCCACCTGCACCCACCACGCCCAGCACGGCGGCCGCCCGAATGTTGTTCTCCCATCGATACAGCGTGTAGCTGATCAGCTGCGGCACGACCTGAGGCAGCGTCGCGTACAGAAACACGCGTGTGCTGCCCACGCCCTGTGCGCGCAGTGCGTCACCCGGGCCCGGCAGCGCGTTCTCCACGCTCTCGGCGAACAAGCGTCCCAGCACACCCGCGGTATGCACGGCCAGGGCCAGCGTGCCGGCGAACGGTCCGAGGCCGGCCGCCATCAGCAGCAAGGCGGCCCACACCAGTTCGGGGATGGCACGCAGCGCGTTGAGCAACAGCCGCGTGGGCGCGCGCAGGCGGGCCGCATCATTGGCGTGCGTGCGGCTCGCAGGCAGGGCGAGCAGCAGGCCGGCAACGGCCGCCAGCAGCGTGCCCAGCGCAGACATCGCGAGTGTTTCCCAGGTGCCGCGCGCCACGCCGGCCAGGAATTCTGGCGACGTGTCCGGCGGAAAGAACTCGCCGATGAAACGGCCCATGCTGCGCAAGGCTTCCAGTGAGAGGAATTGCGCCCACTGCAGGTTCAGCGTCCAGAAGCTGGCCACCACCAGCACCAAGATCGCGGCGGTGAACCAGCAGGCCCGGCATCGCGCATTGAACAGCGGCGGCGGCAGGCGATAGGGCGTGTTGGAAGCCGGTGGCATAGATCTCATCACACTCACCCCAGACCCTTGCGCAAGCCGGCACTCACGCGATCGGCCAATGCCACCAGCAGCACGAAGACGGCGAGCATTGCCAGCACCTCACCACCATTGAACATCTTTATTGAGCCGTCGAGCAGTTGCCCGAGCCCGCCGGCGCCGACGAAACCGAGCACCACCGAGCTGCGGATCGCACACTCCCAGCGGTAAACGGTGTAACTGGTCAACTCCGCTGCGTTCTGCGGCAGCAGCCCGAACAGAAAGGCCTGCAGACGCGAGCTGCCATTGCGCAGCAGCGTCTGGGCGGCATGCACATCGCCGCTCTCCAGAATTTCGCCATACACCTTGCCCAGCATGCCGCCGTAAGTCAGCGCAATTGCCAGCACGCCAGCCGTGGGCCCGAGGCCGACCACGCGCACGAACACCAGCGCCCACACCAGTTCGGGCACGCTGCGCAGCATGATGAGCCCCCAGCGCACCCCCTGACGCAACCAGAACGGGCCGCGCGCCATGCGGCCGGACAAGGCCGAGACCGACAGCACACGCGTTGACAGCAGCGTCGCCGGCACGGCCAGCAGCAGCGCGAGCGTGAGGCCGGCCGTCGCGATGGTCACCGTGCGCCAGGCCTCCCGGGCCACCAGCATCAGGAAGTCCGGTGAATGGGCGGGTGGCCAGAAGCTTTGTAGGAAGCGGCCCGTGACGCGCAGGCTGCGGGCATCGAACAGCAGCCAGGGCTTGAACTCGGTCGCCACGGCCAGTGGCCACAGAACCACCAATGCCGCACACGACCAGAACGCGCGGCCTAGCCAGGCCGGGTCCCGATCCGGGGCGCGTTGCGTGGCGTGCGCTAAAGCCCCCATGCTCAGCGGCAGTGCATCACCACCGCCACGGGCCCGGCCGACTCGGGCTGCGGCGAGCGCGCCGCAGCGCTGCCGTCCAGTTCGTCTTCGTGCTTTGCGTACAGGCGTTCGAGCAGCTCGCGCGTCACCTCCGAGGTCGGCAGATCGAACATCAAGCGGCCCTCGCGCAGGCCAACGATGCGCGAAAAATGCGCCAGCGCCATGTCGACCTGGTGCAGCGTGGCCACCAGCGTGACGCCACGTTCGCGCGCCACCTGAACCAGCGTTTCCAGGGCCTGACGAGACCGCGTCGGGTCGAGCGCCGACAGCGGCTCGTCCACCAGCCAAAGCCGTGCGGGCGCGAGCAGCGCACGCGCCAGCCCGACGCGCTGGCGCTCGCCACCGGAGAGCCGGTCCACCCGCTCGAACAGTTTGTCAGCGAGGTCGAACTGATCCAGCGCATCGTGCGCCGCCGGGATGTCACTCGGGTAGAACAGCGAGCGGATGCTGGCCAGCAACCCCATCGCCGGTAGCCGGCCCGCCAGCACGGCGGTGACCACGCGCTGGCGCGGCGGCAAGGGTGGCACTTGCGGCGCCAGGAAGAGCCGGCCGCGCATGCGCTGCAGCGCGCGCCGCGGCAGCGCCCACGGGCTTTGGCCATCCAGCTGAAGCGTGCCAGCGGCCGGCGGCATCGCCAGCGCCATCACCTGCAGCAAGGTGGTCTTGCCAGCACCCGACGCGCCTATCACCGCCACCTGTTCGCCCTCTGCTACATCCAGGTCCAGCGGTTGCAGCGCGGTCGCCGCGCCGGGCCGCGCTGCCGGATGCCGCGCGGTCAGCGCTCGCAGCTGGAGTTTCACGTCGCCCCGCGCCTACGGCCGCCGCGCACGGATCGACAGGCAGTGCGGCGATGCTTCACTTCACAGCAGCCCCGCACTGCGGGCCGCGGCCTCGATGCCCTTGTAGTTCTCGGCCTTCGTTGGCACGAAGCGCGTGGCGCGCTGCAGGTCGAGAATCTCCTTGCCTTCGGGCGTGTCGCGGCTCAGCGAGAGCAGGGCCTGGGCCAGCTTGTCGCGCAGGGCCACGGGCATGTCGGCGTGCACGGTCCAGTTGTAGTCGTAGTACGCAGGCGTGGTGTAGAACGCGCGGACCTGGGTGGTGTCCACCTTCTTCTCGGCGACGAACTTGTCCCAGACCGAGATGTTCAAAGCGCCGGCCTGCACCTTGCCCGAAGCCACCGCTGCAATGGTGGCGTCGTGCGCGCCGCTGTAGGCGACACGGCGGAAGTCTTTGTCGGGGTTGACGCCAGCCTGCAGAAGGAAGCTGCGCGGCATCAGGTGGCCCGAGGTGCTGCTCTGCGAGCCGAAGCTCACGTCCTTGCCCTTCAGGTCGGCCAGGCTCTGGATGGTCGGGTCGCCGGTGATGAACACCGAGCGGAACTTCTCGTCCTCCTCGCGCTGTACCAATGGGATCACCTTGCCGCCCGAGCGCACATGAGCCTGCACGAAGGTGAACCCGCCGAACCACGCCAGGTCGACTTTCTTGTTCACCAAGGTTTCGACGGCCGCTGCATAGTCGGTGACGGGCGTGAACTCGACCTTCATCGCGAGCTTGGATTCGAGGTACTTCACCAGAGGTGCGGCCTTGCGCGCCAACTCGGTCGGCGATTCGTCGGGGATGGCCGTGACGCGCAGAACCTGCTGGGCGTGTGCCGGGTTGCCCCATGCAAATGCCGCGACCATGGTGAAGCCGAGCAAGCCTTTGAACACATGGGAGAGTGACAAGTTGATCATCGTGCGAAGGCCGGGTGGCGGTAGTGCGGGCCTCAGACTCTAGCCGCTTTGCGCTGCTAGAGTCGACCGCAAGGCATTGCACCCACAGCCCAGCCTCCGATGCACACCCCGACCTTTCTTCAGCTGCACCGTATCAACGACCGCGCGCTCGCCGACGAGGCAGCAGCCGGCCTGCATGCGGCGCAGGCCCACGTTTCGCCGAAGTTCTTCTACGACCCGCTGGGGTCGCGCCTGTTCGACGCCATCACCGAGCTGCCCGAGTACTACCCGACACGCACGGAAGCGGCCATCTTCGCGGCTCACGGCCCCGCGATCGCAAGCGCCGTGCTTGCCGCCACGGGCGAGGCGCCGGCCATGGTCGATCTCGGTGCCGGCAATTGCGTCAAGGCGGCCCGCCTGTTTGGGCTGCTTCGCCCGCGGCGCTACGTGGCGGTCGACATCTCGGTGGAGTTTCTGCGCGAATCGATGTTGTCGCTACAGCGCGAGCATGCCGCAGTCAACATGGTGGGGGTGGGGCTGGACTTCTCCGCGCGACTGCAGCTGCCGGCGCATCTGCTTGATGGCCCGGCACTCGTGCTCTACCCCGGGTCGTCGATCGGCAACTTCTCGCCCAATGAGGCGCTGCGCCTGCTGCGTGAAGCGCGTGCCACCGCGGCCGGCGGGGCGCTGCTCATCGGGGTCGACCTGGTCAAAGACAAGGCCGTGCTCGAAGCGGCCTACGACGACGAACTCGGTGTCACCGCGGCCTTCAACCTCAACCTGTTGAGCCACTTGAACCGCCTGCTGGGAGCGGACTTCCGGGTGCGCGACTGGCGCCATGTCGCGTACTTCAACGCACACGACTCGCGCATCGAGATGCACCTGGAGGCACGCCAGGCCCTCACCGTGCGCTGGCCCGCAGACGAGCGCCGGTTCGCGGCCGGGGAACGCATACACACCGAGAACTCGGCCAAATGGACGCCCGACAGCTTCGAGGGCTTGCTGCGCAGCGCCGGATTCGGCAGTGTGCGGCGCTGGGCCGACCCGCGAGATTGGTTCGGGGTGTTTCTCGCGACTGCGTGATGCGGGGGCAAGTGCCGCGCTACATCGCGCAGGTGCGGAACCCTGCCGGCACATCGTTGCGATGCGGCGGGAAAAAGTTGCGGTAGCGCGGGTGGCGCATGCGCGGCTGCGTCATGAACGAGGCTCCGCGCAGCACCGGCCGGCCATCGAACCAGGGCGCCGAGTAGTCGCGGTAAGGGTGGGCCTCAAAGCCAGGGAACGGCTGGAACGGGCTCGCCGTCCACTCCCACACATCGCCCCAACGAAACTCGTTGGGGCGGCTTAACGCAGCGCGCTCCCACTCGGCCTCGGTCGGCAGGCGCCGGCCAGCCCAGCGGCACCACGCCTGGGCTTCAGGGTGCGTCAGGTGAGCGGCTGCTGTGGCCAGGTTCAGCACCTGCCAGTGCCCATGGCGCCATTGCTGCCAGGTCATGCCGTCACGCCTGAGGTAGCGCGGCGCGACGGCTTGGCGGGTTGCGCGCCACTGCTGACCGGCCGGGCTCCACCAGCGATCTTCGGCGTAGGCGCCGGATTCGACGAAGGGCAAGAACTCCGCCCATCGAACCGCCTGGGCGTCGACAACGCTCTCCGGCAGATCGACCGCATGCGCTCGCAATTCATTGTCGAAAGCGAAGCCCGGGTCCAACCCGCTTCCGAGGTGCCACGGCCCTGGCGCCAATGCGATGGGCCGCGGGGGTGCGGGCAACGACCTGGGCTGCCAACGCGCATCGTCGATTGCGATACCCAAAGCCTGGGCCATGTAAAGCGCCGCTTCGTGGTGCATGTCTTCGTGCAGCAGCGCGAGGCGGAAGAAGTACAGCGCACTGTCGCCGATGTGGCCGCCGTCACGGGCCTGATCGCCCAGTTGATGCAGCAGCGCCAGCGTGCCGGCCAGCTGGTGTGCCAGGTCGGCGCGCGTTCCATCGGCATCCGGCAGGGGCAGGGTCCAGCGCGAGTCATGCGGCACCTTGCTGGAGTCATAGAGCGCGTCAGCATCGGGCCGTAACGAAGGCCCGCGAGGCTGCTCCGGGTCGGCCGCCGCGCCGTGGCCGCGCTGCGGGTTACGTGCCAGCCAGAATTCCTGGAACCAGCCGATGTGCCCCAGCTCCCACAGCGGCGGATTCAGTTCGCCCTGCAGCGGCGCGATCAAGCCCGGCAACGCCTGCTCGCAAGTGGCGAAGGTGGCGAGCGTGTCTCGGCGGCTGGCCTGCAACGCCTCGACCAAGGCATCGGCACCGCCCTGGCGGGCCACCAGCGCCGCAGAGGTTAGGCTTGCGTCGTGCATCGTGAATCCATTGTCATCGTGACGCCGGCATTGGCGGAGGCCAACAACGGCAATTGGCAGACCGCGCACCGCTGGGCGCGCATGCTGCATTCAGCTTACCGCGTCCGACTGACGGCGCAGTGGAGCGCTGGCGACGAAGCACTGATGATTGCGCTGCACGCGCGGCGGTCGGCCCCATCGATTGCAGCCTGGCGCGCGGCACACCCGCAGCGCCCGCTCTTGCTGACGTTGACCGGAACCGACCTCTATCGCGACATCGATACCGACGCCCATGCTCAGCGCTCGCTGGAGCTGGCCGACATGCTGGTCGTGCTCAACGAATTGGGCGCGCAACGGCTGCCCGCCGGTTTGCAATCCAAGTGCCATGTGCTGTTGCAGTCGTGCCCTTCGCGCACCACCTTGCTGAAAACGCCGCGCCACCTGCGTGCCTTGATGGTGGGCCATCTGCGCGACGAGAAAGACCCGCGCACCTACTTTCGAGCGGCGCAGCGGCTGGCGGGCCGAGGCGACATCCTGTTCGACCACGTCGGTGCGGCCCTCGATGCGGCGCTGGGCGCGCAGGCGAGCGCGTTGGCCGCAATGCAGCCGAACTACCGCTGGCTGGGCGCGTTACCCCATGCGGCGACGCGCCGCCGCATCCAGGCCGCCCATGTGCTGGTGCACCCCAGTTGGATGGAAGGTGGTGCGCATGTGGTCATCGAAGCGGTGCGCAGCGGCACGCCGGTGCTGGCCTCACGCATCGCCGGCAACATCGGGCTGCTGGGCGAGGGCTACGGTGGCTTCTTCGAAGCGGGCAACGACGCCGCGCTGGCAACCCTGCTGGAACGTGCCCAAGAGAATCCCGATATGCTTTTCCGTCTGCAGCGCCAGGTGGCGCAGCGCTCGCCGCTCTTTGCACCCCAAGCCGAGAGCGCCACGCTGCACGGTCTGGTGGCCAAATTGATGGACCCACGCTTTCCAGGACCCTGAGCATGAACAACGCACCCCAAAACCTCGCCGAACCTCGCCTGACCTCGCTTTCGCACGGCGGTGGCTGTGGCTGCAAGATCGCCCCGGGCGTTTTGTCGGAGATCCTCAAAGGCACGGCGGCAATGCCCATCCCCAAGGAACTGCTGGTCGGCATCGAAACCGCGGACGACGCTGCCGTCTACCAGCTCAACGATGAGCAGGCGCTGATCGCCACCACCGATTTCTTCATGCCGATCGTCGACGACCCGTTCGACTTCGGTCGCATCGCTGCGACCAACGCGATCAGTGACGTGTATGCGATGGGCGGCCGGCCGATCCTTGCGCTGGCGCTGGTGGGCATGCCGATCAACGTGCTGTCCACTCAGACCATCGGGCGCATTCTCGAAGGCGGTGCCTCGGTGTGCCGCACGGCCGGCATCCCGATCGCGGGCGGTCACACCATCGATTCCGTGGAAGCGATCTACGGCCTCGTGGCATTGGGCCTGGTGCACCCCAAGCATGTAAAGCGCAACGCCGACGCCCGGCCCGGCGATGTGCTGGTGTTGGGCAAGCCGGTGGGAGTGGGCGTGATGTCGGCGGCGTTGAAGAAGGGCGAGCTCGGTGACGCCGGCTACGCGCAGATGATCGCTACGACAACCAAGCTCAACACGCCGGGTCCGGACCTGGCCGCGTTGCCCGGTGTGCACGCGCTGACCGATGTCACCGGCTTCGGCCTGGCCGGCCACGCGCTGGAGATGGCGCGCGGCGCACGCTGCGAGGTGCGCCTGGATTGGTCGTCTGTGCCGCTGATGGCAGGTGTGCGCGACCTGGCGAGCCGCGGCTTCGTGACCGGCGCGTCGGGGCGCAATTGGGAAGGTTATGGCAGCGACGTGACCTTGCCGTCGTCGTTCGCGGCCGAAGACCATGCCTTGCTGACCGACCCGCAGACCAGCGGCGGCTTGCTGGTGTCGTGCGCGCCCAGCGCGGTCGACGAGGTGCTGGCGATCTTCCTGCGGCATGGCTTCGCCCAGGCGGCCGTTGTGGGCAGCGTCGTGGCCACGAGTACCACGCCAAGCCTGGTCGTCGTGGGCTGAACCGGCCGAGCCGGGTTGCCGCTCAGGTCAGCGGCTTAAGTTGCTGCAGCAAGGTCGGCACGAGTTCGCTGACCGTTGGATGTATGTGCATCGCCCGCGAGATCACACTTGCGATTCGAGCGTTTCACTTTGGTGGCGCTGCGGGCAGCACGGTGACCGCAGAAGCGAGGCTGATGGGGGCTGAAGCGCAGCGCACCGACGACCAGGCTTAGAAGGCCTGCTCATCGTGCCCGCCCGCACTGACATCAGAGTTGAGACGCCAACAAGCGACTCCAACGTTCTGAAAGTTTCTCCGTCCATGGGCGGTTGGCCCAGTCGTCGAAGCCGATGACCCTCGATTTCGCGAGGTCAGCATTGAAGATCTCCGTTTGCTGCTGCGCGAACTCGGCGTCAAGCAGGTTCAGCGTTGCCTCGTCGTTCAAGCGGAATGACCGGTTGTCGAAGTTCGTCGAGCCCACCGACGTCAACAGCCCGTCCACGATCATGACCTTGCAGTGATACATCGTGGGCTCGTACTCGGCGATGGTCGCGCCAGCCAGCAACAGCTGCCCCCATGTCGCACGCGATGCGCTGCGCACGGTCTCGCTGTCAATGTGAGCCCCGGGCACGATGATCCTGACCTTGACGCCGCGCTTCATGGCTTCGACCAGAGCTGCCAGCGTCAGGTCGTCCGGCACGAAGTAAGCCGCTGACAGGTCAATCGACTTCGCAGCCGCCGTGATCGAGTACAGGTACATGAGCTGCATGCTCTCGCTGCCGCCGGAGGGCGAGCTGCTGAACATCTGCGCCAGCCTGTTGCCTTGCGCGTTCAACGGTGGAAAGTAGGTCGGCCCGTGGAGGGCCTGGCCCGTCACCTTGATCCAGTTTTCCATGAACACGGCCTGCATCTGCGCCACCGCTGGCCCGCTGATCTGAACGTGGGTGTCGCGCCAATGTGCGGGGTCTTGCGCGCTGCCTGTCCATTGGGTAGCAATGCCCACACCCCCGGTGAAGCCGATACGGCCATCGACGACCAGCAGCTTGCGGTGCGTTCGGTTGTTCAAGCGAGCAAGATGCGACCAATGCGGTGGATGAAAGCGCCGCAGCTGCACGCCTGCCGCCGTCAGCTGCTTGACCAACACGTCATCCATCTTCGCGCTGCCAACCCAGTCCAGCAGCACATGGCATTTGACGCCCCGCTGAGACGCTTCAGCCAATGCCACAGCGAACTCCCGCCCGATGTCTCCGGACCAGTAGATGTATGTCTCGAAGGTGATCGACGCCTTGGCCTCTCGAATGGCCCGGAGCATGGGCGGGAAGATTTCGTCGCCGTTCAGAAGCACCTGCACCGCATTGCCCTGGATGAAGGGTGGCCCCAGCAAAACCCCGAGCTCACGGGCGAATTGCGGGTCGTCAAGCGAATACAAACGCTCAACGCGCCGAGCTATCTGTTTCTCGCCGGAAGTGAAGTTCACAACCACGAGGCCGCTGATTGCGGCAATGCAAGCGCCGATGGCCAACCAACTTGCTTTCTGGGCGATGAGCATTGCCATGGCGTGTGAGCGGAGTGATGGTGGGCGAATGTAGTCATTCCTCACACGGCTGTGCAAGTAGGCGGTATCTGACGCGCAAAGGGCCATCCTTTACATGGCGAGCGGTATGCGTTTGCGGGATATTCGCTGGTGATGCTTCGGTTCTCAAACGACACAGACGACAGCATTTGAGCTCGTGGCTTTGCCCGCGGCTAATGACGGCATGGATCATCTTCGCAAAACTTGTTTGCCTCATGCCTGAGCTTCGCAACCCGCCGGCTCGGGTTCGCTTGGCCATGCAACTCGGTGTTGGGGGTCTGCTCCTCGTCGCCTCAGCATGGCTGTTCGGCTCGATTGCCGAAGACGTCGTGACGGGTGATCGCCTGACGCTTCTGGATGAGCGTGTCGCCCAGTGGTTGCACGTGCACGCGAGCGCGGGCGTGACGCGCTGGATGCTGGTGGTGTCGCAACTTCACTCGACGGTCGCGATGACCCTCTACACGGGCATCATCTGCATTCTGGCGTTCAGAAAGCGACAGTGGCGCCGCGTCTCGACGCTGGTGCTTTGCATGGTCGGGGGCATGCTTCTCAACGTGCTGATGAAACTCGCATTTCATCGCGCCCGACCCCATTTCGCCGACCCGCTTCTCACTCTTGCGAGCTACAGCTTTCCGAGCGGCCATGTCGCCGCCAGCACGATTTTCTATGGGCTCGGCGTGGCATGGGTGTTCGGCCAAACGCGCGCGCTGCATTGGCGGGTTCTTGCCGTCACCTTGGCAGCGACGGCAATCCTGCTCGTGGCGTTTTCTCGGATGTACCTCGGCGTGCACTACCTCAGCGACGTCAGTGCGGCCTTCGCCGAAGGCGTCGCCTGGATCGTGCTTTGCCTGAGCGCGTTGGCCGCATTCTGGCGCGAGGCCGGCCCCATACCGCATGCGCTCGTGGCTGACCGCGAGTCGGACTTGCGAGATTCACAGCGATGAGCCGCATCGTCGTGATCCTCAATGCCGGCTCTGGAAGCGGCCATGACGAGGGGCTCATCAAGCACGTGCGCGACCTGTTCGTGTCGGCCAACATTCCCGCGGAGGTTGTTCTTGCCCGAGGCGGCAAGGAGATCGCGGCCAAGACCGCGCACGCAATCTCCCAACAAGTTGACGTCATCGTCGCGGGCGGCGGCGACGGAACCGTCAGCACGATCGCCGCCGCGCTGGCGGGCGGCAGCATCGCCCTCGGGGTCTTGCCGCTCGGCACGCTCAATCACTTTGCCAAGGATTTGGGAATTCCCATGGCCCTGGATGAAGCGGTACGGCAGATCGCCGCTGGCCGACGGCTACGCGTAGACGTGGGCGAAGTCAACGGCCGCATCTTCATCAACAACTCAAGCCTCGGCCTGTACCCGGACATCGTCCACGATCGGAATCGACAGCAAAGGCGTTTCGGCCGCGGCAAGTGGCTGGCGCTGTTCTGGGCCAGCGTGGCGGCGCTGCGGCGCTACCCGTTTCTGAGCGTTGGCCTTTCGGTGCAGGGCAAGGAGCGTCTGCGGCGCACTCCCTTCGTCTTCATCGGCAACAACGACTATGTGATGGAAGGCTTTGCGCTGGGCAAGCGCATGAGCCTGACCGAAGGGCGCCTGAGCCTCTATGTGGCGCAGCGGCCGGGGCGCCTGCGGCTCTTGCAACTTGCGCTGCGGGCACTCGCTGGCCAATTGAAGCAGGCGCGAGATTTCGACGCCTTGCCAGCCACCGAGATCGTCGTCAACAGCCGCCATCACCACCTGCGGGTTGCGACCGATGGCGAAGTCGCCGTCATGACGCCACCGTTGCGCTATCGCATCCGCCCGGCCAGCCTGACGGTGCTCGGTGCGGCGCCGTCAGACCGGCCTGAGCTCTGAGATTGATTGTTCATGCGCACGCTGGTTCATCTTTCGGATCTGCACTTCGGCCGCACTGACCCGGCGCTCATCGAACCGTTGCTCGCCGCTGTGCACGCGAATCGGCCGGATTGCGTGGTGGTGTCTGGCGATCTGACTCAACGTGCGCGGGTTGATGAGTTTCGCCAGGCGCGTGCGTTCCTGGATCGCTTGCCCGCGCCGCGGGTCGTCGTTCCCGGCAACCACGATGTCCCGCTGTACCGAGCCTGGGAGCGGGTGTTGAACCCGTTTGGCAACTATCGGCGCGGCATCGACCACGACTTGGAGCCGTCCTTCATCGATGATGAGATTGCCGTGCTGGGCATCAACACCGCGCGCGCAATGACCTTCAAGGGTGGCCGCATCAATGACGCCCAAATCGAATCCATCCATTCCCGCATCGCCGCACTGCCTCAGGCCGCGACGAAGATCGTCGTGACCCATCACCCCTTCGACCTGCCTGCCGTACGGGGTAGCGTCAAACTCGTCGGGCGCGCACGGCAGGCGATGGAAGCTTTTTCGAGCTGCGGAGTCGATTTGCTGCTTGCGGGCCACTTTCACACCAGCCACGCCGGTGACACGTCCAGCCGTCACGACCTTCCTGGCTATTCGGCCCTTGCAGTGCAGGCCGGAACGGCAACATCCACACGCAGCCGTGGGGAAGTGAACTCGTTCAACGTATTGCGGGTCGGCAAGGAATCCATCAGCGTCGAGCGCTGCGCGTGGGAGGCGGGTGCCGGTGCCTTTCGGGTTGAACAGACCGAGCGGTTCAAACGGGAGACTGGCCGCTGGATCGAGTACTGAAGGTGTCCGATATATTGCGCTGAAGCTGGAGACTGTCATGCAGATTACCTTCCGTTGCGACCCCGCATTGATCGACCTCCTGCCGCGGCCGATTCCTGCCCGCGATGCCTTGCCTCAGTGGCTGAAAGCGATGGCGCCGCGTGGCTGGTCCGAGGTGCATCAACGCGAGATTCGCACCGTCAAGCAATGCCCGCCCTTCGTTGATGCGATGGCGCATGGCTTCATGCTGCTGTTGCCCTGCGATGTGCAGGTCGAGCGCGGCCGCTTCACGTGGCAGTGGGACTTGCCGCCGCTGACTGTCGAGCACCACCCGCGCTCGCCGCTCAGCTTTCATGTGCCAGCGCAGCTGCAAGGCACGCCGTTCGGCGACGGCCACGCGTCAGCGATCAAGTTCAACAGCTTCTGGACCATCGAACTCGAAGCCGGCTGGTGCCTGTTCGCGACTCATCCGGTCAACCGCGAAGACCTGCCGTTTCGCTTGCTGACCGGGGTCGTCGATGCCGACCGCTTCAATGACGCCGGCATCAACTTCCCGGCGCTGTGGACCGACCCCGACTTCGCAGGGGTGCTGCCACGTGGCACCCCAATCGCCCAATGCTTTCCCGTTCCGCGTGAGCCTGCTGCCTTGCATTGCGAGGCCTTCTCACCCGAGCGCGCGCAGCGCTATCGCGACATCGTCGCGCAAGTCCTCGAGGCGCCAGGTGTGTACCGCAAACGCTTTCGCATCAAGCGCCCGGCTGCCGCGCGCTGAGCGACATCAGCTCGCGCTTGAGCTCGTCGAGGTCCAGCCACATGCGCCCCGCGCGTTCCGAGCAGAGCGCATTGGCAATGCGGCCTATGGCCTGCGGGCGCTGTTGGTAGGCACGGGCATAACTCGCCATCGCGGCATCGATGTCGCCCAGCTCCTGGTGCACGAGACCGAGGTTGACCGCCGCCTCGGCGTTGTCCGGCGCCAGTATCAACACCTGATGCAGCGCAGAGCGCGCCGCATCAAAGCGGCGCAAGTCTTGGCACACCAGCGACAGCGCAAACCATGCCGAGGCGAGCGACGGCTGCAGGCTCACGCTGCGCTCGAAACTTTGCTGCGCAGCCACCAGTTCGCGTGCGCCGTGCTGCTCGCGACCGTGTTCGTACCAGGCGCGCGCGGCGATGCTTCGTGACGGGCCGTGATCGGGTCGCACGGCCAAGCCGATGGCGATGTGTCGCAGCGACTCGGCCGCATCGCCACGATCCAGGCACAAGGTCGCCATCAATTGGCGCAGCCCCGGATGTTGCGGATCGGTGGAGAGGAGGCCCGCGCACAGCTGCCCGGCCGCGTCGGTGTGGCCGGCGTTATACAGGCCGATGGCTTGCGCCAGGGCGTGGTCCGCGGAAAGAGGTGTCGACGCCATGGTGGGATTGTCGTGCACTGATCCACAGCCATCTAACAATGGCTGCCTGCGCGCCGAACGAGATCGGCGACGGTCTTCATGGTGCGGGCGTCTGTTTGACGATTTCATCTTCGAAATCTCTCAAACGGTCTTTGCCGAAAAACAGCTCGGTGCCAACGAAGAACGATGGCGAGCCGAAGGCCCCGCGCTCGAAGGCCGACTGCGTGTTGGCGGCCAGCCGGGCTTTGACTTCAGGCGCCTGGGCCTTGGCCAGCAGCGCGTCGCCGTCCAGCCCGGCACGGCGCAGCACCGCGGCGATTTCGCCGTCATCGTTCATGTTGCGGCCCTGCTCCCACATCGCCGCATACAGGGCATCGAGGGCTTGTGGCCCGCGCCCGAGTTCTTGCGATGCAACAGCGAGCCGCATGATCTTCAGCGTGTTCACCGGGAAGTGGGGGTTGAACTGGAATTGGCCGAGCGTGTGCTTGGCGACGAAACGCTGAATCTCCAACTTGTCGTAGGCGCGCTTGTTCGGTATGTCGGCAAAGGCTTCTGCGGGCGAGCGGTTGTTGCTGAGCTTGAACAGGCCGCCGAGCAGGATCGGCACGTAGTCGATGCTGGTCTTGGTGCGGTGTTCGATGCCCGGCAGCACCTTGTGGCACAGGTAGGCATTGGGGCTTCCGAAGTCGAAGAGAAATTGCACTTGAACGGGCTTCATGGCGCGTCTTTCCGAGTGTCTTTGATGGTGGGCGATCGCTTCGAGCATGGCATTCACCAGGCTTCCATCCAGGGCCGCAACTCGGTCTCATGGGTCCAGGCATCGCGGGGCTGCTGGTGGATCTGCCAATAGGCATCGGCGATCGAATCTGGGCTCAGGATGCCTTGCTGCTCCTTCATCGCATAACGCTCCGGAAAGTTGCTGCGTATGAATTCGGTGTCGATGGCGCCATCGATGACGGGGTGGGCCACATGGATGCCTTGGGGCCAAAGTTCGCGCGCCATGCTCTGCGCCAAAGCGCGCAGTGCGTGCTTGGCGCCGGCGAACGCAGCAAAGCCTTCGCGCCCGCGCAGGCTCGCCGTGGCACCAGTGAAGATGATCGTGCCGCGGGCGCGTGGCAGCATCACCTTGGCGGCTTCGCGCCCCATCAGGAAGCCGCCGAAGCAAGCCATTTCCCATACCTTGTGGTAGACCCGTGCGGTGGTTTCGGTGATGCCGAAGCGCACGTTTGCGCCGATGTTGAAGACAGCCACTTCGATGGGGGCGATGTCGCGCTCGATCTGCTCGACGAGCGCCACCATCTGTTCTTCCTTGCGGGCGTCACTGCCAAAGCCGTGGGCTTGCCCGCCCTCGGCCTTGATCTGTGCGACCAGGGGTTCGAGCTTGTCGGCCGTGCGCCGAGTAACGCACGCGATGTAGCCCTCGCGTGCGAAGCGCCTGGCGATGGCGCCGCCGGTGGCGTCACCGGCACCGATGACGAGGATGGCTTTCTTGTCGGACATGAGGGGTCTCCTGGTGGGGTGTTGTCGCTTTCGCGGCCTGGGTTCAAGCAACGCGCTTGTGCGCTCAGAACGATTCGGTCCAGGGCCGCAGCTCCAACTCATGCGTCCAGGCATTGCGAGGCTGCAGGTGCAGCTGCCAGTAGGTTTCGGCGATGGCGTCGATGCAGAGCAAGCCGTCGGGCCCCTTTTCATTCACTCGACCCGGAAACGCTGATAGCAGCCGGTCGCCTTCGATGCCCCCGTCAATCACGACATGCGCAACGTGGATGCCTTTGGGCGCTAGCTCACGCGCCATGCTTTGGGCGGTGGCACGCAGGCCGGCTTTGGCCGCTGCAAAGGCCGCGAACAGCGCGCGCCCGCGCAGCGAACCCGACGCTCCGGTGAACAGAACCGTTCCTCGGCCACGCGGCACCATGCAGCGGGCGCTTTCTCGCCCAGTCAGAAAGCCGCCCAGGCAATGAGATCGCCAAAGCCCTTCGAAGTCACTGACCCGAAGGTCTAGAAACGCATCGCGTCGATTGCTGCCGGCGTTGTGAAGCACCAGCTCCAGGTGGCCCCGTTCTTCGGCGATGGCCACGAAGCGCGCCGAGTCGGCCTCCAGCGATGCATCGCCCACGACAGCCTCGGCCGATCCACCGAGCGCATGAATCTCGGCAACGACCTGATCCAGCTTTGTTGGGGTGCGACCGGCCACGATCACATGCAAGCCTTCGCGAGCAAAGCGCCTGGCGGCAGCCGCACCCAGGCCCCGGCTGGCGCCGACGCCAACGACCAATGCAGTTGGGGAGCTCATCAGGCGATCCGCAACGGTACGAGCATCGCGTTGTACGGCGCGACATGCGCTGCGTGCAGATCGCAGGCGGCCTTCTTCAATTCTGATGTTTGCGGTAATTGCATGCGTTGCCCCTGTTGTTCTCACGGCGCTGGGTTGCGGCATGAGATAATGAACATTATCCTAAGATCGGGTTCTATGACTGTCAACCCGGAGACACCACAATCCAACCATGCGCTATCCCACAGACCACAAAGACGCCTCTCGCCAACGCCTCGTTGAGCAGGGCGGTAGCCATGCGAAGAAGCATGGCTTCAATGAGAGCGGCATGGCCGCCTTGGCCGCGTCGGCAGGCGTCACCACAGGCGCGCTCTACAAGCATTTCGACGGCAAGGCCGACCTGTTCGTTGCGTTGATCCGCGCCGAGCTCGCGCGTACCGCGCAGATGTACGACGACGTCGATGCTGCAGACGAAACCAGTGCGGCCAGATCCTTGGCGGGCTATCTGAGCCTCCAGCATGTGAAGCACCCAGAGCAGGGCTGCCCACTGCCGTCTCTCACGCCCGAGATCTCGCGTGCGCAAGCGCCCGTCCGTGCCGCATTCCAGGCCGGGTTGCTGGACATTCATGCCAAGCTCAGGCGCCTGACGGCCACGCCCGAAGATGCCTGGACGCTGATGGCGCAGAACGTAGGCGCGGTGATGCTTGCTCGCGCGCTACCCGACGAGAAACTTCAGCGGGAGCTGCTTTCCGCTTTGCGGCAAGCGGGTGAAGAGCTGCTTCGAGACAAGCTTGAACCCCCTTCAGAGCCGCGGGCCTGAACCCGTGCTTTGGGGCACTTGCTTGCGCTACTGCGGGGGCGGTCGAGGTTGAACAGAGCAGCGGGTGCTGTTGGTGGTGGCTGGCTTCTGACCTCGCGGGTTCGAGCACATGCCGACCACGGCGAGGCACGCACGCTGGCAGCATGAATGGCTGCTATGCGCTGCGCCGCTGACGTACCCCGCCGTGGGTGGCACCGCCCCGCATCGGCCAACGGGCGAATGTCTCCTGCTCTTGCCAGCGAATGCACCCAACCGACCCGATGGAGACATTCGCGCAAGCCACTGAGCTGCTCGGAAGCTGACCTTGAGAAGTCTTGTGCTTCTTGCAACCGCCAGTCGAAGTATGTCAAACACGTCAAAAGCGAAACGCTTCCAAGTCCGTCCGTTCTCGAAATCAAATACACCGAGTAACGCGGGTGCGGCTTGCTCAACTTCGACATTGTCGTAAGGCCTCGCCGGGCTCCGTGATGACGTTCAACGATTGAGCAAATAGGCCCTACCCAGGGCCTGAGCAAGGAGGCAGGCATCACCATCTTCAAAGCCGAGCTGAAGCGGAACCCGGAACTCGAAGACGGAACCCGGGCGGCGGCCGCGTGTAGTCATTTTTATCGGCCGCTCAAGCAACGCGACCGAACTGCCGATAACCCAACACGACTGATGGTCGGTCGCGGAGCCTCGAAGCGCCAAGCGCCGCCCTGGCCCGAAACGGGAACTTGGTTGATGCGCGCTTGGCATGGGTCGCCGTGATTGGCCCATGCCCGAGCCGTGATGAGCCTTCCTTCCGAGAAAAACTTTGCGTTCCAAGGAACCGACCATGTCCTTCGTCAAGAACTCCAGGATCTCGACCCGCATTGGCGGGCTTGTCACGACGCTCCTGCTGCTTCTCACCCTGATCGGTGGGGTCGGCATGCTGGCGCTGCACAACCTGTCTTCGGCGAGCACCAGCTTCATCGAGAAGGAATTCGCCGCCGGGGACGCCATTGGCGATGTACGTACCGAGATGATCCAGTTGCGCCGGCACGAGAAAGACATCCTGATCAACATCGGCAACGCCGAGGCGACACAGAAGTACCTCAAGTCCTGGCAAGACACCCAGGGCGTGCTGAAGGCCAAGCTGGAGCGGCTCGACGCCCTGGGCGTGGCGCTTGGCATCGTCGAGCCCCTGGCACAGTTGCGCAAGTCTCTAGGCACCTATGAGCAAGTATTTGCGAAGGTCAACGCGGGCGTTCTGGCCAACCAGTTCGACACGACCTTGATCGCCAACAAGGCGATGGGCGACGCGAAGGCGGCGTTTCACGACGCCGAGAAAGTGGCGAAAGGCGTCGCCGACACGCTCGACCATCACGCGGCGGCCGCCGCCAGCGATATCCGCGAAACCTCCGCTGCCTCGACCCGCTGGCTCGCGTTGGCATGGGTGGTGGGCATCGCCACGGGGGGCGTGTTTGGCTGGCTCCTTGCCCGTTCGATCACGCGCCCGATCCTTCGGGCGGTGAAGTTCGCCGAGATCGCGGCCACCGGCGACCTGAACTCACAGATCGACGTCACGAGCACCGACGAAACCGGTCAGTTGCTCACCGCGCTCAAGGCGATGAACGAGAACCTGGCCAGAGTCGTTGGACAGGTACGTGTCAGCAGCGACAGCATCGCCACCGGCTCCACCCAGATCGCGGCTGGCAATGCCGACCTGAGCCAGCGCACCGAAGAGCAGGCTTCAACCCTTGAGCAGACCGCGGCGTCGATGGAGCAGCTCACGGCCACCGTGCGCCACAACGCCGACACCGCACGCCAAGCCACCCAGCTCGCGAGCTCGGCCAGTGCCGTCGCGGCCCAGGGCGGGGTCGCGGTCAATCAGGTGGTTGGCACCATGCAAGCCATCACGGCGTCGAGCAAAAAGATCGTCGACATCATCGGCGTGATCGACGGCATCGCGTTCCAGACCAACATCCTGGCACTCAACGCTGCGGTCGAGGCCGCACGCGCCGGTGAACAGGGCCGCGGTTTTGCGGTGGTCGCGAGCGAGGTCAGAAGCCTGGCCCAGCGGTCGGCCGATGCCGCCAAGGAGATCAAGCGTCTGATCACCGACAGCGTCGAGAAGGTCGAGGCGGGCAGCCTGCAGGTGGGTGAGGCGGGCCGCACGATGGACGACATCGTCGCGCAGGTCAAGCGCGTCAATGACCTGATCGCCGAAATCAGCTCGGCTACCCAGGCGCAGACCCAGGGCATCGGCCAGGTCAGCGAGGCCGTCAACGAGCTCGACAAGGTGACGCAGCAGAACTCTGCGTTGGTCGAGGAGAGTGCCGCGGCCGCCGAGAGCCTGAGCCACCAGGCCGCCAAGCTCGTGCAGGCGGTCAGCGTGTTCACGCTCAGCGGCGACCCGGTGCGCACATCGAAGCCATCGCCCTCACTGACACCAGCGTGAAGACCATGCCGGCTGTCCACCGTCGTGCACTCATGCCCGCGTAGCGCAGCGACCTGTCACGGTGGCGTGATATCGCGCTAGCCGACGTGCCACGCAACGCCGAGATTCCTTCACCTTATGTGGCGGAGGAAAATGTTCACCCATGGGAAGGGCATGAAAGCTGCCGGTCACGAATGCCTGGAAGTGGCCGAGTCCGGGTGTTCCGTAGAGTCGCCGTGAGCTGACCTTGGCTGGCGCAGCTAGAAGATTGAAGGTCAGATTGCTGGCGCGGCCTCGTACTCACGCAGACGCCCACAAGCGGTACTTCCGGTAAGGCTGGAAAATCTTGCCTTGCCGTACCTGCCAGCGACAGCTTTCGTGCGGCGAGTACGAACCTCTGGTTGACTCACCTCGGCCAAGAGAAATCGTCCGCGAGCGGCCGCTCTACGGCAATCGCCATTGAAGTGGAGGGAATTCGATTCAATGCACCACGCCGCCGGTCCGTCGATGCGGTGTGGATGCACTGCACACGGGCATCCCTTGATAAGAATGGACCTACAAGCGGACCGAGTGGGGTCTGATGCCAAAGGCGATGATCAATATGGAGAATGGAGACCAGCCAACCTCAAAAGGAGCCTGAAATGCAAGGCTCAAGCAAGACGTCACACGGAGACGCCCGCCAAGGAGAAGAAGGCGAAATGAGCCGCTGAAAGGCGGTCGCGGGCGGTGGATTCCTCAACACGGAGCTCAACATGAAATTCATGATCATGGTTAAGTCAAACCCCGAAATCGAAACCTCTATTGCAATGATGAGCGCGTCGCAGATGAAGGCTCAGATGGCTGAAATGGAGGTCTTCAACGAAGAACTGAAGAACGCCGGCGTGATGAAGGACTGCGATGGTTTGAAACCGACCCTCGAGGGCAAGCGGGTTCGCTTCGACGGCAAGTCGCGCACTGTCGTGGACGGCCCATTCGCCGGAGACCTCGTCGCCGGCTACTGGATTTGGGAGCTTCCATCAATGGCCGACGCCGTGGAATGGGTGAAGCGCTGCCCGAATCCGATGAGCGAACCTTCGGAGATCGAGATCAGGCCGATTTGAACGCGGTGACCGAGCAGCATTGAATCCGGCCGCCGCCGATCCGAAGTTCGCACGATGCTTAGCCGCATGTCCTGGAAACCAACTACTTCGAGCCTCGTCGGCAGCAAACGTTTTAGGGCGCGAACTGTCCGAGGCTGCTTGCGGTGAAGGAAGGTACGACCACGAAGGACTACGCACGTCAAGTATTGGGCCTGACGTACCCGACAACGGAGATCTGCTTCGGGTCGACTACGCTCGGCGGCGACCGGCTTGTTCCGGGAAGCAAAGCTTCAAGGACCGTTGTTCGCCGACGAACCTGGAAAAGCGGCCGGCAGGACCCGACCCACGGCTGGCATTCACTCCCCGAAACTGGCCAGCAGAAGGCAGCTGCGTTCTCCCTGACTGACTCCAGGTGCTCCCGCTAGCCCGTGGGCGCGTTGAAGCCATCAGTGGTGCGGTCCCGCTGGGGACACTACGGCGCGGGCACCGCGACCCGGTTTCCGGGCACGATCACCGGTGTGTACGAGAAGACCTCACGACTGCGCGCGTCAACTGTCACCTTGACCCAGTTCATATCGTTGTTGCCGTTGGCGGCGTTGTCGCCGAAGGTCTCGATGCGGGTGAAGTTCTCGAGCCGCTGACCAAGCGCGTTGAGCATCGGCTTGTCGATGCGGAAGTAGTGCGAGTCGCCATGCACGTAGGCCACCGGCCGGCGAAAATCGATGACGGCACTCCGCACCGCCAGCAGGAACTCCTGAAACCCGTCGGGGTTGCCGTCGGTTTGAGCCAGCGTGATCGGGTCGCGAAGCGGCGCGTCGAACTCGAACTTGCTGAAACCAGGATCGGCCTGCGAGATGATCATGAGCGCGACCGCGCCGCGCTGCTTGGCATACGCGAAAGCCTCTTTCATCCAAAAAATGTTGGCAGCGTTGCGCGCCGCATATTCGGCCGGGTCGGGCGCCGTGTCGCACAGGTTGTTGCACGAGCCCTGTACGTTCAACGTCACGTAGACGACCCTGCCCACCATCCAGCGCCGGTTCTCGACGCAGGACACCGCGTTGCCGCCGACACCAAGACAGTACGGGAAGCCCGTCTGTACGTCTTGCTTCAGTCGCTTCATGCCGAGCGAATAGGGGGTGGAGAAGAACAATGCTCGTTCGTATTCCAGCCGCTCGAGCGAGTTGTAGCCGCCGTTCTTTGGCCGGTCGCAGTCCGTCCAGTCGTTGTCGCCCGGGGTGAACATCGCCGGCGCCTTCAAGGTGTTCAGGTAGCCCATTGACTGCGCGTACAGCTCATTGCTGCAGGTCGTGGGGGTTGCCGACCCGACAATCGCGTTCCCCGCCTTCCAGTCCCCGTCGAAGACCGAGAATTTCAGCTTTTGCGAGTTCATGTCGGCGATGAGGTTTGGCACGCCCGTCCGAGCCTGCACGTCGCTGTAGGGCATGTCGCCCCACAGGCCGATGGCGTAACTATTACCCTCGTCTTCGTCGTTATCGAGGCCATCGGGATGCGCCATGCTGATCCCGGTGGCAGTTGCGAGCAGCAGCGGGAGCGCCTGCGCCAAGAGCCGTCGAAGGGCTGAGGTTGCGAGCATGTGTTTCTTCTCCTGGTCGGGTGGTCAGCAGCGCCGGAAGCACCGGCGCGCCGCGCAGTCGACAAACTGCCGATTGAGTGTCGAGGTGAGTCGATGACAGCGGTGTGAAACGATCGAAGCCCCGAAGTCATGGCCACAAGAAGTTTGGTCGGGCGGGGATTTTCCAGGCTTGTCCAGAGCAGCCCAACGAGCACGCCATCGCGGCCACCGGCTTCACACTGGCCTTCGGTCAGGTCTGCAAGACCGAAGCCCTACGCCCCTGGCTGAACCATTCTGACGGCTGTCTCCCGCGCTCGCGCGGTGACGCTTCCCGCCAAGCCCACCGCCCCAGGGTTCTCGAGCATCCGCACGAACACGGTTTGCAGCTCACCTGCGCCAAGGGCCTGCACGCGCGCCAACCAGTCCCTCGCATCGCGCACCTGCCCAAAGGTGAACACCTCTTGCGCCGCGGCTTCAAGGCGCCTGGCGGGGTGCTCCAGCGCCCGCAGCGTGCGCACGCTGATCTGGTTGCGCGCCCGTGCCAGACCCACGGGGTCTATGGTTTCAGCGTGCTGTTTCAGCAGCCGAAATGTCTCAATGAAAAACGCATCCGCCTGCTCTGGGTCAGTCGCTGCATCGATGACGAACTGGCTGCACAGCGGCAGCACATCCACCGAGCACCCCACGTGATAGGCCAGCCCGCGCCGCTCGCGGATCTCATCGAGCAGCGGTGAACTCATGCCTTCGCCCAGCAGCGCAGCAGCGAGCACGTGGGCCACGTGCCTGTCGTCGGCCAAGGGCGGCGCCTCGAAGCCGAGCACGATCTGGCATTGCCCGCTGCCCGACACGCGCTTCACTTTCACGCCGCCTTGCCACATCGGCGGCAGCACGACATTCGGCTCACCACGCGGCATGCCGCCGAACGCCGCCTGGGTGGCCCGCAGCAGCGTCGCCTCGTTTACCGGCCCGGCCGCGGCCACCACCACGTTGCAGGCGGTGTACTGGTGCTGTACGTAGGTGAGCAGGTCCTCACGCGTGAAGCGCTTGAGGTTGGCGCGAGAGCCGATCACGGGCCTGCCTGCGGAGTGGTTCGCACCGTAGCAGGCATGGTCGAAGAGATCGAAGGCGGTGTTCACCGGGTCTTCTTCGAACTCGGTGAACTCGTGCTGCAGCACCTGGCGCTCGCGCTCCAGCTCGTCGGCCGGGAAGCTGCTGTTGAGCACGATGTCGGCCAGCAGGTCGACAAAGGTGGCCAGGTCGGCGGCCAGGCCTTCGATGTGGAAGGCGGTGTGGTCTTTGTCGGTGTGCGCGTTGACCTCGGCACCCAGCCGCTCGGCGTCGAGGTTGATGCGCTGGCAGTCACGCGTGTGCGTGCCCTTGAACGCCATGTGCTCCACCACGTGGCTGATGCCGTTCAAGGCCTTGGATTCGTGCAGGCTGCCGGTGCGAATGAACACGCTCAGGCTCACCGTCTGCCGCCAGGGCATGGGAATGGCGACCACGCGCAGGCCGTTGGGGAGGGTGTGCAGGTGGGCTGTGTTCAATGGCGTTCAGTCAGGGGTTTTTCGGGGTGCATGCTCAAGTGCTGCGCGAGCGCTTCCAGCACTTCTTGTCAGCGCATGGGGGTGCGGATCTCTACATTTTTGTCCTGCCACTGCGGCCAGTACGCGCGACCGTAGAAACTGATGTTGCAAGCCTGGGCCATTTCGTCGTCGTGCACGTCGATCCCCATGTAGCGCTGTTGCGCGCAGCGCGCGGTGCCAGGGCTGACCTCGACGCAAGTGGGGCGGCTCCTTACCAACACCGTTCGCTGATTGCGCCAACGCAATGTGACGTACCCGTTAACCACAGGGCCTCCTGGCGCTATCAGCTCGGTGAACTGTGTGTCAATGATCTCGCCGCTACGCAAGTCACTGACGCCCACGCTGCCGCTGGCATTGATCCACCGCGGCCCGGGCACCATCTCGTCGTCCACAACCTCAAGGTTGCGCATCGCCAATAAGTCGCCCAAGAAGCCTTCGCACCAAGCTACCGGCCGGCCATTGCGACCGACCGCGAGCAGGCCGTTGCCCGTTTGCGTCGACCTGGCCAACTCTGCTGCTGCGGCACTCAGCTTGGCCAGACGAGAAAGGGCGATGGCGCGCACTTCCCTGCGGCGCTCTTCCTGGAGACACTTGCGCAAAGCCGCCGCGTCTGGGCGCAACCGTGCGCAGCCGGCGACTGCGGCAGCACTCGGAGACGCCGGTGTGGGTGCGGCCACCGACGCGGGCGCCGGTGTGGGTTCAGCAGTTTGGGTAGCATGCGCTTCGGCCGGCCGCAATTCCGTACCGACGCCCGAGATCGGGTGGTCGCGAGAGCCTTCCCGCGATGATGTGACCTTCTCGATCTTCTCAACGCGTTCAGTACGAGCCTTAACCGCAGAAGCGACGTCGGCTGCCCGCGCGGCGGAGCCGGCGCCGCCGACGCGAATTGCGCGGCCGTTCGGGCAGCGAGCAGGCAGGTCGACGAGGGCCTTGGGTCCATCGCCTTCGCAGCGGTAGATTTCTCCCGCCAATAGTTGCGGTGCCGCGGCGAGCAGACCATAGGTGACCAGAGCGGAGACTTTCCTTGACGACAGGAATTGCCGGCTGCGCGTCATGGTGTCAAGAACCTCCCACGCTGAATTCGGCACCGGTGTACAGGCCCTGGAACGAGCGAAGTTCGAGCGGGCCGACGTATTGCTGCACCTCCTGACGCCACCGAAGGTGTTCGGTGGTGCCAAGCTTGTACGCATACGAACTGCCCATGCGCATCACGGGAGCGTCGACTCCAACGACGGTCGAGGGCTCGTAACCGCTGACCAGCACGGCGGAGATCCTCGCCCCTGTGTTGACGATCACCCAGCGCACCGATTCGTAGGATGAGAGGGCCAGCACAACCGGCCGCGATGACGGCCGCACTATGGCGCGGACCGAACGTGTGGCACGGTTTGGGCCGGCGCCTTCGTACACGCCGACCATGTGCACCGCTGCGTCTTTAGGCAGGCCGGCAAGTCCACGAGGTGCTGCAACGGGCGTGCTCGGATTGGCTTGGGTCATTGAGGAGCCGGGCATGGTCGGCTTCGCCAGGGCATCGGTTTGAGCCTGTAGCTTTGCCAGCTGCGCCTGCAGCTCATACTCGCCGGCCACCTGGTCGATCGGCGCGGGCTCGCGTATGACCTTCACCTCGTCGGCGAGCCACGCCTCCTGGCCTCGACGCATGAAGCCGGGGCGGTCACCGGTTTGGATGAGGAGTCCCTCCATGCCAGCGGGTTCGACCGGCGTCACCGTCTGAGCGCTGATGTCGAACACCCACGGGTTCAAGCGCATGCGATTCGTAAGATCGAGTGAGTCGACCAGCAAGCGGTTCTCATCGAGTTTGGCGAAGGTGGAACCGAAGGTAGGGGAGGTTCTCCAGACGCCGCTCTCGCCGCTCTCGAGGTTCAGCCAGCCAATGTGAGGGTGGGAGGTGAAGACCACGAGCTTGCCTTGTTGCATCGGGATCGGTTGTCCTGAGGTGATGCCCGAGCCCGAGGTGATGCGCAACTTTCGCAGTTCGGTGGCCCGCAGGCCGGCAGGCGTACGCTGGTGTTCCATAAGAATGAGCTCTCGTGAGTCGCCAAGCAGCGTTCGGGCTGGTGAGCCGGGCCGGTGGGCCGCAAACGAGGCGTTGCGTGGGGCGAGCGGGTGCGGCACCAGCGTGCCCGTGAGGCCATCAGCCAGCGTGGTCACACCGCTGCGTTCGGCGAGGACAAAACCGGTGACGTCGGGCAACCATGCGAGCAGGCTCTGGCCGCCGGGAGCGTCCCAGATTCGGTGCCCGTTGGCGGTGTCGTAGAAAGTGATGCCCTGGCCCATGGGCTGCTGGAGCACCAGGACACGTCCGTTCGGCGAGAGGCTGCTGGCCCAGGCGCTCGTCATCATGCGAGGCAACTTGGCGATGACTGCCCCACCGGGCAGCTCGACGACGGTGGCGTCGCCGATGTTGTCGCGTAGCACCGCCACACCGGCATCGCTCGCGAAGGTGCCGTAGTAGATCGACCCTAGCGGCCCCTTGGGAAGCTTTGAACCGGCACCGGCAGGCTTGAGCGGACGCAGAGGCGCCTGCGCCATCAGCACCCCAACGGTTCTGACGCCCAGGAATGCTTGCAAGGTCTGATCCTGAGCCTGAAAGCAAGTCTGATCCAGTCCTAACGCCTTGACTGAGGCCACCGACGAGAGTCGGCCGATCGACACCTGCTGCGAGCAGGAGAGCGCGCGCAACGTCATGCGCGATTCCAACTGATCGCGCACCGCTTCGGCCTGTTTTTTGTCGTCGGCCAGGAGGCCGATCAGACGATCGCGCGCAGCCTGCACATCGGGTGGCGGCGGATGTGCCGCATTCACCTTGGCAGGGACCGGCCTAACGGCCTCTTCGATTCGAGCACAACCGCACAGCACGGCGACGAACGCGCACGCAGCCAGGATCACAGAAGATTTCACCGGCGCCCTCCCTGATTTGATTTGGTGGGCGCCATTGTGACGACGTTCAGCCGACAAGGCTCCGGGTGCAGCTAACGAACCATCAGAACCAGCGCCGCGTGCAGGCCCGCAACGCCGCCGACCCGTTGGTCGTTGATGAACACCTGCGGCATTTGGCGCTCCCATGGCTCGCACCGCTCGAAGAAAGGCAGACGCGCTGCCTCGTCATCGATGCGGATTCCTCGCGGGCGAGATCGCGCCTCTTGAGCAGCGTCTCGGCCGAGTCGCGTTGCTGACAGGCCTATTTCGGATACGCAACGATCTTCATGTGCGAGCGCGCAAGTTAGCCGTGCAAGCCGAGCCGCTTGCAGATATCGAGCGACGCCGTCGCCTGGTTCATTGTGTAGAGATGCAACGCGGGTGCGCCGCCGGCGATCAGCCGCTCGCACAGGGTGGTCACTACATCCAGGCCGAAGGCCTTTATCGACGCGGTGTCTTCGCCATACGCCTGCAGCCGCAGCCTGACCCAACGCGGGATCTCGGCCCCCGAGCTGTCGGCGAAGCGAATGATGCCGGCCGAGTTGATGATGGGCATGATGCCGGGCACCACCGGGATGCTGGCGCCCAGCTTGCGTGATTCGTCGACGAAGCGGAAGTACGCATCGGCGTTGAAGAAGAACTGCGTGATGGCCGAGTTGGCACCGGCCTGCACTTTCGCCAGGTAAGCCTGCATGTCGGCCTCGGGCGAGCGCGCCTGCGGGTGCATCTCGGGGTAGGCCGCCACCTCGATGTGGAAGTGGTCGCCGGTCGCTTCACGTATGAAGGCGATCAGGTCCGATGCATAGCGGAACTCTCCGAAGCCCCCGTAGCCGCTGGGCAGGTCGCCGCGCAGCGCCACCAGGCGGCGTATGCCGGCCTTTTTGAACTGCTCGATCTTGGCCAGCACCGACGCGCGGTCGGCACCGATGCAGGTGAAGTGCGAGGCCGCGTCCACGCCTTCGGCGAGGATGGCCTGCACGGCCGCGTAGGTGCCGTCTTGCGTGGAGCCACCCGCGCCGTAGGTGACCGAGCAGAACTGCGGCTTCAGCGCGTAGAGCTGCTGGCGCACGGCCGCAAGCTTGGCCACGCCTTCGGGGGTTTTGGGAGGGAAGAACTCCAGGCTCAGCGGGAGTCGCGTCGTGCTCATGTCGAACCTTTTCTTGAACTGTGTTCAGTCCACCTCAGCCTGAGCGGTTGGTGGCTTGCGTTGAGTCACGTGCCTTGAACTACGCGGGCTGCTTGGCCCACACGAAGAATTCGGTGTTGCCGTTGCCGCCCTTGATCGGGCTCTCGAAATACTTCTGCACCTTCAGGCCCAGCGCCTTGCTGGCTTGCCAGAGGCGGTTTTCGACCTCGATGAAATGCACCTTGTCTTTGACGATGCCGCCCTTGCCGATTTGCGCCGGCTGCAGCTCGAACTGCGGCTTGATCAGCACCAGCAAGTGGCCGCCGGGTGCGAGGTACTCCACCATCGTGGGCAGCACGTGCGTAGAGGTGATGAACGACAGGTCGGCGGTGACGAAGCCGAAGCTGTGCGGCGTGTTGGCAGCTTCAAAAGCCGAGCCCTTCACGTCGCGCCCGTTCACGCCCTCGAAGCACACCACGCGCTCATCGGCCTGCAGCTTGGGGTGCAGCTGGCCATGGCCGACGTCGATGCCGACCACGCGCTTGGCGCCGGCCTGCAGCAGCGCGTCGGTGAAGCCCCCGGTGCTCTGGCCGAGGTCCAGGCAATCAAGCCCGGTCACGTCGATGCCACAGGCTTTCAGCGCGCCTTCGAGTTTCAGCCCACCACGCGACACGAAGCGCAGCTCGGCGTCGTCGGTGATCTCCATCTCGCAGTCTTCAGGCACGTCTAGCCCCGCCTTGTTGACGACAACCCAGCCCTTGGGGCTGAGCCAGCGCAAGGCGTTGCGCTCGATCAACCGCTGCGCGGCCGACCGGGTGGGCACGAGGCCCCGTTGAAGAATGAGTTGGTCAGCGCGCATCTAAGCTCTCGGTTTACGAATCGGGGCAAGTCGCAGAGCGACAGGCCCCGACATCAAGCAACTCGCCGCGAAACGGGTTTCCCGGCCGCAGGAGAGGCGCCCCTTGGGGGCAGGAGCGCCAGCGACTGGGGGCTCAATACCTGTAGGTGTCAGGCTTGTACGGGCCGGCTTTCGAGACGCCGATGTAGGCGGCTTGCTCGTCGGTCAGCTCGGTCAGCATGGCGCCCACCTTCTTCAGGTGCAGTCGTGCCACCTTTTCGTCCAGGTGCTTGGGCAGCACGTAGACCTGGCCGACCTGGTAGTTGGCCGACTTGGTGTACAGCTCGATCTGCGCAATCGTCTGGTTGGCGAAGCTCGACGACATCACGAAGCTCGGGTGGCCCGTGCCGCAGCCCAGGTTCACCAGGCGGCCCTTGGCCAGCATGATGATCTTCTTGCCGTCGGGGAAGGTGATGTGGTCGACCTGCGGCTTGATCTCGTCCCAGGTGTACTTCTCGATCGAGGCGATGTCGATCTCGTTGTCGAAGTGGCCGATGTTGCAGACGATGGCCTGGTCTTTCATTGCCACCATGTGGTCGTGCGTGATGATCGACTTGTTGCCGGTGGTGGTGACGAAGATGTCGGCCTTGTCAGCCGCGTACTCCATGGTCACAACCTTGTAGCCTTCCATCGCCGCTTGCAGCGCGTTGATGGGGTCGATCTCGGTCACCCATACCTGTGCGCTCAGGGCACGCAGCGCTTGGGCCGAGCCCTTGCCCACGTCACCGTAGCCCGCGACCACGGCCACCTTGCCCGCGATCATCACGTCGGTCGCACGCTTGATGCCGTCGACCAGGCTCTCGCGGCAACCGTACAGGTTGTCGAACTTGCTCTTGGTGACCGAGTCGTTCACGTTGATGGCGCGGAAGGGCAGCGTGCCCTTGGCGCTCATCTCTTTCAGGCGGTGCACGCCGGTGGTGGTCTCTTCGGTCACGCCGATGATTTGCGCGGCCTTGCGGGTGTACCAGGTGGGGTCGACCGCGAGCTTGGCCTTGATGGCGGCGTACAGGCAGGTCTCTTCTTCGCTGGTGGGCTTGCTGATGACAGAGGCGTCTTTCTCGGCGCGCTGGCCCAGGATCATCAACAGCGTGGCATCGCCACCGTCGTCCAAGATCATGTTGGGGCCTTCGCCTTCAGTGCCCTTGGCGCCGAATTCGAAGATGCGGTGGGTGAAGTCCCAGTATTCGGTGAGCGTCTCACCCTTGTGTGCAAACACCGGCGTGCCCCCGCCATTCACTCCATTTGCGGCCAGCGCAGCAGCGGCGTGGTCTTGCGTGGAGAAGATGTTGCACGAGGCCCAGCGCACGCTGGCACCCAGGGCTTGTAGCGTTTCAACCAGCACGGCCGTTTGAATGGTCATGTGGATGCTGCCGGTGATGCGTGCACCTTTGAGCGGCTGGCTCTTGGTGAACTCTTCACGAATGGCCATCAGGCCAGGCATCTCGGTTTCGGCAATCTTGATTTCCTTGCGGCCCCAGGCGGCAAGGGAAAGGTCACGCACAGCGTGGTCGTTGGTGGGTTTGAGAACGGCGTTCATGTCAGGCTCCAGTCGATAGAGGAACCCGCACGCAGCGCAACAGAGGGAAGTCATGTCAACTCACCCACGAAGACTGATCGTGCGGGTGAGCGCGGTTGCAAATAAATTTCCGAGCCTGGGGCACCACGCTGTCTCTGAGAACAGAGACTGGGGTGCCTTGCAACGCTCCTCGGAAAGAGGGGCGAATTGTAGTTCAGCCCTTCGCCCAGATCCAGGTCGTTTTCCGCAAACCTTCGAGGGCTATGCCGCCCGCGTCGCCCTCGGCCTGGGTGCTGCGGGCCGCAGCGGGCCGCAGCGGGTATGAAGGCAGATGCCTCGCGCACAATGCCAGCATGATTCAAGGCTTGGCTCACTACAACCTGCGCGCGCCGCGCCCGCTGCTCGAGACACTGCGCGAGTTCTACTGCGAGGTGGTCGGCCTGCAGGTGGGTGAGCGCCCGACGCCGCGGCGCAGCTTTGGCTATTGGCTGTGTGCGGGCGGCGTCGACGTGCTGCATCTTTCCGAGTGCTCGCCTGGCGAAGTGCGCGCCATCGATGCAGTCAACACCTTCGACCACGCGGCCTTCCGGTGCACCGAGCGCGCCGAGACCGAGCGCCGCCTGCAAGGCCACGGCGTGAAGTACGAGACCGTCCAGGTACCGCACAGCGGCGTGGTGCAGATCTTCTTCAGCGACCCCGCGGGAAACGGCGTGGAGCTGTCGTTTTCAGAGGCCGGTGCTTGAGCCAGGGCGCGCGACCCTGGGGCCAGCTACCGCCTGAGCAGGCGCGCACCGTCGCCGGCGTGCTGACCGACATCGACGACACCCTCACCACCGAAGGCGCCATCACACCCGAGGCACTGGCCGCCCTCACGGCGCTGCGCGACGCCGGCCTCCCGGTCATCGCCATCACCGGCCGCCCCATGGGCTGGAGCGAGCCCTTCGCGCGCGACTGGCCGCTTGACGCCATCGTGGCCGAGAACGGCGCAGTGGCCTTGTTCCGCGAAGGCGGCTCGCTGCGCGTCGAATACGCGCAAGACGAGCCCACCCGTCAGCACAACGCAAAGCGTTTGAAAGAAGTGGCGCAGCGCGTGCTTGATGAAGTGCCCGCCGCCACGCTGGCACAAGACAGCGCCGGCCGTGTGACCGACATTGCGTTTGACCACAGCGAGTTTGCCCATCTGGGTGAAGCGCAGATCGAGCACGTCGTGCAGGTGATGCGCGCCGAAGGCATGAGCGCGACGGTGAGCTCTATCCACATCAACGGCTGGTTCGGCGAGCACACCAAGCTCAGCGGCGCGCGTTGGATCGTGCAGCGCTTGCTCGGGCGCACGCTAGACCACGAGACCGCGCGCTGGGTCTACGTGGGCGACTCCACCAACGACCAGCAGATGTTCGGCCACTTCCCGCTCAGCGTGGGCGTGGCCAACCTGATGCGCTTTGCCGAGCAGCTGCACACCTGGCCGGCCTACCTCACGGGGGGCGAGCGCGGCGAGGGCTTTGCCGAAGTGGCGCGCAGCCTGCTCAAGGCGCGAGTCGGATGAGCGGGGCCATGCGGGTCATCACGGCCGGCCCGAAGATGGTGGCGAAGGCCACGTCTTTTGCGTCGCGGCCCACGGCAATGCGCACCAGCTCATCGAGCGGTGACATGCGCGTGGCATCAAACATCACCCACTGGTTGCCCAGCCAGGCCTCGAACACTGCATGGAAGTCGGGTGGCGGCGTGTCGAACGACGCATAGCCCACCACCAAACGCGCGGGAATGTTGAGCGCCCTGCAAAACGTGACGCCGAGGTGGGCGAAATCGCGGCACACGCCGGCGCGCTGCCTGAACACATCGGCCGCGGTGGTGGTACCGATGCTGGAGCCGATCTGGTAATCAATGTTGTCGTGGATCCAGTCGGCGATAGCCTGCACGCGTGCGTAGCCGGGTGGCAAGGCGCCGAACATCTTCTGTGCGGCGTGCGACAGCAAGTCAGACTCACAGTAGCGGGTGGGCATGAGGTTGTGCATCACCACATCGGGCAGCTCGGCGATGGGCAATTCGGGCGCGTCGCGGTCGACCATGCGCACCGGCAGCTGCACCCGGGCGCTGTAGCGCAAGGTCAACGGCCCGCTCGTGGCCTGCAGGCGCGTGAAGCGGTGGTGCACGGTGGGGTCTTCATACACATGCACGGGCTGGGAAGGCGTGACGATCAGCGATTCGCTGAGCACCCGCTGCCCCATGTCGCGCAAGGCGTGAATCTGAAATAGGAAGTCGGACGGCCCGCTGAGCTCGTAGTGGAGCTCGCAGTCGATCTCAAACACCCGGGAGGCTTCTGCGTTCATGGCCGCTATTCCACCTGTTTGCGGCCGCACCACCCATCGGCCTGTAGCTGACAAATGAGTAGGACAAACGGACAAGGGCAAACGTGCGCACCCTGTCTGTGCACAATTGGCCTCACATGCCCGAAGCCGTGCAGAAAACACAGACCCTGACCATTGCCGCGGCCCTGGCCCTGGCGGCCGCGGTGTCGCTGGGCCTGGCGCGCTTTTCATATGCTTTGCTGCTGCCGTCCATGCGCAGCGACCTCGGCTGGAGCTACCTCACCTCGGGCACGATGAACACCGTGAATGCAGCGGGTTACCTGATCGGGGCCTTGCTGATGCCGCGCGCGCTGTTGCGCTACGGTGCGCGCCGGCTGCTGCTGGGCGGCAGCGCGGCATCAGGCGTTCTGCTGGCGGCGCACGGCCTGGTGCTCACCAACGAGCTGCTCTATGCACTGCGCCTGCTGACGGGCGTGGCCAGCGCTGCAACCTTTGTCTCGGGCGGGCTGCTGGCCGCGCGACTGGTGGGCGCGCCTGCGGGCCTGTTGCTCGGCATCTACTACGGCGGCACAGGCGTGGGCATCATCGCCTCGGCGGTGTTGGTGCCGCCGCTCGTGTCGCTGCACGTTGCCCATGCATGGCAGTGGGCATGGCTGGCGCTCGGTGGGGCAGCCTTGCTGGCCACCGGCATCACGGCGCGGGCCACGCGCGGGCTGGGTACTGTGGCGGGTGCCGCCGGTGCGCGTGCGCCTTTCGGTTGGCCACGCTTTGCGGCGGGGTTGGCGTCTTACTTCCTTTTCGGCCTGGGCTACATCGGCTACATGACTTTCGTGGTCACGCTGTTGCGCGAGCAGCAGCTGAGCAGCGCGCTCATCACGGCGTTTTATGGCTTGCTCGGCTTGGGCGTGGTGGCGTCGTCGTGGCTGTGGGCAGGTCTGCTGCAGCGCCATCGCGGTGGCCAGCCCATGGCCTTGCTCAATGGCTTGCTCGCCATCGCCACGCTGTTGCCGGTGTTGAGCGCGCATCCGCTGGCGGTGTTTGCCTCGGGTGCATTGTTTGGGGGTGTGTTTCTCTCGGTCGTGGCCTCCACCACCGCGCTGGTGCGGCACAACCTGCCCGCGTCGGCCTGGCCCAGCGGCATTGCAGCTTTCACCACTGTGTTTGCCGCCGGGCAGATCGTGGGGCCCAGCCTGGTCGGGTGGCTGGCCGATGGCGCCGGGGGCTTGCGCAAGGGGCTGGCGGTGTCGGCCGCCGTGATGGCGGTGGGCGCGGTGCTGGCCTGGCGGCAGAAAGCCTTGCCCGAGCACGAGGCGGTGACCGCGTGAAGCACGCGGCCTTGCACGGCATCACGGTGCTGGAGCGCGGCTGGCTCTCGTCCAACAACGTGCTCATCCACCCGCAAGGCAGCGAGGCCGGTGCGGTGCTGATCGACAGCGGGCACGTGACACACGCCGAGCAGACGGTGGCCCTGGTGCAGCACGCATTGCAGGGCCAGCCTCTTGCGCGCATCGTCAACACGCACCTGCACTCCGACCACTGCGGTGGCAACGCGGCCTTGCAGCGTGCCTTTGGTGCGCCGGTGTTTATTCCGCCTGGCCAGGCCGATGCCGTGCGGCGCTGGGACGAAGAAGCGCTGAGCTACGCCCCCACTGGCCAGCGTTGCGAGCGTTTCAGCATCGCCGGCACGCTGTCGCCGGGCGAGGCCCTGCACGCCGGCGGCCGCCGCTTCGAGGTGCTGGCCGCGCCTGGCCACGACCCCGAGTCGGTGGTGTTGTTCGATGCGCAGCATGGCTTGCTGATCTCGGCCGATGCGCTGTGGGAAAACGGCTTCGGCGTGGTCTTCCCCGAGCTCGAAGGCGAGCAGGCCTTCGACGACGTGGCCGCAGTGCTCAGCATGATCGAGCGCCTGCCGGTGGCACTGGTGGTGCCGGGCCATGGCCAGCCGTTCGTTGACGTGCCTGCCGCGCTGGCGCGCGCGCGCTCGCGTCTGGCCGCCTTCGTCAGCAACCCCGCGCGCCATGCGCGCTACGCCGCCAAGGTGCTGTTGAGCTACCACCTGATGGAGGCGGGCGGCGAGCCGTTGGAGGCGCTGTGCCATTGGGCGGCCCATCGCACCCGCTTGTTCACCACCGTGTGGCAGCAGGTGGGGCAAGCCGAAGCCGCCGCGCCCGAGGCCTGGGCGCGCTTGCTGGCTGTGGAGCTCATAAAAAACGGTGCCGCCCAGCAGGTAGGCAAGCACATCTCTGCGGCTTGAGCGTTCGCGGGTCTCAGACCCTCGGGTCGCCTGCGGTCAGTGCTTCAACAAGCTGGCGTCGTGGGGAAACTGCGGCGTCGGCAAGGTGTCGGCGAAACCATTTTTCGGCAGCGCCTGGCGTGTAGAGGCTTCTTCGGCGCGTGTGCGTTGCAACGCCTTTGCCCGCTCGCGCGCAAGCTGTGGCTGGGTCTGCAGTCGGGTGGTGTTCAGGTCGCGTTGCAGCCGGCCGATCTGCTGTTTGGCTTGCTCAAGCTGCTGTTGGGTGGTGTGCTGCTGATGCTGGTGCCGGGCGCGCTGCTCGCCCAGACCTTTGAGGTATCTGGACCGCAGCACGAACCACTGCACGGCCAAGGCGGCCCAGGAGGCGAGGGTTGCACCCCAGAGGATGAAGTTGATGCTCATGATGCGCTCCTGGGGCATGCCGAGTGCAGCACCCTGGCCACAACCCTTTGTCGTGGCTTGATCGCCACTTTAGGGGCGACGGGGGCGTGAAGAGAAGGGTGCATGTCACGCTGGGCTGCGATCGTCACAGACGATCCCCTTGAAATGGCGAGCATCGTGCGGTCTTCACTGGCGCGAAGGCTGACGTGCGTCGCCGGTCAAGAAATAGGTGGCCGGCATGGGGGCGGCCCGTTCGGAGCATGCGGTGGTCGATCGCGGTCACTGCAGTGTCAAGTGCATGTCTCACAGTCGGCGAGTGCGGCCCGGTGCCGCGCCTTGTACCCGCCCACCCGAGGACACCCGAATGAAGCTCAACCGAATTGCGGCGTTTGCCGTGCTGGCATGTGCCGGCATCACGGCCGCCCACGCCAGCCAGGTCAGCATTGCGGGCGCCGATTTTGGCGTCTGGCAGACCTTCGACGTGTCTGACCTCTTGGCCTCGGACGGCGGCCTGGGGTGGACGGACATCGCCGACGGCAGCAGCCTGAGCTTCACCTTCTCGGTGCCTACCGGCTTCCTGGCCCGCTTGACCGTGGTCGACGGCGGCTTCGCGGGCGACCGCTTCAGCGTCAGCGCCAACGGCAACCTGCTCGGCACGAGTTCGGCTGCGGTCAACAACTACCCGAGCAGCCTGGGCCTGGACTTCGACGCCGCACTCGCCAGCTCGAACTACAGCCACGCGATCTTCTCGCTGGGCGCCGGCACTTACACGGTCAGCGGCGCGCTGTCGCTCAGTGCGCTCGACGATTTTGGCAACCCCTTGAACTCGACAGTGGGCGGCTTGAAGGTCGACGTGTCAGCCGTGCCGCTCCCGGCCGCGCTGCCGCTGCTTTTGTCCGGCCTGGGCTTGTTCGGGCTCGGTGGCATACGCCGCCGCGTGGCCTGAGTCACCGACACATCGAGGTTCACATGCACAGCACCCCATTTCACCGTTATGCCCGCATGGCCCTGGTGGCCACGGCGGTCTTCGCCAGCGCCGTGGCAGCCCAGGCAGCCACGGTCAACATCAAGATCATTGGCTTCAACGACTACCACGGCAACCTGGAGTCGCCGGGCACCTTCGGCGTGAACACCCTGGTGCCCAGCGCCAACCGGCCTGCGGTCGGCGGCGCCGAGTACATGGCCGCCTATGTCGCGGCCATGAAGGCGAGCAACCCCAACACGGTCGTTGTGGGTGCGGGCGATTTCATCGGCGCATCGCCGCTGATCTCGGCGCTGTTTTTCGACGAGCCAGCGGTCGAGACGCTGAACAAGATCGGGGTCGAGTTTTCGTCGGTAGGCAACCACGAGTTCGACAAGGGCAAGGACGAGCTGCGCCGCCTGCAAAACGGTGGCTGCAAGCTCACCAACGGAGCGCCCGATCCCAACAGCTGCAAAGGCTTTGGTTCGAGCGCGCCGGGTACTTTCGACGGTGCCAAGTTCAAGTGGCTGTCGGCCAACGTGGTCGAGACCGCCACCGGCCGCACCTTGCTCCCGCCTTTCGGTTTGAAGACGTTTGGTGGTGTGCGCGTGGCCTTCATCGGCATGACGCTCAAAGGCACGCCCGGCATCGTCACCCCCACGGGCGTGGCGGGCCTGAGCTTTGCCGATGAGGCCGCGACCGTCAACGCACTCGTGCCCAAGCTGCGGGGCCTGGGCGTTGAAGCCATCGTTGTGCTGGTGCACCAGGGCGGCTTCCAGAATCAGCAAGCAGGTGTGTCTGGCCAGCCAATCACCAGCGACGTCAACGGCTGCACAGGCGATTTGCGCAATGCCGACGGCACCGACTCCGACATCCGCGCCATCGTCAAGCAGCTCGACAACGCGGTCGACCTGGTCATCAGCGGCCACACGCACGCGGCCTACAACTGCTCGGCCAACACGATCGATGTGCGCGGCACCACGCTGGCCAATGCGGTCACCACGCCGCGCCCGGCCGGCATCCCGAATCGGGTGGGCCGCCTGATCCCGGTGACGAGTGCCAGCGCCTTCGGCCGCGTCTTGACCGAGGTCGACCTCACGGTCGACACGGTCAGCCGCGATGTCACTTCGGTCAACCCGCACAACGTGGTGGTGGATCGCACCAACGCCAGCATCCTGGCGGCCATCGACGCCAACCCCGAGGTGAAGAACCTGGTGGACCAGTACCGCGCGGCGGTTGCGCCGCTGGCCGGCTCGGTCGTGGCCACCATCACCGCCAACATGACGAACGCGGCCAATGCTGCCGGCGAAATGGAAGCCGGTGACCTGATCGCCGACGCGCAGCTGTTGGCCACGCAGCCGACCAGCCTGGGCGGGGCGCAGATCGCCTTTATGAATGGCGGCGGCGTGCGCAACCCCGGCTTTGTGAAGCCCGCGGCTGCAAGCTTCCCCTACGACCTGACCTATGGCGACGCTTTCACCGTGCAGCCCTTCGGCAACAGCCTGGTGACCATGACGCTCACCGCGCAGCAGATCAAAGATGTGCTTGAGCAGCAGTTCTCCGGCTGCCTCGGGCAGACCACCACCCGCATCATGCAGATCAGCAATGGCTTCAGGTACGAGGCGAACCCCGCCGGCACCTGCGGCACACGCATCACTGCGGTCTCCTTCACCCCGACCGACCTGGTGAGCAACCCGGCCGTGCCGACCGCCATAGGCCCGATCGACAACCTGGTGATCGGTGGCGTGGTGCAAAACCCCAGCCGTACCTACCGCGTGACGGTGAACAACTTCATGGCCACCGGGGGCGACGGCTACGCCACCCTGCTCGGAGGCCAGAACCTGCTGGGTGGCGCGCAAGACATCGACGCCCTGGTGGCCTACCTCGTGAGCTTCAAGTCGCCGAACGCGGCCTACGACCCAACCAACCCGGTGCTCGGCAAGCCGCGCATGACCAGGCCGTGACAGGCCCGGCCGCTTGAGCACCCGGCGCGAGCTGCTGGCCGCTGCGCTGGCTGGCCTGGTGGTAGCGTCCGCCAGGGCCGGGCCACCACCGCACCTGCGTTTGATGGAAGAGGCTGAGGCCCTGCTGGCAGCGGGCGACGGCGCGGCGGCGCTCGCCGCCTTCGAGCAAGCGGCGGCGATGGTGCACGAGCCCGAGGTCGAAATGGGCATGGTGCGCAGCCACATGCAGGCCGGCGACTACCGCCGCGCACTCGCCTTCTGTGCGCATGCGGCGGGCGCCCACCGCGACGCGCCGGCAGGCACCGCGCTCTACGTCTGGCTGCTGCACATCGGCGGCCAAGGCGGGGTGGCGACACGCGTGCTGGCCGAGGCGCTGGCGCTCGATGCGCAAGACGCCTCTTTGCTGGCCGTGCGCGACGCGCTGGCACAGGCTTGGCCGCGGGCGCAGGGCGTGCTGCTGGCACCGCCGCAGCGCATGGCGCCTTACGCCACGTCGGCCACACCCGAGGGTCGCGCACCCGCGGCTTCGCGCGTGGCGGGCACCGCGGTGCTGGCGGCCGACGGGCAGCATGCATGGGCACCGAGCGCCACGCTGGCCGGCGCACGCCAGGTGTGGCTGCGCAATGGCCTCGGGCAGACGGTGATGGCGCGGGTCGAGGCCAGCGCCGAGCCCTCGCCGCTCGCCATGCTGTCACTGGCCGCCGCGCTGCCGGTGCAAGGGCAGATGAGCTTGCGCGAGCCTTTTGCCGGAAGCCCCGCCTCGCTGGTCGAATATGCGGGCAACCCGCTGCCGCAACCGGCGTGGCCCGTGCTGCGGCAGGGCTTTTTCGGGCGCGTGCTGTTGGCCCCCGGGGATCGGCTGCTGGGCATCGAGGCGCCCACTGGCCCGCGTGGGGGCCCGGTGTTCGATGCCCACGGTCGGCTGGCCGGCGTGGCCTGCCCGGGAGCCGACGGGCGCGATCGACTCATCGGCATCAAGGAGATGGGGCTGTGGGGCGCATCGCAGCCCGCTGCTGTGCCCGCGCCTGCGAGCAGCCCTGTGGCGGTGGGGCCTGATGTGGTTTACGAAACGGCGCTGCGCGTCGCGCTGCAAGTTCTGGTGCGCGGCTAAGGCAGCTCAGCTCAGGCCGAGGAAGGCGCGCATGTTCGTCAGCTCTGCTTGCAGCGCCGCGAGAAAACCGGCATCGCGCGGCGCCTTGCCCGCATAGCCCAGCTGGTGTTTCAAGCGGCCATCGGCGAGCGACAGGTTGCCCCAGCCTATGACTTGGTCGCCATGCAACAAGGGCAACGCGTAGTAGCCCAGCTTGCGTTGCGCCGCAGGCGTGTAGGCCTCGAACTTGTAGACCCAGCCCCACAGCAGCTCGAAGCGCGTGCGGTCCCACACCACCGGGTCGAAGGGCGCGAGCAGGCGCACCGCATCGTCGGGCGCGTGGCGGCGTGAGGCGGGGTTCTCGTCGGCAGGCCAGTACCAGGTGATGCCGTCGAGCTGCACGCTGGCCAGGTGCTCGCGTGCGAGCTTCATGGCCATGCGCGTTTGCTCCTGCAGGTGCGGCGCGCCGTAGCCGAGCAGGCGCGTGAGGTAGGTGAGGCTCTTGGCCGGCAGCGGCGCGTACTTGCGCACGATCAGCTCGATCAGCGCGGCAGCACGCTGCGTGCGGCCTGCCGGGCTGTCGTCACCTTGTGGGTGAGTGGCGATCTCGTAGATGCGCGTGCCGCCCTCGCGCCGCGCCACGCGCAGCAGGCCGCGGTAGTGCATGCCGTCGAGCAGGTGCGTGCTCGCGTTCGAAGAGCCGCCCCAGGCATTGGTGCGCCTGCCGTGCGCAAAGTGCTCGTCGACTTCGCGCGGGTGCACGCGGCCACGATCGCGGATGAAGGCCAGCACTTCGTCGGCCTGACGCTTCACCGTGGGCTTCCACTTGTGCTGAGCCACGCGCGGGTGCATGAGTGCCAGGTGCTCGCGCGGCAGGAAGCCGTAGTTGACGAGGCAGTCTTCTTCGATGGGCAATCGCGGGTAGCGGCGCTCCAGGTCGCCGGCCACATAGCCCTTCACGCGGTGGCGCAGCGTGAGGTCTTGCGCGCGTGCTGGCGCACGGATGGGGTCGGCCTGCACGAAGCCGAGCTTCTGGATGGCACGCGCCAGCGTGGTCGGCGTGAAGAGCGTGCGCGCCACCGCATAGCGGCGCAGGTGGTCGAGGCTGATCTTGGGCATGCGCCGATTCTGCTGCGGGCGCGGGCTGTTTGCACATGGATGTACGGGTCCGGAAACGGCGAGACGCCTGAGCGCTGTGGTCAGAGACTGGCCAGCCATTCACTCAAGGACAGAACATGAACAACACACTGAACGGCAAGGTCGCTCTCATCACCGGCGCGAGCTCGGGCATTGGCCACGCGGCGGCGCGCCTGTTTGCGCGCGAGGGTGCGCGGGTGGTGGTGGCAGCACGCCGGCAAACGGAGTTGGACGCCTTGGTGCGCAGCATCGTGGCCGCTGATGGCCAGGCCGTGGCGCTGGCCGGCGACGTGACCGATGAAGGTTTTGCGCAAGCACTGGTCGAGCTGGCCACGCGCGAGTTCGGTGGGCTCGACATCGCATTCAACAACGCCGGCACGCTGGGCGACTCGGCGCCGCTGCCCGAGCTGTCGCGCGCAGCCTTCACGCACACCATCGAGACCAACCTCACCTCGGCCTTTCTCGGCGCCAAGTACCAGGTGCCGGCGATGGTGGCGCGCGGCGGTGGCTCGGTGATCTTCACCTCAAGCTTCGTGGGCCACACCGTGGGCTTCCCTGGCATGGCGGCGTATGCGGCGGCCAAGGCCGGGCTGGTGGGCCTGGCACAGGTGCTGGCGGCCGAGTTCGGCGCCAAGGGCATACGCGCCAATGCGCTGCTGCCCGGTGGCACCGACACCCCGATGGCTGCCGGCTTGATTGCCACGCCCGAGTCGCGCAGCTTCCTCGAAAGCCTGTTTGCGCTGAAGCGCATCGCCTCGCCGGATGAGATCGCGAAGGCGGCGCTCTTTCTCGCGTCAGACGCATCGTCTTTCGTCACCGGCACGGCGCTGCTGGCCGATGGCGGGGTGTCGATCAACCGAACCTGAGCCCTGGTTTGTTGAGCGATTCAGCTCGCGGGTCGCTTCATCTGGCAGGAGGTCGGCTGCGAGCTGATGTACGAGTCCCACGTCGCTTCGGACTTGAAGCCGTAGCCGGTGCCTTCGGACTCGTACTTCACCCGCTTGCCGTCTTGCTTGGCCCACACGCCGAGGAAGATGGGTGACTGAAGCTGGTGATCGGTCTTGCGCATCTCGATCTCGCCCAGCGGGCTCTTGAACGAGGCGCCTTCCAGTGCAAACGCCACCGCCTTCGGGTCGGTCGATTTGGCCCGGCGCATGGCCTCCAGCAGCATGTGCATGCTGTTCCAGTGCGCTGCAAAGATGAAGTCTTCGTTGTGCTTTTTCCGGTACGCGAGCGCGAGCTTTTCCAGCTCGGGCGAGGGGACGTTGCTGCCCCAGTTCCAGATCACCGCCACCTTGCCGGTGCCATATGCGCCAAGTTGGGACGGTATGCCCGGGTTGTTGGCGTTCAGCGTATAGATGTTGGTGTCGAGCGCGGAGTCGCGTGCCGCTTTGAGCATCAGGCCTAGGTCGCTGCCCCAGTTTGAGGTGATCACCGTGTCGGCGCCCGAGGCCTTGATCTTGGCGATGTAGGGCGAGAAGTCTTTCACCTGCGCGATGGGTACGAAGTCGTCACCGACGATCTGGATGTCGGGCCGCTTGCGGGCCAGGTACTCCTTGGCTGCGCGCGACACCTGCTGGCCGTGGGTGTAGTTCTGGTTGAACAAAAAGACTTTGTGGATGGCGGGCTTGTCTTTCAGGTAGCTCGTGAGCCCTTCCATCTGCATCTCACTCGAAGGGTAGAAGCGGAAGTGCCAGAAGCTGCAACGGTCGTTGGTGAGCCCCGGGTCCATGGCGCTGTAGTTGAGGTAGACCGTGGCGAGCTTGGGGTCGCGCTCGGCCATCTTGTTGATGGCATCCACCAGCACAAATGCCACGCCGGAGCCACCGCCTTGCGTGATGTAGCGTATGCCCTGATCGGAGGCGGCTTTCAGCACCGTCGCGCTCTCCTGCGGCGAGCCTTTGTTGTCGAAGGGCACGACCTCGAACTTCGGGTCGTTGGGGCCGCTCTTGGCATTGACCAGCAGCACGACCTCACGCAGTTGCTGCAACGAGCCCGTGCCCGTCGCCGCGAAGGGCCCTGACAGCACATCGATGAAGCCGATCTTGAGGGTGTCGGCGGCGAGCGCGTTGAACGACAGGGCCATGGCGCCGGTGAAAGCCCAGCGGGTGATGAAGCGGGATGTCTTCATGGGGGATGCCTTCCAGGTGGCTGCGCAAACATGCGCAGGCCACCGTACCTAAGCCCTGGCGGTTCAACAGCCCCTCGGAAACCAGAAGGTCGATGGTTTCGTGGCGATTGCTTTACTTTTAATAGCGCCACATTTATGCTGGGCTTTGCTATGAAAACCCTAGCAAAGGACCTTCATGACCCCCCGTATCGCACCCGCTACCGCGCCATTTCCGGCCGAGATCCAGGCGGCACTCGACAAGATCATGCCGCCCGGCATGCCGCCCCTGGTGCTGTTCACCACGCTTGCGCGCGACCCAAGGCTGTTTGGCAAGTTCTTCGCCGGCAGCCTGCTCGACCGCGGCCAGCTCACGCTGCGTCAACGCGAGATCGTGATCCACCGCACCACGGCGCTGTGCGGCTCGGAGTACGAGTGGGGTGTGCATGCGGCGATCTTTGCGGAGCGGGCCCCGCTGACCGCCCACCAGCTCGCGTCCACCGTCGCTGGCGGCCCTGACGACGCCTGTTGGAGCGACGAGGACCGCGTGCTGCTGCGCATGTGCGATGCCCTGCACCGAGCGTGCACGCTCGACGACACAACGTGGACCGCATTGCATGAACGCTTCAGTGATGAAGCGGTGCTTGAGCTGCTGATGCTGGCCGGCTTTTACCGCACGGTGAGCTACCTGACCAACGCCTTGCGTTTGCCGCTGGAGGCCTCGGCCACCCGATTCGGTAGCGCCATAACGCCGTCATAACGCCCACCTGGATAAAACCCAAACCTGCGGCCACTGTGGCCGTGAGCGAGGGTGACGATGAACACAGCAAGGTGCGGGCAAGGGGTGAGGCGAGTGGTGCGCTGCGTTGGGCTGGCCTGTGTGGCCGCCGCGTTGGTGGCCTGTGGAGGTGGCGACGAAACCACGGGGGCACCGCCACAAGCACCCGTCGTTGGCAGCAGCGGCGGCACGGTGAGCGAGGCCAGCGGGGCGAGTGTGATCGTGCCGGCCGGGGCGCTGGTCGCTGACACGACCATCCGCGTGGCGATGGACTCGACCGGCGCCCCGGCCTTGCCGCAGGGCCTCGTCGCTTCGGGCAACACCTACGTCATCACGCCGCACGGTGGCGAATTTGCCGAGCCGGTGGAGGTGCGCATCCCGGCCAGCAACGCCGGGTTGTTGCCGAACGAAGAACTCAAGCTGGCCAAGGCGCAACCGGGCGGCGAGTGGGAGCTGCTGACCGACAGCGTGCTGGCCGACGGCGTGTTGAGCGCCCGGGTGAGCGGCTTTTCGTACTTCGTGCCGGTGCGGGTGACCTACCTGTTGCCGATTGCCCAGCTGGAACCGCTGCGCGTGACCAGCAGCCTCGATTGTGGGGACCGGGTGTGCGAGCCCGCGCTTGGCAACCTCACGGCCACCTACGTTGTCACGACCAACGGGGGCCAGATACCGGCCGGCTGCACCACCACTCAGTTGATCATCCAGACCGGCGGCAACAGCCCCAACTTCAGCTCAGGGGCGACAGCCAATACCAACGTGCCGCTGGGCGGTGGCTCGGTGACACGCACCCTCACGCCGAGGAGCCCGTACTACTTCACCGTGGGAGCGCGCTGCGCTGGCACCGCCATGACCTTGAACTACGGCATGGAGGCGGCGCGCCGAGTGCTTTGGCAGCGTGAGCCTTACTACCCAGGGCTTGCGGTGATGAGAGCGCCCGCCCAACTCGACGTGGTGCCCGGCCTGGCCGCCAGCCTCGACGTGATTCTGGCGGGCGGCGCCTCGGGCAGCCAAGACTTTGGTGCAACTCACCCGGCACCCACGGCCGCCAACCGCGCCGTGATCGACTGGCAGCGCAGTGACGACAACGGTGGCTCCTGGCGCGCGGTCGCTCGCTCTTACCAAGACGAAGCCAACCCCAACCCGGTGGGCGAAGGCTTGGCCTGGAAGTACTGGAGCGTGCGCCACGGCTTCATCGCCGCAAGCGCAGACCAGGGTGCGTTGCTGCGCGTCAACGCTTGCTACACGCCGCCGGACGTGGCGGCGCCCGCCTGTGTGGCGGGGCCTGCGACGCGGCTGAATGTGTTGCAGCAGAGCGCCTTGCCGGCGATCGTCGATGCGCCGCGCTCGGTGCTGGTGCGCACTGGCCAGACGGCGAGCCTTTCCGCCACGGCCGGCGGCGCGCCTGCACCGGCACTGCAATGGCAAACACGTGCCGCCAACGCCACGGGTGCGTGGGTCAACGTGAGCGGGGGCACCGGGGCGTCCACCGGCAACTACACGACGACGGTGCTGAGCACGGCCGACAACGGCACGCAATACCGCGTGGTCGCCCGCAACGCGCTCGGCAGCGCCGATAGCGCACCGGTCACGGTGTCGGTGAGCGACCTTGACGTCGCGCCCGCCATCACCACCCAGCCGGCCGCCCTCAACGTGACGGTGGGCAACGATGCCGCCTTCGCCATCGCCGCCCGCGGCACCGAGGCCTTGAGCTACCAGTGGCAGCTCAACGGGGCGCCGATCACCGGCGCCAACAGCCCGGTGCTGCGCCTGGCGGCTGTCAACACCAGCAGCGCGGGCAACTACCGCGTGGTGGTGAGCAATGCAGCGGGCTCCGTCACCAGCGACGCGGCCGTGCTGAGCGTGAGCGCCGGCACGGCCCTAGCGGTGGCGCCTAGCATCGTCACGCAGCCGGTGTCGGTGTCGGTGGGCGCGGGCAACACCGCCACCTTTGCGGTCGGCGTGAGCGGCAGTGGGCCGATGGCCTACCAATGGCTGCGCGATGGGCAATCGATCGGCGGCGCCACAGCGGCCTTTCTCAGCCTGGCGCAAGCCAGCGGGGCCGACGCCGGCAGCTATGCGGTGCGGGTAAGCAACAGCGCGGGCAGCGTGACCAGTGCGAGTGTCACCCTCACGGTGGGCGCAAGCGGACAGGCCGCCCCGGTGACCATCACCACCCAACCTTCGCCGCAGGTGCAAGCGCCGGGGGGCAGCGCCACGCTCGCGGTGGCCGCCAGCGGCAGCGGGCCGCTCTTGTACCAGTGGCTGAGAAACGGTGAGCCGCTGACCGGCGCCACCGCTGCGGTGCTGAGGTTTGAGAACCTTGTGGCCGTAGACGCCGCCAGTTACAGCGTGGAGGTGAGCAACCCGCTGGGCCGCTTGACGAGCGAGTCCGTCATGTTGACCGTGCTCGGCGTTCCGGTGATCACGGTGCAACCTGCCGCGGCCTCGGGCCCGGCGGGCGCCACGGCGAGTTTCAGCGTTGCGGCCGGTGGCTCGGGCCTGCGCTACCAGTGGTTGCGCAACGGCGTGGCGATTGCCGGCGCCACCGCGGCGAGCTACACCACGCCGGTGCTGACAAACGCCGACAGCGGCGCGCTCTACGGCGTGCTGGTCTACAACGGCGCCGGTGTGGTGTTCAGCCAAAGCGCGGTGCTCACCGTGACGGCGGCACCGCTCATCACCACGACCACGCTCGCCAGCGTGCGACTGGGCCAGACGGTGGCACCCGACAACCTCAGCCAATACCCGTCGATCTCTTCCGACGGGCGCCGCGTCGCCTTCATCTCCAACGGCACCGACCTGGTCGCCGGCACCACGCAGTTTGGCCACGCCTATGTGCGCGACCTCGCCACCAATACCACCACGCTGATCAATGCGCGGCCTGACGGCGCCGAGTCGTCGCGCGGCGTGGGCCGGCTCAAGCTCGCCGCCGGCGGGCGCTACGCGGTGTTCACCTCGCTCGCCAACGAGCTGGTGGCAGGCGACACCAACGTGGCGGAAGATGTTTTCCTGCGCGACTTGCAGACCGGCACCACCACGCGCCTCAATGTGTTGCCCAACGGCAGCCAAGATGTGAACTCGGGCAACGCGATCGGCGGGCAACTGGACATCTCGGCCGATGGCCGGTGGGTGCTGCTGAGTTCGGGCATCAACCTGGTTGGCGACGGTGAGCCGCTGCCGAACGGGTATGGGCTCTTTTTGCGCGACGTCGCCACCGGTAGCACGCGCACGCTCGACGGCTTTGCCGGGTACGGCGCGTCGTCAATGTCGGCCAGCGGCGACTACATCGCGCTCACCATCGGCAGCGGCAGTGGCGACACGGGGATGAACCACCTGATCGTGTATGACATTGAGGCCGACCGCATCAGTACCGCTTTCAGCATGAGCAGCGCGGCGTTCGGAGACGGCATCTACGGCACACCCAGCATCAGCGACAACGGTCGTTACGTCAGTTTTGGGCTGCGCTCGACGACCCTGCTGGGCGGCAGTGCCTCGGCCCAGCCGCAGATCGTGGTGCTCGACCGCAACCAGGCCGACCCGTCGCTCGCGTTGTCGATCCAGAGCCTGACCCCGGCCGGGGCGGTGGGTGACGGCCGCAGCGGTGCGCCGCAGATCTCGCGCGATGGCCGCTATGTGCTCTACATCACCCACGCGCCCAACCTGTCGGGTGACTCGGCGGCCTCATTGCGGCCCTACCTGATGGTGCGCGACCGCCAGCTGTTGACCACCACGCTCGCCTCGCGCCGCGCTGATGGCAGCGCTTCGTGGGTGAGCGACTTCGGCTTTGCGCTGTCGGGTGATGGGGTGGTGCTGGCCTGCGTGGCCGACATGTCGGTCATGGTGGCGCCGGGCAGCCTGGGCGAGAACCAGGTGTTCGTCATTCCGCGGCCTTGACGCTGCCCTGATCCCACCTACCTGCCATCATGCAGGGCCGACCCGGCGTGCGCAGTTGCCTATGACCCCAGAACCGTGCTCCCCGCAGCTGACCCTTGCCCAGGCGCCTGCGCTGTTGCGCGACGGTGCGGCGCCGGTGCTGCTGGGCCCGCGTGATGGTGCGCTGCTGGCCTGGCTGGCGCTCGAAGGGCCCACGCCGCGGGCACGCCTGGCCCAGCTGCTGTGGCCCGAGAGCGAGCCTGAATCCGCGCGCAACGCGCTGCGCCAGCGCTTGTTTCAACTGCGCCGCACGGCAGGCATCGATCTCGTCGCTGGCACCCACACCTTGGCGCTGGCCGAGGGCATTGCGCATGACCTGCTCGACGCGGACGGCGTGCTTGGCGAAACTCCGCACGAGTTCGGCGCCGAGCTGCGCGACTGGCTGGCGCAGCAGCGCGAGCGACGGCAACACCGGCTGTGCCAATCGCTCACCGAGCTGGCCGATCTGGCCGAATCCGCGCGTGACTTCCAGGACGCGCTTTCGCATGCCACCGAACTGCTAAAACTTCAGCCGGTGTCGGAAGAGGCGCACCGCCGCGTCGTGCGGCTGCATTACCTGGGCGGCGACAGGCCCGGCGCGCTGCTGGCGTTTGACCGCTGCGAGCAGGTGCTCAAACACGAGGTGGGTGTGGCGCCATCGCCCGACACGCTGGCCTTGCTGCAGACGATCCAGCGCGCGGGCGACGTGGGCAGCGCGGGCCAGCGGCCAGTGGTGCCGGCGGCGGTGCTGCGCCCGCCGCGGCGTGTGGGTCATGAGCAGGTGTGGCAGGCCTTGTGCCTCGCCCGCGATTCGCAGCACACGGTGCTGCTGGCGGGCGAAGCCGGCATGGGCAAGTCGCGGCTGTTGGCTGACCTTGCGCAATCAGCGCCCACCACCGCCCTGCTGGTGACGGCCCGCCCCGGCGACGCCGCTGCGCCGTATGCGCTGCTGTCGCGCTGCGTGCGCGCCTTGATGAAAGACTTTGGCCTGGCGCCCGCCGCCGCCCAGCGGGGCTTGCTCGCGCGGCTCTTGCCTGAGCTGGGCCATGCCCAGCCGATGGTGCATGAAGACGACCTCGCCCGGCTCACGCACGCACTGTCCACGGTCTTGAACGAAGCGCAGGCCCACGGCCTGCACACCATGCTGGTCGACGACCTGCAGTTTGCCGACGCCGCCAGCGTGGAGCTGCTGCGCGCCCTGATCGCTGCCAGCACCTGCAGCTGGGTGCTGGCGATGCGGCCGCACGAGCTGGGCCCGGCGGCGCATGCATTGGTCGGGGGGCTGGAGCGTTCGGCGCAGGTGAGCAGCCTGGCGCTGCAAGCCTTGGGCGCCGGGGAGGTGGCCGAGCTTCTGTTGTCGCTTGAGATCGACGGCATTGGCGGCGCGGCCCAGGCCGAGTCGCTGCAGCAGCGCACGGGTGGCAACCCGCTGTACCTGCTGGAGACGCTCAAGGCCGCGCTGATGGCGGCCCCCACCGGCCGCGCGCTGGTGCGAGCCGACGGCGTGCCGCAAAGCCCTGCCTGGCCGAGCGCGCCCAATGTCGCCCGGTTGATTCAGCAGCGGCTGCAACGTTTGTCGACCTTGGCCCTGCGGGTGGCGCGCTGCGCAGCGGTGGCGGGGCAGGATGCCACGGCCGCGCTGATCGCGCAGGTGCTGGGCTTGCGCCCGCTCGACCTGGCCGATGCCTGGGGCGAGCTGGAAGACGCGCAGGTGCTGCGTGCAGGTAAGCACAGCGGCGCGCGTTTTGCGCACGACCTGATCGCCGAGGCCACGCTGGCCTCGGTGCCGAATGCGATTGCCCAGTCGCTGCACGGCGAGGTGGCGGCCTGGCTGGCGCAGGTGCAGGGCGAGCCCGCCCGCATCGCCAACCACTGGCTGGCGGCCGGGCAGCCGCTGCGTGCGGTGTCGCACCTCACCGAGGCTGCGCTCAAGGCACGCGCGGGCTGGCGCTTGAACGAAGCGGGCGAGTTGCACCACCAGGCCGGGGTCATCCTGCGCGATGCGGGCCACCACCGCGAGGCCTTCGCCGCCTTTTTCTCTACCGCCAATGTGTGGTCGGAAGTGGCGCTCGACGCGCGCTTGCAGGTGGTAAGCGATGAGCTGCTGGCTCTGGCCGAAGGTGATGGCGAGCACGCCATGCTGGCGGTGCTGCAACAACTGCTGCTGGTGGAGAGCCGCCTTCACGACGAAGCCTGGGCTGTGTCGGTGCGGGCCTTGCCGCAGGCGAGGCGGGCTGGCTTGCCCGAAATCGAGGCCGAGTTGTACTGGGGCCAGGCGGTGATGCACTGGCTGCGCCGCGAGGTGGCCGATGCTCTGCGCGCGACCGAGCTGGGGCTGGCGCTGCTGGCGCCGATCGAGCCGCAACGCCGGGTCCTGGCTCTGCACGAAACCGAACTCAAGATGCAACACGCGCTCGGTGTGTTCCTGGCGGTGTCGGGTCGCTACGAAGAGAGCAATGCGCAGTTTTTGGAAGCGCTGGCCGAGGCCGAACAAAACAACAGCGCGCGCCATTGCACGGACCTCACGCGGTCGCTGGCAAAAAATGCCCTGGAGCAAGGCGCTCCGGCCCAGGTGAAGCGCTGGATTGCGGCCGCGGCCAGCTGGGCTGAAGGGCTCCACTTGCCCGCCAGAGCCGAGCTCACGCAGGTGGATCTGCAGGCCAGCGCACTGGCCGCGGCCGGCCGGCTGGGCGAGACGTTGGCGCTGTATGAGCGCGTGGTGCAACTGGGCGAGCAAGGCCTGCTGCGTGACATCGTGTTCCCGCTCGTGCGCCGGGCGGTGTTCGTGTACGAGTTGGGGCGGCGCGACCTTGCCGTCAAGGCTTTGCGGGTGCTGCAAGACGACCCCAAGCTGCTGGCCACCGAGCGCTCGATGGTCGAAGCGGCCCTGCTTGCAGTGGGTGAGGCCACCGACATGGTCGCCGTGCTGGAGCAGGTGAGCGGCATCAACGATTTTCCGTTGCGTGTAGAGGCGCTGTGCCTGGCACGCCGTGGCTGTGACCCGGCGGCGGTCTTGCCGTTGTTGGGTGTGAGCCTGGCGACAGCGCGTGAGTTTGGCGCGCACGGCTTGTGGCTGTCGCTGCAGGTGCAGCGGGTGGCCGCCTTGCGGATGGTCGGCCGCGACCGCGAAGCGGCGGCCGAGGCGGTGGTCGCTTGGCAGCGCATTGACGAAGGTTTGAGCGGACGCGACCGCCTGCCCGCGCTGGCGGCCGAGCTGTATGCGGCCCTCGCGGGCTCTCACTCCGAGCTGGCCGCGGTGATCGCACTGCGGGCGTCGGCCTGGATGCAGGCTGCAGCCTCCACCTTGCCAGCCGGCTGGCGTCACAACTACCTGCAGCGCACGCCGGCCCTGGCCTCGTTGCAGCGGCCCCTGCTGCCGGCACCCGACGCCTGAGCCCGCGGCGGTCGCCGGCGGGTCCGCCCCCCATAACGCGCCCATAACGCCCTCCTCGATAGCGTGAGGCCTGAGTTCTTTACTCAGATCACCTTGGAGGAGATGCCATGTCTACCGATCAACACGCTTCATCTGTTTCTTCGTCTGCGCCGCGCCGTGCCGCTGCGGCTCTTGCCATGCTGGGTGCGGCTTTTGCACTCGTCGCGGGTTATGGCGAGCGGCGCTTCGTCGCCTTCGTCTCCAGCGCCGCTGGTGTGGCCGGCAACACCAACGCCAACCGGCAGGTCTTTCACCGGCGTGGCGCGGTCGTGGTGGTGGGTGGAGTGAGGGGGTGATGTCCACCATGCGCCAACCAGGAAACACACCATGAAACTCACACACTTTTTCATCGCCTGCTCCCTGAGCTGCGCCGCCCTCGCGGCGCAGGCCCAGCCGGTGGGCCACCTTGGCGTGCCGGGCATGCAGCAGGTGCACTCCGGCTTTGCCACCATGCCCGGCCTGCCGGCCACCCACCACTACCTGCTCAACGTGGTGCACCCCGATGCCACGGTCGACACCATCAGCAGCGCCTACCTGGTCAAACAGACGCTGGTCTACACCGACTTCGTGCTGCTGCTCTGGCGCAATGCCAAAAGCAGCGTCGGCAATGCCGACAGCGGTGAGATCTACCTCGCCGACTACGACAGCGCGCAAAAGAGCCAGCCGCTGCAAGACCAGATGCCGCTGGTGCGCTACACCATCCCGCCCAGCGAGACGCGGGCGGTGGTGCGGGTCACCCTGACGGCGGGCCGCGCCTACAGCGGCTACCGCCAGCCGCTGCTGGTCAACTACAGCAGCACGGTGGACATGAACGCAAGGGCGCTGGGGTACGTGGTGCCTAACTGAGGCAGGAACGAAAAAGGGGCTGCAAAAGCGCCCCTTTTTCTTTGGACTCGAGAGCGTTACAGCCCAGCTGCAGCCTTGAGGATTGCAGCCTTGCGGCTTCGGCCCGCTGGGCCCAAAGTTCGCTGCACGATCACCTGGTCTGCAGCCCCGCCGCTGCACGCAGCGTTTGGGCCTTGTCGGTGCGTTCCCAAGTGAACTCCGGCTCTTCCCGCCCGAAGTGCCCATAAGCCGCCGTCTTTTCATAGATCGGGCGCAGCAGGTCGAGCATCTGGATGATGCCCTTGGGGCGCAGGTCGAAGTGCTCGTTCACCAGCGCGGCAATCTTGTCGTCGGAGATGACGCCGGTGCCTTCGGTGTAGACCGTCACGTTCATCGGCTTGGCCACACCGATGGCGTAGGCCACCTGGATCTGGCACTGGCGGGCGATGCCGGCGGCCACGATGTTCTTGGCCACGTAGCGCGCAGCGTAGGCGGCCGAGCGGTCGACCTTGCTCGGGTCTTTGCCGCTGAACGCGCCACCGCCGTGCGGGCAAGCGCCGCCGTAGGTGTCGACGATGATCTTGCGGCCGGTCAGGCCGCAATCGCCTTGCGGGCCGCCGATGACGAAGCGGCCGGTCGGGTTGATCAGGAATCGCGTTTCCTTCAGCCACTCTTTCGGCAACACCGGCTTGATCAGTTCTTCGATGATGGCCTCAACGAACGAGGCCTTCATCTTGTGCGCGGTTTCGCTTTGATCCGGGCTGTGCTGGGTGCTGAGCACCACGGTGTCGATGCTGTGCGGCTTGCCATCGACATAGCGCATCGTGACCTGGCTCTTGGCATCTGGGCGCAGGAAGGGCAGGCGGCCGTCTTTGCGCAACTGGGCTTGGCGCTCGACCAGGCGGTGTGCGTAATAGATCGGCGCGGGCATCAGCTCGGGGGTTTCGTCGCAGGCGTAGCCAAACATCAGGCCTTGGTCGCCAGCGCCGATGTTGAGGTGGTCGTCGCTCGCGTGGTCAACACCTTGTGCGATGTCGTTGCTCTGCTTGTCATAGCAGACCATCACCGCGCAGCCCTTGTAGTCGATGCCGTACTCGGTGTTGTCGTAGCCGATGCGCTTGATGGTGTCGCGCGCGACCTGGATGTAGTCGACGTGCGCGTTGGTGGTGATTTCACCGGCCAGCACCACGAGGCCGGTGTTGGTCAGTGTTTCGGCGGCCACGCGGGAGCGCGGGTCTTGCTTGAAGATCGCGTCGAGGATGGCGTCTGAGATTTGGTCTGCCACCTTGTCGGGGTGACCTTCAGAGACGGATTCGGATGTGAAAAGGAAATCGTTCGACACTCTTAAACTCCAGTAGGTTGCACGTTGCGCGTTGCCGGCCTAAAGGGTCGAGCGGCGAACGCTTTAGCAGAATTTTTGAATCGCCCCGCAAGTAGTTCATAACTCGGCGATGGCGGCATTATAAGAACCTCATGTTGACCCTATTCCATTGGTTTGCGGGGCTTTCGCTTGGCCTGTTGCACGCCTTGGGCACGGCCTTGGGATGGGTGGGCTATGTGTTGTCGCCCACCTACCGCCGGCGCATGGCGGCCAACGCCGCCCAGGCCGGCCTGGTTGCTGCGCAATGGAAGCCCGCCATAGCCTCGGCCGGGCGCATGGTGATGGAGCTGCCTTTCCTGTGGATGCGCTTGCCCAGCCGGCCCATCTTGCCGCTCATGCGCTTCGAGGGTGAGGCTGTGCTTGATGCGGCCCTGGCCCGCGGCAAAGGTGTGCTGCTGCTCACGCCGCACATGGGGTGCTTCGAGGTCGCAGCGCAAGCCATCGCCGAGCGCTTCGGCCACGTGAAACCCATCACCGTGCTCTATCGGCCGGCGCGCAAGCCGTGGCTGCGAGAGTTGGTCAAGACCTCGCGCGAGCGCCCGCAGCTGCGGGCCGCGCCGGCCACGCTCGCGGGGGTGCGGCAGATGATCCGCGCCCTGCGCAAGGGCGAGATGGTGGGGCTGCTGCCCGACCAAGTGCCGCCCGAAGGCATGGGCGTATGGGCGCCATTCTTCGGCCGCCCGGCCTACACCATGACGCTTGCCACGCGGCTGGTTCAGCAGACAGGGGCCGAGCTGCTGCTCACCTGGGCTGAGCGCCTGCCGCACGGTGCAGGCTACGTACAACGCTTTCTGCCTTTCAACGAAGAGTTGCCGCCCGACGCGGCAGAATCGGCCCGCCGGATCAACCACGCCATGGAGCGCCTGATCCTGCAGTGCCCTCAGCAATACCTCTGGGGCTATCACCGCTACAAGTCGCCGCGGCCACAAGCCATCGGCAGCACCGACGTACAGGAGTGATGGTTGTGGCCACGAGTTGGGGTGCCCGTTTGCTGCTCGCGCTGATGTGGCTGTTGCATTTGCTGCCGCTGCCCGTGCTTGCAGCCTTGGGGCGCACGCTCGGCCTGCTGCTGTACCCGCTGGCGGCGTCACGCCGCAAGGTGGCCTTGCGCAACCTCGCGCTGTGCTTTCCCGAGTGGCCGCAGGCTGAGCGCACTCGCCTGGCGCGCGCGCATTTTCAGTGGCTTGGCCGCAGCTTTCTGGAGCGCAGCCTGCTCTGGTATGCATCACCCGCACGTCTCAAGAAGCTGATCCACGTTGAAGGCGACGTGAAGCTGGCCGAGCGCAGCGACCGCGCGGTGATGTGGCTGGTGCCGCATTTCATGGGCCTCGACGTCGCCGGCGTGGCCGTGCTGCTGTACCAAGACCAGTACGCCTGCTCCATGTACCAGCAGCAAAGCAACCCGGTGATGGACGACATCATTCGCAAGGGTCGCCTGCGCTTCGGCGAGAAGGCCGAGATCTTCCCGCGCAGCGACAAGGCCTTGCCGCTGATCCGCGCCATCCGCCGCGGCCACGCTTTTTTCAACCTGCCCGACATGGATTTCGGTGAGCGCGACGCCGCCTTCGTGCCCTTCTTCGGTGTGCCGGCCGCCACGCTGCTCGCGCCTTCGCGCATGGCCCGCGCGCTCAACATGGTGGTGCAGCCGGTGGTGGCCGAGATGCTGCCGGGCGGGCAGGGCTACCGCGTGCGATTCGGCGAGCCGCTCACCGACTTCCCGACCGACGATGCGGTGGCCGACACCACGCGCATGAACCGCTGGATCGAAGATGAGATTCGCCGCAACCCAGCGCAGTACCTGTGGGTGCACAAGCGCTTCAAGACCCGGCCTGCGGGCGAGGCCACGCTCTATGAAAACAGGTGAGAGGGATAATCGCCGCATGAAACTGCGGTTCACCAAGATGCAAGGCGCCGGCAACGACTTCGTTGTGCTCGACGCCACGCAGACCCCGCTCGAGCTGAGCGCCGAGCAGTACCGCGTGCTCGGTGACCGCCGCTTCGGCGTGGGGGCCGATCAGATCCTGGTGGTTGAAAAGAGCCGCGCGGCTGGTGTTGACTTTCGCTACCGCATCTTCAACGGCGGCAGCGGCGACGAAGTGGAGCAGTGCGGCAACGGCGCACGCTGCTTCGTGCGCTTCGTGCGCGACCGCAATCTCACCGACAAGCGCGTGCTCCGCGTCGACACCCTGAACACCCTGCTCGAGCTGCGTCTGCAAGACGACGGCCGGGTGACGGTCGACATGGGTGCCCCCATCTTCGACCACGCGCGTGTGCCCTTTGACGCTGCGGGTGCCACGCCGCGCGAGCAGGGTGATTTTCAGCTGTGGCCGCTCGATGTGGGTGACGGCGTGGTCAACGAAGTGGCCGTGCTCTCTATGGGCAACCCGCACGCGGTGCAGGTGGTGGCCGACGTGGACCGCACGCCGGTCGAGCGGCACGGCCCGCTGATCGAAAGCGACCCGCACTTCCCGCGCAAGGTCAACGCCGGCTTCATGCAGATCGTGAGCCGCACGCACATCCGCCTGCGCGTGTACGAGCGCGGCGCGGGCGAAACACTGGCCTGTGGCACCGGCGCCTGCGCCGCCGTGGTGGCGGGCATCCGCCTGGGCCTGCTCGACAACAAGGTCGATGTCGATGCAAGAGGCGGTCGCCTCAGCATTGAGTGGCAAGGTGGTGATGGTGAAAGAGACAGCCACGTGCTCATGACCGGCCCCGCCGAAACCGTCTACGAAGGTGAAATAGAACTATGAGCATCCAAGGCACGCAAGGCGTCACCGAGCAAGACATCGCCAACTACCTGGCCAACACGCCCGGCTTCTTCGAGCGGCATGCCGAGCTGTTGGCTGCCATCCAGATCACCAGCCCGCACGGGCAGCGCGCGGTGTCGCTGCAAGAGCGGCAGATGGAAATGCTGCGCGACAAGCACAAAGGCCTGGAGCAGCGCATCGTCGAGATGATTCGCCACGGGCAAGAAAACGTGGCCATCGCCGACAAGCTGCACAAGTGGACGCGCGCCATCATGCTCACCGCCAACCCGGGCGACCTGCCCTCGGTGCTGGTGAACGAGCTGAAGCACCAGTTCCTCATCCCGCAAGCCGGCATACGCATCTGGGGTGCGGCTGAAGCTTTTCACATGCTGGGCTTTGCCAAGGCCGTGAGCGATGACGCGCGCAGCTTTGCGTCCAGCCTGAGCACGCCTTACTGCGGCGTCAACTCGGGCTTCGAAGCGGTGGCTTGGCTGGAAGACGCGCGGCTCGTGGCCTCGATGGCGCTGATACCGCTGCGCAGCGGTGAGTCGACCGAAGCGTTTGGCATGCTGGTGCTGGCCTCGCCCGACCCCACGCGCTACAGCGCCGACATGGGCACCGAGTTTCTCTCGCGCATCGGCGAGATCGCCAGCGCCGGGTTGGCGCGGCTGTTGCCGGTGCGTTGACCCGCCTCGATCGTGGCCGGGCCCCGCACCACCGTTCGGGCTGAGCCTGTCGAAGCCGCGCCGGGCTCGGTGATGGTGGTCGATGACGACATTCGAAAGCACCTGGTTCACCTGCAAGTCGAGCGTCGTCTGGCCGCTCGCACGCTGATGCTGTACAGCGAATCGCTCGCCCGATTGCAAAAGCTCGCAGCTGACGCCGGCATCGGCCTTCGTGCGGTGCAGGTGCACCACATCCGCCGCTGGGCCGCCCAGCTTCACGCACAGGGCCTCGCCTCGCGCAGCATCGCGCTGGTGCTGTCGGCGTGGCGCGGCTTTTTCCGTTGGGGCGGGCGCGAAGGGTTGGTGTCGCTGAACCCGGCCGAAGGCGTGCGCGCACCCAAGGCCGCCAAGCCGCTGCCCAAGGCTTTGTCGGTCGACCAGGCGGTGGCGTTGTCTGAACCGGTCGAGACCTCGGGCAACCCCGCGTTGGTGGCGCGTGACCACTGCGTCGTCGAGCTGCTGTATGGCTGCGGCCTGCGGGTGGGTGAGCTGGTGGGGCTGGACGTGCAGGCCGGCGCACAGGCAGCCGGCTGGATAGACGCAGCCGACGCGTCGGCCCACGTGCTGGGCAAGGGCGGCAAGCGGCGCAGCGTGCCGGTGGGCGGCCCGGCCTTGGCGGCCCTGCGCGTATGGCTGAGCCAGCGCGCCACGCTTGCGGCCGCTGGCGAAGCAGCGCTCTTCGTCAGCCAGCGCGGCACGCGCATCACGGCAAGCCAGGTGCGCTCGCGCTTGAAGGCGCGTGCGCTGCAAGCGGGCCTGCCCACGCACGTGCACCCGCACATGCTGCGGCATTCGTTTGCCTCGCACCTGCTGCAGTCGAGTGGTGATTTGCGTGCAGTGCAAGAGCTGCTGGGCCACGCCAACATCACCACGACGCAGGTCTACACCAAGCTCGACTTTCAACACTTGGCCAAGGTGTACGACGCCGCGCATCCGAGAGCAAAGAAGCGCTAGCCAACCCACCACGACCACCCGCTCAACCTGAGGTACCGAAGGCCCGCTCGACATGCGCACGCGCCTTCGGTTGCTCAAGCTGAGCGGTTTGAGTTTCACGAAATCAAACTTGCCCCATGAAAATCATCACCCTGCGAGAAGGCAAAGAGCGCTCGCTGCTGAAGCGCCACCCCTGGGTCTTCGAGAGCAGCATCCAATCTGGCAAGGCCGACCCCGGCGAGACCGTGCGGGTGCAGGCGCGGGACGGCAAGTTTCTGGCCTGGGCGTCGTACAGCCCGCAGTCGCAGATTCGCGTGCGTGCCTGGAGCTTTGACGAGGCCGAGCGCATAGCCGCAGCCTTCTTCGAGCGCCGCATCGCGCAGGCCCTTGCCATACGCGCACGCCTGCCCATCGCCAGCGATGCCATGCGGCTCATTCACGGCGAGGCCGACGGACTGCCCGGGCTGATCGTCGACCGCTACGGCGACACACTGAGCGCGCAGTTTCTGAGCGCTGGCGCCGAGCGATGGAAAGCCACCCTTGCCGAGCTGCTGCTCAAGGCCACCGGCCTCACGCGCCTGTATGAGCGCAGCGACGCCAGCACGCGTGGCCTCGAAGGCCTGCCGGAAGTGAAAGGGTGGCTGCATGGCGAGGGTGCCACCGAGATCACCATCCGCGAGCACGACTGGCAGCTCACGCTCGACGTGGCCGAGGGCCACAAGACCGGCTTCTATCTCGACCAGCGCGACAGCCGCAAGCTGTTTGCCGACACCGTGCGCCACTTCGGCTTTCAGCGCGTGCTCAACTGCTACAGCTACACCGGCGGTTTCAGCGTGGCCGCGCTCGCGGGCGGGGCAGGGCATGTGACCAGCGTCGACTCATCTGCCCCGGCGCTCGCACGGGCCAGTGCGCACGTGGTGCTCAACGGCTTCGACGCGTCACGCCACACCACGCTCGACGCCGATGTGAACCAGACCCTGCGCGATGCGTTGCAGCGCGGCGAGCACTTCGACGCCATCGTGCTCGACCCACCCAAGTTCGCGCCCACCGTGGCGCACGCCGAGCGCGCCGCCCGTGCCTACAAAGACATCAACCGCCTGGCCTTCATGCTGCTGGAGCCGGGCGGCGCGCTCTTCACCTACTCGTGCTCGGGTGGCATCAGCCCCGACCTCTTCCACAAGATCGTGGCTGGGGCGGGGCTCGATGCAAACGTCGACGGCGTGTTCTATGCGCGCACCGGCGCTGCCCCCGACCACCCCATGACGGTGACCTTCCCTGAGGGGGAGTACCTCAAGGGCTTGGTGATCCTCAAGCGTTAGACGGGGCCGCGGGGCACCGCCTGCGGCAGCGCGATCGACGGCTCGAACTTGGCGCGGTGCACGCTGAAAAAGCTCTTCACGTTGCGCACATTGGCGTCTTGGGTGAAGAGGCGCTGCACCAGCGCGTGGTACGCCGCCATGTCGGCCACCTGCAGCACCAGCATGAAGTCGGGCCCCGGCGAGACGCGGTAGCACTGCTGCACCGCCGCCTCAGCCACGGCGCGCGCCTCAAACGCCGCCAGGTGCTCAGCCCCCTGGTGATCGAGCGTGACTTCGGCCAGCGCAGTGAGGCCCGGCCCCAGACGCTCGGCCGAAAGAATCGCGACGCGGCGCTCGATGACCCCGGCTTCCACCAGTCGCTTCACCCGGCGCAAGCAGGTGGCGGGCGAGGTGTGGGCCGCAGCGGCAAGGTCTTGGTTGGAGAGCGAGGCATCTCGCTGCAGCAGGTCCAGCACCCTCAAGTCGGTGTCGTCCAGGTTGAGGTATTCGTTTTTTATCTCCATTTATCTTTATTGAATGAAATATTCAATCGCATTTTTGTTGATAAGACCAAGTATTTCATTTGAATTGACAATTTGCAAACATCGGTCATGGCCTGCTGCCTACCATGCTCCATCTTTTGAAGAGCAGGGGTATCTATTCATGTGTGGCATCGTCGGCGCCGTCAGCACCCGCAACATCGTTCCCATCCTCATCGAGGGCCTGAAGCGCCTGGAGTACCGAGGCTATGACTCTTGCGGCGTGGCCGTTCACCAAGACGGCGAGCTGCGCCGCGCCCGCAGCACTGCCCGCGTGGCCGAGCTCGAAGCCAACGTCGCAACCGAAGGCGTGCACAGCGGCACCGGCATCGCCCACACCCGCTGGGCCACGCATGGCGCACCGGCGGTGCACAACGCGCACCCCCACTTCTCGGCGGGGCCTGAAGGCAAGTCAGCCACGACGGGCCGCGTGGCCCTGGTGCACAACGGCATCATCGAAAACCACGACGAGCTGCGCAACGAGCTCAAGACACGCGGCTACGTGTTTGACAGCCAGACCGACACCGAGGTCATCGCCCACCTGGTCGACCACTTGTACGAAGGCGACCTGCTCGCCGCCGTGCAGCAAGCCACGCTGCGCTTGCGCGGCGCCTACGCCATCGCCGTGTTTTGCCGCGATGAGCCGCACCGCGTGATCGGTGCACGCGAGGGCTCGCCGCTGGTGCTGGGTGTGGGCGCGCAAGACCAGCAAGGCGAATACTTTCTGGCCTCAGACGCCATGGCGCTGGCGGGTGTTACCGACCAGATCGCCTATTTGGAAGAAGGTGATGTGGTCGACCTGCAGCTCGGCAAGGTGTGGGTCACCGCGCGTGCCAATGGCGGTGCAAGCTTCAAGCCGGTGGAGCGCGAGGTGCGCACGGTGCTCGTGCACACCGGCGCGGCCGAGCTGGGCCCTTATCGCCACTACATGCAGAAAGAAATCTTCGAGCAGCCGCGCGCCATTGCCGACACGCTCGATGCCGTCGAAAGCATTTCGCCTGAGCTGTTTGGCGACGGGGCTTACCGCATCTTCAAAGACATCGACCAGGTGCTTATTCTTGCCTGCGGCACCAGCTACTACAGCGGCTCTGTCGCCAAGAACTGGCTGGAAAGCATCGCCAAGATTCCCACCAGCGTGGAGGTCGCCAGCGAGTACCGCTACCGCGACAGCGTGCCCAACCCACGCACGCTGGTGGTCACCATCACGCAGAGCGGCGAGACCGCCGACACCTTGGCCGCCTTGAAGCACGCGCGCAGGCTGGGCATGAAGCACACCCTCACCATCTGCAACGTGGCCACCAGCGCCATGGTGCGTGAGTGCGAGCTGGCCTACATCACCCGCGCCGGCGTCGAGATTGGTGTGGCCTCAACCAAGGCGTTCAGCACGCAGCTCGTGGGTCTCTTTCTGCTGACCCTGGCTTTGGCCCAGGTGCGTGGCCACCTCACCGAAACGCAAGAGCTCGCGCACCTGAAGGCCTTGCGACACCTGCCCGTGGCCGTGCAAGCCGTGCTGGCGCTGGAGCCGCAGGTCATCGCCTGGTCAGAGATTTTTGCGCGCAAAGAAAACGCACTCTTCCTCGGCCGCGGCCTGCACTACCCCATCGCTTGCGAAGGCGCGCTCAAGCTCAAAGAGATCAGCTACATCCACGCCGAGGCCTACCCGGCCGGCGAGCTGAAGCATGGCCCGCTCGCGCTGGTCACGGCCGAGATGCCGGTCGTGACCGTGGCGCCGAATGACGCGCTGCTCGAAAAGCTCAAGAGCAATCTGCAGGAAGTGCGTGCGCGCGGCGGCGAGCTGTTCGTGTTTGCCGATGCCGACTCGCACATCGTGTCAGACGAGGGTTTGCAGGTGATCCGCATGCCCGAGCACTACGGTGCACTGTCACCCATCCTGCATGTGATCCCGCTGCAGCTGCTCGCGTATCACACGGCGTGTGCGAGGGGGACAGATGTGGACAAGCCTAGAAATTTGGCCAAGAGCGTGACGGTGGAGTGAGTGTGTTGACGCCGATGTTTTGTTCTGAACATAAATAGTCGTAAGCACACCAATAGAGTCGAAAACAGTCGCCTGACCCCACTTTGCCTTCGGCGAAGTTCTGCACTTGGCCAACTTTCCGAGGTGGCGAGTGTGGAAGCGCCTCAGCGCCGCGTTTGTGAGTCCTTCTCGCGAATAGCTCTCGTAGGATCGCCGGATTCAACGGAGATACGACATGCCGAAGGCACCTGTGATTGAGCACGCTGCGATGCAGCACGCAATGAAGGTGGCCGCAATCACCGGCCAGACACCAGCTCGAGACGTTGCGCTTCTGTGCATGCTCTACGGAACCGGCATCACTGCGACCGAGCTTGCGCAACTCGAAGTTGCGGACGTCGTCGATGAACGCGGCCAGTACCTGGCAGTCAGCGGAGTAAGAGCATCTATCTCATTCAATGGCCGATCACGTCCCCTCTACTGGACGAGCACCCGGCTGCGTGATGCACTGGATGCCTATTTTGTTGAACGACTGCGGCTCGGCCACGGGGTCACCGCATGGCGCTCGCAATGGCGCGGTCTGGCGCAACTCGGGCCGGTGTTCCTGACGAATCAAGGGCGACCGTTCACCCTGACGACGAGAAAGACCGCCGCGGGCAACACATCGAGGTCATGTGAGAGCCTCACCCAAGCGATCCGTACTCTGCACATGCAAGCTGGCATAGAGGCAGCGGGTGCCAGTGCAGCTCGGCGAACGTTCGGCGTTCGCCTTCATCGTCGTGGCTTTGACCTGAGGCACATCCGTGAGGTGCTAGGCCTGGCAACGCTTTCAGCGACCAAGGCCCTCGTGGAAGGCGACCCGATAGATCTTGGACGCATCGTTGCGAAGGTGATCTAGTGTCGGTCATTCCGCTGAACAACCGCCCACACGATGCTGACTGCTACTCAGGGACCCTCGCGCAGCTTGTCGAGTAATTCAGCTACTTGGCGTTTGCCAAGAGACTTGAGTGCCGCGATGGCAGGCAAGTACCTCTCCTGTGGTTTCGCCCTGCCGGCCTCCCACTTGTAGATCGACAACTGAGATGCGCCAACTAGCAGGCCGCAATCCTTGGCAGTGAGACCCAACCGTTCCCGCTGCGTTGCCAGTGCCTTGGCGCTGAACTTGAGGGTAGATTGCGGAACGGCCTCAATTGGCGGTTTGGCCGAACGCGAGCCGGCCTTGGTCAGCAGGCGAACGCTCTTCTCTAAATCGGCGATGCGCCGCTTCATGGACGCGGTCTCGGAACGTGCGGCAGCAAGTGGCTTCTTAAGCGCGGTTACTTCAGCCCGAAGTTCTTTGCGGGCGATACGAGTGATCTCACTCTTGATGACGCTTGAAAGGTTTGGCATGTTGCGATTGTGACGGGTGGCGGGGCTGTGGGTCTGTGAGCAGAGCTGCGAAGTATCCTGCCCCAGGCCGCCGTGGACTGCCTCGAGCATCGAACGCGATTTATGGCTTTTGGATATCGCCGCACCGCTCAGATCAATTCGGGGTGTTCATCACAGTCACCTTTGAGATTGTGATTTTGTCGCCGTCCAAGATCGCTCTCATGGCCGCCTGAAGCGCCTCCATCGACTTCGGCACATCTTCATTCAGCCGTTCGAGTAGTTGAAGATGCTGCTGCGCCGCCATGGGATTGTCCTTCTTGTGCACCATGAATCGGAACACGTTCGTGATCGATACATGCTCCTGCTTCAACTTTGCCAGGTCTCTCGCTAGTCCTTCGGGCAAGAAGATCAAGTTCTCTCGGTACTTAGGCTCGAACGCAGCAAATGCGTCGAGGACGTCTTTATGGCATTTGTCCAAGTTTTCTTCAGAGTTGAACCCGGCTATGTAGTCTGTGAGCCGACCGTTCAAATCAAGCAGTGTCGAGTGGATCGCGGCGATAGCTGAAACCCGCCTATCGAACACGTTCGTGAACGCGGCTGTTCGGGCGGTTGAGGCCACCGCCAGAGTCGATTGGAGTTCCGCAACGCGCTCATCCGCCTTGAGCTTGAGATCTGCACGTAGCGTCTCGAGTTGTTCGGCATATTCTGCTTTGATCCCCTCTTGCAGACGTGTCTGGACCCACGTCCTTCCGAAAAAGATCACCACGCCCGTCGCGACCGCGCTCGTGGCAAACACAGACGTTACCCATGAGAAGAAATCGATCATTCCGCCGCCCCCCTATTCGGCAAGAATAGCTGACCAATCCTTCGCCTGGTGTGGATCGTCCGTCACGCGAATTCCGCGTTAGCAGCGAGGCGCGAGGTTTGGAGAATGACTGCTTTGCGGCGTGGAAATCGCCCGATTGGAGTACTGCTATGGGTCGTTCGCGAACAGTCAGAAGCGCGATCGAGATGCCGCAAAGAGGCCGTTCGCCAACCGCATCGGAAAACGCCCAGGCCGCCTTGTTATTCCAATCGCCTTACGCTAAAGTAAGGCTCATTGAATTGAGGGCATTGACATGACCACCGCCACCGTCACGAGCAAAGGCCAGATCACGATCCCTGCAGAGGTGCGCCAAGCGCTCCAGGTAGACGCAGGTGATCGGGTTGAATTTGTTCAGGTCGAGCCTGGCCAGTTCCTGGTTGTTGCTGCAAATCGCTCCGTGAAGGAGCTCAAAGGTATGTTCGGTAAGGCGTCAAAGGTCGTATCGATTGAGGCCATGAATCAGGCCATCGCGGCTCGCGGAGCATCCGCACGATGATCGGTCTTGATACGAACGTGCTGGTGCGCTACATCATGCAAGACGACGTTAAGCAGTCGGCCAAGGCGACGCGCCTCGTCGAGTCTCTGACCGCATCTGAGCCGGGTTTCGTGTCGCTGGTGTCCGTGGTCGAGTTGGTCTGGGTGTTGTCATCTTGCTATGACCTCAAGCGCGATCAACTCACTCAGGCGCTTGACGCGCTGTTGCGCGCAAAACAACTTGTCGTCGACCAAGCCGACCAGGTGGTGCGAGCACTCAGGGTGTTTGGTATGGGCACTGCGGATTTCGCGGACTGCTTAATCGAGCGCATGGCATCGAGTGCAGGGTGCGACCACACGATGACCTTTGATGTCACTGCCGCGAAAGCGGCAGGCATGACCTTGATTCAGTAGCTCGGAAAGCGCGGGTGATGACGAGGGCTCGGGCGTCACTCCAATCGCTCGATGCCGGCGTGCCGGCGCCTTCCCCTCGACGCGCTGGGCCTTGGATTGATTTGGCGGCATCGTATTCAAAGCACTTTCTAATCGCTTCAAGCGAAGGCACAACCCAATTTAGGCGAAGTTCCCTCTGTGTCGGCGAGCCTCTATTCATCTTGTAGGAGTTGTGAGCGAAGTGCGTCCGCGCCCTGGCAAACCCGAACCATTGAGTGCAGTATGGGATCTGACCTTCACATCGTTCTCGGCTTGTCAGGCATAGAGCGAGGTTGGCCGTGCCAGCTGACATGCAAATTCCGCGCTGCCTCTCTACTCAACAAATTGATCGCCAGCCATGAACCCCCTGATGCGCAATGTCTTTCATGCGCTGTGTTTGGTCCAGTTGCTGGCGCTCAGTGCCTGTGCAACGAACCCAGCTCCCACTTCGTCCACACCGCGACAAGGTACGGTGCCGCTGAACACGTACGCTACCGGCGTCGCTGCGGCCAACGCGGCAGCGACGCCGGGTTCGGCGAACCCGCCGGCGGCGAGCACGAAGGCTAAGTCTGCAAAAGCCGCCGCTGTAGAGAATGCTGCCGCTCGGAAGGCTGCCACTGCGGAAAAAGCCGCCGCAGCAAAAGCCGCTGCAGCAACGAGAGTCGCGAGAGCAAATGCTGCCGCAGAAGCGAAGGCCGAAGCGGCAAGAGTCGCCAGCGCGGCGAGAGCTGAAGCGGCGAAAGCAGCGGCCGTAGCGAGGGCCGATGCAGCAGCAAGGGCTAAAGCAATGGCGAAAGCCGATGCCGCAGCGAGAGCCGACATGGCGAAAGCTGCTGCAGCAGCAAGGGCCGAGACAGTGGCGAGGGCTGAAGCAACGGCAAGGGCTGAAGCAGCGGCAAAAGCCGATGCCGCAGCGAAAGCCGATGCCGCAGCGAGAGCCGACATGGCGAAAGCTGCTGCGGCAAGGGCCGATGCCGCAGCAAGTGCTGACGCAGCGGCAAAAGCTGAAGCGATGGCAAGAGCCGAGGCGGCAGCGAAAGCCGATGCAGCGAGGGCTGAAGCAGTGGCGAGGGCTGACACAGCGAAAGCTGCCGCAGCAGCAAGCGCGGAGACAGTGGCGAGAGCTGAAGCGAAGGCAAAAGCCGATGCAGTAGCAGTAGCCGACGCACAAGCTCGAGTTGAGGCTGAGGCACGATCCGAGGCCGCAGCGGACGCCGCGGCAACGAAAACCGCAGCAACAGAACCTGTCGCACCCACCCCAACCATTGGGTCCGTGGCGGGGGCATTGCCGGTGGCCAGTGCTGCGATCGCGATGCGGCCGACCCTTGCAGCACCCGCCGCGACGGGTGAGCTCGCAGCCGCTGAAACGCGCAGCGAGTACGTTGTCGGTGGTGGCGATGTGCTGCGCATCGCCGTGTACCAAAGCCCTGATCTCTCGCTCGATTCGCGCGTGTCCGAGAGCGGCATGATCTCTTACCCTCTGCTCGGGCAGGTGTCTGTCGGCGGCATGTCGATCGCTCAGGTCGAGGCCGCGATCGCCGACGGGCTGCGCAACGGCAACTTCCTCAAACAGCCGCAGGTCGGTGTGCTGCTGGTGCAGGTGCGCGGAAACCAGGCGTCGGTGTTGGGCATGGCCAACAGGCCGGGCCGTTATCCGCTCGAGGTCAACGGAATGCTGCTGAGCGAGCTGCTCGCGCTGGCCGGTGGAGTAGCCCAGGGTGGCAGCGAAATCGTCGCTCTGAGCGGCACCCGCGACGGCAAGCCGTTTCGTCGGCGTGTTGATATGACGGCAATTTTCTCGAACGGTGCTCAAAGCGAGAACCCAATCGTGAGCAACGGCGACACGCTCTATATCGACCGCCTGCCCAACGTATACGTCTACGGCGAAGTTCAGCACCCTGGCCCGATACCGCTCATGGCCGATATGACGCTGATGCAGGCCGTGGCCAGCAGCGGCGGGCTGACGCGGCGTGGCACGGAGCGTGGTGTGCGCGTGCACCGGCGCGACGCGGCCGGAAAGGTCCAGGAACTGCAACCCGCGATGTACGACGTGCTCAGGCCGGGCGATGTGGTTTACGTGCGCGAGAGCCTTTTTTGATTCATGTCGGCCTGGGTTGAATCAAGGTCGCTCAGCGAAACCGCAATGAAATCCAGTATCGCGGCGCAGCGAGCGTTGCGGTCATCTCCGAGTTCTTCTGCATCTTGACGCCACCGTCAGATGCACGATCGAGTTGCCGCAACGCTAACCTCGATCAACTGCACCGGAAAGCGAATCGCCCGGAAGCGCAGGCCAGGCAGGTTCGCACGGAGAACAGCAGCGCCTGCCCGATCAGCATGCGGGCCTTGAGAGCACCAAGCGACGCGACCTTCGTGAGCGGGGTTTTCCCAACAGCACCGGGCTTGCGACCTGTCTTCAGCTCATCCGCGGGCTGCTTGAGGGCCGCCGCTCCATCACGCTCTGCCCGCGCTGCGCGATTTACGTTTCTTTGCCCAACCGAAACGACTGCTGTTGCAGCGGGGTCGTATGGTCGTGCCTAAGACAACGGTCTATAGAGCGCGGAGGTGATCATGCAGGTCAAGTTCAGGGTGGGCGCAGCGGCTTCGGTTGCGCTGCTGTTGTTTGCGGTGATTGCCGCTTGCGGCGGCAGTGGTGGTGGCAACAGCGCGGGCAACACGGCGCCCGTACCGCCCGTGGCACCCCCGGTGCAGGGTCAACGCAATTTCACCTTCGAATCAGGCCCGGTGCGGCCCTTGGCTCTGTCGGCCGACGGCAGCCGTCTGTTCGTGGCTAACACCGCGGCGGGCACGCTGGACATCGTCAACGTGACCGGTAGCGTCATGCTGGTGGAAGCCTCGGTGCCGGTGGGTGTGGACCCGGTGGCTGTGGCTGTGCGCAATGCGGGCGAGGTGTGGGTGGTGAACCATGTGTCAGACAGCGTCAGCATCGTGGACGTCAGCGCCTCGCCACCGCGTGTGGTGCGCACGCTGCTGGTTGGCGACGAACCGCGCGACATCGTGTTTGCCGGCACCAACCGCCAACGTGCCTTCATCACCACGGCCCACCGCGGCCAACAGCGCAGTGACCCCGGGCTGGCCGGAGTGCCCGGCGCAGGCGACCCACAACTTACCAGCGCCAGCGTGGGCCGTGCCGATGTGTGGGTGTTCAACTCTGAATCACTGGGCACGAATCTCGGCGGAAGGCCGTTGGCCATCGTCACCCTGCGGGGCGACACGCCCCGCGCTTTGGCCACCACGCCTGACGGCAAGACCGTGTATGCGGCCGTGCACCATAGCGGCAACCAGACCACCACGGTGTCGTCGCTGCTGCCCTGTGACGGCTTCAACAGCGACACGCCGTGCAACATGTCGGGCAACACCATCCCGGGCTCGGTCAGCGGCCCGGCCACCAACGCCGCAGGCGCCCCGGCGCCGCGTGTGGGCCTGGTGGTCAAGACGAGTGCCGACGGCAAGTGGCGCGACAGCCGGGGCCGCGACTGGAGTGGCGTGGTGCGCTTCAGCCTGCCTGACGACGATGTTTTCGCCATCGACTCCGACAGCCTGATCAGCACCACCAGTTTTAAAAATGTCGGCACGACGTTGTTCAACATGGCTGTCAACCCGATGAACGGCGCTGTCTACGTGTCCAACACTGAAGCCCGCAACGACCTTCGTTTTGAAGGTGTCGGCACCTTCGCCGGCACCACCTTGCAAGGCCACTTGGCCGAGACACGCATCAGCGTCATAAGAGGTGCCAGCGTTGCGCCTCGACACCTGAACAAACACATTCCCTACGCTGTGTTGCCGGCACCGGCCGACGTCAAACAACACAGCCTGTCAACACCGCTGGACCTGGTGGTCTCAGCCGATGGCAGCACCTTGTACGTGGCAGCGTTTGGTTCCGCAAAGGTTGGCGTGTACCCGACGGCCGATCTCGAAGACAACAGTTTCGACCCGACCATGGTGAGTGCCAGCCACATCAGCGTCAGCGGTGGTGGGCCATCGGGCGTGGTGCTGGACGAGGTGCGTGGCCGGCTGTACGTGGCCACCCGCTTTGACAGCGGGGTCTCGATGGTTGACCTGGCCAGCAAGCGTGAGCTCAACCACCTGCTGCTGGCGAACCCCGAACCCGCCTCCATCACCGACGGCCGGCGTGTGCTGTACGACGCCAGCCTGTCCTCTGCCAACGGTGAGGCCAGTTGTGGCAGCTGCCACATCTTCGGCAACACGGACCACCTGGCCTGGGACCTGGGCGATCCAGACGGGCAAGTCATCAACACCCCCATCAGCATCAAACTCGGCGCCGGCGCCGTGGGCACCAACATCAACGGCAACGGTGACGTCAGAAGCCTGCACCCGATGAAAGGCCCCATGGGCACGCAGACACTGCGCGGCATGGCCAACCACGGCGCCATGCACTGGCGCGGCGACCGCGTAGCCGGCTTCTTCGGCACGGACACACGCACCGCACCGCCCTTTGATTCAGAGCTGTCGTTCAAGAACTTCATCGTCGCGTTCCAGGGCCTGCTTGGCCGCGCCAGCCAATTGCCGACCAGTGACATGCAGTCCTTCGCCAACTTCGCTTTGGCCATCGCACCGCCGCCCAACCCCATCCGCAACTTGGACAACAGCCTGACAGCAGCCCAAACCCGCGGCCGCAGCTTCTTCATGGGCTGCGATGGGCTGGACAGCATCAGCGGCCAGGCCGCGATCTGTGACGCCGCTGGCCGGCCGGTGGGTGCGGGGCACTTTTCAGATGGCCGGACCGTCAATGGCCAGGGCTTCACTTGCGAGGGCTGCCACACCTTGGCGCCGGCCAATGGCTTCTTCGGCACTGACGGGCAGAACAGCTTCGAAGCCTTGCCGCAGACCATGAAGATTCCGCAGCTGCGCAATCTATATGAGCGCGTGGGCATGTTCGGCTTGGCCAACAACAGCTCCGACAACCCGGGCGACAACGCCCACCAGGGCGCGCAGATCCGCGGCTTCGGTTTTTCGAACGACGGCAGTGTGGACACGCTGTTCCGCTTTTTCCAGGCCAGGGTCTTCAACAGCGCCTCGGCCGGGCGCGTGGGCTTTGCCGGGGGCGACAACCAGCGGCGTGACGTCGAGGCTTTCATGCTGGCGTTTGACAATGACCTGGCGCCCGTGGTGGGGCAACAGGTCACGCTGGACAGCGCCAACGCCAGCGTGGTGGGCCCGCGCATCGACCTGCTGCGTGCCCGCGCCACAGCGCCCTTCCCGTCCAAGCTGCTGGGCGGCGCAAGCACGGAGTGCGACCTGGTGGCGCGCGGTGTCGTGGCCGGGCGCGCCAGCACCTATGTGCTGCGCAGCGACGGCAGCTACCTGCGTGACGACGGCGGTGGGCCCATCACCGACAGCGCGCTGCGCGCCTTGGCCACCACGGCAGGGCAGGCCCTGACCTTCACCTGCTTACCACCAGGGTGGGCGCCACGCGTGTGAGGGACCGACCCCTGGGAGACGAAACAGAGCTGGCTGCACAGGCTGCGCGCATGACCGACCAGCGTGCATCAGCGCAGGCTAGGCTTGCTGAGGCCGGTAAGCGTCAAGACCCGTGTGCGACACGTTCAATTCCGCTCCCCCGGCCGCTGACCAACTGCATCGGAAAGCGAACTTCCCTGAAGCTGCCGGTGACGACATGCAGTGGGCGGCCACAAGCCGGCGCTTGCGAAGGGCGGCTGCAGGGCGTCTCGCGAGTGCGCCGCGGCTCAAGCTTGCGTTCGAGATCGGCCTTAACCAATGCCCTCAACGCGGCGGCGAGTTCAAGATCGTCACCGCCGTCCGGGCAGCACCAGTGTGCGAGTGGATCCTCTCCCGCCTGGGCCTGCAAACCCGCGCCCCATCGCGGGCTCCGGCGCGCAAGCTTCGGCTGGCTCAAGCCACCCAATACCTCGTCGTAAGCGCAGCAGACGCAGCCGCTGGTCACTATTGAACGGCGGTGTGCCAGGCAAGGGTGGCGCCGCGAACATGCCTTCACCGATCAGCCATCGCTGACCGTTCGAGGAATGTCCGCCATGACTTGCCAAGCCACCGAACTGCTCTCAGGCGTCGCCAGTCAACTCACGGTTCGCCAGGCGCAGCCCAGCGACCTGCCGCGGATACAAGACCACCTGCTGCGCCTGTCGGCCGATGACCGCTCGCTGCGCTTCTGGGCCGGAGTGGTCAAGGACGACACCGTGTGCGCCTACGTGGCGCGCATCCGCCTGGGCCGCGATGTCATCGGTCGGGCTTGGTTTGCTTGCGGGCACAGCGTTATCGTGGCGCGACCTGACTTTTCTGCAACGCACTGGGACGTGGTCCCTGGGCCAGCCCGTCGCCTACGTTTGCGCGTCCCGCGCGGCACTGTCGCTGCGGCGCCAGGCTGCCGGTGGCATGCCGACTGCTCGCTTGAATGCGCGTGCGAAGGCGCCTTCCGAGTCGTAGCCCACATCGGCCGAGATAGATGCCACGTTTGCGCCTGTGGTGCGCAGAAGATTCGAAGCGAGTTGCATGCGCCAGTTGGTCAGGTACTCCATAGGGCGCTGACCGATCTGCGCCACGAAACGCTCATGCAGTGCTGAGCGTGACAGCCCCACCTGCTTGCCAAGTTCTTCGATCGTCCAAGCCTGAGCGGGTTGGTTGTGCAGCAGTGCCAGCGCCTTGCCGACATAGCGATCACGCAGCCCGCCCAGCCAGCCACCGGCGGGGTCCGGAAGGGATTCGACGTAGCTTCGAACCGCGTCGACGAAGATCATTTCGCTCAGGCGTGCAAGCATCGCGCTGCTGCCGGAACGCGGCTCGCGTGACTCGGCAGCCGCCTGATCGATGACGTGCGCGAGCCAGCGGCCCGTCTTGGCAGCCGGCACGTGCAATATCCGGGGCAATGACGCGATCAATGGATTGAAGGGCCGCAGATCGCAGCCGATGAAGCCGCACATGAGGACCGCCTCGGCGCTTTCCACCGGCATCGCGGCACCCGGCTGTTCGACCCCGTGGTGGTAGGACAGCGGAATCGGCTTGGGCTGATGCCGGGTCGCGTGCACCCAGTCGGCCGTCATCCGGTTGGGGTGAAGCTCAGGCGCGTTCGACAGCACGTGCGCGTCTCCGTGAGGCAACATCACGACATCTCCTGTCGAGAGCCAGACCGGGGGGAGCCCTTCCACGGCAGCCCAGCATTCGCCTTTGGCAACCATGTGGTACTCGATGACGTGATCGGCGCCCGGCATCACCGACGCAGCGAGCTCATCGGCGGCTACCGCCCCGGCGGACCACTTGCCACAAAAGCTCACGTAATAGAACACCGCGCCGCGCAGGCGGACAGCCTGCAGCACATCGGAGAGGGTGTCCTGGCTCATCGCTTCATTTTCCTGGACGGTCGAGCAAGCGTGCGCGACTCAAAGTGCAGCGCCCTACAAGCTGAATTCGCACAATACGCTCCATCGTCATCGACAGGCGATGCGTCCCGTTAATCAACGGACGCCTCTCATTCATTCCAATCTTCAGGAGAGTATTCCATGACCCTCGGTAACCCTATCAGGGCTGCACTGGCCTTGGCGACAACGCCACATCGTTCCGGTTTCGCGGTGTCGACGTGTTGCCAGCTGGCGCTGGCAACAAGCCTTGCCCTCAGTGCGAGCGCGGCGCTGGCAGAAGACATGAAAGCGCCAGTGAATGGCAGCGAGCTGAAGTGGGGCGCCGCACCGCCGGTGTTTCCGAAGGGCGCGCAAGTCGCCGTCTTGTCCGGAGACCCGTTCAAGGATGGCCCTTACGTGCTGCGTTTGAAGATGCCGGCGGGGTACAAGATCCCCGCGCACAACCACCCCGCGTCGGAAAACGTCACCGTCATCTCTGGGCACTTCCATTTGGGGATGGGCGACAAGCTGGACGAGAAAAAGGGAATGGAATTGACCGCCGGGGGCTATGGCGAAGCTCCCCCCAAGATGAACCACTTTGCTTGGACGACGAGCCCCACCGTTGTTCAGGTTCATGGTCAGGGGCCGTTTGGGATGACCTACGTCAATCCGGCCGACGACCCGAGCAAGAAGTAGCCAGACGCCGCGCGCGGCCATACGGCTCGCACCACCGCATACATTCAATCTCAACTGGAGGCCCACATGCCCAACCAAAACGAAGCTCTGCTGCAAAGCCATCTTCAAAACGCCAGCGTCGGCGTCGATGCCGTCATGACGGACTACACCGATGCGTCGGTCCTGATCACGCATGACGCCACGTTCCGCGGGCTCGCGGAAATCCGGGGGTTCTTCACCGCGATACTCGAAGGGCCTTCACGCGGGTTCATCGCTGCCCTCAAGTTGCACCGCCTCGACGTCGTCGGTGAAGTGGGCTTCATCGCCTGGGAGTCGAAGCCGTGGTTCCCGTTTGCGACGGACACCTTCGTGTTCCGCAACGGCAAGATCCTGTCTCAGACCTTTGCCGCGTCGCCGGCCGCGGCGTGACAGAGCTCGCCAGACCGCGTGGGCAGGCCAGCCTGTCTCGCGGGCTATCCCCAGCAGCCGAATGCCATGACCATGTCCAGAGGCTCATGTTCCGCGCCGCCCGTTGCCTGCGTTTCGCATGCGCAGCCCTTTTGACCGTGGCGTTCGTGTCGCCTGCGCAGGCCAGTGACGATCGAGCCGCATTGGCAGACGAAGCGGCCGTGGACGCGAGCACTCAACCGGGCGATGACTTTTTTGTTTACGCCAATGGCGGCTGGCTCAAGACCACCGAAATCCCCGCGGGCAAGGGGCGATGGGGTGCCCGTGACCAGATCACCGAACACACACGCCTTCAAGTGGCCAAGCTGCTGGATGACGCGAACGCAGCGCCTGCTGGGTCGGATGCGCGCAAGGTGGCTGACTTTCGCGCGGCGTATCTGAATGAGGCTGCGATCGAGGCCAGTGGCCTCGCGCCGCTGAAGCCTCTGCTGGGGCAGATCGATCGCATTCGCGACAAGGCGGGCTTGACGCGCTCGCTCGGCCGCGAGCTTCGTGCCGACGTCGACCCTCTGAACCAGGGCGTCTACAACTCCTCGCACGTCGTGGGGCTGGCGGTGCAGGCCGGCAACCATGGCGAGAAGGAGTACGTCGCCTACTTGCTGCAAGGGGGTTTGGGACTGCCAGACCGCGAGAGCTACCTCGGCATCGAGCCGCCCATGCAGGCGTTGCGAGCCCAGTATCTGGCGGCGATCGACCGCATGCTGGTGCGGCTTGACGCCGACCGGGGCCGCGCATCATTGGGGACGGCCAGCCGGGCCGCTGCCGTGATGGCGCTGGAAACCGCCATTGCGCGCAGTCATGCCACCGACGAGGCGTCGGGCAATGAGCACAACGCTGACACGCTCTGGACGCGCGCTGACTTCGCGCGCGAAGCGCCGGGCATGGATTGGAGTGCATTCTTCGCCGCCGCCGGCTTGGCCAAGCAGCAAGCTTTCGTGGCCTGGCAGCCGACTGCCTTGAAGGGCGCGGCCGCATTGGTGGCGTCGCAGCCCTTGCAGGCGTGGAAGGACTATCTGCGCATTCGCGTGATAGGTCGTTATGCCGAGGTGCTGCCCCGCGCGCTGTCCGTCGACGCCATGGTCTTGCATGGCGTCGCAGCAGGGTCGGAGCAGCCCGGCGCGCGTGCGCAGCTTGCGCTGGAGGCGACGCAATCGGCTCTGAGCGAGGCGATCGGAAAGATGTACGTCGAACGCTACTTCCCGCCGGCCAACAAAGCCCGGCTGCAAGTCATCGTCGCCAATGTGGTGGCCGCCTTCACCCAGCGCGTCGAGGTGGCGGCGTGGATGTCACCGGCCGCCCGGACGATGGCGTTAGCCAAGTTGAGAAACGTGTACTTCGGCATCGGCTACCCCGACCGATGGCAGGACTTCTCGGACCTTGCGGTGGACCCTGCCGATGCCGTGGGCAATCTCCAGCGGATCGCGCAGCGCAATTACCGCCTGGCCGTCGCCCGGCTCGGGCAAAGTGCGGACGCGACCGAGTGGTCGATTGCGCCGCAGTGGCCCGGCGCCGTGATCGCGTTTCACCGGAATGCGTACAACTTCTCTGCCGCGCTCTTGCAGTCGCCCAAGTTCGACCCGTCGGCTTCGGATGCTGCGAACTACGGCGCGATCGGCGCGATCGTCGGCCACGAAGTTAGCCACTTGGTCGACACGCTGGGTGCCGAATACGAAGCCGATGGCCGCCTGCGTCGCTGGTGGACCCGCGACGACATGACGCGCTATGAGGCAGCCACCGACGCGCTGGTGCGCCAGTTCTCCGGCTACCTGCCGTTTCCGGGCGTGGCCGTCGACGGCAAGCTGGCCTTGACAGAAAACCTGGCCGACCTCGGCGGCTTGGCGGCGGCCTTTGATGCCTACCGCCGCACACTCGGCAGCAAGGCGAACGACAAGGATTACCTGCGCCAGCAAGACCGGCAGTTCTTCATCGGCTTTGCACGAAGTTGGCGCGTCAAGTACCGTGACGACGCACTGAAAGCGCAGGCCGCCCGCGACCACTCCCCGGAGAACTACCGCATCTGGACCGTCCGCAACATCGACGCGTGGTACGACGCGTTCGACGTGAAACCGGGCCAGCGTCTCTATCTGGAGCCAGCGGCGCGGGTGCGGATCTGGTAGCTGCTGCGCTCCGACGCGGTGGCGAGTGAAGCCAGGTGGGTCGTTCGCAGTCTCGCCTAAGCACACAGCGTCCAGACAGATGGCGGACTCAGTGGGTCGATTTCGATTCCCTCAGAACCGCAACACATGCGGCGGGAACCATGACATGTCCATGCCAGAACGCGCACGCTGGAAACTCCTCAGCCCCATGCTGGATGAGCTTCTTGATCTCAACCTGCGCGATCGACACCGCAGGTTGGGCCAACTCTGCGCGAGAAACGAGCTGCTTGCAGACGAAATCAAGGCACTGTTGAACGCCGCCAGTTACGCCGAGGCCTCGCATTTCATGTCGGTCAATGCGAACCCGCCTGACGAGCCGGTGGCAAGTCTCGCCGGCAAGCAGATCGGCGCCTACGTCGTCGAATCGTGTCTGGGCGAAGGCGCTACCGGAAGCGTGTGGCGCGCTCGTCGCGCCGATGGTCGGTTCGAGGGCTGGGTGGCAGTCAAACTGCTGCACCTCTCGCTGGTGGGTCGCTCGGGTTCGCAGCGGTTCGAACGCGAAGGCGCCATCCTCGCGCAGCTCTCCCATCCCCACATCGCCCAACTGCTCGACGCCGGGGTGACGGTCGACGGCCAGCCCTATCTGGTGCTGGAGCTGGTCGAAGGAACACGCATCGATCACCATTGCGATGAGCGAGGCCTCGACGTCGAGCAGCGGCTCGCGCTGTTCGCCAGCGTGCTGGCCGCGGTGGCGCATGCGCACAGCCACCTCGTGATCCACCGCGACATCAAGCCCAACAACATCCTCGTCACGCCGGATGGCCGCGTGAAGCTGCTCGACTTCGGCATCGCCAAGCTGCTGCAAGAGGGCGTCGGCACCGAGCCGATCACCATCGATGGGCAACGCGTGCTCACGCCGCAATACGCAGCACCCGAGCAGCTTCAAGGTGGCGTGATCACCACCGCAACCGACATCTACGCACTGGGGGTTCTGTTGTTTCAGCTGCTGGTGGGGCGGCACCCCACCACCACCGACGCGGCCACGTCAGCCGAGATCATCCGGGCCACGCTGGAAACAGACCCGATGCGACTCGGCGCTGCACTGGCAGGGCCCAGGCGCGCACCCGTTGCCGGGCCGCTAGCCCAGATCGCCGCCGACCGCAGCACCCCCTTGCCGCGGCTGCGCCGCCAGCTCCAGGGCGACCTGGAAAACATCACCGGCATGACCTTGCGCAAGCGGCCCACGGAACGCTACCAAACGGTGGCGGCGCTGGCCGATGATCTGCGCCGTTACGCAGCGAATGAGCCGGTCAGCGCCCGGCGAGATTCGCTGGCCTACCGGTGCTCCAAGTTCGTTCGCCGCCACAGCAGCATGGTGATCGCCGGCGTGCTTGTGCTGGCGGCTGTGACGGCCGGGCTTGCCGGCACCATCACGCAAGCCAGGCGAGCCGAAGGCGAGACCCAGCGCGCCCAGAGCGAACGTGACCGCGTACTGCGCCGATTGGCCTACGCCAAGTCAAACAATGAGTTCATCGCCTACCTGCTGCAGACGGTTCCGAAGAATCCGTTCACGACCGCCGACCTGCTGGCCCGAGCCGAGCTCATCCTGGAAGAGAAGTTCTCCCATCACCCGGCAGAACGGGCCGTGCTGCGCACCCAGATTGCTTCGCTGTACGTACGCGCCACTTATTTCGTGAAGGCTCAGCACTTGCTGCTGCAGGCGCGTGCCGATGCACGTGACGGGCTCGATCATGCGACGCAGGCCGGCATTGAATGCCTCATTGCCTATCTGCATGTGACCAACGGATCATTTGCCATGGAGTCCGCACACCCGCACGGTGCTGCCGCGTGGCAGCAGCCTGACGCGGGCAGCGATGCTCGGTTGCTGAGCGAGTGCTTGTCGCCACGGGGGCTGAGTGAAGAAACGCGGGCGGCCGACCCTGGCGCGCTCGCCGAGGCCGCACCGCCGCTGTACCGCAACGTAGGCGTGCTGCTGTACGCGCCGGGCCGCCCGCTGGGCTCACTCGACGCGTCACAGCAAGTCCTGGACATCGCCCGCGCCTCGACCCCGGACCGGCCGCCCGGCGCAACCGACCTGGCGCGCAAGCCCGAGACCCCGGGCATTCTGCTGCTGGGCGCGCACGCATGGTGCACGGCGGATGAGCTCGCGCGCTGCTCCGCGTTGCTGTCGGCTGCGCGGGCTGACCTGATGGCCTCACTCCCGGCCGGCCATTCGATGCTGGGGACGCTGGAGATGACCCAGGCGCAGCTTTCCCTGGCACGAGGTGAGCTGATGCAGGCCCGCTCCGACCTGATTCAGTCCGTGGCCGTATTCGACGCTGCCACTGACAGCAACAGCATCGCCATCCGCGCCTTGACCTTGCTGGCCCGCACTGAGCAACAGCTCGGCGAGCTTGACGCGGCCCAGTCGCACGCGCAACGTGCGGTGCGACAGGCGCGCGATACCAAGATCGGCTTTGCGCACAGCGAATGGCTGGGCAGCGCGCTGGTGGCGCAGGGCATCGTGCAGCACGCGCGCGGTCAGCCCGCCGAAGCCCAGGCGTCGTGGCGAGAGGCCCTGATCGAGTTGCTGGACACGGTTGGCGAGCGGGCGCCTTCGACTGACGAGGTGCGCAGGCTGATGGCGACGTCGTCAGCGGGCGTCATAGGCTGAACGCCGATCGAAGGCTGCGCCTGTGCTCGCTCGTGGTCATCGAAAGCAGCATCTGATTGAAGTGCGGGTCTTGTATTCCGGCCTCCACATACTGCCAGCGGTAGGCCGCGTGCAGCGCACTGGCAAGCCGCCGGGTTTGGTCGGTGTCGAGCACGCGGCCGAAGATCCGCAGGAAGTAGCAGGTATCCGCGGCCGCCTGCTGGCTCACGGCGACGCTCAGGACCGACATCAGCTTGGCCAGACCCTGCACGCCGGTCGTGCGCTCGCTGTCGCACTGCCCCTCGCCTTCAGCCCGCCATAGCCGGCCGCTCTCGGCCGCGCAGCGGGTGGCAGCTTCCCAGCGCGACTGGAGCAGAGCGGCCTGGTGCGGGGAGCGCTCGTCTTCGTGATCCCAGCACGACACGCAGTGCATGCGTGCCGCGCTTTGGATCTGGTGCTGGAATGCCAGTACGGCCCACCTCGACGCCGCCGAGAGCGCATCGGCAAGCATGCCAGGGCGCGGTGCAAATTCGTAGCCCTCGGGCAAGTCCGTCGCGAACACCGGGTCTGGGTCGCCCTGCGCAAGCCACCACTCGTGCCCGGGGGGCAGGCGCTCGGGCGAGGGTGGGTTCGCGTCGATCGACTGCTCGATGAAGTCGAGCATGTACACACTGGTCAGGCTCTGGATGCGGCCGAGCAAGCGCCGTTCTTCGGCGGGCAGGAAGTCCAGGTTTGGCGTGCGTGACAGCCCGCGCGGAAGAGTCTCGTTCCCGTCTCGGGAACGCAAGGGGATCTGATGTGCCGTGTCTGAGACGGCTGACGATATCGCTTCGCTGTGCATGGCTTTCCTGAATGACGGTGGTCCCTCGGAAAGTCGGTAAGCCCATCGGAAAGACGACAACTCAGGCCCCCGTCTTCCGGGGGTGGTGCTTGAAATCTGGTGTTTTTGCACTCGCGTGTGAACAGCGTCACGAAGCCCACGCATGAGCAGGTCTTGCCCGCGCACGCATCGTCGCCAGTGCAAATGAAACCGCTGGCACGCAGCTGAAACAGTGTGTGATTCCGTGTCGCGTTCGCGCAGGTGGCAGCGATCTTCCGATGGCCCGCGATGCGATTTGCAAACCGGCCGAACCACTCGAACACGTCTGAGGGAATCGATGATGAAACTGACCAGAATATGGAGCTTGACCGGCCTGTGCGTCACCGTGCTGGCTTTCAGTGCCTGCGGTGGTGCGTCCTCGGGAGGTACCCAGTCGTCGGGGCCGGTGTCGGCTCCCGCGCCCGGCCCTGCACCTGCACCTGCACCTGCACCTGCACCCGCACCCGCACCCGCACCTGCGCCTGCGCCTGCGCCCGCACCCGCACCCGCACCCGCACCCGCACCCGCACCCGCACCCGCGCCTGCGCCTGCGCCGACACCGACACCGACACCGACACCGACACCGACACCCGCCCCCACGGGCTCGATCGCCAACCCGATCATGTTCGTGACCCAGGTGCCCAGCCTGGGTGATTTCGGCGGGCGCGCTTCGACCTTCGGCAACCAGGGAACGGGTGTCGGGCAGGTCGCGCGCGGTGGCGACCTGATGATTCGCTACCCCAACGGCACGATGCGCAACCTCACCAAAGAGGCCGGCTTTGGCGTCAACGGTGTGCAAGGAGACACCTCCATCGCCGTGCGCGAGCCCAGCATCCACTGGAGCGGCACCAAGGCCTTGTTCAGCATGGTGGTGGGCTCGCCCACCGAAGCCACGGCCCAGAAGAAGTTCTTCTGGCAGCTCTACGAGGTGAGCAACTTCGGCGTCGGGCAGACGGTCACGATCACCAAGGTCGCCCGCCAGCCCACCACCTACAACAATGTCTCACCTCTGTACGCCAGTGACGATCGCATCCTGTTCACGACCGACAGGCCGCGCAGCGGCCTCGCGCATCTGTACCCTAACCTCGACGAGTACGAGAGCACCTTGGTGGTCAGCGGCATCTGGAGCCTAGACCCTGTCACAGGTGATCTGCACATCTTGAACCACGCGCCCAGCGGTGCGTTCTCACCCAGCATCGACAGCTTCGGCCGCGTAGTCTTCATACGCTGGGACCACCTGCAGCGCGACCAGCAGAACGACTCTGGCGACAAAGGCGCCTTCAACTTCGCCGACGAAAGCGCGGGCGCCGCGTCCACAGGTGTGGCCACCGAGGTGTTCCCCGAACCGCGGCTGATCGTGACGCAGACACCATACGGCCCGCTCAACGGCCACCGCTTCAACGTCTTCAGCCCCTGGCAGATGAACGAAGACGGCACGGGCGAAGAGACGCTCAACCACGTCGGGCGGCACGAGCTCAACTTCGGCTACGAGCAGAAGACCTTTCTGAACGACCCGTCGCTCAACGACCTCACCGACGACAGCCTGCATGCCAACAAGAAGCAAGTGAACACCGATGGCGGCTTGTTCCACCTGCGTGAAGACCCGGCCCACTCGGGCAACTACCTGGCGATCATGGCGCGTGAGTTCGGCTCGCTGACCACCAACCAGATCGTGCAGCTCACCGGCACCCCCAGCCTCAATGGCGACCAGATGGTCGTGACCGATGTGACCGTCGGCGGGCTCAACGGCAGTGGCGGCTCGCCGGGCGGGCGCTTTCGCAACCCCTTGCCCTTGACCACGGGTGCCTTGGTCGCGACTTACACCGCGGCCAGCGATGCGGACCCGGCCCTGATGAAAGACTTCCGGCTCAAGCTCTTGAACAAGAACAGCAGCACCGGCTTGTACGACGGCGGGGCACTGGCCACGCTGCTCACCCCCGGCATCGTGAAATCGGTGAGCTGGTTCAACCCAGATAATTTCAACGACCACCCCTCATTCAGCGGCCCGCTGTGGGAGATGGAAGCCGTGGAGGTGGTGGCCCGGCCGCGCCCGGTCAAGCCGGCACCTGCGCTTGAGGCGCCCGAGGCCCAGGTGTTCACCCAGCAGGGGGTCGACCTCAATGCCTTCAAGACCTGGCTCGCGACGAACAACCTGGCGCTGATCGTGTCGCGCAACGTCACCAGCCGTGACGACGCCGACATCCAGCAGCCCTTCAACCTGCAAGTGCCGGGCGGTGTGAAAACCGTGTCGCCCACCCGCCACGGGCCGCTCTACAACATCTCGCACTTGCAGTTGTTCCAGTCCGACCAGGTTCGCGCCTATAGCAACGGGCCTGGCGGGCGCCGCAACATTCCTCAGGTGCTGCACGACCCGGGGGCGATCGCCAAGAACCCTGCCAACCCAGGTGGGCCCGCTGGCAGCGTGAAGATCGGGGCAGACGGCTCGACCGCTGCGTTCGTTCCGGCGCGCCGAGCGCTCGCGTGGCAAACCACCGACGCCGCGGGCACACCCATCGTGCGCGAGCGGGTGTGGGTCACCTTCCAGCCGGGTGAGGTGCGTGTGTGCGCTTCATGCCACGGCGCGAACGACAAGGACCAGGCAGGTCGACCCGCTCCGACGAATGAGCCCGAAGCCTTGCGCGACCTGCTGAAGGCGTGGAAGGCGATGCAGTGAGCGTGCCGCCTGTTGCCCAGGCTTCAGGAAGAAGCCTGGCGGTAGGCGCCCAGAAACAGGGGGTTGGCCTCGGGCGCAGAAGCCGGCGGCTCAACCGCTGCCTCGTTCTTCTTCGCCAGATGCTCGAAGAAGCGCTGCATCATGGTCGACAGGGCCGGGTTGCTTGAGGGCAGGGCCAGGCCGAGCGCCAGCTTCTTTTGCGCGCCAGCGGGGTCGGCGTCGGCCAGGGCCAGCAAGGCTTGCGAGAACGCTTTCAGTGCCGGGTTCAAACTGGCATCGAGTGCCGAGAGCTGCTGTTTCGCCTCGCCCGCGCGGTCTCGGTCGAGCAGCAGCAGCCCCAGCTGAAAACGAGCGATCTCCAGATCGGGTGTGATCGCCAAAGCGGCCTTCATGCCCGAGATGGCCCGCTCCATCAGCCCCAGCTCGGCGTGCTGGGCAGCCAGCAGGTATAGCGCACTGGCATGGGCCGGTTGACGCTGCAGCACCTCTTTCAGGTAGGTCATGCAAGCGTGGTGGTTACCCACCGAGCTGGCGTGGATGGCCAGGTGCAGGTATTCGTCAGGGTCGAGCATGTTCATGTGCCTTTCGTTCGTGCCGGGTTCGTGCCAGGTTCTTGCTAGGTAAGGGGCGGTGCCGCGAGAAGTACAGCGCATCACAAGTACGCCATACAACCCGCGAGCACCGCAGCCCCAGGAAGCAGCGGCGTTCTGCGCCGCCGCTTTCAAAGTGAGCAAAGGATCTGGCTTGTGCTCACTCCACCCCGAAGTTGATTTGAGCCGCCTGCGTGCGATTGGTGGCGTTCAGCGTCCGGAAGATTTCGCTCAAGTGGTTCTTGACCGTGCCTTCGCTGATGCCCAAGGTGCTGGCGATCAGCTTGTTGCTCATGCCCTGGCGCAGCAGGCCGCGTATTTGCTCCTGTCGCGGCGTGAGGCCACGGCTGGTGTTATTCGGGGCGCCGCGGTCGGCTTGCAAAAACCCCAGCTTTCGGCCTTGCATGGCGGCATCGATCGCCATGCGCAGGCCATCGACGCTGGCGCTCTTGGGAACGAAGGCATGCACCGCGGCAACCTCCATGGTCCGGCGCACCAGGTCGGGTGACGTGAACGCCGAGATGACCACAAGCGGAATGTTCGGATGGCGGCGTGCGAGTTCGACCAACAGCAACCCATCGCGCATGCCCGGCATGTTCAGGTCCACAAAGGCCAGGTGGACGATTGGGTGCAAGACAGCGGCACGCAGCAGCGAAGCACCGTCATCGGCCTCCACGAAACGCACATCGCCCCACATGCTGGCGACAAGCATCTTGATGCCATCGCGCACCAGCTCATGGTCATCTGCTATCAGGACGGTGGTGAGTCGGCCTCGCACAGGTCGTTCATCGGCATCATTCTTCATGTCAGGCGCACGCAGTCAGCCACCAAGCGGCACACCTCAGAGACGGGCTGCCTTGAGGCGTGAGTTGTCTGTGCTTCTGATATCGGAATCCGGCGGTGCTGTCGGCCAGACTGGCGTTGAATCCACGCAAAGAGCGTTGGCTCAGGCCTCGGCGATGGCCGCGATGGAAATTTTCAGACCGGGCACGCGCACGGGCAGCTTGGCGCCCTGGCGAGCGGGTGGATGGGCAGTGAACCACTTGAGCCACTCTTCGTTCATGCCGGCATAGTCGTCTTCGTCCGCCAGCACGAAGGTAACGCTGACCAGCTTGTCGAATGAGCTGCCTGCCTCCTCAAGAATCGCCTGGATGTTGGTCAGGCACTGCCGGGTCTGCTCTTGGATGGTGTTGCCCTTGATCGCGCCCGTGGCCGGATCAAGGGGGGCCGTGCCGGAGACGAACACGAGGCCGGCGGCCTTGACCGCTTGGCTGTACGCAGGCGGTGGCTTGGCCGCTTTGGTCGTGAAGATGATTTGACGGGTCACGAGGGCTCCTTGGGCTGAGTTGAGGCGTCAGCTTGCGGCCGCGCGATACACACCGAAGCACAGCGAGTGGGCCAGGGCGCGCTCGACCGTCGAGCGCGGGATGCCTGGCGACCAGTAGCTTTGCGTGAGAGATGTGTGAATCGCAACGAGGTCAAGGCGCTGCGGGTCGGTGGAGATCGCGTACTCGCCGCGTTCGGCGTGGCTTGGCATCAGAGACTCGTCGATTGCGGATTGCGCGCCGTCACAAACCATGTGCTCGATGGCGCCCACACCCCGTCGGGGCGTCCATACGCACCCAGTACGTCTCGCAAGGCGTCGGTCACCTGGCCCTTGCGGCGAGCCCCTTCTTCGCCCGCCAGGCGAATCACCTCGCCGGCGGGGCCCAGTGCCATCGCGAACTCGATCGCTTCGTCGATGTCGCGGCCGATGCAGATGTCGGTGTCGAAACGCTCGAAGGTGATGCGCTCGAACCCGGCGCTGCGCAGCATGCTGCTCACCATGTCGGGCTCGGCCATCGAAAACGGGCCCGGCCCGCAATGCACTTGACCAGAGGCCTCGTGCGAGACCACCGGCACGATCGCCTTGACGCAGCGCTCGGCGTCGTGCAGCCACGGGTTGTCCTCTCGACGACGCCACACGATCATGGTCAGGTCGGCCCCGGGGACCAGGGCGTTGCGAATGTTGCGCATCGCCGCCCCGGGTGCATTGAAGAACATGGTGCCGAAACGCGAAAACGCGCTGTCGTAGAGCCCGCGCAAGTCGTCGCCCTGAACGTCTGCCACGAAGAACGTGGCGTTGCGGGCGCTGGCTTGCGCAGCGTCGCGGGTTGCTGCATCGATGAAGTTGCCGGCGCAATCGACGCCGACCGCCTGCCCCTCGGGGCCTATGCCGCTTGCAATCTGAACGGTGCTGTCGCCGAAGCCGCAGCCAATGTCCAGCACGCGCGTGCCGCGCCGAGGCGGGTGACGCGCAAGCGCTTCATCGCTGTGACCGGCCAGTCCTTCGGTCAATAAATGCTTGAAGCGGCAGAACTTGTCGAAGAGGACCGTGTTCCACGCCTGGATGATGCCGTCGTTTTTTTCAGTCATGGTGGTGATGTATTCCTTGTCTGCATTTTTGTGCTGCGTGCGTCGCCGCTCATTCGTTCACTGGGCCTTGGCGGGGCGCCTTGCGCGGCCATGGCAGCAGCATGTTGACCTGCTCGCGGTAGCGGCGATAGCGGTCGCCGAAATGCGCGACCAGGTCTCGCTCTTCGAAGTAGATGCCAATGAAGATATAGATCGTGTTTCCGAGCGCAAACAGAAAGTGCCCGGCTGTCATCTGCGGGGTGGCCCAGAACGACAGCAGGAAGCCGAAATAAATGGGGTGCCGCACATGGCGGTAGAGCAACGGCGTCCTGAATTGCTGCACAGGCAAGGTCTGCCCGCGCAGCCGTGCATAGACCTGGCGCAAACCGAACAGCTCGAAGTGGTTGAGCAAGAAGGTGCTGAGCAGCAGCACCGCCCAGCCGCCCCAGAACACGACCTTGATGGCGATGATCGCTGCGGCTTGCTCGACGTTCCAGACCAGCGGCTCGGTGATCGGCCGCCATTGCCAGAGCAGCAAGACGAGCACCAGCGTCGTGGCGAGCACAAAGGTGCTGCGCTCCATGGGCTCCGGCACGATGCGGGTCCACCAGCGCTTGAACGCCGGTCGTGCCATCACGCTGTGCTGCAAGCCAAACAGGCCGATCAGCAGCAGGTTCACGATCACGGCCTCAGCCACAGGCCCGGCCACGCCGCTGTCGACGGTCTTCGGCAACGGCAGATTGCCGACAAAGCCGATCATGTAAAGGAAGGTGGCAAAGAAGAAGGCGTACGTGACGACGCCGTACAAGCTCATCAAGATTCCAGGCATATCGATCTCCAAGGTTCGGACAAAGCAGCGGCGGGCGGCCTGCCGACAGCCGCCTCGCGGGGTTGCTTCACGCCTTGTGAAGCAACAAAAGCCCGCCGCCGTGCGTCGTCTCCAGGCCGGGGTGCCTGTTGACGATCGCGTGACAGCTCTCTTGTGTTATCGCATTCGCCCCAATTTCCCGACATTTGGAAATTGGGGCGCGCATCCGGGCGCGTTATAGCCCGCCTGGCAGGCTCACGCGAAGGCGCGCTCGCGCAGCCATTTGGTGGCGGCCCATTTCTCGCCATCAATGACCGGTGAGCCGCCGTGCAGCGTGCGCGTCATCTGATGCGGGCGGTCGTAACTGAAGAACACTGCGTGGCCCTTGAGTGGGCTCACCTCGAGCTGGACATCAGGGAACAGCGTGCCGCCGCCCTTGCTTGGCGTGCTCAGGTACATCACCAGCGTGCCGACACGCTGCCCGCCCCGCTCGAGACTTGGAGTCCGGCCAGGCAGCCGAGGATCGAAGTAGTCGTAGTGAGGGCGATATTCCGCGCCCGGGCCGTAGCGCAGAACCTGCAGGCCCTCGCCGTTGTCGACCGGCCAATTCAACAGCGCCGAGATGCGCTGCTCGATGCGCGCACACAGCGGGTTCTCACCTCGATCGAAGAACATGCCGTAACTGGTACGTGCCACGTCGACCTCGCTGTCGCCGCTGGTGTTGCTGAGAGTCGTTGAGCGTGCCAGCCGTGGTCGCGCCAGCACTTGCAGCTCGTCGCATTCGTCGCTGGTCAAAAGCTCACCGAAGACGACGACACGCGGGTTGCGCATCGCCATGATGACATTCACAACGCGGTCGCCCGCCCAGAGTTGCGCAGGGGATTCATGAAGACTGGGCTCGGGCACACGTGTCGGTGGCGGGAGCCCGTGTTGACTTACCTCGCCGGCAAGCTTCACAAGCAGCGTTTCCTCCAACGCGCGGGTGGCAATGTCTTCTTGCCAGCCGCTGGCCTTCATCGCCTGAAATACGGTCTCGACCGAACAACCCGCTTGTGCTTGCGCCAGGATCCATTGGCGCAGCTCGTCGGTGGCTTGTTGGGGCTGGTGCTGCACGACGTTCATCGAAGTGCGCGCTGTGGTCGAGGGTTTTTCATGCAGAGGCCTGATCGGCTCGGGTGCAAAGAAGAGATCGCAAATGTTGCGCGCGACCAGACACGCCATGTCTGAAATTCGCACTTGACCCATGACGAATTTCATCTGTTCAGCCACCAGGACCCCGGATAACTTCCATGCCATTGCTGCACATCTGCGCTGAGTTCAGCCGCGTGCAGTTCGAATCAATTTCTCTCAGTGGAGCAATGCATCATGGTGGCAGTGGTCGCGGGCAATGGTTTGGGTTTGTTCAACACGTCGGCGACGGTGCTCGGCGGTTCGGGGATCCTGGGGCAGGGTACCCTGGGTCAGTCGGGTCGCTCGTACGTCAACGCCGTCACCGGCAACCTGGTGCTGCAGTCGGGCGACGAGATGCTAAGCGGGCGTGGCTCCGACCTGTTGCAACTGCGAACCTACAACTCGCGCGGTGCGCTTGATGGCGGCAGCGACGCAGACAGCGATGGCTGGCGCTGGGACGGCGAACGCACCGTGCAGTTCAGCGGGACCGCTGGCGAGCGCAACGTGTCGGGCACGCTGGTGCGCACCCTCGGAGACGGGCACTCGACGTCCTACGTCTGGAACGCGACGACCGCAACTTACGTGAGCACGGAAGGCGACGGTGCGCATGACAGCGCGAAGTTCGATGACGCCGCGAAGCAATGGGTGTGGACCGACGGTTCGACACGGCTCCAGGAGCGCTACGACGACAGCGTGAGCAACGCCGTCGCGCGCTTGAAGAGTCAGAAGGACGTGACCGGCAACGTCATCAGTTTCACGTACGACAGCGGCAACCGCCTGCAGACGATCACGGACACCAGCAGTGGCCAGCAAATGGTGCTGGTGTATTCCGGCACGCCGGCCAAGCTCGCGCGCATCGATACCTATGAGCTCAAGGTCAACACCACGACCGGCAAGCTGCTCGACCCGCCCGTGGTGAACACGGCGCCCGTCAAGCAGGTGGAGTACAGCTACGACAACGGCCGCCTCGGGACGGTGAAGACGATCTTGAATCCCGGTGCCGCGACGCCGATCTACTTCTTCACCACCTACGGTTACGGCAGCAGCACCAGCTCCCTCGTTTCCAGCGTCACGCAAGGCGACAGCACGACGACCAGCTTCCGGGTTGACTTCACCTACGACTCGTCCAACCGCATCCTCACCGTCACCGATGCCAACGGCAAGCAGAAGTTCAGCTACGGCAGCACGAGCACCGACATCGCCATCAGCGATGCGGCCGACAAGAACACCCAGACCTGGACCTACACCTACGACGCCACGTCCAAGCAGCTGACCCAGGTCGCGTCACCCGCTCCCACGGCGGGCGCCGCGCGTTTGGTCACGAAGTTCCAGTACGACGCCAGCGGCAACCTGATCCAGGTCACCGATGCGCGCGGCTTCGCGGTGGTCTATCAATACGACGCGAAGGGCAACCGCACGCTCGAGCGCGATGCCAAGGGCGACACGCTGTCACGCACGTTTGACGCTAACAACCAGGTGCTCACCGAGACCCACTACCGCACGCCGGATCCGGATGGCGCCGGCGCGGGCGTGGCGGGCGATCCGGTGGTCACGCGCTACGCCTACGACTTGAACACTCGGCTTCGTTTCGCGATCAGCGCCGAGGGCCGTGTCACCGAAAACAGGTATGGCAGCGACGGCCTGCTCTTGGCGTCGATCCACTACACCACCGACCGCTACAGCGCTGCGGCGTTCGGCGAGAGCGATCTGGCGGCTTGGGCAGGTGCCATCACCGACAAGAGCCATCAACAGCTGACCGAGTACACCTACGACTTCCGCGGCAACCTGAGCAAGCGGGTCGATTTCGCCAACGTCGACACCGCGAGCGGTGCGGGCACGCTCGACGCCGCGGCCACGGTGACCGAATTCGTCTATGACGGCCATGGCGAACTGGTGCACACGATTGCGGTGCGCGGCGCGGCGCGCGACCAGCGGACTCAGACCAGCATTGTCTTCGACGGTCTGGGTCGCGAAATCTCGCGCACCGACGGCAGCGGCACACAGACGACCTCGTATGACGATGCGCACCACAAGATCACGCTGACCACCGCAGCGAACCTCGTGGTGGTCAGCGCCTACGACCTCGTGGGTCACCTCATCGCGGTGAGCCAGACCGGCAGCGGCACGACGCGCACGACTCAGTACTTCTACGATGCGCAGGGCCGCCCGCAGTTGACGCTCGATCCCCAGGGCAACCGACGCTTCAGCTTCTACGATGCCGCGGGGCGCCTGACGTTCGCGGTGGACCCCACCGGCGCCGCCGTGGGCTACACCTATGACCAGGCCGGCCACGTTCTGACGTCGACGCAGTACGCCGTGCCGGTGGGCAGCACCGACAGCTGGGTCACCCTGGACAGCGGCACGCCGCCGAAGGTCACAGGCATGGCCAAGACCACGTTGGTTCTCGGGACGGCCGCCGGCGCGGGCATCGACCTGGTGATGACGCCCGACACCGATCGAACCACCACCTACACCTACGACCAGGCCGGCAGGCTGAGCACCACGACTGACGCAGCCAGCGTCGTCACGACCACCAACTACGACGGCACTTCGCACGTCACCAGCCAGCAAATCGGTGGCGCCACCACGCGCTTCTACTACGACGGCGACGGCAATCGGGTCGGCGTGCTGGACCCGCGCGGCTACCTGACCGAATACAAGTTCGGCGGCGCGGGGCAGCTGACCGAGACCGTGCGCTACAACCAGCGCAGCAGCGCCGCCACCGACGCCAGCGCGCCAGTTTGGATCGGCGTGACCAACCAGACGGCCACGGGCGGCAAGCCGTTCAGCTACCCAATGCACGCCGTGGATGCCGACGGCGACACGCTGAGTTTCAGCCTGCTCGGAACACCTACCCCGCCGGCGTGGTTGAGCCTGGACACGAGCGTGCCTGGCAGCCCTGTGCTCAAGGGGACCCCGCCGGCAAAGCTGACCTCTTACACGGTCAAGCTGCGCGTCAGCGACAACGGCATCCCCACCCCGCGCACCGCTGACACCACGGTCACCATCACGGTGGCTAACTCGGCACCCACCTGGAGCCCGTTGCCCGATGCGACGGTGCCTTCCTTGACCGCCGGCTACAGCCTGGTCTTGCCCGCCGCCAGCGACAACGAGACGGCCGTGGGCAGTCTCACCTACTCGATCGACCCGGCGCTGCTGCCACCGGGGCTGAGTTTCAGCGGCCGCACGATCAGCGGTACGCCGACAACAGCCGGCACCTACACCATCACCGCGCGGGTGACGGATGCGGGCACGCCGCCCCTGTTCACCGAACGCAGCTTCGTGCTGCAGGTGACCAACAAGGGGCCGAGCTGGCCCGCGGTGCCGCCGCAGACTGGAAATCGCAACAGCCTGTTCAGCCTGCCCGTGACCGCCTCGGATCTGGACGGCACGTCCCTGACTTACCGCATCGTCAACGGCCCCAGCTGGTTGAGCCTGAACGCGGGCGTGCTCAGCGGCACGCCGCCGGCAGACGCGCCACAGAACAACTTCGACGCCGTGAAGCTCGAAGCGAAGGACGAGTTTGGTGAAATCTCCGAGGTCTCGTTCACCGTGAACGTGGTCAACCGGGCGCCGACCTGGCCGACCTTGGACATCCTGCAGAAATATGCAGGGACGCCGTACAACTACCAGATCCCTCCGGCGACGGATGCTGACGGAGACACCCTGGTCTACAGCGTCACCGGCCTGCCGGCGGGGGTCACCATGTCGGCGAGCGGCCTCATCACCGGCACGTCCAACGCGGTGGGCGATTTCCCGCTCACCGTGACCGTGAGTGACGGACATGGGGCGTCGCTGGTGCAGCAAGTGATGCTGACCCAATACAACGTCGCGCCGGTCTACAACCGCGCGCCCACGGTGCCGCAGATCACGGCAGGCGTCCCATTCAGCTTCCAGCTGCCGACAGACACCTTCATCGACCCCAATGGGGATGCCCTGAACGGCATTCTCTCCATCACGTTCATCCAGGGCTTGAATTACAGCGGCGCGCTCAGCCAGACGTTCAGTGGCACCCTTGCCAATCCCGGTACGTACTCGGTCACCCTGGTGACCACCGACTCGCATGGTGCAAACGCGTTCGGCACATTCAGCTTCACCGTCATAGCGCCGCCACCGCCCACCGGTGGTGGCGGCGGTGGCGGTGGCGGTGGCACTCCCCCCGGTGGCCCACCCATTCAACAAAACGCAGCCCCGGGTGCGCCGACCGGCAGCCCAGCGCCGAAGCCCGAACCGTTGCCGGTTGCCGGCAGCTCACCCGTGCTCGCACCTGCCCCCGTACCGCAGGTCGTGCCCGTGCCAACTGCCGCCCCGCTTCCGCTGGTGGCTGCAGCCGCTGTGGCCGCACCCGTCGACCCGCTCGCCTCGCTACGACCCACCGCGGGCGCGCAAGATCTGCACAGCTACCACTTCTATGATGCGCAAGGCCGGCTCACCGCATCGGTTAATGAACGCGGCTTCCTCTCCGAAACCGTCTACGACGAGCAGTCGAACAAGCAGCAGAACATCTCTTACATGGGCGCCGTGGCGGTGGCCGCTGGCAATACGCTGACCAATGTGCGCGACCAGGCGCTCAGTACTACGCTTCTCGTCAAGTCAGAGACCACCAAGGTCGATTACGACGGCTTCGGTCGAGTCACCAAGCGCACCGCTGCGGACGGCACCACCTTCACCACTTACGCATACGACACCGCGGGCCGAGTGATTCGCCAGGTGAGTGCCTCCGGCATCGCGGCCGAGCAGCGCGCAGAGCGCACCGTCTATGACGCCTTCGGCGACGTCATAGCCAAGCTCGGTGGCGAAGGCGATGCATCGCTTGCCACCACGGCGACACCCGAGCAGATCGCCGCGGCGATCGCGCAGTACGGCCAGCGCTTCGTCTACGACGGCCTGGGCCAACTGACCAATACGCTCGACGCCAACCCCACCGGCGCGGCAGACCAACAGCATGCCACCCGCAATTTCTACGACGCCGATGGCCGATTGACGTTCAGCGTGAACGCAGTGGGCGAGGTGAGCGAACTCACCTACAACGCGATGGGCCAGGTGACCACGCAACGCAGCTACGGCAAGCGCCTGGAGGACCCGGCCCTGCTGGCCGGCCTGATGGACGGCAGCAAGGGGCAGCCCGAGCTCGTCAACGCGTTGGCCGCCATGCCGGCCGACAAGAACCGGGTCGTCGCCTTCACCTACGACCAGCGCGGGCAAGTCAAGACATCGACCGATGCGTTGGGGTTCGTCACCACCAGCACGTACGACGTGTTCGGCCACCTCGCGACCCAGCAACGCACCATCGCCAAGGCGGCCGGCAGCGCGGCGGCCAAGACCACCACCACGCAGTTCGACTACGACCTGAATGGCAATCTGTTGTCGAGAACGGACGACCTCGGTGGCCTGAACTTCAACACCCAGACCGGCTACGACGCCTTCGGTCGCGTCATCCGCTCGGTGGATGCCGTCGGCGCGGTCACGAAGACCGAGTACCTGGCCAGCGGCCGCGTGATCGAGGTCACCGCGCCGGTGGCCGGCTCGCTTACGCGCACCACGCACGACGAGTACGACCCCTTCTCGCGCGTGCTCACGCACATCGATCCCAGCGGCAAGATCACCACGTACGACTACGACCCTGTCACACGCACGATGACGGTGAAGACGCCCGAGGGCATCGTGATGACGACGACCCGGACCCGGTTCGGTGAAACCCTGAGCGTGACGGACGGCAAGGGCGGCGTGACCAAGTACGCCTACAACCGCAATGGGCAAGTCACCACGGTGACCGATGCGCTGGGCGTGGTGGTCACGACCAACGGCTACGACACCAACGGCTTGCTCAAGCAGGTCACCGATGCGCGGGGCATCATCACCACCTTCACCTACGACGCCGCGAATCGACTTCTGACGCGCCGCGTAGACCCGAAGGTGGCCGGAGTCAACCCCAAGGGGCTGGACCTGTTCACGACCTACGAGTTCGACGCTTTCGGGCAGCAGGTCAAAGTGACCGAGGGATCAGGCAGTAACGGCGCCCGTTTGACGGTCTACAGGTACGACCTGAACGGTCGCGTGTTCCAGACCATCACCGATCCGAACGGGCTGGCGCTGGCCACCACCACCAGCTACGACGGAGTGGGTGAAGTCGTCCAAGTGGCGCAGGGCACGCTGAGCGCGCCCAATCAGCTGGTCACGCAGTATGTGTTCAACAAGCTGGGGCAGCGCATCAAGGAGATTGCAGCCCCGAGCCCGGTGTTTGGCGCCGGCTCGGCGCAGGCGCGCGACCTGACCACTGAATATCGCTACAACACAGCCGGTCGCGTCAGCCGGCGCATAGACGCCAATGGCCAGAGCACCTGGTTCATCTACAACGATGCCGGCGAGCTCACCTACACCGTGAATGCGCTGGGCGAAGTCAGCCAGAGCGTTTACGACAGCAACGGCCGAGTGGCGCAGAGCGTGCGCTACGGCACGCGGCTCGCCGTGGGCACGGTCGCCGGGTTCGGCGATGCCCTCACCACGGTGACTCCCACTGCCGACGCAAGTGTCGACCATCGAAGCTATTTCGTCAGCGACGACGACGGCCGCCCGCGTTTCACGCTTCAGTCCGTGGACGCCTCGAACTGGGTCATCAGCGAGACCCGCCGTGACAACAATGGCAACGTCGTCGAGACGCGCCGCTACGACAAACCCTTGTCGCAGGCGCGGGTGACGGCGATCGCCGCCTCGGGCAGCGTCACCGTCGCCGAGGTAGCCGCTGAGCTCACGACGCTGGGTTACGACGACGCAACCCCGAGCACGCTGACGCTCATCCAGCGCACGAGGTTCGCCTACGACGCAGCCAACCAGCTGCGCTTCACGGTCGACGCGCTGGGCGATGTGAGCGAGACGGCTTACGACGCCGCGGGCAACGCGGTCATGACCGTGCGCTACGCCGTGCGTCCGACGCTCGCAGCCTTCGACGTCAAGTCCATCAATGGCAAGGTCGACCGCAATAACATCGCCAACCAGGTGAGCCACTACACCTTTGACACGGCGGGCCGTTTGCATTTCAGCATCCATGTGCTGGCGAGCGACGGCATCGGCAAGGCGACGCAGCAACTCGTGTACGAGCAACGCCGCGACGCCGTCGGCCGCGTGGTGCTCACCACCGCCTACGACACGGTGCTGGGTGCGATGCCTCTGGTTGCAGGAGTTCCGGACTACAGCGACGCGACCGTGGCCGCCAAGCTAAGCGCCTCCGCGTCGGATAGGCGTACCGCGCACACATTCGACTCTGCCGGACGCGAGGTCTACCGGATCGATGTGCTGGCCATCGACGGCTCGGGCGTGGCCACGCAGCAGATCGTGACACGTCAGACCTTCGACGCGCTGCACCTGACCGGCACGACCGCGTACGCCGCCGTGCTGCTCACGCTGAGCGACTACAAGCAGGCCACTCTGGATGCGGCGGTGAGCGGGCTTGCGAGCGACCCCATGAACCGCAGCACGCAGTTCATCTACGACAAGGCTGGCCAGCTGCGTTTCACGGTGGCACCGGACAAGTCGTTCAGCGAGTCGATTCACGACGCGCTGGGCCAGGTCGTGGAGACCCGTCAGTTCGATCGCCTGCTCGATTCCGGCGCGCAGATGACCGAAGACAGCCTGGCCGGCCGACGCGGTGGCAAGAAAGTGGGCGACGGTGTCACCCGCGGCATGAGCTACGTCTACGATGCCGCCGGGCGCCTGCTCAGCAGTACCGATGCCGGCAGCGTCGATGCCGGCGGCACGTTTCTGCGCCACACCGAGCGCTACACATACGACGCGTTCGGCAACCGAAGCACCTTGACCGACAAGAGCGGCAAGACTTGGAACTACGACTATGACCCGCTCGGGCGTCTGCGCACGCAGACATCGCCAGACGTCACGGTGCAGGTCGGCGGCGAAGTGGGTGCGACCCGCCTGGTCACGCTGCTCGAGTACGACACCTTGGGTAACCTCAAAACACGCACCGAGGCCCAGAACACGACCGAAGCGCGCGTCACGGCCTACGACTACGACCTGCTCGGTCGGCAGACGATGACCACGCTGCCCGGTTGGTACGACCCGGCCACAGGCCGGGTGGAAACTGCGTCGGCGACGGGCCGCTTCCAGCGCACGCTGGAGACCAAATACGACGCACTCGGCAACGACGTGCGACACCAGATTCGCACCGGCGCCAGCAGCGTCATCAACGAGTACAAGACCTACGACGTGCTCGGCCGGGTGGTGCACGACGTCGATGTGCTCGGCAATGTGAGTGCCTTTGACTACAACGCGTTTGGCGAGCAAAAGACGGTCACGCGCTACAGCAAGAGCGTGGGCGCTCCGGCGGGCGGGGCCACTGGCCTGTGGACCACGAGCGCGCTGGTCACGGCCATCGGCACCGATGCGCTCGCTCGCACCGTCACGATCGCCTACGACAACCTGGGCCGCAAGACCCAGGTGACGCAACCCACCGTCAGCAGCTACTACAACGACAGCGCCGGCAACTACTTCGCGATTGCGGTACCGGTCACCGGGGCTGCAACAACGAGCTACGAGTACAACGCCTTCGGCGAGGTGCATCGCCAGGCCGTCAAGGTCAACGAAGGCGAGCCGTCGCGCGACACCTGGCACTACTTCGACGTGATGGGCCATGAGACCCGCACCATCGAACTGGCGGCCGGCTCCGGCGCTGGCGCGCAGGGCGTGCACACCGAGCGCAGCTTCGACAACTTCGGCAACCTGGTCAAGACCATCGAGTACGCCAACATGGGCGACTCGGGCGCTAGCGGCGTCTTCACGCCCCCGGTCACGCCGGGCGCGAGCAGCAAGGACCGCGTGACGGGCTTCACCTACGACGCACTGAACCGGCAGACCAGCGTCCAGCGCTTCGGGCTGAGCTACACGCGTGTCAACGGAACGGTCTTCGAAGAGGTGACCACGGCCATGAGCCAGGCCACCACGGTGGCCACCACCACCTACGACGTGATGGGGCGTATTCATACCAAGACCGATGGACTGAACAACACCTCCACCACCGAATACAACGCGCTCGGCCAGGTGATCAGCGTCACCGAGCCGGCGCGGCAAACCGCCGCTGCGGGCACGGCAGTCGACCCCTTCGTCACTCAGGTATTCAGCACGCCGGTGACCACGTTCACGCTCAACGCCTTCGGCCAGATCTGCGTGCAAGAGCGCAGTGCCGGTGGTGGCCTCGGCAGCGGCGCAACACTCACCACGAAGACCAGCTACGACGCAGCGGGCAACGCCATCAGCAGCAAGGACGCCAACGACAACGAGAAGCTCAGCCAGTACGACTACAGCGGTCGCGTGCTCAAAGAGACCCGGGCCATCAGCGCGGCCCTGGGCGGCCTGGGCACGGTGGCCCAGACGCTGGAACGCCGCTTCGGCTACGACCTGCTGGGCCGCCAGAAAGAGACCGTCGACGTCTACCTGGATATTCGCGTGGACCCCAGCGCCGCGGCGGTGCAGAGGCAAAGCGGCCAGCGCAGCGTGTACAACGCTTTCGGCGAAGTGACCGAAGAGCGCCGGGTGTCAGGTCTTGCCAGCGTCACGGCCCTGAGCGCGTTGAGTGGCCCGCTGGTGGCGAAGTACACCTACGACAACGCCGGTCACATGACCCAGAAGGTGGCCGGCGATGGCACGACGAGCTACCTCTACAACTTCGCCGGCCAGGTGACCCGACAGGAACAGCTGGGCACGGCCATCGATGGCAGCGGCGCGGCCACCGCCGTCACGCGCATCACCGAGTCGCAGTACGACTTGCGAGGCCGTGTCGTCCTCCAGATCCTGCCCACGTTCACGTCCACGCAAACGCAGATCGTCCCGAACGACAGCACGCGCCGGACTGTCTTGACTCTGAATCTGCTGGCCTACGACCGCTGGGGCAACGTCCTGACCCGGTCCGTCGATGGCCTCGTCTACGACGACAGCAGCGTCCGCCACGACCAGAGCAGAACCACCCAATTCGAATACAACGCCGACAACCAGGTCATCGTCGAGCGTCAGCCGACGGTGACTGTGCTCCGGGAGAACAACACCACCTACCGGGCGAACCTGAGCCACGAGCTGCACTACGACCTGCTCGGCCGCGCGGTGCGGGAGCGCGACGTGGTTGATGACGCGGGCACGGCCGTTGTCGAGGCCACCGAGTTGCGCTCGCGCACTCGCAAATACAACGCCACCGGGCAGTTGCTGGAAGAGATCGACGCCACGGGCATCAAGACCGAATACCGGTACGACAGCAACGGCAACCGTGTTGGCACGCGCAACGCACGGGGCACCGTCTTCATCGACGAGTTCGACAAGAACGGCAACCTCACGCGCCACAGCGTGCTTCGCCGAGCCAACCGCACGAGTGAGTACCGCAGCGGGCAAGACCCTGCGACGACGCCGTTGTCGCTCGTCACGATCAACCAGTACCAGTATGACCAGGCCAATCGCCGTACGGCCAGTGGCGTGACGATATCGGAGAATTCAGCGCAAGTATTTTCGTACACGCAGTTCGACGAGCGCGGCTTGGGCCTGAAGCAGCTCAATGCCTCCGGCGTGCTGATGCGGGCGGAGTTCGACGTGCTGGGCAACAAGGTCGGCGAGCGTGACGCCAACACCAACGCCGCCACGTTCTTCAACGGCAACGGCCAGAATTCCGTCTACGACACCACGGGTGACTTCACCGTGGGCAGGCTCGTCAGCACCACGGTGGTGGACAGCGTGTACGTGAGCAACAAGCCGATGACCTACACCTACAACGGTTTCGGCCAGTTGGTGCGGGAGCAGCGCGCTGGCACCAACCAATTGGGGGCCTACGATCGCTTCCTGGAGTACCAAACCAACGGCTTGCTCAAATCGACGCAAGATCGCCTCGCGGCCAGTGGCACCGTCGTGGCTGCGGCCGAAACGCTGACCTACGAGTACACCGCCCTTGGCGAACGGGCCACCGAGCGGTTTAGCAAAGTCGAGCATCGCAGCACCGGCGACGTGGAGGTCGAAAGCCGCTTCACGACGACCGCTTACGACGAGCTGGGCCGCATGACGAAGGTGACCGCGCCTGCGGCGGCCAACCCGGGCCGCCGCGCGCTGAACAGTCTCGACTACTCCTACGACGAGTTCGGCAACCGCCGCCGGATTGCTGCCAGCTACGAGGCCGGCAACATCGACCACTGGTTCACCTACGACGCCGAAGGCCGCATGAAGATCGTCGACGGGCAGTTTGACAGCAAGGCCGGCGGCATCAGAGCGGGCCACGATGGAACCGTGGTCAGTTACGACGCGCTCGGGCAGCGCCTGTCCGTCGAAAAGTTCGACCGGGCGCGTGTGTTCAGCAACGACCCTTCAGTTCATGGCGTCGAAGCGCTGCCTGCAGGTGATTACGAGCCCGGCACGACGATCAGAGTTGACGAATTCCGTGGCGAGCAATACAGCTACAACGATCTGGGCCAGCTGACACTGATCCAGCAGCGGTTGGTACGCCGCAACGGCACCCAGATCGTCTCAAACGTGCCGGGCGTGAAGAAACTCGATGACAGCGAAGGCCAGTGGAAGGTGCTGGAAACGCGACTGTTCGACCTGCGCGGTGCGATGTTCAACCGCAAGACCTACACGGCGCTCAGCGCGTCCGGAAATCCGGAAGTGGCCGACGTGGGGGTAGCCGATCCGACCGTCAACAGCACCACGGGTTTGCTTTACCGCGACGACGGCTTGCTGTTGGGCCAGGCAACGAGCAAGACCGGCTTCGACATCGGCGGTTCGCTGACGAATCACTATGACAACGCCGGTGTTCTGCGCAGCTACGAATACACGCCGGAGTCTCACATCACGGACAACGCCGGTCTCTCCACGTTCAGGACGGACCAGATCGTCCTGAACTACACCTACCAGTACAGCACCCAACTCGGTGGATACAAAGAGACCCAGATCAAGGTGCACGCCACCAAGGCCGCCAACTCCGACGCCACGCTGCCAGGCGATGGCGTCACCAATGATTTCTACGATGGGCGCGGCCGCCTGGTGAAACAGGTCATGGCAAACCCCGCCGAGACCCGCACGCTGAATTTCCGGTACGACAACAGCGGCCACATCGTCACCAAGTACGAGAGCGTGAAGCCAGCGCAAGGAGATGAGAAGAAGGGCATTCAAGACTACTTCTATGCCAACGGTCAACAGGTGGGCACCTTGGGCACAGGTACGCTCGAAACGGCGCAGTTCAACGGCAACTTCACGCCGATCAGCGCCGCCTACCCGGCCGCCATCCCTGGCAGCTATGTGGTGGCCACCAACGACACGCTCGCCGGCATCGCGAAAAACGTTTTCGGCGACGCTCAGCTGTGGTACCTGATCGCCGACGCCAACAGCCTGCGTTTTGGGCCTGGCGATACCTTGCCCCAGAACGAAGTGGGCAAGACCTATCGCATCCCCAACGTGGTGGCAAACGCCCACAACAACGCCGGCACGTTCAGGCCCTACAGCGCGGCCGACATCATCGGCAGCAGCGCGCCGACGCCGGGTTTGCCCCCGCCTCCGGGCGCCGCGTGCGGTGGCATTGGCACCGTTTTGGCGACAGTCATCATCGTGGCCGTGGCGGCGGTGGTGTCGTACTTCACCGCTGGAGCCCTCAGCGCTCAGCTGGGGCCGATCGTTGCGGGCGCCATCGCCGGCGCTGCCGGCAGTGCCTCCAGTCAAGTGGCGGGTTGGGGCATGGGTATGCAACAAGGCATCAGTGGTCAGCAGGTGTTGACGGGCGCCGTCACGGGCGCACTGGGCGGGGCTGCGACCCTGGTGGAGAGCGGCGTTGCCGCCGGTAGCACCGATTCGGTATTCAACGCCGTTGGCGGATTTAAGAACTCCTTCGCCAACGTGGCGCAGGACTTTTTGGTCGGCACCGTTGGCAGCGCGCTCAGCGGGAACAGCGTCGATCTTCAAGGCGCTCTGTTCAGTCTTGGTACGCAATTGGCACTCCATGGTGCTCGCGTCGCAGGCGGCTTTGGAGCAACCGAGGCTGGTCCGAGTTGGGGGGATGCCGTCGAGCGGGTTGCCGCCAATGCGCTGAATCCGGATTCCGGCTGGGTGTTCAATGCGAAGTCGCGCGACTGGGCCAGTATCGCCAGTCAAGCGGCGGGAGCATTTGCCAGCGTCGCGACGGGCAAGGCCATTGCGCAGATCAAGGCTTCGAGAGAGCACAGCATCAGCGATGCGGCGGGGGAAGTCGCAGACGCAGCGGCAGCTCTTCGCAACGGCGCAGAAGCTCTTTTCAATAAGGTCACATCTGGCTTACCCAGAATGAGGTTGACGGCTTCGCAAGTAGTATTTGCGGGCGACGCGCCCGACGAGCCGGTTAATATACCTGCCAATGTAATTGAAACCGGAATGGACCTGATACCAGGTGGAGCGATTGAAAAGTTCCGGCCGCCAACCTCTTGGTTGGACGTACTAAAGCAGAAGGGACAGGGGCTTATTGGTGCAGCTAGGTTAATTATCGAACTGACAGGAATGGATCCACATACGCACCTCTTGGCCACGCGAAGGGATTCAGTGGGAGACGCCATAGAAAAAGCTCATGATGGTTTAAGAAAGAAGGCCGCGACTCCGGACAAGCCAAGGTTAGATGGTGGCCCGAACTCCGGCGAGCCGCCAGAACCTCATCTTGCACCTACGCCAAATGAGCCAGTCCGCGGGGAGAGTTATTTAGAATCTAACAAGATCTTAGAACAATCGGGTGAACTCTTCGCGCGACATACTCTGGAAGAGGCAGGCGGCGTTGCGTCTACTTTTCACAAAAAGAATGACTTCAACCTAGCTGAGTTTGAATTCGATCTCATCAAGGAACCTCAGAGCTTGACCCCTGCGTTGGCGCCGGAGGCAACGCTAGTTGAGCGTTTTCCAAATGCAGCAGATGCACCTGGCGTCAAGGCGGTGGGTGAAGTTTCCGGAGGCGGGCGCGTTCTCAACGGCGGCGCGAAAGCGCTGGGCATTGGGCTAAATGCCTTGCAATTCGTCGCGCAAGGCATTGAATACTGGAAGACCGGAGGTGTCGTATTGGCGCACGACATAAATGGTGACGAAATCGGCGTTGGTACGCAACACACGGAAATTCAAAAAGATTATGCGCAACCTAATGTGCCATTCATTCCATATTCCACTGCTCAAGCGCTTGTGCAGGCCGGCGTTTACACCGAAGGAAAGCAGTTTGTTGATTTGCAATCATATGAGCTCCACACCATCGTTAGCGGGCAGATAGTACCGCTGGGTTACCACTATGAACATGATTACAAATACGGCGATTGGGCCTTAATTAAACATGTCCCTGATCCTCGTGGATTGGACGTAATAAATTGACAAGGAGTCAAAATAGCGTGCGCTGAGCTACCGGCGACGTGCTGGCCACCAGAAGCGATTTTCGGGCCGGGTTATCCGGGTCGGCCGTATCGTCTGCTGCGGGGGTCTTCGCCAGGGTCAAGTCTTGCAGTGACGCTTCGCCTGCGCCCGCCTATGAGGCTACCGCGCGTGACCTCATACGCGGATCAGTTCATGACGCGAGGTTCAAGTCTTGCGACGACGCATCCGCTGCACCTGCGGTCGAGGTCTCAACAACAAGGCCAGCGCGTAGATCAACTCGGCGGCCCGCTGTGAGATCGCGGGCGTGATCGGCAGCAGCTCGGTTCGACGCGCCAGATCGCCCTAGTCTCGGCAGCCTTGTGCCAGCTCCATGCAGGTCACTGCCGATATCCGCCAGTGCCCGATCTCAGGCAACCGCGGTGCGGCGCCTAGGCGCCGCGCGTCAGCCACATCAAAACATCGGAATTGCTTAGCCATCTTCAGGCCCTGCCTGATGTCGCCCGCAGTCGGTCATCGAATCCGGCCTTGCGCGCCACGCCGTTCAAGCACTCGAACAAACCCGGCCGAGCCACCGTTCCCGGTAAGCCAAGCGACCTTCTGGCACCTGGAATGTTGAGCAGCTTCCTGAAGCAAGCAGGCCTGAGGTAGGAGAAACGCATGCGCTATGCCATGTTCATCGAACAAGCGTAAGGTAACTAAGTAGTCGGCTTCGCCACGCCCAAACGATGCAGTGGAGCGTGAAACTGTCGGGTCGATCTGCCGCCCGCAGGGCCAGCGATTTCATGTGGGTCGCGCTGCGGCCCGCAGAGCCCGCGATTTCATGTACGTCGCGACCCGGTCGGGGTACTGAATGTCGGTACCGGCACAGTGCTCACCAAGACGAAGTTGTGGTCCAGCAGTGCGGGATGCCGACCATGGGAGGCTGCTCGTCGTTCGGTCGATTCCCCCTGAATTTGCCTCCTTCGAATTGGCGTCGCGCCTGCCGGGGCGCAGGCTGGTGGCCACAAAGCAAGAACCGCCCAGCAAGCTGATCGCCCAACGAGTCAGCCGTCAGAAAAATGCGCGCGTGACTGGAATTCAGCACCTTTTGCGATCTGTGAAATGCAAGCGTCGCCCAACGGTTTGTTTTGTCGACCTGCACATCACCCTTGCCAACCGAAAGGAACTCGCAACATGGCGTCCACCGACCACACACTCAAATCCTACAAAGGGAGCTGCTTCTGCGGCACGGTACAACTGACCGTCAGCGGCGAACCCGCGGCCATGGGCTATTGCCATTGCGACTCGTGTCGAAGCTGGGCGGCAGCACCCATCAATGCGTTCTCGCTCTGGAAATCCGACACGGTGCAGGTCACTCAGGGTGCCGACCGAATTGCCGGCTACAGCAAGACGCCGAACAGCCTTCGCAAATGGTGCTCAGCGTGTGGTGGCCACGTCTTCACCGAGCATCCGGGCTGGGGCCTCACCGACGTCTATGCCGGCGTCATCCCGGAGTTCCCCTTCCAGGCCGGCGTGCATGTCAACTACCGGGAGGCGACGCTGCGAGTTCACGACGGCTTGCCGAAGTTGAAGGACCTGCCGAAAGAAATGGGCGGCTCGGGCGACAGCGTGCCGGAGTAGGCGGCCTTCTTCTCGCGAGCAGTCACTCGTTCGGAGCGACGTGCGGCCCGGCGCGCCGCTCCACTTCAGTCCGTGCTCAGTTGGCGCGACTGATCAATCACCCTGTGAGTGCTTGTTGAGAGACATGACCTTGAATGGGCGTCAGTGCGTTGGAGCCTCTGCCCATTTGTAGGCCACCGCGCGCCCCTCGGTATCGAACCAAACGGTCAGTTGAAGGTGTTCGTCCGTGACACGTTCCCACAATGCCTTGGGAATCAGGTAGATCTCAGCCAGCCCGAGCGTCATGAAGCTATCGAAGCTCGCCTGAACAGCGCGAGAATCCTTTCCCAATCTTCCAGTGAACTTGAAGACCGCCGCGGATACCGCCGGATCGAATCGGTTCAAGTAGATCACTTGGTGGTCGCTCTCCCCGAGCTCCGCAGCTCGCATAGGAGGCGAAACGTCTGCTGATCGGAGCGGCGGCCCGAGGCGTTCGCTCAGTTGCGCCTTTGTCACGCCGGCGTGGATGAGTTCGGATTCATCGGTCCCCGTTCTCGAGATCATGGCTGCACAGCCGGCGAGGCACTGCAAGGCAATGACCAAAAGCAGATGTCGAGAGAGTGTGTACATGGTCTGTTTCCTTCGCCAGGGCAACCGGCCTGCGCGGCCGTGGGCAGATCAGTGCAGCGTGGCCCCGTTGGGTCGATCTGCTGCACGCATGGCCAGCGATTTCATGTGGGTTGCGACCAGGTCGCGGTATTGAATGCCGGCACCCGGCACCGTGCTCGCCAGGAAGGCATCGAACACGGCTTGCGCGGCGTCGTTTTCGCCATGGCGTTTGAGCAGCAGCATCTCGGCGTACTGCGACGAGAGGCCTTGCGGGTTCAAGCGCTGTGCGCGCCGGATGCTGGCCCCCGCCTCGACCTCGCGGCCCTGCAGCGCCGCGATCACGGCCACGCCGCCGTGCGTCTCGCCGAAGTTGCGGTCCAGCCCCAGGGCTTGCTCGAATGACCTGCCCGCGCCCGCCACATCGCCTTGCATGATCTGTATCCACGCGAGTGTGTGCCAGGTGCCGATGTGATCGGGCATGTAGGTCGCTGCGAGTTCAATGTCGGCGCGGGCCGCCTCGATCTCCATGAGGCTCAGTTTCACAAGTGCCAAGCCGAGCCAGCCCCGCCCGCATTGCGGGTGGGCCTGCAGCAAGCTCTCGAACGAGCTGCGCGCGGCGTCGTGGTCTTGCGCGTCTGCCTGCAGCAATGCGAGCGTGAGCATGGCTTCCAACTGCCTGGGGGCGAGCCTCAGGGCCGCGGTCACGTTTTCCATCGCATCGTCGGTTTGCCTCTGCTCATACAACAAGAGCGCCACCAGCCCGCGTGTTTCGGCGTCATCGGGCGGTACGCTCAAACGCTCCTTGCAATCGGCGATGGCCGCCAGCGGGCGCTGCAGGTGAAAGTGGCAGCGCGCGCGCAAGGTCAGCGCCAGTGGCAGCGCCTGCACCAGCCCGGGCCGCATCAAGCGCTCGAGAGCGTCGTCGTAACGCTTCAGCATGAAGTGAGCGAAGGCGAGGTTGTAGTGAAGGTCTGCCACGTCGGGTGCCACCGCCAGCGCAGCCAGCAAGGCAAATTCGGCGTTGGCGTAGTGCTGGGCCTTCAGGTGGGCCAGAGCCGAATGCGCCAGCAGTTCTGCATCGTCGGCGCACATCTGCAGGCCGGCGTCAATGAGCGTTCGCGCCATGTCCCACAGCCCGCTGGCCATGGCCTCTTGAATGGCATCTTTGCGAAGCAACAGGTTGCCGGCATTGCGCTCGATGTAGCTCAACAGACGGTCGAGCCGGGCGCTGGAGGGGTGGGAGATTGACATTGACTTCTTTTGAGATCGGTCAATCAATGACCGCTTGAACTAGAGAATCGAATTCACGAACGCAAAGGGGCCAGCCACTCAAAAATATTATCGTTTGCAACAGATAAATCTGGTCATGTGCCGACCTGTGCCGGATCTGATAGGCACGCTGTCAGGGTGAATTGCTGTCAAGCCGTGGCGGTTCGCTCGCTTCAATTGCGATCTGCTAGGGGACGACACCTGCCCAGACGTTCCTTGCCATGACCCGCGACTTCACCGCCCCTTCACGCCCTGCCGAAAGCAGCTGATGCGTTGGCTCTTCGCCCCCTTGCTGCGAAACCAGGTTGCCCTCGCGGCCGTCGCGAGTTTGCTTCTGAACCTGGCGATGCTCGTGCCTTCGCTCTACACGCTGCAGGTATTCGACCGCGTCTTCTCCAGCCGCAGCGTCGAGACGCTGCTGACCTTGAGTGCCTTGACGATGGCCGCGCTGGCGTTCGGCTATGCCATGGACGTCGCCCGCGCACGCGCGCTGGCAGCGGCCGGCCGCAGCTTGCACGAAGCGCTGTCGCCTGCCGCCCTCGAGCAGGCCTTGCGCCAGGCGGCGTTGGGCGGGCGCCGCGCCGATGCCGACCGCCTGCGCGACGTCGCGCAGCTGCAGCGCTTTCTCGATGGCAGTGGCGTGCGCGCACTGTTCGACGCGCCCTGGCTGCCTGTCTACCTGCTCGTGATCGGCTTGATGCACCCCCTGCTTGCCCTCATTGCAGCGCTCGGCGGCGGTGCTCTCGCTTTGCTCGCCGTCGTCACCGATCGCATCACGCGTACCACGACGGAGACGGTACTGCGGCAATCGCGTGACGTCGGTCGGTTGGCCGAATCCTTGGTCCGTGATGCTGAAACGCTGCTCGGCCTGGGCATGACGGCGAATGCCGTGGCCACCTGGCGCAAGCGTCATGCCCAATTGCTCGGCGAGCAAGGGCGACTCTCTGCGATGTCGGCGCGCCTTGCCGCGTTGGCCCGTGCCACGCGCCAAGGTGTGCAGATCGCCGTGCTGGGCTTTGGCGCGTGGCTGGTGATCGGCTCAGGCGCTTCGCCGGGCATCATGGTCGCAGCGACCTTGTTGCTGGGGCGTGCGCTGCAGCCCGTTGAGCAACTGATCTCGGGCTGGAAACAACTGGTCGACGCACGCGGTGCCTGGCAACGCCTGTGCAAGCCCGATGCCTTGGCTGCCGCCGAGACCCGGATGCGCCTGCCTGCGCCAACGGGCAGGTTGGCGCTGGACCAGGTCGTGTTCGTGCATGAGCTCACCCGCAAGGCACTCGTCAAGGGCGTGTCGCTCAAGATCGAGCCCGGCGAAAGCCTCGGCATCGTCGGCCCGAGCGGCTCGGGCAAGACGACGCTCGCAAGGCTGCTTGTCGGCATCTGGCACCCCCAGAGCGGCAGCGTGCGGCTCGACGATGCAGAGCTTCACCACTGGGATCGCAGCGAGCTTGGTGCGCACCTGGGCTACTTGCCGCAAGACGTGTCGCTGCTGGACGGCTCGGTGGCGCAAAACATCGCCCGGCTAGGTCCGGTCAATGACGAAGCGGTCGTTCAGGCCGCGCAGCTCGCCCAGGCGCACGACATGATCCTGCGCCTGCGCGACGGCTACGGCACCTTGGTCGGCGAGGGCGGGCTGGGCCTGTCCGGCGGCCAGCGCCAACGCATTGCGCTGGCCCGCGCGCTCTACGGCGCGCCGAAAGTTGTCGTGCTCGACGAGCCCTACGCGCACCTGGACGCCGAGGGCGAGGCCGCGCTGGCGGCAGCCCTGCGCGCCTTGAAGGCCAACGGCACGACGGTCGTGGTCATCGGGCACCGAGCAGGCCTGATGTCTCAGCTCGATCGCATCGCGGTCATGCAGGCCGGTGCGTTACTGGCCATCGCCCCCGCCGGGCCGATGCTGGCCCAGCTGCGAGCGAGCGCCCTTCATGCGGTGCCTGCTTTGGGCAAGCAGGGCAAACAGGCGGCGGCATGACGACGACGCCCATCGCCCGCTCGGGCGCCTTGCTTGGCCTGCTGCGCGACGCCAGTGCAAGTCCCTCGCACAAGAGTGACTTGCGGCGCCAGGCGCGCTCGCTGGCGTTGACGGTGGTCGGCGCGCTGGCCGTGTTGGCGGCCTGGTCGGCGCTTGCGCCTCTGGCCGGTGCAGTTGTGGCCCCGGCCCAGCTGCGCGTCGAATACAAGCGCAAGACGGTTCAGCACCAGGAAGGAGGCACGGTCCGTGAGGTGCTGGTGCGTGATGGCCAGGCGGTGCATGCCGGAGACCCGCTCATCATCATCCGCGACCTGCGGCAGGACGCCGAATTGAGCCTGCTTCAGGATCAGTGGTACGCCGCGAGCGCGAGGGCCGCGCGCGTCGGGGCTGAAAGCCGGTTTGAAGCGCACTTCGAAGCACCGCCTGTGTTGAGCAGCGATGCCGCTGCCGCTCCCAGCATCGCCCGTGAGAGCGTGCTCTTCGCGACGCGCAAGCAGGCGCTTGACCAGCAGGTCGCCCTATTGCAAGTGCAGTCGCAGCAAGCGCAGGCGCAGGCTCTTGCGTTGCAGGCTCAGGCTGAAGCGACGCGCGCTTCTGGCACCTTGTCTGAAGAAGAGCTGTCGATCAACGAGGCACTGGTGAGCCAGGGGTTCATCAACCGCACCCGAATGATCGGCCTGCAACGCGTGGCTGCCGACTACAAGGCGCGGGCCGAGCAGGTGCGCAGCGAGCTGGCACTGGCGCGCCAGCACGTGGCCGAGTTGCAATCGCGTGAGGCGCAATTGCGCCTGACCTACCAAAGCCAGGCCAACGATGAGCTCAAGGATGCCGCGGCCCGCGTGCGCGAACTCGACCAACGCTTGCGACCCTCCAGAGACCAGGCTGATCGATTGACGGTGAGGGCACCCGTCGACGGCACGGTGATGTCGCTGCGCGTCGCAGCGCCGGGTGCGATCGTCGCCCCGCGTGAACCCCTTCTCGACATCGTTCCGCAGCACGAGAAGTTGGTGGTGGACGCACGCATCGAGCCGCAGGACATCGAGCATGTTGCCGTCGGCGGCCTGGCAGACGTGCGCCTCACGTCTGCCGACGCCCGCAATGCACCCTTGCTGCCCGCCCGAGTGAGCTTCGTCTCAGCAGATCGCGTCAGCGAACCCGCGAGCGGCAAGAGCTGGTTTGAGGTCACCGTCGAGGTCGACGCCGCAGCTCTTCGCGGTCACCCGAGCGCGATGCGCCTTCAGGCTGGCATGCCCGCCGAGGTCTTTGTGACCACCGGCTCGCGCACGCTGCTCGAGTACCTGGGCAAGCCGCTGCGCATGTTCTGGTTTCGAGCCCTGCGTGAACCGGGCTGAGCCTCGCACACAGCCTGCCCTGCATTTCTGCCTCCCTCTTTACGCTCTACCACTACCCCTCAGGAGCCTTCATGTCCGGTACCAACTTCTCTAGCCCCGACTTTCTCAATGCCACCGTCGACAAGACGATCACTGGCGGCAATGGTGATGACCTGATCTTCGGCACGGTCGGCAACGACATTCTCAACGGCGGTGCCGGCAACGACCTGATCTTTGCCGACTTCGGCGACGACGTCATCATCGGCGGTACCGGGAACGATTCTCTGTTTGGTGAGGAGGGCAATGACGTCTTCACCTGGAAGTCGGGCGATGGCAACGACACGATCAATGGCGGCATGGGAACCGACCGCATCGAGGTGACGGGCAGCGATGCGGTCGACACCATCTTGGTCACGGCGGTCAACGGTCATGTGATCGTCCGCGGCGACGGCGCATCGGCCTTCGTTCTTGACGCCATCGGCGTCGAGGACGTCCTGATCTTTGGCAAGGGTGGCGACGACGTGATCGTCGCCACCAACGGTTTGGCTGCGCTCACCAACCTGACGATCGACGGTGGCGATGGCAACGACACCATCATCGGCGGTGACGGCGACGACTTCTTGCTCGGTGGCAACGGCAACGACGTGGTCACTGGTGGGCGGGGCGACGATGTGGTATTTCTGGGCGACGGCAACGACCGCTTCATCTGGAACCCCGGCGATGGCAGCGACTTCGTCGATGGCGCAGCCGGGCTGGACACACTGGTCTTCAACGGCTCGAACGCTTCAGAGATCTTCGACATCTCGACCGTCGCCACTCGAGCCCAACTGACGCGCAATGTCGGCGGCGTCGCCATGGACCTCCAGAAAATCGAACGCATCGATCTTTCGACGCTCGGCGGCAACGACCTGGTGAACGTTCATGACCTGAGCGGCAGCGGCATCAAAGAGGTTCACATCGATCTCGGCCTGGGGGTTTCGGACGCTGTGGCCGACACCGTCGAAGTTGACGGAAGCGCCGGCAACGATAAGTTCATCGTCACCGGTAATGCCGGCGCGCTCAACGTGAGCGGAGCGGCGGCCTCGGTCTCGCTGACGCACGCCGACTCGTTCGACGCCCTGACCCTCTTCGGCGGCGCCGGCAACGACAGCTTCGACGCCACCGCAATGGCGGCAGGGTCGATCCGGTTGCACATCATCGGTGGCACGGGCGACGACACGGTTCGCTTCGCTGGAACGAGTGGCGCCGATGCCATCACGGTCAATGCGAGCGGCAACGGCGTGGTGCTCTCCAACACTGCGGATGGCGCGTCACTCGACATGACCGGCGTCGAGACCATCCGCCTTGCTACCGGGGCCGGAAGCGACCAGGTGGTCATCGCTGACATGACCGGCCGTGGCGTCACCACCCTCATCGCCGACCTGAGCCTCGCATCCACCGGTGTTGCGGACCACGAGGCCGACACCGTTCACATCGTCGGGTCAACCTTCAACGACAACATCGTCGTCAAGAACGGCAGCGGCAACGTCACTATCACCGGTACCGGGTCGACGATCTTTGTCCACGGCGGCGATGCCGGGCTCGACACCGTTCACATCGCCGCAGGTGGCGGTGACGACGTGATCGACGCCTCGGCGACGGCCTCGCGCAACCTCTCGCTGCTGCTCGAAGGCGGCGACGGCAACGACATCATCTTCGGTGGCGCAGGCAATGATGTCGTCATCGGGGGCCGTGGTGACGATGGGGCCAACCTAGGCGCAGGCAACGACAGCTTCGTTTGGAATCCGGGCGATGGCAGCGACATTGTCAACGGCGGAGCTGGCCTGGATGCGCTCGTCTTCAACGGCTCGAATGCATCCGAGGCCTTCGACATCTCGGCCCTCGGTGGGCAGGTCAGCCTGACGCGCAACATCGCTGCTGTCCTGATGACGCTGGACAAGGTCGAGCAAATCGATCTGGCAGCCTTGGGTGGCAACGACACGATCACCATTCATGACATGACCGGCACCGAGCTGTCGCGCTTGAACATCAACCTGGGCCTGTCGGCTACCGGAGGCAGCGATGGCGTCACCGACATCATCGTCATCGATGGCACCAGTGGTCGGGACCTCATCAAGCTGTCGATGCAAAACGGGGCGCTCGTCGTCGATGGGCTGCCGACACAGATCGTGATCCAGAACTTCGATTCGTTCGACCAGATCCACATTTCGGGCTTGGGCGTCGGCGATGCAGTCGACACGAGCGCGATTCACGGTGGCGCCCCTGCCTTGTTTTTCGATGCCGCCAGCTCGCTGACAGCAGGCGCTGACCACGATCTCCTGTTTGGAGGGCTTGGCCACGAGAGCCATGCCGCAGGTGGCATCGCCGATGCCCTGATCGCCTAGCCCTGCGGTTGGGCGTCCCTGCTTGGCGGCGACCGCCACCAAGCAGCCATGCGTCTGAAGGAACTCCTGGTTTCGATCTGAACGCGATTCGGGGTGTCTTCCGGCGTCACGCATAGACCCCGGCCACCGCACGCAGCAGCAGCGACCAGCCGTCAATCAGCACGAAGAGCAGCACCTTCAGTGGCAGTGAGATCGACACCGGCGGCACCATCATCATGCCCAGCGCCATCAGGATGGCTGCGACGATCAAGTCGATCAGCAAGAAGGGCAGGAAGATGATGAACCCGGCCACGAACGCCGCGCGCAGCTCCGACAGCATGAACGACGGCACCAGCACGCGCAGCGGCGTGTCGGCCTGCTTCTCGGCGGGCACCAGGTGAGCCATCTCGCTCACGGCGCGCAGGTCTTCTTCGCGCACGTGTGCGCTCATGAAGGCCTTCAACGGCGCAAGACCGCGCTCGAACGCTTGCGCGGTGCTGATCTTGCCGTCCAGATACGGCGCGATGCCGTTCTGGTGGCTCTGCTCCAGGGTGGGCGCCATGGTGAAGAAAGTCAGGAACAGCGCCAGCGTGAGCAGCACCGCGTTGGGTGGCGTCTCAGGCATGCCCAAAGCATGGCGCACGAACGAGAGGGTCACGATGATTCGTGTGAACGAGGTCATGGCGATCAAGGCCGCCGGCACAAAGCTCAGCAGTGACAGGCCGACCAGCATGCGCACGTAAGGCGTCAGCTGGTTTTGCTGCACCTTGTTGAGATCGAAGATGCCCGCTGCAACCCCCAGGCCCGCATCGCCCGCAGCCCATGCCACACCCGGCAAGGCGATCAGCGCGATGGCGGCGCCGGCGCACGCCAGGCGCTTCATCGCCGGCCGCCCGCGACCAGGCGCTGCACCCAGGCCGGGCTTGCGCGCGATGACATCGGGGGTGCTTCCACAACCTTCGCAGGCGCCGCAGACACCGCTTGCAGAGTGGCCTGCAAGGAAGACTCGACCAGCATGTAGGCTTGGCGATCGACCTCGATCACATGCACGCGGGTGTCATTGGAGAGCGACAGCGACTCGTGCAGCCTGATCCGCCACGCTTCGGGCGCAGGGGGCGAGGCGCTTGCGCCAAAGCGCTTGAGCACCAGCGCTGCCAAGAAGCCGATGCCCAACACCAGGGGTAAAGCCCAGGCCATGCGCCACAAGGTGTCCATCAGGGGGCTTCTTTTCCAGGCGTCGGCTGGCCCTGCGCAGCGGCCAGCTCGGCCGTCGCGGTTTCGGTGATGCGCACGCCGAAGTGTTCACCAACGGCCACCAGCATGCCCCGCGCGACCACATGCTCGTTCACCAGCACGTCCAGCGGCTGATCCACGAGCCGGTCGAGTGCGAGCACGGCGCCTTGCTTCATTGCCAGCAGCTCGGCCACGCTGGTTTGTGCCGCGCCCACACGCACGCTGACACGCACCTTCACTGCACCGAGAAACGGCAGCACCGAGCTCAGCACGGCCTTGCCGTCCAGCATGTCTTCCGTCAGGGGTTCGAGTTCGATCTCGTTGGCAATTGGGGTCATGGGGTGGTTCTCATTGCTTGTCATGAAGAGGGGCGACTGTTTGCACAGCCTTGCGCCCATGCAGCTCGCCCAGCAGGGCATGCGCCAGCGCTTGGCCTTCGCACAGCAGCGTGACGGGTTGGTACAGGCGTTGCGGCAGGCGCAGCACGTCGCCGCAGCGCAGGTCCATCAGCCGAGGCAGGTCGAGCTCGACGCTGCCGAGCATCACTTCGAGCCGGGTTGTGGCCTGGTGCATGGCGCGGGTGAGCGGCGTGATTTCGGGCAAGGGTGGTGCGGCCCTTTGCGCGATCGGCGGCACCGTGCGCCACACCGCGCTCTCGGCAATCACTTGCAGGCCGGTGCCCCAGCATGAGAACTCCACTGCGCCGGAGCCAAAGGCGAACAACTCAGCCGGGGGTGTCTGCGCCATCAACGGCGCGTCGCTTGATCCGGTGGTGCCAAACAGCGCGGCGCACAAAGCTCGATCGCGCGCCTCCCAGGCGCGGTCCACAGCGCCTGCTACCCAGTCGTCTGCGAAGCTGCCGCCCGGCATCAAGCCGGCACCCATGACGGCCTGGCCGAAGTGGAGACGGTCTTCGGTGCTGCAGCGCACCCAGAGGCAGCCGGCCTCGGTGCAGACAGCGTCGAACTCATGTCGCAACGGTTGCTGGCCTTCGCACGCCGCGCGGGCCTGCACCTTGGTGGCCTCTGGCGCATCCCGCCACGGCGCGCTCACCCATTCGTGCGCCCAGGCGTCAAGTGCCGCCTGCACACAGTCGCGCAGCGCGCCCAACGCTTGCGCTCCCGGTAGGTGGAGCGAGCGTACCGATTCGCTCATCGGCCGCCCTTCATCTGCAGCAGCTCTTGCAGCATGTCGTTGGCCGTGCTCACGACTTGCGACGAGGCCTGGTAGCCGCGTTGCATCAGGATGAGTTCGCTGAACTCGGTCGTGAGGTTGACGTTGGAGCGCTCGAGCGTGCCGCCTTGTACCTTCAGGTCGTCGCCCGCTTCGCGAAGCACAACCTGCTGGGCGCCTTCATAGGCCAGCAGCGAGCTGCCCACCGCCACGATGTTGGCTTCGTCGCGTATCTCTGCCAGCACGAGCCTGGGGCCGACGGCGGTCTGCCCGTTGCTGTAAGTGATCTTCAGCTGGCCCGTGGCATCGAAGGTCGACGCCGTCACGGTGCCCGGGCCAAAGCCGTCCGGGCTCGCCGACACGTTGCCCGGCAGCGCGAGACTCTGCACGTCGTCGAAGTTGAACGCGATGTCGGCGGCACCTGCGTCCTTCAGCGCCAGGGTCAGCCCCAATGGGGACCTGCCCGGGATCACCCGATGGTCCGGTGAGAACGGCAGGCTGCCCGTCGCGAGTTGCTGGGTGCCCTCGGACACCGCCACCGCCCAGGTGACCTCGGCGCCAGGTGTCGTGGGCGGTTCTGTCGTGTCGCGGGTCAGCACCACGCGCAGCGCGTGCGAGTTGCCCAAGGAGTCCAGCACATTGACGGGGTCGATGATCTCCTCGGTGTTGCCCGTGCTCGCGTCGATGACCCCGCTGAAGCGGATCTCGTGAGTCGCGCGGGGCTGGCTGAACTCCAGGTCTTTGATGCTCATCGGAATCAACTCGCCCGCCGCATTGCGGGTCATGACCTTGAACGTCTCCCGCTCAGCCATCAGCACGCCGTCCTTGAGGGTGAAACTGCCGTTGCGCGTGTAGCGCACGTTGCCAGCCTCGTCTTGCAGCACGAAGTAGCCTTGCCCCTGCAGCATCAGGTCGAGGCCGCGGTCGGTCTGCTGCGAGTCACCGGCCCGCAGGTCGAGCGAGGTGCGCGAGGCGTTCACGCCCGCGCCACCGAAGTTGCCCTGATCCGAGCGCTGGCGGTTGTGCGAGCCGGTTTGGCCGCCGCCGATGAACACGTCTCTGAAACTGACGGTCGAGCCGCGAAACCCAGGCGTGTTGATGTTGGAGACGTTGTTGCTGATGACGGTCAGCCCGCGCTCGTGGCCGAGCATGCCCGACATGGCGATGAAGATCGAATTGATCATGGTGCGCTCCTCAAGGCTGGGCCGGGTTGGTCACGGTGGTGAGCTGGCCGATCGCGACATTGGGGAACACCCGTCCGTCCGTCGCGGTGATGGTGAGGCGCGGTACCCCGTTGGCCAGCGTCAGTCTCGACACCGTGCCGGTGATCGTCGCGTTGTCGACGACCGCCGAAACCGACTTGCCGACCAGCCCCACCGATTGCGTGATCGCCTGCAAGGCAAGCATCTGCTCGATGTTCGAGTTCAGCCGCTGCGCGGCGTCCAGCGAGCCGAACTGCGCGATCTGCGCCATGAAGTCCTTGTTCTCGACCGGCTTGAAAGGGTTCTGGTGCGTGAGCTCGGTCAGCATGACCTTCAACAGATCATCCAGCTTCAGGCTGGCGGCTGCGTTCGACGCCAGGCTGCTCGTCGGGCTGATGGGTGATGTGGCCATGAGGATCTTTCGTGGTGAGAGGGATTGGAGGTGTGCTGGTCTGGGCGGGTGTCTAGCAGGTGAACACCAGCGCCGAGCCGATCTCGTCTGAAGGGCCCGGCTGCTGGTAGGCCACGTGGCCGTTCAAGGTGAGCTGAGCGAGCGACGCACGCTGGCCGGTGAGGCGGCGCGCCGTCTCGAAGCCCAGGCGCAAGGCCTCCTGCTCGGACAAGGCCGCGTCGCGGACCACGATCGAGACAGCGGTGCCTTGCACATGCACGCTGACGGAATCACCGGCGGCGTCGTGCGCCGGCGGCGCAGCGATTTGAACGGCGTCGACCCGGCCACGCTCGTTCGGGCTTTCGGGGGCCACTTCGCGATTCACCCATACCGCTGCAGTAGGCAGAGCCGTCGCAGCCGCTGCGTCGTGGCCACGTTCGCTGCTCGCAGGCACGAGCAAAGCCTGAGGTGCGAGCCTCGCCGCGTCAGCCAAGCCACCCGCCTGCGTGTGAGGCGCCGCTTCCACCGCGGCGCTCGATGACGCGACAGCGCCTGGAACCGCGGGCAGCGCCGCGGCAGCGAGCCGGCTGGCATCGCGCTCTGCTGCCGTCCCTGCTCGTATGGGCTGTGCGCTGCGCTGCACGGCATGGGAGCGGTCGAACACGTTTTTCCAGAGCGCGTACAGCTCGTCGCCGCGCTCCGAACCGAGTGACAACTGCGTGTTGCCGCGCTCGCTTGATGGCGAAACCGACATGCCGAAAACAGGCGAGGGTGCGGTCATTGCGCGTCTCTCCATTGCTGCTGCAACCACATGTCGTCGGCCAGCGCCGACTGCCTTGCCTGCAAGCTGAGTTGCTGGTCGCTGCGCGCAGACTTCAATGCCCGTTCCACCGAACGATCGCGGTTGCGCACCTCGGCCAGCGTGGCGCGCGCCTGCTGTTCGCGCTCGCTCAGCTCGCGCAGCCTGGTCTGCGAGTCACGCAGGGCCTGCTGTTGCGCGCCCAGCAGGCGGTGCACCGCGGTGACCAGGGCCGGGTTGATCGCCGCGCGCCCCTGCACGGCGCGCATCTCCTGCACGGCAGCGCCGTAGCGTTGCGTGCACGCGTCCGTCTGACGCTGGGCACCGGCACACAATGTTGCCGCCTGCGCCACTTCGCCCCCCGCCTGGACCAGCTCGAACTGCACCAGTGTGTGCAAGGCCTTCAAGGTGCGCTCACTGGAATTCACTGTCGGCCCCCAGTGCGGCGGCGAGGCTTCTCAGCTGCGCGAGCGCGTCGGCGCGGCCGATGCTGAGCCCCGTTTGCTGCGCGAAGAAGGCCCGCACGCGCGGCATCAGCTGCACCGCGCGGTCCAGTGCGGGGCTGACCCCCGGCTTGTAGGCACCGATCTCCACCAACTGCCGGTTGCGCTCGTACAAGGCGCAGCACGCCAGCAGCTTGCGCGCCGCCGTCAGGTCGTCGGGCTGGCCAATGGCGTTGTGCAAGCGGCTCACACTGTGCAGCACATCCACAGCCGGATACCGGCCCTCGTTGGCGATGTCGCGCGAGAGCACGATGTGGCCGTCTAGCGTTCCGCGCAAGGTGTCGGACACGGGTTCGTTCAGGTCATCCCCATCGACCAGCACCGTGTACACCCCGGTGATCGAGCCCACTCCGGTGCCTGGGCCGCTGCGCTCGCACAGCCGTGGCAACTCGGAGAACACCGACGGCGTGTACCCGCGCGCTGTGGGGGGCTCGCCCACCGCCAGGCCGATTTCGCGGCGCGCCATCGCGAAGCGCGTGAGCGAGTCCATCATCAGCAGCACGTCGTGGCCCTGATCGCGAAAGTATTCGGCAATCGTGGTGGCTGCGTAGGCCGCCTTGATGCGCACCACGGCCGACTCCGCGGCCGTGGCCACCACCACGACGGAGCGTTGCAGCCCCTCGTCACCCAACTGGTCCTCAACGAACTCGCGCACCTCGCGCGAGCGCTCGCCGATCAGCGCGATGACGTTCACGCTGGCCTTGGTACCGCGCGCCAGCATGCCCATCAGAGAGCTCTTGCCCACACCACTGCCAGAGAACAGGCCGATGCGCTGCCCTCGGGCCAGAGTGAGCATCGAGTCGAGGACCTTGACGCCGGTTTCAAGCGCCGTGTCGACGCGCTTGCGGCCCATGGCCCGCAGCGGCTCGGCGCGCAGACTGCGGCGCTGCTCGGCGTGCAAGGGGCCGCGGTCATCGACTGGCCGCCCGAACGCGTCGACGATGCGGCCCAACAGCGCCTCGCCTACCGGCACATCGGGCAACTGGCCTAACGCCACGATGCGCTCGCCCAGCGAAATGCCTTCGGTTCCAGCCAGGGGCATCAACACCGTGATGCCCTTGTTGAAACCCACCACCTCGGCTTCGATGGCTTCGCCAGGAGCTGCCGTTTCGATGCGACATCGCTCGCCGACCTGAGCCGTGGGGCCGTGCGATTCGACGATGTGCCCGCGCACCGCCACCACATGCCCGGTACGGGCGACGAGTTCACTGGCGGCAACGCTGCGGGCGAGTGCGTGCATGGTGGTTCAGAGCTTGTTGAGGCTGAACGGGCGCTCGGCAGGGTTCGCCCAGGCATGGGACTGGCCCGTGGTGGGCCCGGCCAGCACCGCGTGCAGGCGGCGCAGCTGGCTCTCAAGCCCGCCGTCGTACTGGCCAGAAGCCGCCTCGATCACGCAGCCGCCGAGTTCGAGCGACTCGTCGGAGACCACCTTCAGGCCCACGGTGCGAACCCTCAGCTCCTGGTCTTGCAGCAGGTCGCGCAGCGTGTTCACGTCGCGCGGGTGAAGGCGCACCGTCGCGACCACCTCTGAGCGCAGCTGGGCACAGGTGTGTTCCACCACGCCCATCACAAACTCCTGCGACACCGCTTTGCGACCCGCCAGCCGGCACACCGCTGCGAAGGCCACTTCACCCACGTTGGACTGCAGCCTCGTGAGCACCGCCTGGTGAGCCTGCTCCAGGGCCGACAACGCGCCATGCGCCTGTGCCTTGAGCTTTTCGCAAGCCTGGGCGAGCTCCTTGGCTGCGGCCACCTTGGCCTCGGCCATGCCGGCAGCAAAGCCTGCCACGCGTGCGCGTTCGTGCTCGGTGTTGGAGAGCTCCTGCATGTGGCCGGCCAGCTCGGCGCGCACCTGCTTGCCGATCTCTTCTCTCAGTGACTCCAGCCGTGACAGTGCCGGCGAGGGGCCTGCGGCAGCGTTCGCTGCTACGTCAGCTGCCGAACCGGTGACTGGCTTTTCGCTCAGGCGCGTGCGAGACGGCGCCCATTGGATGGATCGAATCAGCGCATCCATGCGGTCAAGCTCCCGAGACGATTTTTCAGCCCTGCGCGGGCAGGCGGTGCGTGATTCAAGCGCGGGGCCGATGCAGCTGGCATCAGAGCGGCCTGGTGGCAAAGGCGCTCGCAAAGGAACGCCAGCACCGCGGGCGCCAGCGGTGCTGAATCCTTGCGCAGGCCTTCAATCACATGGCCGCGCAGAGGTTGCGGCATGGCGGCCAGCACGTCTGCCTTCCAGGGCCAGGCGCTCGCATGAAGCAGGTGGGCGACCGTCGCGGGTGCGCAGGGCTGCAGACCACGCAAGACATCGTCTGCCGTCAGTCGCTCGGCCTGCTCTTGCACGGTCAACGCCCGCGCTGCGGGTGTTGGCTCGTGCGGCTGCGCTGGCATGGCGAGCTGAAGCTGGAGCTGTTGGCCGAGCGACTGCGACAAGCCCAGTTCGGCCAGCTCGGCCAGCAGGGGACTCAACTTCGCACGCTCGGTCAGATCGAGCCGGGCAATGACCTGGCGCCGCGCGGCCGTGGGCAGGCCGTGCAGCAGCAACGCGGCTTGGCGCGCCTGCATCGACTCAGGTGCTGCCATGGCCGGCCCCTTCGCTCAACCACTGGCGCACTTTCGCAGTCACGGCGTCGACATCCACGTCAACATGGGGGCCAGCCTGCCGTTTCTTCGCATGGGCAGATCGCTCGCGCATCCACCACACAGCGACGGCCATGGCCAGCGCGATGGCGGCAGCCACTGCCAGCCAGAGGTTGGCCAACGACCTGTCGCTGCCGGGTTGCCGCTGTGCGGCGTCGTGGACCTCCGCGCGGCGCGACATGAGCGATGCAGGCTCATTTGCACCGACGGACTGCAAGGTCGGGAGCAACACCACCGCCACCGAGTCGCCGCGCGAACGGTCGATGCCTACTGCGTGAGCGACCAGCTGCTCGATGGCCGGGGCGGTTAGCTCGGCGGGCGCGCCTTGCACGGCCACTGCCACGCTCACGCGCTTGATCGACCCGGGTGCCGACAAGGTCTGCTCCAGACGATGCCCGACCTTGTACTCGTACTCCCAGTCGGTGCTTTCAGCATCGCCTGTGTCGCCGGTTTTTACCAGGGTGGCTGCGCGGCCGCGCTGCGACTGGCGCTCTTTGACCAGCACACCGGTGGCGTGCTCGGCGTCTTTCGGTCCGCGCGCGGCCAGCGGCTCTTCGGTCGTGACGCGCAGCTGCCGTTCGTCGAGAACGGTGTCCACTGACAGCGAGGCCGTGGCTTGGGGCGCCATCTCTTGCAGCAGTTTCTGCAGCTTGCTTTCAAGGTACTGGTCGGCCTGGCGCTTGAGGTCGAGTTGGGCCGAAGAGAGATCACCTTCGCCTTCGCCAGCCGGCCTTGTGAGGCCGGTGCCCGATTCGTCGAGCACCACGACGTCGTCGATTTTGATCTCGGGCACCGAGGCAGTCACCAGGCGCTGGATGCCGCGCACCTGCGCGTGCGTCAACAACTTGCCCGGTTGCAGGGCCACGCTCACGGCGGCGCTGGCCTTGGCTGCAGCGCGTTTGAACAAGCCCCCGTCAGGCAGGATCACGTGCACGCGCGCGCTGCGCACACCGGCAATGGTTTGGATCGTTCGCGTCAGCTCGCCCTGCAAGGCCCGCTGGTAGTTGATGCGCTGCGAGAAATCATTGCTGGAGAAATCGGCCTCCTTGAACAGCTCCAACCCGACGCTGGCAGGCACGCCGAATGGGCCGCCTCCCGCTGCGGCCCGGGCCTTGCCCAGCTGCGACTGCACCACGGCGACCGAATCGCCACCCTCGTTGATGCGGTAGCTGAGCTTGGCGCGCTCGAGTTCCTGTGCGAGCTCGTTCAGCCGCTCGGTGCTCAGCCCCGAGGCGAGGGGCACGTAGGGGTCGCGCAGCAGCCACACGCCCATGCCGATGAGGCCGGCCAGAATCAACGCGGTACCAAAACCCAGGCCCGTGCGTTGGCGCGCCGTCAGCGCGCCCCAATAGTCAGACATCCACATGGCCGGCTCAGAGCTGCATGCGCATCAAGTCCTGGTAGGACTCGACGAGCTTGTTGCGCACCTGCACGAAAGTCTGCACGCTGATGCGCGCGCGTTCCAGGCTGATCATCACGTCGTGCAGCTCTACCGGCTTGCCCGCGGCCAGGTCGCGCATGGAAGTTTCAGCCGCACCGACGCTGTTGTTGAGCTCGCCCAGTTCGCGCTGCATGAGGTTGGCGAAGGCGTCGGGCGCAGCTGTGCCCGCCGAGCCATTTGTCTGCGTGCTGCCGCCGAAAGACGCATCCGCCTGCGCGGCTGCCAATGCGGCCACCGATTCGATTCCCCATTGCATCATTGAGCTCCGATTTCTAGCGCCCGGGCGGCGAGTGTCTTGGTGGCCTGCAGCGCAGCCAGGTTTGCTTCGTAGGCGCGCAGTGCCGTCATCACAGTCATCATTTCCTGCGTGGAATCGACCGCCGGGTACGACACCATGCCGTTCGCGTCGGCATGGGGGTGACCGGGCTCGTAGACGATGCGGGCCGGCCCGGTGTTCTGCGCCACCAGCTCGGCCTTGGGCGCCAACAGCGAGCCCGTACCGCCTCGCAGTGCCTGTGCAAAAGGGGTCGACACCGCATGGATCAATGCCATGACCGGCCGGTAGCCCGGCGTGCCCGGTGCGCCGCTGGTGTTCATGTTGGCCAGGTTGAGGGTCGCGGCTTCGATGCGCGCCTTCTGCGCAGCCATGCCGGCCGCGCTGATCTCGGTGGTTCTGAAGTAATCCATGTTCAAGCCCTGCCTTGCGTGGTGATCGTCGACACCATCGAGAAATAGCGGCTCAGCACACGAGCCAAGGCCTGGTATTGCGTGGCGTTGGACGACAAGGCCACCAGGTCTTGCTCCAGTGACACGTTGGAGGCCGATGTGTCGGTGGCCACGCTGGCCGACTCGTCGGCCGTGCCCATCGCGCGTTCGAACTGCAGCTTCATGCGCTGATAGCCCGGCGTGTCTCGGTTAGCGATGTTGGCGGCGATGACCTGGTGTCGCAGGCTGGTGGCCGACATCGAGGCAGAGACTTGGTCGATCACGGAGGGGGCGATGGGTGTCATGGGCAGTCCTTGAAAAAATGGAAGAGTCATTGCACGACCAGCTCGGCATGCAGTGCGCCTGCGGCCTTGAGCGCCTTGAGCACCGAGACGACATCGCGCGCGCTGGTGTGCAGACGCCCAAGCGCCTGCACCAGGTCGGCGATGGTGCCGCCGGCTTCCGTCACGAGAGTCGCGCCGTTTTGTTCTTGCAGGTCGATGCGCGAATTGGCCACCGTCTCGGTGCGGATCGAGTCCCCCGGGTCACGCAGCAGGGTTGGCTGTGACACCGAGTTGTCCGACACGATCGAGATGCGCAGGTCGCCATAAGAAATGGCGGCCTGCGAGATGCGCACGTTGGCACCCGACACCACCGTGCCGGTGCGTTCATTGACCACCACGCGAGCCCGGAAGTCGGGGGCGATTTCCAGTGACTCGATCACGCGCATCAGGTCAACGAAGCGGTTGCGATAAGCCTCAGGGATGCGCACGTTCACGGCATCGGGGTCGCGTGCCAGCGCCGTGCCGGCCCCCAGCGCCACATTGATCGCATCGGCCACGCGGGCCGCGTTGGTGTAGTCGGGCTCCAGCAGCGATACGGCAAACGTGTCTTGTTGCCCGATCTCGGGTGCGGGTGGCGCCACTTCGACCAGGCCGCCGCCTGGCACGGTCGCCACGGTCGGGTGGTTCTTCTGGCCCACAGTGCCATTGGCCTCGTAGCGGTAGCCGCCCACGGTGAGCGGGCCCTGGGCCAGCACGTAGGTGCGGTTGTTCGGGCCCTTCAACGGTGTCAGCAGCAGGTTGCCGCCCACCAGGCTCTTGGCGTCTCCCATTGACGTGACCGTGATGTCGATGGCGTCGCCCTGGCGTACGAAGTTGGGCAGGTTGGCGCTGACCAGCACCACCGCGACGTTGCGGCTGGTGATGGCTTCAGGCGGCAAGCTCAGGTTGAATTGCGCGAGCAGGTTTGACAGTGTTTGCTTGGTGGCGCGGTTGCCCAGCGAGTCACCGGTGCCGGCCAGCCCCGTGACCACGCCGTAGCCCACCAGCGCATGGGCGCGGCTGCCCTGCACGCGGGCGATGTCCTTGATGCGTGCGCCGTTGGCGGCGTGGCACAACGGCGCGACGAGCGCACAAGCCAGCAGACCCCACGAGGCAGCAGCAGCGGCAAAGCGGGCCATGGTCGTCATCGTCACAGCCCCAGGAAGTTGAAGAGCTTGCCGAGCCAGCCCGGCTTGCTCTGGTCGGTGACGAAACCTTCGCCATCAAAGCGGATGCGCGCCTCGGCAATGCGGCTGGACAACACGGTGTTGTTCTCGGCGATGTCGCGCTGGCGCACCAGGCCGCTCAGCGTGATGAGCTGCTCTTCGCCGTTGATCTGCAAACTCTGCTGACCCGCCACGACCAGGTCACCGTTCTGCATCACGTCCATCACCCGCACCGACAGCTGGGCCAGCAAGCGGCCGCTGCGCTGAGTGCGCCCGGTACCGTCGTTGCCGCTGCCGGTCCCCGCCGTTGCACTGTGTGTGCCCACCTGCGACGAACCCACCTGTGCCGAGACGGTGAAGTTGCGCTGGCTGCTCAGGTCAGCGCTCGATGTGGCCGAAGCCGACTCCTGCACCACCACCGTCAGCACGTCACCGACGCGCTGCGCCTTGCTCTCCGCCACCAGTGAACGATAGTTCTGTTCGTTGAACATCGAGTTCGCATCGTCGGCCGCCGCACAGGGAACACCGACCAGCAACACCCCAACAGCCATGAGTGACGCGGCGCAACGTCGTACGGGCGCGCTCACAGCGACCCCTCCATCAGTTGCACCGACCCGGGCCCCGTGACCACCGTTCTGAGCCTGCGCGCAGGGCGCTGCAGGCGAACGTCGATGCGGTCTCCGACCTTCGCATCCGCCAGTGCGGTCGCACTCGTCACCACGCTGACGCCTCGCACCCGTGCCTGCACGTCCACCGATGAGCCGGCCATGACGGCGGGCGCCAGCCCCAGGTCGGTATGGCGCAACACGGCGCCCGCCGAAACGTCGCGCAAGGCCACCGCGCCGGGCGGCAGATCACAAGGCGTCACCAAGGCAGAGGGCGACAACTGCAGCACCGCGCGCCGCTGGACACTGACATCGGCGCAGCCGGCAGCTGAACCCTTGGTGAGACGCCGCATTGCGACCCCAACCTCACGCAGCAGCGGCGCGGCCAGTGTGGCCTGCACCGGCGTGCCCGCAGCGCCCGACGGAGCCATCGGCCGTAGCTCGAAGCGCAGCGGCAGGGCGGGCATTTGTTTGTCGGCCGGCCAAAGCGGCTGCACCACGATCTCGGCGCCAGCCGGCAGTGGCCCCGACAGAATGAGCCACACCCGCGCCCTGTCCAGAGACAGCCCGGCCGGTCGCAGGCGCTCGTCGGCCAGCGAGAGCAGCCGCTGCTGCAGCGACTGCATGGCATCGGGCTCGGCACCCGACGCGCCCACGCCACCGCGCTGTGTCGCCCAAGAGCCGTTCATCGCAGCGATCGCCAGAAGCACCGCACACTGCCTGGCCGCGCTCATCAGCCGCGCCTCAGGTTGTTGCTCATGCCCATCATCTCGTCGGCCGCCTGTGCGACTCGCGAGTTGAGTTCGTAGACGCGCTGAATCAGCATCATCGACACCATCTCGTCAACAATGTTGACGTTCGAGCCTTCCAGGTTGCCGGCGAGCAGCTGGCCCATGCCCTCTTCGCCAGGGCGAGCCCGAATCGGCTCACCACCCGCCTCGGGTGCGGTGAAGATGCCGTCCCCTCGGTACTGCAGGGACTCGGGGTTGCTGAAGTTCACAAGCTCAATCTGGCCTAGCACCGTCGCTGAGCGGTCACCGGACAACAGCGCAGTGACTCGGCCATCGGCCTGGATCTGCAAGTCGGTCGCACCGTTTGGAACGCGGATGTCGGCCTTCAGTGCCTGGCCGCTGGCCAGGCTCAGGTTGCCTTCGGCGTTGACCTGCAGCGCCCCGGCGCGCGAATAGCCCGTGCTGCCACCTGGCAGGTCGACTTCAACGAAACCGACCCCGCCGATGGCCACGTCCAGCGGCCTGCCGGTGGCGCGCAGGTCGCCCTGCGCCATATCGACGCGCAGCATGCGGTTGGGCCGTGCATCGGCCTGGCCCACCGCGTCGGCACTTCGGCTTGCCGGTGCACGGTTCAAGATGGCAGAGAAGTCAAGCGACTGCCGCTTGAAGGCCGGTGTGCCCAGATTGGCGAGGTTGCCCGCCACCGAGTTCAGCTGCTCGGTCTGGACTTGAAGACCAATCGAAGAAATATAGAAAGCATCCAGCATGATGTTCAAACCTCACCGAGTTTTTCAATCACACGACCGAGCAGTTCGTCGTAGCCTTGGATCACGTGGGACAGACTTTCGAACTGACGCGAAATCTCGACCACACCGAGCATTTCGCGCGCCGAATCGGTGTTCGAGGCTTCGAGCATTCCGGAGCGCACGCGGCCGACACCTGACTCGGCAGGCTGAATGCCGTCGGGTGCAGTGAGCAAGCTGCCCGACGCGGCCTGCAGGGTGCTGCGATCGTTCGGTCGGAAGAGTGGCAGCGTTGCCACCACCGCGCCCTGGGAGGTGATGCGCCCGTCGCCGCCGATCTGCACCTCAACGCTGGGCAGGTGGATGTCGCCTTCGCTGCCCACGACGTGCAGCCCGCGCTCGCCTTCCAAGAAGCCCGTCTCGCCGACATGAAAAGTGCCGGCCCGCGTGAGCCAGGTCTGCGTGCCATCGGTCAGCGCGAAGAAGAGGTCGTCGCCTTCAATGGCCACGTCGAGTGCGCGGTGGGTCTGCGTCATCGCGCCTGGGCGCAAGTCGACACCGGTCACGCCCGAGCGGGTGGCGGCGGGAGACCCCGCAGCAGCGGGTGCGGCCCCGGATGCTGCAGCAGGGCCAGCCAGGGCCGAATCGAAGGCGCGCCCCACTGAGATGTGTCGGCGGTAGCCGGGCAGCGACGCGCTGGCGGCGTTGAGGCTGATCGCCTCCAGGCGCTGCCTGCCTTGCAGCATGCCGATGCTTGCGATCTGAAAGATGTCACTCATGGTGCGGCCCGGAAGCGGCCCTCCTGGTTGGGTGTGGTGGTGGCGGCGGCGAGCGTGATGGACGAGAAGGCGCGCAGCTCGAAGCCGGCCGCGACTTCGGCCAGCGAAATGACGCGCAAATGGGGCGTGGCGCGCTCGCACAGCGCGCGCAGGTGACGCCTCAGTTCCGGCGTGCACAGCATCACCGGAACGAGGTTGCTCTTGATCATCTTGTCTGCCGCACCGGCGATGCGGATCAGCACGGTGTCCAGCAGTCGTGGATCGGTGCGCCGCGAGGGCTCGGCCGCGCCGGTGGTGGCCGCGGATGTGGCGCCGATCAGGCTTTCCTCGACCATTGGATCCAGCGTGAGCACGTGCAAGGTTTTGCGGTCGGTGCTCAGGCTGTTGCAGATGCTGACCGCAAGCCGTTGGCGCACCAGCTCGGTGAGGGCGGCGGGGTCCTTGCTGCCGCGCACACCGTCGATCAAGGCTTCAACGACGGCTTGCAAATTGCGCACCGGTACCTTCTCGCGCAACAGGTTCTGCAATACCTTTTGCACGTCGCTCAGGGCGAGCTGCGTGGGCACGAGTTCTTCGACGAGGCCCGGCTGCATCTCGCGCACGCGTGCCAGCATGCGCTCGGTGTCTGCGCGGGTGAGGAGCTCGGCGGTGCGCTGGCGAATCACCTCGCACAGGTGCGTGAAGAGCACGGTGGTCGGGTCGACCAAGGTGTACTTGGCTTTGCGTGCGGCCTCGCGCGTGCCTTCTGCTATCCACAGGGCCGGCAGCCCGTAGCTCGGCTCGCGTGTCTCGATGCCCGGCACCAGAGACTGGTCACCGTGCGGGTGGATGGCAAGGATGCTTCCCACATGGATGCGCGCCGTGGCCACGGTTTCACCGAAGACCGAGATCCGATAGTCTTCTTCGAGCTGTGACGCGCTCTCGCGAAAGCTGACCTTGGGAACGATGAAGCCGCTCTCTTGCGCGAACTGGGTTCGAAACGAGCCCACGCGATCGATCAACACGCCTTGCGTGCCGCCCACGTGCGCAGCCAGCGCAGCGCCCAATTCGACCTCAAGCGCCTGCACGTCGTAGACCGCGTAGGGGTCTGTCTTCTCGTCCTTTTCTGCAGGCGGCGCAGCTTCATCCTTCTTTGCGCTGGCCTGGCGGCTGTAGTAGAAGGCAAGCCCCACGAACAAGGCGATCGCCAGCGGCGGCATCACCGGCATGCCCGGCATCATGGCAATGCCCAGCAGCATCAAGGCCAGGACCACCAGCGTGCGCGGAAACGCGAACAGCTGGCGCAGCACCTCGGTGCCGAGCTGGCCGTCGGAAGCCGAGCGGGTGACGATCAGGCCCGTGCCCACCGAGATCACCAGCGCCGGGATCTGCGTGACGATGCCGTCGCCGATCGTCAGCAGCGTGAAGTGCCGCAAGGCTTCACCCCAGGGCATGCCTTGCTGCAGCACGCCGATGACCAGCCCGCCGATGATGTTGATCAGCATGATGATGATGCCGGCGACGGCGTCGCCCTTGACGAACTTGCTTGCACCGTCCATCGCGCCGTAGAACGCCGCTTCGCGCTCCAGGATCTTGCGGCGGCGCTTGGCTTCGTCCTGGTCGATGAAGCCCATGTTCAGGTCGGCGTCGATGCTCATCTGCTGGCCCGGCATGCTGTCCAGCGTGAAGCGCGCGGCCACCTCGGACACGCGCTGGGCGCCGCTGGTGACGACCACGTACTGCACCACCACCAGAATCAGGAAGACGATCAGGCCGATCACGTAATTGCCGCCGACCACATAGGTGCCCACCGCGGCGATCACCTGACCGGCGTTGGCCTCCGACAGGATCAGCCGCGTCGCCGACACGTTCAGCGCTAGCCGGAACAAGGTCGCGATCAACAGGATGGCGGGGAAGGTGGAGAAGTCCACCGGCCGCGGCGCATAGAACGTCATCAGCAGCACGAGCAGCGCGAGCGAAACGTTCAGCAGGATCAGGAAGTCGAGCAGGCCCGCAGGGATGGGTGCAAACAGCACCAGCAGGATGCCCATGACCAGGGCGATCAGGGCCAGGTCGCTGTAGCGCCCGAAGATGCGTGCGAGCGCGTTCATGCTGCCGCTCGTTCAGTGCGGCCCGACCCACGTGCCGCGTAGACCCAGCGCAGCACCCTGGCCACTTCGTCGAAATGCGCTTCGGGCACGAAGGCCTGCGTCTCGTGTGAGGCAGCACGCACGGCAAACAAGGCGCGTGCCAAGGGCGGGTTCTCGACCACTGGCACGGAACGGCGGCGCGCTTCGGCGCGCATGCGCCGGGCCATCTCGCCGGTGCCGCGAGCCGTGATCAAGGGAGCGGGCATCTCGCCGTGCCGGTACTCCAGGGCCACCGCGTAGTGGGTCGGGTTGGTCAGCAGCACGTCGGCACTGCGCACCTTGGACAGCTGGCGCGCGCGCTTCAGCCACTCGTTGCGCAGCTCGCGCAGCCGTGACTTGATGCGCGGATCGCCTTCGCGCTCCTTGTGCTCGTCCTTGATTTCGCGCTTGGACATGCGCATCTGGCGCATGAACTCCCAGCGGTTAAAGCTCCAGTCGAGCAACGCGAACACGAGCATCAGTCCCGCCAGCAGCGCAAGCGCCGAACCGAGCAGGGCCAGCAGGCCGTTCGCCAACGGGTGCGGCTGCAAGACGAGCAGGCGCAACAGGTCGCCCAGCTGATGCTGGCCCCATACCGCCATGGCTGTGATGATGACGCCGAGCTTGGCGGCGCTGCGCCACAAATCGTGCAGTGACTTGACCGAGAAGAAGCGCTTGAAGCCCTTCGCTGGATTGAGTCGTGCGAAGTCGGGTTTCAGGGGCTCCGCCGTGAACACACCGCGGGCCTGCAGCGCCCCGGTGAGCACAGCGGCCACCCACAGAGTGAACACCACTGGCGAGACCACCCTCAGTGCGTGGCTCGCCAGCATCTCGACATAGGCCAGCGCCGATGCCCCCGTCAGCTCGCCACGCGCCATGAAGGGCAGGCCACGGCGAATCAGCAAGGCAACACCGTCTAACGTCTGGGCACCCAGGCCGTGAACGCAGGCCACGCAGGCGAGCAGCACGACGGCGAAGGTGAGGTCGCCGCTGCGAACGATGGAGCCGCGCTCGTGGGCCTTCTCCAGCTTGGAAGCGGTTGCCGGCTCGCCGCGGTCGAGGTCTTCGCCCTGGTCAGCCATCAGTGCACCCCGAGCACGTCGACCATGCGGGCCAGGCCCTGCCACATCAAGGGCACCCACCCGGCCACGGAAAGCGCAAGCACTGCATAGCCGACCACCACCTTGATCGGGATGGCAAGCACCAGCACGTTGACCTGCGGCAGGTTGCGCGAGGCCACACCCACCACCAGGTCCGTCAGCAGCAAGGCCGCTGCAACCGGCGCCGCGAAGGCCAGCCCCAGGGCGAACATCGACCCGGTGGCGATCAGCGGGCGCATAGGGTCATTCAGAAGCGGCACTTCGCCTAGCGGGAAGACGTCGATCGACTGCGAGATCAATTGCGCCAGCGCCAGATTCGCATCACTGACGAAGAAGAGCGTGACCCCCAGCAGGCCAACCAGGGAGCCGAGCACGTTGGCGCTGCTGCGCGAGACCGGATCGAACACGGAGCCGATGCCGAAGCCAATCTGCACATCTATCAGCCGCCCAGCGAGAGAGAACGCGGCCAACACCACATGCATGCTCAGGCCCAGCCACGCGCCGATGAACACCTCGGCCAGCACGGGCATCACCAGCAGCGCCGGGTCTGCCGCCCATGCAGCGGCAGCAGGCGCCGGTGCGCGGTAGATAAAAGTCACCAACGCCAGCCCGAAGGTGAGCGCGATGCGAACCGTGGCCGGAATGCCGTACGCCGACAGCGCGGGTGACAGCGCCAAGGCCACGGTCAGGCGGACCGTCAGCAAGGCCATCGACAGCGCCCATGGCAACAGAAGGTCGAGACCCATGGGCTCGGACAGGACGAATTCCACAGCGCAACCTACTGGGCGAGGCGTGCAAACGTGGCGACGCCGAAAGCCGTCAGCCGGTTGAGCATCCAAGGTGCCAGCAACACCAGCACGATGACGAACAGAACAAGCTTGGGCACGAAGGCGATGGAGGGGTCTTGCACCTGCGTGACCACCTGCAGCACGCTGATCAGCAGGCCCACCAGCAAGATGACCACCAACAAAGGAAGGCTCAGCACCAAGGCCAGCTTGAGGAGGTCGGACACCAGGCCGACGGCCATTTCGCTGTTCACGACCCTGCCCCTGCCGCAACAGGCGCGCTCTGCACGCCTTCAACTTTGCACGGGGCAAGCAAGGCGCTCAGCGGCGATCGAACAGGCCGACATGTGCTGGCAGTGATTCGTTCTGCAGACAAAAAAACCCCTCGCGCGCGCAGCCCGAAGGCGCACGCGTTATGAAAATTGCCGGTGTGGAGCATGGGCAGCGGCATCCGCGGCTTCGCGGGTGTCGCCCCTCAGTCAAGGAGATCGCAATTCGAAGCCGATCCCCGACATCGGGCGGGGTGCGTGCTGAAAAAAAGGTTCGCGCGGGGGCGTGGAGCGGAGGGACCGCGGGTGGCCGCGCCCCATTTGCCAAGTCAGGCGTTGGTGCTCAAGCCTCGTTGAGTGCGCGGTACAGCAACAAGCGGGCTTTTTCCCACTGGCGCTGCACGGTGCGCTCGGAGACACCCTGCATGGTCGCCACTTCGGCCAGTGTGAAACCGCAGAAGAATTTCAGGTCGACCACATGCGCGAGCTCGGGCTCCAGGTTGGACAACTCGTCCAGGGCCTCGGTGATGCCTTGAAGAAACTCGGGCTGAATGACCTGGTCTGCGTTGTGCGTGTCGAGCGAGGTGATGACCAGGCCCCCGCCGCGCTTCTGCGAATGCTTGGCCCGTATGCGATCGATCACCAGGCCGCGCATCGTGCGCGCTGCGTACGCGAGGAACCTGCCGTTGCCTTCGAACGCGAGTGACGGCCGCCGGCTGATGTCGATCCAGGCCTCATGCACCAGCGTGCTCGTGCTCAGAATCTCTTGGGCGCCATTGCGCCGCACTTCTCGACGTGCCAGGCGGCACAGATCGGCGTAGAGGGTCGTGAACAGCGCATCGGCGTCTGCTTTGGGCGTCTCAGGCGGAAACTCGGGGGTGTTCACGATGCAATTCTGCGCTGTGTGTGAAGGTATGGGCATCGGGTTCACGCGACCTGCTCCCGAGCGAGACGTGGCAGTTCGGGGACCGGCAATTCAACAACAGGGGGTAGGCTGCTGCAGGCTGCAGCAAGGATCAGAGGAAATGAGGCCAGAACAAATCGCTGCATGGGGTTCTCCGTGGCAAGTGTCGACCGAGCTCAGCGATGTACCGAGATCCCTACTTACGGAGTTGCCGGCCCCCCGGACGCAAGGCCGCATGCGCCGTTACATTTGCCGCGCGCCAGTCCGAAGGCTTCGCGCAATGAGACTCGATTATTCGAACTTGTCCGCTCCAACGCCCATCTCAGCGTCGCTGACGTTTGCTCGCGAGTCCATCGTTTGTCGCGCGCTGCCTTCGTGGCAGTCGTTCCATACAGGACAGAAAAGGCTAAGTTTCTGCACGCAGCCCATGGGGACGTATCGGAATGGCCTGGCCGTGCCCGACATTGACTTACGAACTGTTTCCGCTTGACCCGTTCACGAGGAGAGCCCCAGATGACCCTACCGGATCGCCAGCGCTGGCAGCAGCTCAGCCCTTTGCTCGACGAGTTGCTGGACCTTGAAGCGGACCAGCGCCAACACCGGCTGGCGCAACTGCGTGCGCTTGACGCATCCATGGCCGATGAGCTCGACACCCTGCTGAACGCGTCAAGCCGCGCCGAGCAGGCCAGCTTTCTTGCCATCGCTGCGCACGCTGACGACGCGGCACCAGGCGCGCTGGTTGGCGAGCAGATCGGTGCCTACATCATTGAGGCTGCGCTGGGCCAGGGCGGCACCGGCAGCGTCTGGCGCGCGCGGCGCGCTGATGGCCGCTTCGAGGGCGCCGTGGCGATCAAGCTGCTGCACCTGTCCTTGATGGGGCGCATGGGTGCGGTGAGGTTCGAGCACGAAGGCGCGATTCTGGCGCGGCTGACCCACCCCAACATCGCCAGGCTGCTGGACGCCGGCGTGACCACCGCAGGGCAACCCTATCTGGTGCTCGAGTTGGTGGACGGCGAGCGCATCGACCACCATTGCAGCTTGCGGCGGCTGAGCGTGGAGCAACGCCTGGCACTGTTCGACGATGTTCTGGCTGCGGTGGCGCATGCGCACAGCCACCTCGTGATCCATCGCGACATCAAACCCACCAACATCCTGGTGACCGCAGGGGGCGGCGTCAAGCTGCTGGACTTCGGCATTGCCAAGCTGCTGCAAGACCAGCCCGAGGCCTCGCCCGTCACCGCCGAAGGCCAGCGTGCGCTGACGCCCGAGTACGCCGCACCAGAGCAGTTGCAGGGCACACCCGTCACGACCGCCACTGACGTCTATTCGCTGGGTGTGCTTTTGTACCAACTGCTGACGGGGCGGCACCCGACTGCCAACGACGTCACCTTGCCCGCCGAGGTAATGCGTGCCACCTTGGACACCGACCCGCTGCGCATGGCCACCGCGCTGACCCTGCCGCGATCGGACGATGCGCCTGCGATGGCCCAGGTGGCACTGGACCGCAACACGACGTTGCCGCGCCTGCGCCGCCAGCTCCAAGGCGACCTGGAAAACATCGTGATGCGCACGCTGCGCAAGATCCCGTCAGAGCGCTATCAAACCGTCGCGGCCCTGGCGGAAGACTTGCGCCGCTACCGTGCCAACGAACCCGTGAGTGCGCGAGCGGATTCTCTGGCCTACCGCTGTGCCAAGTTCGTGCGCCGCCGCCGCGGCTTGGTGGCGGCGGCGGCGATCGTCATGCTCGCGGTCACCGCCGGCTTGATCGGCACCATCACGCAGGCGCAACGCGCGCAGGCCTCGGCGCTTCGGGCGCAACAAGAGCGCGACCACGCACTGCGCTCGCTGGCCTACGCGCAGTCGAGCAGCGAATTCATCAACTTCCTGCTGGAAGAGGGCTACGACAAGCCGCTCACGACGGCCGAGCTGCTGGCGCGAGCCGAACCGATGCTGGAGAAGCAGTTTGTCGACGACCCGGCGCAGCGTGCGCATCTCGAGCTGATCGTTGGAAACCTCTTTGCACAGGCCAACTATCGCGCGAAGGGGCAGGCGCTTCTTTTGCGTGCTCGCAGCGACGCGCGCGATGCACCCGACATCTCGCTGAAAGCCGAAATCGAGTGCCAGATTGCGTCCGAGCACGGCCACGCTGGCGAAGAAGAGCTGGCGCGCCCACTGTTCGACAGCGCCATCGCAAGCTTGCGAACGGCACCAGACGCCGACCAGGGCACGCTCGCCCAATGCCTTCAAAGCCGCAGCGAGGTCGCCAATTTGAGGGGCGATGCCAAGGCCGGATTGACCGATGCACAGGCCGCGATGGAGCTTTTGAGAACCTACGCTCGCGCGCCGCGCACCCAGTTGATCGTGACGCGTGCGACGCTGGCCGATTCGCTTGCAAAGTTGGGCCGCTCGGCCGATTCCGTTCAGGAGTACCGCCTTGCCATCAGCGAGCTGGAGGCGATGGGCCGCGGACAAACGCGGCAAGCCATCGGGCTGTACAACAACGTTGGCGTGGCGCTGTCCAGAGCGGGCCAGACGCTGGGCGCGGTCGACGCCTACCGACACGCGTTCGAGATCGGCCGCGGATTCGGTGGCGCAGAGCCTGCACTTGAAGGCAACTACGCCAACAGGTTGATCGAGATGGGCCGTTCCCCGGAAGCCATCCCCCTGATCGAGCACGCCCTCGCCGAATCGAAAGCGCGTGGCGACAAGCGCACCGGCGCGACGGTCATGGCGCAAGGTGCGCGCGCCTGGTGCTTCACCAACGCGCTCGCTCGTTGCGAAGAGTTGCTGTCCATGGCCCGATCCGAGTTGACGGCCATCTTGCCACCCGGGCACTCGACCTTCGGCACGCTTGAAACGACACAGGCACAACTGGCGTTGGCACACCTGGACCTGCAGCGTGCCCGCGCAGGGCTGGTGCGCGCCGTCGCCATCTTCGATGCCGCTGCCGACAGGAATCGCATCGGCATCCGGGCGCTGACCTTGCTGGCCCGCACCGAGCTGCAACTGGGCGAGCTCGACGCCGCCGAGGCGCATGCAGGTCGCGCCGTCACGCAAGCTCGAGAAGCGAAGGCCGGCTTCAACCACAGCGAGTGGATGGGCAGTGCCCTGGTCGCGCAAGGCATGGTGCAGCGTGCGCGGGGCGATGGCGCTGCGGCACAGGCATCTTGGCGCGCAGCGCTGACCGAGTTGCAGGCAAGCGTCGGTGATTCGGCTCCTGCCACCCTGGAAATCCGCCAGCTTTTGGGCATGCCGAAGTGAGCAACGCGGTGAGCAACGAAATGATTGCGCCGCGAACCCGAGCCTATTGACGCGCCCGGTCTGCACCTTTGCTGCGCGCCTGCGGTGGGTTGAGCAGCATGCTCAGGATCAGCTCGATTTGTGCTTCACTCAGAGCCTTGCCTTGCAGGTTGAAGTAGCCGATCAAGGCGCAATAGTTCCAGCGTGCCAAGGTCGCCGCGTCTGCAGGTGGCCAACCCAGGGCTTCGATCAGGCCCGTGGCATAGGTCAGGCGTTTCTTGTCGACGCGACCGATGACCTGGCCGGCCAGCACGTCGCTGAGCGCCCAAGACCGCACCGCCAGCGTCATCCGCGGGTCGGCGCTCAAGGTCAGCGCCAGCAGCCGGCGCAACTTGTCCGCAGGCGTGCTGGCCAGTTGTTCGACGTGCTCGATGATCAATTGTGTGCGGCTGCGTTCCCACTCTTCCAGCAGCGCCGTCAGGTATTCGCCCTGGCTTTTGAAGTGCCAGTAGAAGCTGCCCTTGGTGACACCCAGTTGTTTCGCAATGGCGCTGACGCCCAACCCTTCCGGGCCATGCGTGGCCAGCCGCAACAGACCCGCATCCAGCCAGCTTTGGCGGTCCAGTCTTTCAATCATGCGGATTTCCGTACCCATCGGTATTGACGAACATTGAATGTCGAAATAGTATATCCATACCCATTGGTATGGAGATTTCTTATGCTGTTGATCGCCGCCCGAACCTTGCTGATCGCCGGAGTGCTGCACGTCATCTTCGGCATCATTCGGTATCGCGCACCGCTGCTGGAGGCCGTGGCCGAAGGCTTTGTGGGGCGCTTCATGCACAGCGACACGCGCCGCCTGGCATTCTGGTTCATCCTCTTCGGCCCGTTTTTGACGCTGCTGGGTCAGGTGTCGCTGCAGGCGATAGATCGAGGCGACCTGGGGCTTGTCCGCACCATCGGCGGCTACCTGCTGGCCGCTGGGGTGGTGGGTGTACTGGCCTTCCCGAAGTCACCCCTTTGGAGTGTGTTGCCGATCGCCTTGGTGTTTGTCGGTGCTGGTCGGGGCTGGCTGCCGTGGTGATTGAATGGAAAGACTTGCCAGGCATGGGCACGCGGCCGGCAGTGTTCGCCACAAACCGCAAGCAGCCGCACTCAGGGCCCAACGCGCAGACAAGTCGCTGACCAACCCAGCCCACCGCCATGCAACTTCGTTCCCTTCATCGTGTCTCGGCCCTGGTCGTTGGCGCGTATGCCTTCTTCCACATCGCCAACCACCTGACAGCGCTGCACAGCGTGGCCACCCATGTTGCGGTCATGTCTTCGCTTCGAGGCGTGTATCGACATCCGGTCGTCGAGTCATTGCTACTGTTCTGCGTGGCCTTCCAGGTGACTTCCGGGCTGTGGCTGCTCTTGCGCGGGTGGTCAACCAGAGTCGGGCGGGTGGCCTGGCTTCAGGCTCTGTCTGGTGCGTACATCGCGTTTTTTTTGGTCGTCCATGTGGGCGCGGTGATCTTTGGGCGCTCTGCGCTGGGCCTGGACACGAACTTCTATTTCGCCGCCGCAGGGTTTTATGTTCCGCCTTATGAGTGGTTCTTTGCCCCTTACTACACCCTGGCGGTGATGGCACTCTTCGCCCACATCGGCTGCGCGATCTATTGGCAGTTGCGTCAGTCCGCTCCCGCCGGCGCAACACGCGGCCTCGCCATGGCGCTGGTTCTCGGTTCCGTGTCAGCTCTCGCCATCACTCTGTCTCTGGCGGGCAAGATCCAGGCAGTGAGCATCCCCGCGGCTTACACGGCCACTTACGGCGCCCGGTGAGACGTGTCCGCGGCGTGCACTGCGAAGTTGAAGCCATCCCGGGTCAGGATGAACGTTCCCCCGTCTTGGTGTCCAACCGCGCCCACCAGGGCCTGACCTAGCTGCTGAAGGCTTTTCGCGCACGTGCGCACCACCAACCCTGGGACACATTGAAAATGGAAACTGCACTGTTGCTACTCGGCTGCTCCATATTTGTCATTCTTGGTATTGGACATGCCGCCTTGATGCTGTTCAGCACGAAGTTTGAGCCCCGCGACCCGAACCTGCTGACGCAACTCAAGAGCGGCAAAGCGGGCCTGTCCACCACCGGCAATCTGTGGAATGGCATCAAGGGCTTCCATCTGAGCCACAGTCTGGGGCTGATCCTCTTCGGTGGGTTTTACGCCACGCTCGCGCTCGAAAACCCCGGCTACTTGCAGTCCTCCAACATCTTGAATCTGGGGTTGCTGCTGGTACCGGTCGTCTACATCTACCTGGCGCACCGGTTTTGGTTCAGCGTGCCCAGAAATTGTTTCGTCGTGGCGCTGGGTTTGCTGGCACTGTCTGTCGCCTGCCGATGAGATGGCACGCCATGACGCCGCGCGCGGCGAGCCATCCATCGATGTCGCGATGGCGCAAATGCGTCGTCCGACCGAAATGGTCAGCGCTGCGGCCGAATCCGGTAGATCGCGTTGTTCTTGTCCGCGCTGAAGTAGATGCTGCCGTCCGCACCCACTGCCACGCCGGTCGGCACGTTCGGCGGCGGGAAGCCGGGCGCGCCGGGCGCCAGGCCGATCGGCAGGTTCTCGGCCACGGTGCGCTTCGCGCCCGTCGCCGGATCGATCTCGGTCAGCTTCGCGGCCGCTGCCTCGGCGACGATGAAGCTGCCCCACGGTGTTTGCGCCACGCCTTCGGGCAGCGCGAGGCCGCTGGCGATCTCGGTCTTCTTGCCGTCCGCCAGATCGATGCGCGTCAGCTTGCCTGCGGCCTCGGTCACGTAGAGCGCGCCGTCGCGGCCGAGGATCATCTGCACCGGACCGCCCAGGCCATTGGCCACGACCGTGGTCGTTTTGTAGTCAGTGCCGCTGGCGCGCGTGATGGTGCCGGTGGCGATCTCGGCGTAGATCACGCTGCCGTCTTCCATCGGGATCGCGTCATACGGCGCCTTCAACCCGTGGATCATCGCGGTGGTCTTCTTCGTCGCGCGGTCGATGATCTGCACCGTGCCGGTGAACCACGACGACAGCGCGAACGAGCGTGAAGAAATGCCTATGCCGAACGGGTATTCCATGTGCGAGTCGGTCGCGTGCATGCGAAACACGTCAGTCGTTTCTGCGTTCGTCACGTTGACCTCGCGGAAGCCGAAGACGTCGGCCACCCACAATGAGTTGCCGTCAATCTTCAGGCCGGCTGGCACGGCGACCCTGCCGCTGGTGAGTGTGCGCACCGTGTCGGTCGCGGGGTTGTAGGCCTCGACCTGGTTGTTCGCCATGTTCGACACGTAGATCGTGCTGTCGGGTGCGATCGCGAGGTTGTCGAGCGAGGGCTTGAGCTGCTTCATCACCGTCTTCTTGCCGGTGGCCAGCTCGACCTTGCTCAGCTCGCCGGTGGCGGTGTCGACCGCCCACAGGTTGCCTTTGCCGTCGAGGTTGGCCGCGGCCGGGATCTTGAACTCGCTGTTGAGCACCGTGATCGCGCCGTTCTCGGGGTTGACCTTCACGAGCTGGCCCTTGAACCACAGCGGGCCGTAGATCATGCCGTCGAGGCCGACCTCGAAACCATTGAGGCCGCCCAGATCCTTCGCGATCAGGCGCGGCGGTTTGGTACCGGCAACGTCGATCTCCCAGAGCGCGTCGCCGAGGAAGACCTGCGACGCGTACAGCTTGCCGTTGCGGCGGTCGAAGTCGAGCGAATTCAGGCCCGGCAGGTCCCTGGCGAGCACCTTCATCGGCGCCGTGTCGCTCTCGCGGTAGCGCAGCGCGCCCACCAGGTAGTTGGTCCACGCCAGCTCGCCCTTGGGGCCGACCGCGATGTCGTCGGCCTGGCCTTCCGGTGCGGCGATGAAGACCTTGGCGGCGCCGGTCGTGCGATCGACTTCCCAGATCGATGAGCCCAGCACGCTGCCGGCCAGCAGCCGGCCCTTCGCGTCGACCGCCAGGCCGTGCACGCCGGCGAACGACGAGGGAGCGACCAGCGGCTCGGGGGCTGCCCATGCGGTTGGCCGCGTGGGAGACGATGCGCAGGCGCCGAGTGCTAAGGCAGCAACCACAATGCCACTACGAATGAACAGGTTCATGCTCGTCTCCGATATTTGTTTTGGGCGAGGATGCAGTCTAGGCCTCGCGCGGGATCGTCGCCAGCAGGGCACCACCGATTTAGAGTGACATCGATGGCCGCAGCGCCATCGCCGCGCGCCAGCGCTGCAGGTGTGGGTGCGCCTCGCCGGGCTTGACCTTCACGACGCGTGCGAAGTCGACGGCCACGACGGCGGTGATGTCAGCAATGCTGAACTGATCGGCCGCAATGAACTCGCGCTGCGCGAGCCGCTCGTTCAGCGTGGCGAAGAATTGCTGTACCCGCGCGACGCCACGCTGCGCCAGCTCGGGAATCTGCGCGTAGTCGACCGGCCCCGGCAGCGCGCGATTGGCCATCGCTGGCGAGCCGTTGCGCAGGGCCTCGGCGATCGACAGCAAGCCTTCGAATTCGACACGCCATTGCCAGCTCGCGATCTCGGCCTTGTCGCGCGGCGTGCTGCCCAGCAGCGGTGGTTGCGGGAACTGCGCCTCGACCCATGCGGTGATCGCCGCGTTGTCGGTCAGCAGCAGCTCGTCTTCGGTGCGCAATGCAGGCACAGTGCACTGCGGGTTGATCTGGCGATAGGCCTCGCCGAGTTGCTCGCCGGTGCGCAAGTCGATCAGTACCGTCTCATGCGCTACGCCTTTCTCGGCGAGCAGGATGCGCGCGCGGCGCGGGCTCGGTGCGGTGGCGCAGTCATAAAGAGTGATCATGGTGCGCTGAGCTTGTCTTGGGTCTTGGTGTCGAAGTCGCTCGCCTCGTGGCGCTCATGCAGCTGGCTGGACGGTTGACCCCAGGTGCGGTTGACCATGCGGCCGCGCTGCGCTGCGGGGCGCTTGGCGATCTCGTCGGTCCAGCGCAGCACGTTTTTGTAGTCCTGAACCTGCAGGAACTCGCCCGCTTCGTAGAGCTGGCCTTTCACGAGCGTGCCGTACCACGGCCAGATCGCCATGTCTGCGATCGTGTAGTGGTCGCCTGCGAGGTACTGCGCTTCGCCGAGCCGGCGATCGAGCACATCGAGCTGGCGCTTGACCTCCATGGCATAGCGGTCGATTGCGTATTCGATCTTGATCGGCGCATACGCAAAGAAGTGCCCGAAGCCACCCCCGAGAAACGGCGCGCTGCCCATCTGCCAGAACAGCCACGACAGGCATTCGGCACGCTCCACCCCAAGCGTGGGCAGAAACTCGCCGAACTTCTCCGCCAGATGGATCAGGATCGCGCCAGACTCGAACACGCGCACCGGCGTCGGCCCGCTGTGGTCCGACAGCGCAGGGATCTTGGAGTTGGGGTTGACGGCGACGAAGCCGCTGCTGAACTGCGCGCCTGCGTTGATCGGCACCAACCACGCGTCGTACTCGGCACCGGCATGACCCAGCGCGAGCAACTCCTCCAGCATGATCGTGACCTTAACGCCGTTCGGCGTGGCCAGCGAATAGAGCTGCATCGGATGCCGCCCTACCGGCAAGTCTTTGTCGTGCGTCGCCCCGGCGGTCGGGCGGTTGATGTTCGCGAAGCGACCGCCGTTCTCGGTCTTCCAGGTCCAGACGGTCGGTGGCGTGAAGCCGGAAGAATCGGTCATGCAGTGAACTCCGTGTAGTGGACGATGGGCGCGACGAGCGCGCCCGCTGCGAATGAGTGTACGGACTTGGCGGAGCTCTACGCGAGGCTCGCGCCTGCTGCGCGATCGCGTCCACTTCTCCGGCGCTCAGCACACCTGCGCAGTAAATGGCTCGGCTGGATTCACATCAGTTCGTTGAGCATGTAGTAGGCGTTGTCTTTCAACTTGTGCCACAGCCCGCGCTTGCGCCAGGCCTCAAGCTTGATCTCGGTGCAATGCGGTGCGTACTTGTCGAACACCGCGTCGAGCCGTGCCGCGGTGGCCGTGTCGCAGATCCCCAGCACGATCTCGTCGTTCGTCTCGAACGACCGGTCATCAAAGTTGCTTGAACCGATGGCGCTCCACACGCCGTCGATCGTCATCACCTTCTGGTGCAACAGCGTGTGCGGGTACTCAAAGAGGCGCACGCCGCAGCGCAGCAACTTCTCGAAGTTGCGGTGCCCGGCGTGCTGAACCATCGGGTTGTCCGAGCCGCCGGTCGAGGGCATCATCACTCGCACGTCGACCCCGCGCGCCACCGCCCGGCCGAAGGCATCGATCGCCTCAGGCTCGGGAATGAAGTACGGGTTCTGAATACGTATGCTCTTGCGCGCCATGCAGATGGCAGCGTGGTGCAGTAGCTTCACCGCAGGCGCCGAGCCCTCGGGTTTGAGGTAGGCGGCGTGGATCGACACCTCGCCGGCCGGCTGGAGCGCAGGGAATACATCGTCACCGACGAAAACTGGACCGGCAAAACTGGCGAAGTCTTCGTCG
>NZ_JBKJOQ010000029.1:0-52672 GCF_046595475.1 Rhizobacter sp.
GTCGAACGGGTTCATGCTCATCTTGACGTTGGCGATGTCCACGCCACTGCCATCGCTCTTCACCCGCACCTTCACGTTGTAGTCAACCACTCGCTTGACGGCTACCAGCACTTTCATCGCGCATTCTCCTGAGAACATGGAATTGAATGAATTTTAGTGTTCGCCCTTCTCAAACTCCGAGAGGGCAAGACGAGCGTTCAGCGTGAAAAAAGAACGATCGTTCGATTCGGAGATTGTCTCACGTCTCTTGGCACTGCCGCCACCCCTCAGAAGACCCGCTGCTAGACTGCGCGCCCCATGAGTACCCCACAGCCCCCTCTCATCGGCGTGTTCGATTCAGGGGTTGGTGGTTTGTCGGTTTTGAAGGCGCTGCATCAGCAGTTGCCTCACCATGATTTGCTCTACGTGGCCGACTCTGGCCACGCCCCGTACGGCGAGCGCTCCGATGAGTTCATCACCGAGCGCACCCACCGGGTGGCCAGCCATTTGCTCGCCCAAGGCGCCAGCCTCCTGGTTCTCGCCTGCAACACCGCCACCGCGGTGGCCGCAGCCAGCCTGCGCCAGCGTTGGCCCGACCTGCCGATCGTGGCGGTCGAGCCCGGCATCAAGCCAGCGGTGACGGTCACTCGCAACGGCCGCATCGGCGTGATGGCCACGCCTGCGACCTTGCGCAGCGACAAGTTCAAGCGCTTGTTGAGCGCGCACGGGGCCGGCATAGAAGTTCACCTTCAACCCTGCCCTGGCCTGGCCGGGTTGATCGAACACGGAAACGGTGAAGACGAAAAGCTGCTCGCACTGATCGCGCAGTTCAGCATGCCCCTGAAGCAGGCCGGCGTCGACACCGTGGTGCTGGGCTGCACGCACTACCCTTTCGTCTCCACGCAAATCCAGTTGGCCTTCGGCGCAGAAGTGGTGCTGGTCGACACCGCCAATGCTGTGGCACGGCAGGCCGCCCGTCAGCTCGGCTCGGGCATGACCAGCGCACGCCACGTGACCCTGCAAACCACCGGCGACCCTCAGCATCTCGCGCGTCTGGCTCGCCACTGGCTGGAATTCGCGTTTGAAGTCGCGCCCGCGCCGGGCCTATAAACACAAAAGCCCGCATTGCGCGAGCTTTCGATTGGCGGGTGACTGGTGCCTGGGACGGGGGTCGAACCCGTACGCCCTCTTTCAAGAAGCGGCGGATTTTAAGTCCGCTGTGTATACCAATTTCACCACCCAGGCGCAGGGCGGATTATCAGCGCAGGCATCGCAAGCCAACTCACTCTGGCTGCAGGCGTGCTTCAAGCGTGATCTCGGGCACGCTCGCCAAGGCCTTAGACAAGGGGCAGTTGCGCTTGGCGGTTTGCGCGATCTCGTGAAATTGCGCTTCGCCTATACCGGGCACGGTGGCTGTGAGTTCAAGGGCAATACGGTCGATGACAAAGCCATCCCCCTCCTTGGCAAGCCGCACGCGCGCCTGCGTGGTGGCTTCGGTGGTGCCGAAGCCTGCCTTGTCGCAAGCGAATGAAAAAGCCATGGTGAAGCAGGCCGCATGGGCTGCCGCCAAAATCTCCTCTGGGTTGGTGCCCTTGCGGTCGTCTTCGAAGCGACTCCCAAAGCCGTAGGGGTGGTCGTTAAGAGCGCGCGTTTCGGTGCTCACGCGGCCCTGGCCAAGCTTGCCCCGGCCGACCCAGCGAACACTGGCTGTCTTTTCGATCATGGCGATTCCTTGAAGTTGTTGTGACGCTGCGAGTCGTTGCTGGCCTTGAGTATCAGCAGCAGTGCAAGTAGCGAGCATCGGACAGCGCCGCGAGCTGCAGGGGTTGGCGTCCTACAGCGGCACTCTATGGGCGCGATAGCCAAGCTTGCGCTTCCCTTTCCGCCTGGCGCCTGAAACAATCTCCATCTCATACGGATGGCCCACGACATGAACCGCACTTTCTTTGGCAAGCACGCCACATTCGCTACCTAGTCACGGCCTTTCGACTCATCGGAAGGCTGCAGCGCCTTCCGCCCTACCCCGGCAGGCCTGTTCCTCCCGGGGTTTTGTTTTTTCCGGCACATGCAATGCGCACCTACGACAAGCTGATCGCCACGATTCTTCTCGCCAAAGCACGAGACGGCCTGCGCTCGTGCTTTGGCTCGTTGCTGCCAGCGCACTAGCGCCAGCCTGATTGCGGACACCGCTTGCAGGCTGGTCACCAGCCTTCAACGAAAGATTCGCATGAACACCACCCCTCGCAAACTCAGAAACATCGGCGTCATTGCCCACGTCGACGCCGGCAAGACCACCACCACAGAACGCATCCTGTTCTACACCGGCGAAAACCATCGTATCGGCGAGGTGCACGATGGCACCACCGTGATGGACTTCGACCCTCAGGAGCGCGCACGCGGCATCACCATCAACAGTGCGGCCACCACGGTGTTCTGGAAAGGTGCGCAGATCAATCTGATCGACACGCCCGGTCACATCGACTTCAACATCGAGGTGAACCGCTCGCTGCGCGTGCTCGATGGCGCTGTCGTGGTGTTCGACGGCGTCGCAGGTGTGGAGCCGCAGACCGAAACCAACTGGCGCCTGGCAGACAAGTACTACGTGCCACGCCTGGCCTTCATCAACAAGCTCGACCGCGTGGGCGCTGATTTCCTGCGCGTCGTGCAGATGATGGAAGACCGCCTGGGCGTAAAGCCACTCGTGCTGCAACTGCCCCACTACGCGCGCGAAGGCGCCGAAGATTCCTTCAACGGCGTCGTGGATCTGCTCGCGCTCAAGGCTCGTGTGTGGCACGGCAGCGAAGCCGGCGAGCCCTATGAAACCCAGGCCATTCCGCCGCGGCTCATGGCGCAGGCCCTGATCTATCGCGCCCGCCTGATCGAAGCCAGCGTGGAGCACGACGACGACGCTTTGGCGGCTTACCTCAACGGCGAAGAGCCTACGCTCGACCAGCTGCGTGCCTGCATACGCAAGGGCACGCTGGCGGGTGCCTTCGTGCCCGTGCTGGCCGGTGCGGCGTTCAAGAACAAGGGCATCGAGCCCTTGCTCGACGCCGTGGTCGACTACCTGCCCGCACCGCAAGACGTGCGAGCGGTGGGTCAACCAGAGGCCGACCCCGACGGCCCGCTTGCAGCGCTTGCCTTCAAGGTGGTGACAGACGCCCACGGCTCGATGGTGTTCGTGCGCGTCTACCGCGGACGCCTGCGGCCGGGTGACGTGGTGCTCAACGCCAATACCGGCAAGACCGAGCGCGTGTCTCGCCTGTACGAGGTGCACGCCAACAAGCACGAGGAACGCCAACTGCTGGAGGCGGGTGACATCGCGGGCATCGTCGGCCTCAAAGACACGCTGACCGGGCACACGCTTGCCGATCGCCGGTACCCGCTGGTGATGGAGCAGATCAGCATTCCAGAGCCCGTGATCCACGTTGCGGTGGAGCCCAAGACCCAGGCCGACCAACAAAGCCTGGGCAAGGCCTTGCACGCCCTGGTGAAAGAAGACCCGAGCCTGCGCATTCGGCAAGATGCCGAGTCGGGCCAGACCATTTTGTCGGGCATGGGTGAGCTGCAACTGGAAGTGACGCTCGAGAAGCTGCGCACCAAACACCACGTGAACGTCTCGACCGGTCGCCCGGAGGTGGCTTACCGCGAGACGATCACCCAAGCTGTGGAGCTGAAACACGTGCACAAGAAGCAGACGGGCGGCCCCGGTCAGTTTGCCGAGCTGACCCTGAGGCTCACGCCGTTGCCACGCGGCGAAGGCATACGCTTCGAAAGCCAGGTGGTGGGCGGCGCCATTCCACGCGAGTTCATCCCCGCGGTGGAGGCTGGCGTGCGCCGCGCCGCCGAGGCGGGCGTGCTTGCGGGCTTCCCGCTGGTCGACTTCCAGGCCACGTTGGTAGACGGCAGCCACCACGAGCGTGATTCGTCGACGCTGGCCTTCGAGCTGGCCGCGGCGGCAGCGTTGCGCGAAGGGGCGGCCAAGGCAGCACCCGTGGTGCTGGAGCCGCTGATGGCGGTCGAGGTGGTCACGCCTGTCGAGTACCTCGGCGATGCCATAGGCGACCTGAATCGCCGGCGCGGCACGATCCGCGGGCAACACGATCGCGGCAATGCGGCGGTGGTCGACGCACACGTACCACTGGCGGAAATGTTCGGCTACATCGGGGCCTTGCGTGCGCTCTCTTCAGGGCGCGCGCAGTACTCGATGCAGTTCGACCACTACGAGATCGCGCCGAAATAGCCACCAGGGCGCGCCCTTTGGCGCCGTGAGATCCCCCTTGGCACAGGCCTAGGGGGACACTTACACTTGGAAACACCCGGGCAAACCCTTCCCGATCATCATTCACCTCACAGAACAACCCCCGATTCAGGGGGGTCAACGGAGACCAGGGCTCCAGAGGACAAGATGGGCATTCGGATGGGCAAGCTGTGGCTAGCCCTGACGTGGCGAATGTGCATCACTGTCCTTTTTCTGTAACAACCCTGGGTTAGATTACGCGATCGATAAGAGGGTGGGTATCAGATGGCAATAACTCGGATAGGGATCATCGGTGTTGGCCCACGTGGGTTAACCATACTCGAGCGGATAGTCGCCAATGAGCGAGTCCGCAAGTCATCGGAAGTACAAATATATCTATTTGACCCGAATGAACCGGGCGTAGGCTGCCACGACCCGGAGCAATCCGACTATTTGCTGGTTAATACGGTGGCCGGTCAGATCACCCAGTTCTCCGACTCATCAGTTGTGGGAGCCGGCCCTATTCTCGAAGGCCCTTCCTTCTACCAGTGGCTCGAAACTGAGAGGCGCAACCTGCGCCCTGGCCATACCGAGAGCACGCCTGTCGCCCCTGATGCCTATTACTCCCGCGGCCTTTTCGGGCGCTATCTGCATTGGGTATACCGTTACCTGGTGGGCTTGGCACCGGCCCACGTCAAGATCACGTTCATCAAAACAGCAGTCGCCCGCGCAGAGCGTGTCGAGGACGACGCCTGGTTGCTTGAAACCAAGAGCGCAAGCTTTTGCGTGAATTACCTGTTCTTGACGACCGGCCATACGAAGCCGGCCGTGCGCGATACCGTGGTGCCCCCGGCACAACGCGAGCGCATTGCCACTGCCGTCGTCGGCGACCCTTATCCGGTCAGGCAAAAGCTGGCGTTTATCACGCCGAACATGACTGTTGCCATCGAAGGCATGGGCTTGACGACGTTCGACGCCCTGGCCGAATTGACCGTGGGGCGTGGGGGGCGGTTCATTGCCTCTGCCACCGGCGAGAAGGAATACATCCCCTCGGGGCAAGAGCCCCGCATCGTCGCCTTCTCCCGCTCGGGGCTACCGCTCACCGCGCGTGCCGTCAATCAAAAGGGTGTCTCGATTCAATATCGCCCCCGCTTTCTGTTTGCTGAAAAGCTTCGCGAATTGCGAGCCAAGCGCAAACTCGATTTCGCCGACGACGTGCTGCCGCTCTTGCGCGCCGACATGGAGTACGCCTTCTACGAAGCCTATTTGAGAGACAGGCGCGACCCCGTATCGGCCCTGCTCTTCTGCAATCAGTTTGTTTGTGCCGATGCTGCCGAGCGGCTGGCGCTGATTGCCCAGTACGTACCGGCCGAAGACCGCTTTTCGTGGGAAAGACTGCTGTCGCCCATCCCGCCGCAGGCGCTCCTCTCGCATGCAACCTTCAATGACTGGCTGGTGGCCTACCTGAACCAGGATCTCGCCGATGCCATGAAGGGCAATGTGGACGGCCCGCTGAAGGCAGCCTGCGATGTACTGCGCGATCTGCGCGACACCCTGCGTGCGGCCATCGATTTCGGTGGCCTGACAGAGGCTTCGCACCGTTGGTTGCTATCTGAGTTTGTGCCGGTGATGAACCGGCTGGCGGTCGGCCCCCCGGCCACGCGCATCGCCGAGATGCTGGCGCTAGTGAAGGCCGGCGTGCTCAACGTGGGCTTCGGCCCCGGCGCCGTTTGCGAACGCACGTCGCGCGAGAGTTTCATGCGCATCACGTCGTCCAGGTGGCCTGAGCAAAGTGAAGAAGTTCATGCGCTGATCAAGGCCAGAATCTCGATGCACAGCCCGCAAGAAGACGCCTCGCCACTGCTTCGAGGCCTGCTTGATGCCGGGCATTTGCGCCTGTTCCACAACGGCAGCTTTCACCCCGGCGGCATCGAGATCGACCGCGAATTCAACTGGGTCTCAAAAGACGGCTCAGCCATCTCCAATGCCTGGTCGCTGGGTATTCCCACCGAAGGCGTCAAGTTCTACACCTTCGTGGTGCCCCGCTCTGGCGTGAACTCCACGGCCATTGTGGACGCGGGCCGAGCGGTCAGCAAAATGCTGTCCATGGTCAGCGGCACCACGCCCGTACCGTTGGTCGTAATACCCGAATCAATACCCACCCAAGAATATGCGTCTGCCTTTGCGTCCCTTTACGGCGCACTTTCTTGAGCCAATGCCACCACCGCCAAACACCTTGCGCCCGCCCCGCCACTTGCTGACATGAGGCAGGGGGCACTGAACCGACTCAGCCTGGCAGGCCTCTGCGCCACCCTGATCGGCAACGGCATCGGCCGTTTCGCCTTCATCGCACTGATGCCAGCGCTGATCGAAGCCGGCTGGTTCACCAAAGGCCAGGCCTCGCACTTGAGCGTGGCCACCCTCCTCGGCTATGTGCTCGGCGCGTGGGCGTCGGCTTCTCTGGGCGCCCGCTTCAGAGTGGCCACGCTGCTTCGCGCATCCATGCTCATCTGCACGGTGAGCTTCTTTGCCTGCGCCTTCGAAGGCCCTGGCATGGCCTGGTTTTACTTCTGGCGAGCGGCTGCCGGCTTCTGTGGCGCCATTCTCATGGTGCTGCCGGCACCCGTGGTGCTCCCCGAGCATGAAGCGGCCGTTCGAGGGCGAGCCAGCGGGGTGGTGTTTTCCGGGATCGGCCTGGGCGCGGTCATCTCGGGAGCGTTGGTGCCCGTACTCATTTCGGGAATCGGGTTCGGCGTCATCTTCGCCGGCAGCATGATCCCTGTGGTTTTGTTTCAAGGTGTTACGGGCGCATGGCTGGGAATGGGGGTTGTGTGCCTGGCGTTGACCGTGTTCGCCTGGCGCCAGTGGCCGGTCGACGCACATGCAGACCCGAGACTGGCGGTCGCGGCGGGGGAGCAGCCTGAATCGCTGCCGCTCGAGGCTCGCTTGCCGGTCGCCCTCATCCTCGCCGCGCACGGGCTCAACGCGATCGGCTACCTGGCGCATACGCTGTTCTGGGTCGACTACATCGTGCGCGAGCTCCAGATGCCACTGGCCACGGGAGGCTTCTTCTGGTCGATGTTTGGGCTGGGTGCCGCCATCGGCCCCTTGCTGACCGGCACGCTCGCCGATGCATTCGGCCTCAAGCGATGCCTCATCGTGGCCTTCTTGCTCAAGTCGCTGGCCGCTGCCCTCCCTTTGTGGAACAGCGGTGTTGCAGCGCTGTTCATATCGTCGATCCTGATGGGCATCTTCACCCCGGGAATCGTGGCGCTGATCTCCGCGTACACCCTTGATCGGGTCGGCCCGAAACTTCATCGCAAGGCATGGGGGATGGCAACTTTCAGCTTTGCCATCGCGCAGGCAGCGGGCGGTTTCTTGATGGCCACGATTGCCGCGAGCCTGGATTCCTACCACCCCTTTTTCTGGGTGAGTGCGCTCGCCTTACTGGGTTCTGTGGCGTGCATTTCGTTTGTTCCAAAAAACCCTGCTGCCGATACACCTGGGGACCAACCCGAAGCCCCGGGGCTTCCCGAGAAAGAGCAAGAACCGCAACCAGTATCAAACCTTGGCGAGCCGCTGTTGGAAAATAGCACCCCTGATCAAATGACCCGTTAAACACCCTCAGTTTCCCGGCATGCCGCGACTTGCCGGCGCTAAACTTGGAGGCTATACAGTTGTTTTTTTGAGGTCGCAAGACCTAAGTCATTCAAACCTAGCGAAATAGGGGTCTTTGATGATCAAGTTTTCCGCGAACGCGTATTGCGCCGCCGTGATCGTGTTCAGCCTGGTGGCCAGTGGCACGGCCGCAGCCCAGATCCGCATCGGGCAAACGACTGGATTGACGGGGCCTGTGGCCGCCCCGGTGGCCGAAATCAATACCGGCGCAAAGCTGTATATCGATTCCGTGAATGACGAAGGCGGGATCGGCGGGCAGCAGATAGAACTGCTTTCGCTAGACGATAAAAACCAAGTTCCCCTGGCTGCACAAAATGCAAAGCAGCTCATAGCCGACCCCAAGGTGGTCGCACTTTTCCTCACCCGCGGTACACCCCACGCGCAAGCGCTTCTGCCTCTCCTGGCGGAAGGGAAAATCGTGCTTCTGGCCCCCTCTACCGGTGCCATGGCGCTGCACAAGCCTGTTCAGCCCTGGGTGTTCAACGTGCGGGCCACCTACCAGCGCGAGGCCGAGCAGGTGATTCGCCACCTCGGCATGGGCGGCCTGGAGCAAGTCGCCATGTGCTACGTCGACGACTCGTTCGGAACAGACGCACTGCAAGGAGCGCTCAAGACGTTCAAAAACGCCGGCAAGGTGCCCGCGTTCAATCAAGCCGTCGACAAGTTCAAGCCTGACTATTCCTCATGCGTCAGCCAAACCTTGGCCAAGAAGCCCCTAGGCTTGTTGATCATCGGTACCACGGTCTCCGTGGCAGCTGGCGTTAAGGCGGTCAGGGCTACCGGCTCGAAGGTGACGATCGCGACGCTGTCGAACAACGCTGCATCGGGCTTCGTTCAAGCGCTAGGCGAGAGCGCGACCGGGGTGATCGTGAGCCAAGTTTTTCCCTCTGAACGCCGCTTGGCCTCGCCCATGATTTCTGAGGCCGCGCGCCTCGGCACCGCCAAAGGAATCAAGCAGCTCACGCCGGCGATGATCGAAGGCTTTGCCGGAGCCAAGGTGTTGGTGATGGGCCTGAAGCGGGCCGCCAAAGACAAGGATGGCGTCACACGCGCCTCGTTCAAGCGGGCACTCGAAGGCTTTAACCGTGTCGACATCGGCGGCGGCGTGGGCGGCACCGAGCTGAGTTACAGCGCCGCCGACCATTCGGGCCTGGATTATGTCGACCTCTCGTTCATCGGCGATGACGGTTCATTCCGTCGCTGATTTCTGTCGCTGACACATCGCGCCTCCCGGCGCCCTGATCAATAGTTGATGCCGTAGCGGTGGCCCTTGTAGGCCAGCACCGCCGACTTCAGCTTGATCTGCTCCAGCACCAGCTCCCCGGCCACTTTGTCGCCTTCGTGGAAGACCTGGCCGTTCAAGATCAACATGCGGCTGGCCGGTGTCTTCGAGTACATCGCTCCGCCTATCACCAGTTGCGGCAGCTCCCGGCGAATGTTTTCGGGCAGGTCATTGAAGGCAGACACCGGCCGCTCCACCGCTTCGGACACAGGAGCCGGAGGCTTGGCCGCCTGGTGCACCGGTTTGCTCAGCGCGGTCGAGGTGACGGGGGGAGCAGCCACGCGCACAGGCGCAGGTAACGCGGGCGACGCGGCCTCCGGCGTCGCAGGCGCATCCCGCGGTGCCAACGTCGGTTGCACCACCGCCGTCGGCGCTGGCGCAATGGTTTGAGTGGCAGGTGCGGGCGCCGCATCAGGGGCATTTCCGCCAAAAAACAGCCAGGCCAACACGGCAGCCAGCACCAGCGCGAGCACCACCACCGCCCACCACAGAGGCTGCGAGCGGCCACGCACCTCGTCGTCATCGTCATCGGCATCGGCCAGCGCCGCAGGCACAGGCTTGGTGTGCAGATTGGGAATGGCACCGCGATCGCGCTCGGTATCGGCTCGCCTGAGTGCATCGAGGATGTACGACATCGCTCAGCCTTTCAGTTGGAAGCCATCTCGGCTTGAAGACGCGGCTCATCAACGCCCGCGACCCGGTTCAGCTGCATCAGGGTGAGGGGGCCGACTTGGCCGTCGGCCTTCAGCCCCTGAGCCACTTGGAAAGCCGAAACCTTGGCTTGCATGGTCGAGCCGTACTTCTGCTCAGCGACCGGTGGTGCATCTCCTTGCACCTTGGCCAGCTGCAACGCCAGCCAGTCGACCATCGGCCCTGCATTGCCTGTTGACAGTTTGCCCTGGAAGCCTGGCGGCGCTCGCCAAAGCGTGGCGAAGCTGCCGCGCCAGACCTTCGATAGCGCCAGCAAGCTCACCGTCTGCGTGGCACCACCTGCCCGCAGGCTCGCGGTTTGGTTCGTCAGACCCACAAGCACGGCATACGCCGGCTTGCCATTCTCGTCATAGAACGTGAGCACGCTTGGCCTGCTGAGTTGGCGAATGAGCGCAAGGCCGCCATCGCTCTTGAAGCAATGCAGTTGCTGGTGCAAGGCCGCGGCGCAGGGGTCGCCCTCGACCAATGTCGCTTTCCACCATGGCGCGAGCTCGCGCCATGCGTCGCGCTCGCTCAAAAGGCCAAGCGTGATCGGCGCGGTGGGGTCGGTCGCACTCGCACTCGCACTCGAAATAGCACTGACAGCCGTTACGGCTTGGCTTGCAGCCGCTGATGCTGCGCCGGGCACGCCGGATGCGGCTTTGTGCACCAATGGCGCGACAGCCACCTCTTCGCGATGCTTACCGCTTTCGGTGGCCCAGCTCACCATGCCGAACAGGGCCGCACCCACCAGCAGGCCGGCACCTGATGCCAGCAGAGCCACACGCGTGACTCGTGTGGCCGGCACCGACGCCACATCGTTTGGCCCAAACACCTCCACCGCCGCTTTGTCGACTGTTTCGCGGTCCACTCGTGCGCGCCCCTCGGCGTAAGCGCCCAGCAGCGCGCGGTCGCACAGCAGGTTGATGCGCCTGGGCACACCGCGCGAGAGTTGATGAATGCGCTTGCGCGCCTGGCGATCGAATGGGACGACGCCGCTCAGCCCCGCGACGCCGAGCCGATGGCGGATGTACTGGACGCTCTCACCTTCGGCCAACGCCTTCAGGTGGTAGCGCGCAATCACGCGTTGCGCCAGCTGCTCAAGCTCGGGCCTCGCCAGCATGTCGCGCAGCTCGGGTTGGCCGATCAAGATGATTTGCAGCAGCTTGCGCTCGGTGGTTTCAAGGTTGGTCAGCAAGCGCAGTTGCTCGAGCACGTCGGCCGAGAGGTTTTGCGCCTCGTCGATGATGAGCACGTTGTTCTGCCCCACCGCATGGGTCTTGAGCAAAAACTCGTTGATCGGATCGAGGTAGCCCTTGACGGTGTCCCCCCGTGGGTGCTCGGGGTCGAGTGGTATGCGGAACTCGTCGCATACCGTCTTGAGCAGCTCGATCACGGTGAGCTTGGGGTTGAAGATGTAGGCCACGTTGCAACGCTTGGGGATTTGCTCCAGGAAGCAGCGGCATACCGTGGTCTTGCCCGCGCCGATCTCGCCCGTGAGCAGCACGAAGCCCCCGCCACCACGCAGCCCGTAGAGCAAATGGGCCAGCGCTTCGCGGTGCCGCTCGCTCATGAACAGATAGCGAGGGTCGGGCGCGATGGAGAAAGGCTCTTGCCTGAGGCCGAAGAATTTGGCGTACATCTTGGCCGCGAGTCTATCCTCGCCCTCGCCCCGCGGGCTATGCTGCGGCGCTCTCGCGGCGTGGCCTTCCACATGAACCCCTACTACGACCCCTCCAAGCCCCACCACCGACCCGACGGCTTTCAGAACAGCTACACCGAGTTCACGCCCAAGACCTTGGCTGAGGTGCTGCGCTGGCGATGGGACGCAGCTCGCCAAGGCCTGCCCAAGCCACCTCAGGTGCCCACCCCGCAGGTGGCGCCCGATCTGACCTTCTTGCGCACCAACGCGGTGGCCGGTGCGGCCATGCAGCCCGCAGTCACCTGGATCGGCCACGCCACGGTGCTGGCTCAGCTGGGTGGGCTCACGCTGCTCACCGACCCCGTCTTTTCGCAGCGTGCGTCTCCATCGTCATTCGTCGGCCCCAAAAGGCACCAGCCTGCAGGCGTGGCGCTGGCTGACCTGCCTCATATCGACCTGGTGCTGGTCTCGCACAACCACTACGACCACCTCGACGGTGCTTCGGTCGACGCGCTGAATCGCCAGGCCGGCGGCCCGCCTCTCTTCGTAGTGCCTTTGGGCCTCAAGCCCTGGCTTGCCGCACGCGGCATACGCCACGCGATTGAGCTCGACTGGTGGAGCAGTCATCGCATCTCAACCGCAGCGGGCGAGGTCGAAGTGATGCTGGTGCCAGCGCAGCACTGGTCGGCCCGTGGCCTGAACGATCGAATGACAACTCTGTGGGGTGGCTTCGCCCTTTTCGCTTCCAGCTGCCATTTGTTCTACGCGGGAGACACTGCCTACTCACGTGATTTCAATGACATGCGTGAGCGCTTTGCCGATCGTCAATCTGCAGCGCAAGGCGGCGGCTTCGACATCGCGCTGCTGCCCATAGGCGCGTACGAGCCGCGCTGGTTCATGGCGACGCAACACGTGAACGTGCAAGAGGCCATGAAGATCCACGGTGACCTGGGTGCCAAGCGCTCACTGGGCGTTCACTGGGGCACCTTCTCGCTGACCGACGAGCCGCTGGACGAGCCTCCCCGGGTGCTGCTGCAGGAGCGTCAGGCACGCGGCATGGCTGCAGAAGAGTTCTTCACCATCGCCATCGGTGAAACCTGCAGGCTGCAGCCACGTGCCTAGGCCAAGCGCTCGATGATGGTCACGTTGGCCAAGCCACCGCCCTCGCACATGGTCTCCAGGCCGTAACGTTTTTTGCGCTGCCCGAGCGCATGAACCAAGGTGGTCATCAGCTTGGTGCCCGAGGCGCCCAAGGGGTGGCCGAGGGCAATCGCCCCGCCATTGACATTGAGGCGATCGGGGTCGGCCCCGGTGACCTGCAGCCACGCCAGCGGCACCGGCGCAAAAGCTTCGTTGACTTCGAACAAATCAATATCGTCGATGTTCAAGCCCGTCTTGTGCAGGGCCTGCAGCGTGGCTGGAATGGGCGCCTCCAGCATCACCACCGGGTCGTGTCCGATCACCGTCATGTGGTGCACGCGCGCCAGCGGCGCCACGCCGAGGGCCTTCAGCCCCCGCTCGTTGACCACCATCACGCCACTCGCGCCGTCGCAAATTTGGCTGGCGGTGGCCGCCGTCACGCGCCCATTGGGCTGGATGAGTTTCACGCCGCGAATGCTGTCGAGTGAGGCATCGAAGCGTATGCCCTCATCGGTGCGGTGCATCTCACCGCTCTCGCTGCCATCCTGCAGCCGCACGGCCACGGGCACGATCTCGCCTTCAAAAGCATGCACCCGTGCGGCGGCAATGGCACGCTGATGGCTCTGGAAGGCGTACTCGTCGAGTTGATCCTTCGACAGCTCGTACTTCTTTGCGATGGCCTCGGCACCGAAGAACTGGCTGAACTCCACACCGGGGTAGCGAAGCTGCATTTGCGGGCTGACGTAGTAGCCTAGGCCGTTCTTCTGCGGCAATGTCATGGGCAGCCCCATGGGCACGCGGCTCATGCTTTCCACGCCGGCGGCGATCACCATGTCCATGCTCCCCGACATCACGGCCTGCGCGGCAAAATGCAAGGCCTGCTGCGAAGAGCCGCATTGCCGGTCGACAGAGGTACCCGGCACCGACTCGGGCAGTGAAGAGGCGAGCACAGCATTGCGCGCCACGTTGGCGGCCTGTTCTCCAGCCTGACCCACGCAACCCATGATCACGTCGTCGACCATGGCGGGGTCAGCGCCAGTGCGGCGTACCAGCTCATTGAGCACATGGGCGGCCAGGTCGGCGGGGTGCCAGCCCGAAAGCCGACCACCGCGCCGGCCTCCAGCAGTGCGGGTGGCGGCGACAACATAGGCCTCGGGCATGGTGGCTCCTTCGCGTGGGCGCTGGCGTGGAAGATGACCCCGATTCTGATCTCTAGGCCCCGACCTTCCACTCAATGTTTGCCCCCAGCGCGCGCAGGTTTTCCACGAACTTTGGATGGGCTCGGCGTATCGGTGCCGCATTCTTGATCACCGAGCGACCCTCAATGCTGGCCGCCACCATCAGCAGGGCAATCGCCACTCGGATGATGTAGGGGCTCTCCACTTCAGCGGCCACCAAGCGCTTGCCACCGAATGTGATCACCCGGTGCGGGTCTGACAAGAACGTATGTGCCCCGAACTTTGACAACTCTGACGTCCAACCCATGGCGCCGTCATAGACCTTGTTCCAGAACATCGCACTGCCCTCGGCCTTGACGCCCAACGCAATGAAGATGGGCAACAGGTCTACCGGCAAATACGGCCATGGCGCGGCCTCGATCTTTTGCAGCATGTTGACAGTGAAGGGCTCGGTCACGCGCAGCCGGTCGGGTACGCGGGCATGCGACCAGCCATCGCGGTGCGTGACCTGCACACCAAACTTGGCAAAGCAGCGGTCGATCAGGGGGAAATGCTCGGGCGATGAGTTGCGCACAACAACCGCACCACCGGTGATGGCCCCGAGCGCGAGGAAGGTCACGATCTCATGAAAGTCTTCGGTAAAGCGGAACTCGGTGCCGCCCAGTTCGTCGACACCTTCGATGGTGAGCCGCGAGGTGCCGATACCCTCGATGCGCGCGCCGAGCTGGCGCATGAAGGCACAAAACTCTTGCACATGCGGCTCGCAGGCGGCGTTGGTCAGCGTCGAGGTGCCGCTGGCCAATGCGGCGCAGAGCACGAAGCTTTCGGTGGTAGTGACTGAGGCGTAGTCGAGCCAATGCTGCGTCGCGCGCAGCGGGCCGTCGCTGCGCACGACCAGGGCATCGCTGCAACGCTCCACACGACCGCCGAAGCGCTGCAGCACTTCGACGTGCGGGTCGATCTCGCGCACGCCCAGGGTGCAACCTTTCACGTCGTTCTCGATGCGGGCCGCACCGAAGCGCGCGAGCAACGGCGGCACGAGCATGATCGACGAGCGCATCTCTTGTGGCAGTCGATGCTGCTGCACGTCAAACAACGTGTGCCGATGGTGAATGGAGACGATGCCGCTCTCGAAATCAGCATGCACCTCGCTGCCAATTTGCTCAAACACTGCGAGGATCTTGCGCACATCGGTGATGTCGGGCATGCCGCGCAAAAGCACCGGCTGGCGCGTCAACAAGGTGGCACACAGGATGGGCAGCACCGCATTCTTGTTGGCCGATGGCACCAGCCGACCCGACAGCGTTGCACCACCGTGAACGATGAGGCTAGTGGTACTGTGCGGCTGCACTGCTTGTTGCAAACACTGACTGGGTGACACGCGCTTGGCTCCTGGCTGGGTGCCCCCGACCTGGGTGGCTTGAGAGCGAGCATGGGCGCGGCCTGCGAAGAGGGAATGAAGCATGCGCAGCCATTTGTGAAGCCGCGGTGAACTCAGGGCATAGGTAGTGGGTCTATTGCCCATGGCAACGAAACCCGACAACATGGGCGCAGTTTCTTTTGAGCAATTGACAGGCATGAAAACCCGAACCTTTCCCCTTGTGGTCGCTTTTTCCCTCTGCTCGGCAGCCGCCCTGGCGGCAACCCCGCCCGACGCCGGCAAAGCGGCCGACAGCTGCGAAACAGCCGTCACCGAGACCATCAAAGAAATGCGGGGGCGTGACGCACAAGACGTGCAATTCAACAAAGACAAACGGGTGCTGGCCCCAACCACCGGTGACGACACCGACGTGAAGGGCGGCGGCCGATACCGCAATGCAAGCGGTGCCTCCATGCCCTTCACTTACGGCTGCGCCTACAACACCACGACCGGCGCGACGTCGGGCATCGTTTTCCGCGACGCTGGCGGCCTGCGCGCCACCGAAGAGAAGCCTTGGCAACCCGACTTGGCGAGTGTGTCGCCAGAGGCTTGCGAAGCTGCGGTTGCCGCAGCCCTCAAGACCAAGCACCCACGCGTGGGCCGTATCGCCTTCGGCTCCGACTCTCGGCAACTGCGGCCTGCGCCCGCCGGCCGATCCAGTCTGGAAGGCCTGGGCGCTGTGCAGCGAGCAGCCGGCATGAACCTGGTTCAATTTACTTACCGGTGCGAGTTTGAGCCTGGCAACGGCAAGCTCGTTGCAGTGCAAACGTTCGAGTAAGCCCGAGCACCAAAAAGCAAAAAGCCCCGACGTTTCGGGGCTTTTTGCTGCCTGCGTTGGAGGCGATGTCTGGAGGCGCGACCCAGAGTCGAACTGGGCTATACGGATTTGCAATCCGGCGCATAACCGCTTTGCTATCGCGCCTCTGTAAAACTCAAATCTCTTGGCAAAAAGGGAAGCCGAAGCTTCCCTTTCAAAACCGCTGGAAGCCGAAGCTTCCTTCTCTTAGATCTGGAGCGGGAGACGAGATTCGAACTCGCGACCTCAACCTTGGCAAGGTTGCGCTCTACCAACTGAGCTACTCCCGCTTAGTGCCTCGATCAAAATAAGCTGCTCTTTTGAAGCCTGCCTGAATTAACCGAAGCTCGCATTATAGGCCGGAAAAACCTGGGCAGGCAAGCCCGGATCGCTGAACATCAATGCTTCAGCGACTCCGCGCTCACCGGCGCCACCACGGCTTCGGTTTTCACAGCGTCGACCTTAACTGGCTCATCTTCTGGCAGAGCTTGCGGCATGGATTCAAGCGCGATCTCCAGCACTTGGTCAATCCACTTCACCGGCACGATCTCGAGGTGGTTCTTGACGTTCTCTGGGATGTCCTGAAGGTCCTTGGCATTCTCTTCAGGAATGAGCACCGTCTTGATGCCACCGCGATGAGCGGCCAGCAGCTTCTCTTTCAAGCCACCGATGGCAGTGACCTCGCCACGCAGCGTGATTTCACCCGTCATCGCAACATCAGCGCGCACCGGAATGCCCGTCAGCGCCGATACGAAGGCTGTGGTCATCGCCGCACCGGCACTCGGGCCATCCTTGGGGGTGGCGCCGTCGGGCACGTGGATGTGGATGTCGCGCTTCTCGAACATCTCGTCTTTGATGCCCAGGCGGCGTGAGCGGCTGCGCACCACGGAGCGCGCGGCTTCGACCGACTCTTTCATCACGTCACCCAGCGAGCCGGTGCGGATGATGTTGCCCTTGCCCGGCATCACGGCCGTCTCGATGGTCAGCAGATCGCCACCCACTTCAGTCCACGCCAAGCCCACGACCTGCCCGACCTGGTTGGTCTTCTCGGCCTGGCCGTAGTTGAACTTGCGCACACCCAAGAAGTCGTTCAGGTTCTCATCGGTGACCACCACCTTCTCGGTGTAGGTCTTGAGCTGAATGCCCTTCACCACCTTGCGGCAGATCTTGGAAATCTCGCGCTCGAGCGAACGCACACCGGCTTCACGTGTGTAGTAGCGAATGATCCCGCGCACGGCCGACTCGGCGACTTCCATCTCTTCGTCTTTCACGCCATTGTTCTTGCACTGTTTGGGCAACAGGTACCGCGTGGCGATGTTGAGCTTCTCGTCTTCCGTGTAGCCCGACAGGCGAATCACTTCCATCCGGTCAAGCAATGCTGGCGGAATGTTCATCGAGTTCGAAGTCGCGATGAACATCGTGTCGCTCAGGTCGAAATCGACCTCGACGTAGTGGTCGCTGAAGGTGTGGTTCTGCTCGGGGTCGAGCACTTCCAACAGCGCCGAAGACGGGTCACCACGGAAGTCCATGCCCAGCTTGTCGATCTCGTCGAGCAAGAACAGCGGGTTGCGCGTGCCGACCTTGGAGAGGCTCTGCAGCACCTTGCCCGGCATAGAGCCGATGTAGGTGCGGCGATGCCCGCGAATTTCGGCCTCGTCGCGCATGCCGCCCAGCGCCATGCGGACAAACTTGCGGCCGGTGGCGCGCGCCACGCTCTGCCCAAGCGAGGTCTTGCCCACGCCAGGAGGGCCGACCAGGCACAGGATAGGCGCCTTGACCTTGTCGACGCGCTGCTGCACCGCGAGGTACTCAAGGATGCGATCCTTGACTTTGTCGAGGCCGTAGTGGTCTTCGTTAAGCACTTCTTCGGCGTGCTTGAGGTCGTACTTGATCTTGGTCTTCTTGGTCCAAGGCAAGTTGATCAGCGTGTCGATGTAGTTACGCACCACAGTGGCTTCAGCCGACATGGGCGACATGAGCTTGAGCTTCTTGAGCTCGCCATCGACCTTCTTGCGAGCCTCTTTCGGCATCTTGGCAGCGACGATCTTCTTTTCCAGCTCCTCCATGTCGGCGCCTTCTTCGCCGTCACCGAGTTCCTTCTGGATGGCCTTGACCTGCTCGTTCAGGTAGTACTCGCGCTGGCTCTTCTCCATCTGGCGCTTCACACGGCCGCGGATGCGCTTTTCAACCTGAAGGATGTCAACTTCGTGCTCGAGTTGCTCAAGCAATTTTTCCAGCCGCTTGTCGACCGCGAACAGGTCGAGCACCGACTGCTTGTTTTCGAGCTTCAGCGGCAAGTGCGCCGCGATGGTGTCGGCCAGGCGGCCCGCGTCATCGATGCCCGCGATTGAGGTGAGGATCTCCGGCGGGATCTTCTTGTTGAGCTTGACGTATTGGTCGAACTGCTGCGTCACGGCGCGGCGCAGGGCTTCGACTTCCGGCTTGGCATCGACCTCGGGGGGCACGGGCGTCACCTCGGCCATGAAATGCTCGCCGTTGTCGCTGATCGAATGCGTGTTGGCACGCTGGATGCCTTCAACCAGCACCTTCACCGTGCCGTCGGGCAGCTTGAGCATCTGCAGGATGCTGGAGACACAACCCACTTCGAACATATCGTCGGGCTTGGGCTCATCCTTGCCAGCAGCGCGTTGCGCCACCAGCATGATTTGGCGGCCTGCTTCCATCGCCGCCTCAAGGGCCTTGATGGATTTGGGGCGACCCACGAACAGCGGGATCACCATGTGGGGGAACACCACCACGTCGCGCAGCGGCAGCAGCGGCATCGTGATCGGTTCAGCAGGCAAAACGGGATGTCCGGACATTGGAACCTCTCTTTCTCAAGCCCACATAAGGCCCGAGCGATTATTTGCAAGATGCCCGCGCCTTACAGCGCACGGGCCATTAAGGATCCTCAGTCTCAGCTGCGAGGGCTCAAGCACTGGCCTTGGCTTGCTCGCGATACACCAACAGGGGCTTGGCGTTTTCTTCGATGGTGTGCTCGTCGAGCACGACCTTTGCCACACCGTCCAGTGTGGGCAATTCGAACATGGTGTCGATCAGGCTCAGCTCCATGATCGAGCGCAGGCCGCGGGCGCCAGTCTTGCGGGCCAAGGCCTTGCGCGAGATGGCAGCCAGGGCCGACGGGCGGATTTCGAGTTCCACGCCGTCCATGGCGAAGAGCTTCTGATACTGCTTAACCAACGCGTTCTTCGGCTCGGTGAGAATCTGGATCATCGCGTCTTCGGTCAGCTCGCCCAATGTCGCAACCACCGGCAGGCGGCCGACCAGTTCGGGGATCAGGCCGAACTTGATCAGGTCTTCGGGCTCAACTTCACGGAAGACTTCGGACACGCGCTTCTCGCTCTTGGTGTGTACCGTGGCGCCGAAACCGATGCCCGACTTTTCGGAGCGGTTTTGAATCACTTTCTCCAGCCCGTCGAATGCGCCACCGCAGATGAAAAGAATGTTGGTCGTGTCGATCTGCAAGAAGTCTTGATTCGGGTGCTTGCGCCCGCCTTGCGGGGGCACAGACGCCATGGTGCCTTCCACCAGCTTCAGCAGCGCTTGCTGCACGCCCTCGCCCGACACGTCTCGCGTGATCGACGGGTTGTCGGCCTTGCGTGAAATCTTGTCGATCTCATCGATGTAGACGATGCCACGCTGAGCCTTGTCAACGTCGTAGTTGCAGTTCTGCAGCAGCTTCTGGATGATGTTTTCAACGTCTTCACCCACATAGCCGGCTTCGGTCAGCGTGGTGGCGTCGGCGATCACGAAAGGCACGTTGAGCAAACGGGCCAGCGTCTGAGCCAGCAAGGTCTTGCCTGAGCCGGTGGGGCCGATCAGCAGGATGTTGCTCTTGGACAGCTCCACCTCGTCTTTGGTGGTGGCCATGTGCTTCAGGCGCTTGTAGTGGTTGTAGACCGCGACCGCCAGTGTTCGCTTGGCTGTGTCTTGGCCGATCACGTACTGGTCGAGGCTGGCCTTAATGTCGCTAGGCACAGGCAAATCAGACTTGGCAGCACGCGCTTCGGGCGTGTCGGCCGGAACCTCATCGCGAATGATGTCGTTGCAAAGCTCTATGCACTCGTCGCAGATGAAAACTGACGGGCCCGCGATGAGCTTCTTCACCTCATGCTGGCTTTTGCCGCAGAAGGAGCAGTAAAGAACTTTCTCGCTGGAGGAGCCTTTTTTTTCGGCCATGAATGGGTGCGCGCTAGGGCGTAGAAGAGGCTGAGTGAATGATAGAGCAAAAGAAAACGGGGCCTTGGCGGTAATAAAGGCCCCGTTTAGATCGCAGTTACGGGCCTCGCCCTGTCGAAATGCTGATTCAGCCGGCGGCGGCCGGCCCCGCACGCTTGTTCACCACCAGATCGATCAGGCCATAGGTCTTGGCCTCTTCGGGGTCCATGAAGAAATCACGCTCCATGTCGGAACGGATCTTTTCCAGTGGCTGGCCGGTGCGTTCGGCGTAGATCTTGTTCAGCTGTTCACGGGTCTTCAGAATTTCGCGTGCGTGGATCTCAATGTCGGTGGCCTGGCCTTGCGCGCCACCCGAAGGCTGGTGAATCATGACGCGCGCATTGGGCAGCGAGAAACGCTTGCCTTTGGCACCGGCCATCAGCAGAAAGGAGCCCATGCTGGCAGCCATGCCCACGCACATGGTCGAGACGTCGGGCTTGATGAATTCCATGGTGTCGAAGATCGACATACCGGCGGTAACCGAACCACCTGGCGAATTGATGTAGAAGTGGATGTCCTTGTCAGGGTTCTCGCTCTCCAGGAAGAGCAGCTGAGCCACCACCAAACTGGCAGTCTGGTCGTTCACCGGGCCTACCAGGAAGATGATCCGCTCGCGCAGCAAGCGGCTGTAGATGTCGTAAGCACGCTCGCCGCGGCCCGACTGTTCGATGACGACGGGCACCATGCCCAAACCTTGTGTGTCCAGCGCGCTCATGCGATGCGTCCTTGAAGAAGTGATGGGTACAGGTTGGGTCTGATTATGTCGCGTCAAGAGTGGCGCCACAGAAACAAGCCGAACAAATGCAAAGGGCGCCAAGCCTTGCAGCCTGACGCCCTTTCGAGGCTCGAACAGTCAGCCCGTCAGCCGGCCATCAACTCGTCGAACGGCAGCACCTTGTCGGTGACCTTGGCCTTGGAGAGCACGTAGTCCGTGACGTTGTTCTCGATCACAACGCCTTCGACTTCCGCCATGCGCTGACGGTCGCTCAGGTACCAACGCACCACCTCGGCCGGCTTCTCGTAGCTCTGCGCCATTTCTTCAATGTGGGCTTGCAGTTGGTCGGGTTTGGCTTGCAGGTTGTTGGCGCGCACCAGCTCGGCAACCACCAGACCCAAGCGCACGCGGCGTTCGGCTTGGGGAGTGAAGATTTCTTCGGGGATAGGCGCCTTGTCGGCATCTTTCACGCCGCGCTTCTTCAGGTCGGCGCGCGCGTTCTCGACCATGCGATCGGTCTCGTTCTTGACCAGCGCCGTCGGCAGATCGAGCTCGGCAGTCTTGGCCACGGCGTCCATCACCGAAGCTTTGTTGCGGGCCAGCACGCGAAACTTCACTTCACGCTCAAGGTTGCGCTTGATGTCTGCGCGCAACGCGTCCACCGTGCCGTCGGCAATGCCCAGGCCCTTGGCCAAGGCCTCGTTCACTTCCGGCAGGTGCTGGGTTTCAACCTTGTTCAGCGTAACCATGAAGTCGGCTTCCTTGCCGGCCACATCCTTGCCCTGGTAGTCCTCAGGGAATTGCAGAGGAAAGGTCTTGGAGTCGCCGGTCTTCATGCCTCGCACGGCCTTCTCAAAGGCTTCGAGCATCTGGCCTTCGCCGATGATGAACTGGAAACCCTCGGCCTTGCCGCCGTCGAAGGGCACGCCGTCGATCTTGCCTTCGAAGTCGATGGTGACGCGGTCGCCCTCGCCCGCTGCCTCAGCCTGCGGGCGCTGCGCAAAGGTGCGGCGCTGTTTGCGCAGGATGTCGAGCGTCTTGTCGATGGCGGCTTCAGTCACTTCGGTGCTGACGCGCTCGACTTCAGCGGTGCCCAGGTCACCGAGCTTCACCTCAGGGTAGACCTCGAAGGTGGCGTCGAAGGCCATCTGGCCCTCAGGTGCAGCTTCTTTCTCGGTGATGCGCGGTTGGCCGGCCACGCGCAGGTTGGCCTCGTTGGTGGCCTGCTGGAAGGCTTGGCCGACCTTGTCGTTCATGACCTCGTATTGGACCGAGTAGCCATAACGCTGAGTCACCACGCTCATCGGCACCTTGCCGGGGCGAAAGCCGTCGGCTTTGACGGTGCGCGCAAGGCGCTTGAGGCGCGATTGCACCTCGTTGTTGATGGTGTCGGCGGCGAGCGTCAGCGTGATGCGGCGTTCGAGCTTTTCGAGGGTTTCAACAGTGACAGCCATGATTCTCTGGACTCTCTGGTTTCGTGTTGCTGGTGCGCGGGGCGGGACTCGAACCCGCACACCATTGCTGGCGTCAGGACCTAAACCTGGTGCGTCTACCAATTTCGCCACCCGCGCGGGTGTCAGAAGAAGAAAAGCGGGGTCGCCACGGCGACCCCTTTTCGGTTGGGCGATTTCGAGGAACCGCGGATTTTAGCTGCTTGCGGCCACTCGCTCCTGATCGGCCGGTTTGACCCGGAACCAGGCGGCATACATCGCCGGCAAAGCCAGGAGCGTGAGCGCCGTCGCGACGATCAGCCCGCCCATGATGGCGACCGCCATCGGGCCCCAGAACACGCTGCGCGACAACGGGATCATGGCCAGCACCGCAGCCGCGGCCGTGAGGATGATCGGCCTGAAGCGGCGCACCGCGGCTTCGACAATGGCGTTCCAGGTGGGCACGCCGCGCTCGCGGTCTTGCTCGATCTGGTCGATCAGGATCACCGAGTTGCGCATGATCATGCCGGCCAGTGCGATCACCCCCAGCAAGGCCACAAAGCCGAACGGCCGGTTCAGCAGCAGCAAGGCGCCGGCCACACCCGCAATGCCCATAGGCGCGGTTAGAAACACCAGCACCGAGCGGCTGAAGCTTTGCAGCTGCAGCATCAGCAGCGTGAACATGATGAAGAGCGCAATCGGCAAGCCGGCAGCGATCGAGCCCTGCCCCTTGCTGCTTTCTTCCACCGCGCCTGCCACTTCCACGCGATAACCCTGAGGCATCTTGGCGCGGATGGCGTTGAACAGCGGGTTCAGCTGCTCGGTCACCGTGGCGCCTTGCAGGCCGTCGATGATGTCGCCCTGCACCGTGGCAGCGTAGTCACGGTTCTCGCGCCACAGCACACCCGGTTCCCACACGAAGCTGGCCTTGGCGATCTGACCCAGCGGGATGCTACGACCCGTGGTTGTGGGCACGTAGGCGTTGCCAAGATCGGTGAGCGCGTTGCGCTCTTCCAGCGGCTGGCGCAGCACGATGTCGATCAGCTTGTCGCCGTCGCGGTACTGGCCGACGGTGGTGCCGCTGTTCATGGTGCGGGCTGCTTGGGCGATGGCTTGGCTGGAGACGCCAAGCGCACGAGCCTTGTCTTGGTCAACTTCCAGGCGCAGCACCTTCACCGACTCGTTCCAGTTGTCGTTGATGCCGCGCATGTTGGCATTGGTGCGCATGATGGCCTTCACTTCGTCGGCATAAGCGCGCACCTTGCCAGGGTCGGGGCCGACCACGCGGAACTGCACCGGGTAAGGCACCGGCGGCCCGTTGGGCAGCAGCTTGGGTCGCGCGCGTGCCTCCGGGAATTCGGTGGCCAGCAACTCGGGCAGCAGCTTGCGCAGGCGCTCGCGGGCCTTCAAGTCCTTGGGCAGCACCACGATCTGGCTCACGTTGCTCTGCGGGAATATCTGGTCGAGCACCAAGGCGAAGCGCGGCACGCCACTGCCCACCCAGGTGGTGACGTGGTTGACGCCCTCGAGCTTCATCAGGCGTGTTTCGACCCGCTTGGTCAGGGCTTCGTTGGCCGCGTAGGAGGTGCCTTCGGGGTACCACAGGTCAACCAGCACTTCGAGGCGGTTGGAGTCTGGGAAGAACTGGTTCTGTACCTTGCCCATGCCGAACAAGCCGAGCAGCAATGTGCCCACGGTCAGGCCGATGGTGATCCAGCGGTGAGCCACGCACCAGTTCACCAGTGCGCGAAAGCGCGCGTAGAACGGCGTGTCGAACAGCTCGTGCGGCTGGTCACTGTCGGCATGCGGCTTGGTCTTGAGCAGCAGCGTGCCCAGGTAAGGCACGAAGTACACCGACACCAGCCATGAGATCAGCAGCGCCGCGGCCGTGACGGCAAAGATGGCGAAGGTGTATTCGCCCACCGTCGATTGCGCCAGGCCTATGGGCAAGAAGCCCACCGCGGTGATCAGCGTGCCGGTGAGCATGGGCATGGCCGTGGCCTCATACGCGAAGGTGGCGGCGCGCGCCTTGTCGTAGCCTTCTTCGAGCTTGCGCACCATCATCTCGACAGCAATGATGGCGTCGTCCACCAGCAACCCGAGCGCGATGATCAGCGAGCCTAGCGAGATCTTGTGCAGCCCCACGCCCCAGTAGTACATGGCGACGAAGGTGATGGCGAGCACAAGCGGAATGGTGATGCCCACCACCATGCCAGGCCGCCAATCGAGACGCAGCGGCTTGAAGTGCAGGCCCAGGCTGATGAAACTCACCGCCAGCACGATGATCACGGCCTCGATCAGCACGCCCACGAACTCACCCACCGACGTGGCGACCACGGTCGACTGGTTCTGGAACTGGTACAGCTCCAAACCGGCGGGCAAATCATCTTTGATGGCCTGCGTGGCCACCTTGAGCGACTTGCCCATTTCGATGATGTCTCCGCCCTTGCCCATCGAGATGCCGAGTGCGATCACCTCTTTGCCCTGGTGGTGCACCTTCACCTGCGGCGGGTCAACATAGGCTCGCTTCACTTGCGCGATGTCGCCTAGTTTGAAGCTCGCACCGTTGGCACGTATGGCAAACAGCTTCAGCTGCTCCACCGAGTTGAACTGGCCGCCCACGCGCACCTGCACGAAGTCGGTGGTCGAGTTGATGACACCCGCCGATTCCACTGCGTTCTGCTGGCCCAGCTGCGCCAGCACGGCGTTGAAGTCGAGGCCCAACTGTGCGAGGCGCTTCTGCGAAATCTCTATGAAGATCTTTTCATCTTGCGCGCCGAAGACCTCGACCTTGTTGACGTACTTCACCTTCAGCAGGCGCTGGCGCACCTGATCGGCGTGGTCTTTCAGCTCGCCGTAGGTGAAGCCGTCGCTGGACAGTGCGTAGATCGAGCCATACACGTCGCCGAACTCGTCGTTGAAGAACGGGCCCACCACGCCGCCCGGCAACGTGGCGCGCATGTCGCTGATCTTCTTGCGCACCGTGTACCAAATCTGCTGGACTTCCTTGGGCGGCGTCGAATCTTTCAGCTGAAAGATGATGAGCGTCTCGCCCGGCTTGGAGTAGCTGCGGATCTTGTCGGAGTACGGCACCTCTTGCAGCGTCTTCTCAAGCTTGTCGGTGACCTGGTCGGCCACCTGCTGCGCCGTGGCGCCGGGCCAGTAGGCGCGCACCACCATTGCACGGAAGGTGAAGGGTGGGTCTTCGTCCTGGCCCAGTTGGAAGTAGGCAGCCAGGCCTAACAGCAGCAAGACGAGCAGCAGGTAGCGCGTGAGCGCGGGGTGTTCAAGCGCCCATTTGGAGATGTTGAAACGCTGCGAGGCGCTCTTGTTTTCGTGGGTGTCGGTGGGGGTGGTGCTCACAGCAGCCTCTCTTACTTCACCGAGACCGGGGTGCTGGTGGCCACCGTGGCCGCAGGCGGCGCGGTGGGGTCGACATAGAACTTCACTTGCTGGCCGGAATTGAGCACGTGCACACCGGCCGTCACGATCAGCTGGCCAGGCGCCAGGCCAGCCATCACTACCGCCTCGTTGCCCTCGGCACCGGCAATCTGCACGTCTTTCGACGACACCGTCATCGTCGCCTTGTCGACCACCCACACCGCCGTCTTGCCTTGCTCTTCACGCAAGGCCGACAGCGGCAGCTTGGTGATGCCCGACACCTTGGGCATGTCGGCCACGATGGTAGCGGTCTGGCCCAAGCGCACCGCGGCACTCGCCGGCGATGAGCCCAGGTCAGCCTTGACCGCAAAGGTGCGCGTCACGGGGTCTGCAGCGGCTGCAATCTCGCGGATGTGCGCCGGCAAGAGCTCGGCGTTGGCGCCCCACAAACGCACCTTGAGCTTGCCGGGCTGGCCCGCCAAGGCCTTGATCTGGTTGACCTTGTCTTCAGGCACGTTGAACACCACGTCGCGCGGGCCTTCATGCGCCAGGCGCACGACCGATGCGCCGGCCGCCACCACCATGCCGGGCTCGGCGTCCACGGCCGTGATCACGCCGTTGGCGTCGGCCACCAGCGAGGCATACGCAGCCTGGTTGCCCTGCACGCTGGCCTGTGCCTGCGCCTGATCCAGCTGCGCCTGACCCGACTTCAACGCGGTCTCGCGGCGCTCGAGCTCGGCCGAGCTGATGAAGCCCTGGTCGCGCAGCTCTTTGAAACGCTTGAAGTCTGCAGCGGTCTGATCGAAGTTGGCCTGCGCAGCAACAAGGCCAGCGCGGGCGGCTTCTTGGCCCAGCTTCAGATCTTGCGGGTCGAGCTGCGCCAACACTTGACCGGCTTTCACCACGTCACCCACATTGGCCGTGCGGCGCACGATCTTGCCGCCGACCCGAAAGCCCAGGCGAGACTCGGTGCGCGCCCGCACCTCGGCAGCGTATTCATAGCTGGCGCCCGCGGAGTCGGTTGCCACGGTCATGGTGCGCACGGCGCGCACCGGCGCCGATGCCGTTTCGGCCTTGGAGCAGGCGGCCAACACCGCAAGGCCAAGCATGGAGATGAGCAGGGTGGAACGCATGGGAGTCCTTCGACTTAGGCGGTAGAGATGGCGCAACTGACTGACTGGTCAGTAATGTATTCGGGTGATCCCGGGGTGTCAAACACTCTTGCAGCGGCGCCCGTGTCGCAATTGGCAAAGCCAAGCAGGGCGACAATGCGCGCTCGAAATCAAGCCCTCATGAGCGTCAATCACTACGAAAACTTCCCCGTGGCCTCGGTGTTGTGCCCGCCCGGGCTGCGCCCTGCCGTGGCCGCGATCTACTGGTTCGCGCGCACCGCCGACGACCTTGCCGACGAGGGCGATGCGGCGCCTGAGCAGCGCCTGGCCGACTTGAGCGCCTACCGTGCCGAGCTTCACGCCGCTGTGGCCGGCAAGCCACCCGCCCCGCGTTGGCAGCGCGTGTTCATGCCCTTGAAGCAGGCCATCGATCGATATGCCCTGCCCATTTCACTGCTGGAAGACCTGCTCAGCGCCTTCGAGCAAGACGTGCGCCAGAACACCTATGCCGACCGCGTCGAGCTGCTCGCTTACTGCGGACGCTCAGCCAACCCCGTGGGCCGCCTGCTGCTGCATCTGTATGGCGTGCAAGGCCAGCGGCAGGTGCTTCAGTCAGACGACATCTGCAGTGCCTTGCAGCTGATCAACTTCTGGCAAGACCTGAGCGTCGACACCCCGCGCGGCCGCGCCTATGTACCGCTTTCGGATTGCGCGCGGCACGGCGTGCCGCTGGCCGCATTGCTCTCCGGTCAAGACACCACCTCAACGCGTGCCTTGGTCGCCGATGTGACGGCCTGGGCCAAAGGGATGATGCTTGCGGGGGCGCCGCTGGTTCACGCCCTGCCCGGCCGCACCGGCTGGGAGCTGCGCCTGGTGGTGCAAGGCGGCTTGCGCATCATCGAAAAAATCGAGCACATGAACCACAGCAGCCTGATCACGCGACCCCGGTTGCGTTGGTACGACGCGCCTGTGTTGTTGTGGCGCGCCGTACGCATGAAAGCCCCAGCGCAATCGTCGCTGCGCGAGGCCCAGCCATGACGCCCGAGCAGTACGTGCAAGACAAGGCAGCGCGCAGCGGCTCCAGCTTCTACTACGCTTTCCTCTTCCTGCCCCCGCCGCGGCGCGCAGCCATCACGGCGTTTTATGCGTTTTGCCGCGAGGTCGATGACGTGGTAGACGAGACACACGACCCCGGTGTGGCCGCCACCAAGCTGGCCTGGTGGCGCAAGGAAATCGCCACCAGCTTCGGTGGGCAACCCAGCCACCCGGTGATGAAAGCGCTGATGCCGCATACAGCTACGTTTGACATCCGCGTGGAACACCTGGCTGCCGTGATCGAAGGCTGCCAGATGGACCTGGAGCAGTCACGCTACCTCGACTACCCCGGCCTCGCCCGCTACTGCCACCTGGTGGCGGGGGTGGTGGGTGAAGTGGCCTCGGGCATCTTCGGGCGCACCCAGCCCGAGACGGTGCAGTACGCACACAAGCTCGGCCTGGCCATGCAGCTCACCAACATCATTCGCGACGTAGGCGACGACGCCCGACGCGGGCGCATCTACCTGCCGGTGTCGGAGCTGCAACAGTTCGACGTGAAAGCGCAGGAGATTCTCAACCGCGGCTACAGCGATCGTTTCACGCAGCTCATGCGCTTTCAGGCCGAGCGCGCACACCGCTGCTACGACGAAGCATTTGCCTTGCTGCCCGACACCGACCGCCGCAGCCAGAAGCCCGGCTTGATGATGGCCAACATCTACCGCACGCTGCTGCGCGAGATCGAGGCCGAGAACTTCCAGGTGCTGCACCAACGCATCTCGCTCACGCCGCTTCGCAAGCTGTGGATCGCAATGCGCACCAACTGGCGGGGCCGCTGATGGGGGTGTCGCGGCGCGTGGCCGTTGTGGGGGGCGGTTGGGCCGGCTTGGCGGCTGCAGTCGAAGCCACGCGGCGCGGCCACCGCGTCACGCTCTACGAGATGGCGCCGCAGCTCGGTGGCCGCGCACGGCAAGTCGACTTCGGCGACACCGTGCTCGACAACGGCCAGCACATTCTCATTGGCGCTTACACGCAGACGCTGTCGCTGATGCGGCTGGTGGGGGTGGACATGGAGCGAGCACTGCTGCGCATGCCACTGCGCGTCACCTATCCCGACGGAAAAGGCTTGCAGTTGAAAGCCGGCTCGCCGATCACAGCCTTCGGCAACGCGGTGCTGCGCTATCCAGGTTGGCACTGGCGCGAGAAACTGGCCCTGCTCATCACGGCCACGCGCTGGGCCTTACAGCGGTTTCGCTGCGACCCGAGCCTCACCGTCGCGCAGCTGACCATGCACCTGCCTGCAGCAGTGCGAGAAGAGTTGCTCGATCCCTTGTGCGTAGCCGCGCTGAACACGCCTGCCACTCAGGCCAGCGCCACCGTGTTCTTGCGCGTCTTGAAAGACGCCTTGTTCTCAGGCCCAGGCTCGGCAGATCTGTTGCTGCCACGTCAACGCTTGAGTGATCTTTGGCCGCAGCCTGCAGCCCAGTGGCTGCTGAACCAAGGGGCCACGCTCAAACTCGCGACACGGGCTGAATCGCTCCAGCGCACCGCCGAAGGCTGGCTGGTGAACGCAGAAGCGGCCGACCACGTGGTGCTGGCCTGCACCGCCAACGAAGCCGCTCGCCTCACGTTCGCCCACGCCCCCGAGTGGTCTCGCGCGGCGGGCGCGCTGAGCTATGAACCCATCGTCACCGTTTACGCCTACAGCACCGGCACGCGCCTGCCGCAAGCCATGATGGCGCTGCACAGCGACGCACAGCGCCCGGCGCAGTTCGTGTTCGACCTCGGCGTCATCGGTGGGCTCGATGGCGTGCTCGCGCTGGTCGTGAGTGGCGCTGCGGCCTGGGTGGCGCAGGGCATCGAAGCCGTGACCACCGCGGCACTCGCCCAGGCGCAGGCGGCCCTCGGTCAACATTTGCGCGCGCCGCTGATTGCTGTGCGAACCACCACCGAGAAACGCGCCACCTTCCTCTGCACGCCACAGCTGCAGCGGCCCGGCAGCCGCGTGATGCCGCAGCTGTTCGCGGCCGGGGACTATGTCGATGGACCCTACCCCGCCACGTTGGAAGGCGCCATGCGGTCTGGCGTGGCGGCCGCCGCAGCTGTCGACTGATGCAGATGGGTTTCGCGATGCAAAATTTTGCGAAACTGCGTCAAAATGCTTTCCATGAAAAGCAAAGAGGATCAAAAGCCCGCGATCCAGGTGCTTGAGCGCATGTTCTCGCTGCTGGATCTGTTGGCGACGCACCAGGATCCGGTGTCGCTGAAGTTCATCAGTGAACAGACCGGCCTACACCCTTCCACGGCCCACCGCATCCTGAACGACCTGACGGTCGGCCGCTACGTCGACCGACCTGAGGCTGGCAGCTATCGCCTGGGTATGCGCCTGCTGGAGATGGGCAACCTCGTGAAGGCTCGCCTCGACGTGCGCGATGCCGCACTGGGCCCCATGCGCGAGCTGCACAAGCTCACCCACCAGCCCGTCAACCTGTCGATGCGCCAAGGAGACGAGATCGTCTACATCGAGCGCACCTACAGCGAGCGCTCGGGCATGCAGGTCGTGCGCGCGGTGGGCGGCCGCGCGCCTTTGCACCTCACATCCGTGGGCAAGCTCTTTCTGGCCCATGACGACCCGCAACGTGTGCGGGCCTACGCCACCCGCACCGGCCTGGCCGGCCACACACGCAACAGCATCACCGATGTGAGCATGCTCGAGCGCGAGCTCTCCAAAGTCTTGCAGTACGGCACCGCGCGCGACGATGAAGAGCTGGAGCTGGGCGTGCGCTGCATGGCAGCGGGCATCCTCGACGACCAGGGCAAGCTGGTGGCCGGCTTGTCGATCTCGGCGCCCGCCGATCGGCTGGAAGAAGGCTGGCTGGAGCGACTCAAGTCGACTGCTTCGCAGATTTCATCTGCGCTGGGGCATCGCGGTGTGTAGCTTGTGGCCCGCCAAAGCAAAGAGCCCGGCATGCCGGGCTCTTTGCTTTGGGAAACGGGTATGTAGATCAGGAGGTGAGCTTTGGCGTTTCGAGCACGACGGGCTCGCTGGCGGCAGGTGCCGCTTCCGGCAGGGACACCGCTGCCGGCACCACGATCACCGGGGACGCTTGCACGGCGGCAGGTAATACGACGGCTGCCGCTGCCGGCCTGATCGCCACGGGCAACTCACTCACCCAGCGGCGTACGCGCTCGGCGTCGCCAATTCGCGAATACTTGCCGGCGGAATCAAGGAACACCATGATCAGCTGCCGACCCGCCAGCTTGGCCTGCATCACCAGGCAGCGGCCTGCCTCGCTGATGTAGCCGGTCTTTTGCAGGCTGATGTCCCACTCGGGGTTGCGCACCAGGCCATTGGTGTTTCGAAATTGAACTTGCCGGCGACCCACCGCCACCTGATGCTCAGGCGAAGTCGACAGCTCACGGATTACGGCGTAGTTGTGCGCGGCATTGACCAGGGTCGCCAGATCGCGGGCGCTCGACTGGTTGTGGCTCGACAGCCCCGTGGGCTCCACATACTTCGTGTTGGCCATGCCCAGGTCGACCGTCTTACGGTTCATCGCGGCCACGAACACATCGAGGCCACCCGGGTAGGTACGACCCAGCGCGTGTGCCGCGCGGTTCTCTGAAGACATGAGCGCCAGGTGCAGCATCTCGCCACGCGTGAGCTGGGTGCCCACGGTGAGGCGCGAGCGGCTGCCCTTTTCGGTGTCGACATCGGCCTGGGTGACGGTCAGCACCTCGTCCATTGGCAGTTTGGCTTCGGTCACGACCAGCGCGGTCATGAGCTTGGTCAGTGATGCGATCGGCAACACCGCCTGCGAATTTTTGCTGAAGAGAACCTCGTTGGTCTCTTGGTCCATGACCAGCGCGACGCTGGACTTCAGGTCGAGCGGGTCGGTGGTGCCATGCAGGCCGTAGACCTGGCCGAACGAAGGCTTGGCCGGAACGAACACGGCCCGCGAGCGCAGGCTGGTGCGCTTGACGCCACGCACCACGACCACCTTGGCGTTGACGCCCGACGCCTTGGACACAACAGCTGCGCGCTTCTTGGCTGGCTTGACAGCAGCCCCTGCCGACAAAGGCAGGCAGAAGGCAACCATCAGCGCGATCAAACCACGCATGACGGACGACGCTGACTTTTGTGTAAGTACCACCACCACAACAACCCCTTGACGCTCGGTCGCCCAAGTGTAGGTGAAAGAAAAAAACCTCGCAAGATCAAAAACTTGCGCCGTTTTTCTCAACTCAGACTAAGGAGTTGTCAGGTGTGTGACAAATATCACCCCTGTGCAGCGACGCGCTCGTTCTTGCTGTGCAGCTTGTTCAACGCTGCGAGGTAGGCCTTGGCTGACGCAACCACGATGTCGGGGTCAGAACCCACGCCATTGACGACACGCCCACCGTGTTGCAGCCGTACCGTCACCTCGCCCTGCGATTCTGTGCTTCCCGAGGTGATGGCATTTACCGAATAGAGCAGCATTTCAGCGCCAGATTTCAGCTTTGACTCGATGGCTTTGAGACTGGCATCGACGGGACCGTTGCCTTCACTTTGGGCATGGTGCTCGGTTTCACCGGCGGCAAACGCCACCTTGGCGTGGGGCCGCTCGCCCGTCTCGGAGTGCTGCGCCAATGAAAGCAACCGGTAGTACTCGTGCTCGGCGGTGACCGACTCGTCCATCACCAGGGCGAGGATGTCTTCGTCGAAAATGTCGCTCTTGCGATCGGCCAGCTCCTTGAACCTTGCAAACGCCGAATTGATGTCGGCTTCAGAGTGCATCTCGATGCCCAACTCTTGTAGTCGCTGCTTGAACGCGTTGCGCCCCGACAGCTTGCCCAGCACGATCTTGTTGGCTGCCCAGCCCACGTCTTCGGCCCGCATGATTTCATAGGTGTCACGCGCCTTGAGCACTCCGTCTTGGTGAATGCCAGAGGCATGGGCAAAGGCATTGGCACCCACCACTGCCTTATTGGGCTGCACCACAAAGCCGGTGGTCTGCGAGACCAAGCGCGAGACCGGAACGATCTGCGAGACATCGATGTCGAGCGACAAGCCGAAGTAGTCCTTGCGTGTGCGCACGGCCATCACCACCTCTTCCAATGCACAGTTGCCGGCCCGCTCGCCTAGGCCGTTGATGGTGCATTCGATCTGGCGCGCGCCGCCGATCTTCACCCCGGCCAGTGAGTTGGCCACCGCCATCCCAAGGTCGTTGTGGCAGTGCACCGACCACACGGCCTTGTCGGCGTTGGGAATTCGGTTGCGTAGATCGAGGATGAAGTTGCCGTACAGCTCGGGGATCGCGTAGCCCACGGTGTCGGGGATGTTGATCGTGGTCGCTCCTTCGGCAATCACCGCCTCGAGCACTCGGCACAAGAAGTCGGGGTCAGAGCGGTAGCCGTCTTCGGGCGAGAACTCGACGTCGCCCGACAGGTTGCGCGCAAAGCGCGTCGACAAGCGCGCCTGCTCGAACACCTGATCGGGCGTCATGCGCAGCTTCTTTTCCATGTGCAACGCACTGGTGGCCAGGAACAGGTGAATGCGCGTGGACTTGCCGCCTTGCAGCGCCTCGGCAGCGCGCGCAATGTCGCGGTCGTTCGCACGCGCCAGCGAGCAGACGGTGCAGTCCTTGATGGCCTGGGCGATCGCCTTCACGGCTTCGAAGTCCCCATTGGACGATGCCGCAAAACCGGCCTCGATCACATCGACCTTTAGTCGCTCTAGCTGGCGCGCGATGCGCAGCTTCTCGTCTTTGGTCATCGATGCGCCGGGGGATTGCTCGCCGTCACGCAAGGTGGTGTCGAAGATGATCAGTTTGTCGGTGGTCATGGCTGTCTCCTGGGTACTGTCCGTATGTTAGGCGACCACCGCCTGGGCGAAGCTCAGTTGGCCCAGGCGCTGGGCCCGGTGCAGCCCCGAGGTGATGGCCTTCAATGATGCCGAGACGATGTTGGAATCGATGCCCACGCCGAACAGGGTGACGGCATCGCCTATGCGCAGCTCGAGATAGGCCACGGCCTTGGCATCGGCCCCGCTGCCGATGGCGTGCTCGTGGTAGTCGAGCACACGCACCTGGGTTGCCAGCTTGCGGTTCACGCCTTCTACGAACGCATCGATTGGCCCTGCGCCCACGCCTTCGACGCCCAGGCCTTGCCCGCCGAGCTCGACGGTCGTCGACAAGCGCACCTGCCCTGGCGCCGCCTCTGATATGTTCGCGTGCACGACCTGAGCGCCCCACGCACCGTCCACGCTGTACTCGCGTTGAAAGATGTTCCACAGCTCAGTGGCCGTCAGCTCCTTGCCGGTGTCGTCCATCACGGCCTGCACCACCTGGCTGAACTCGATTTGCAGGCGGCGTGGCAACTCCACGCCGTACTCGCTTTCCAGCAAATACGAAATGCCACCCTTGCCCGACTGGCTGTTGACGCGGATCACGGCGTCATAGCTTCGCCCGAGGTCTTTCGGGTCGATGGGCAGGTAAGGCATGTTCCACACGTCGCTGTCTTGGCGTGCAGCAAACGCTTTCTTGATGGCGTCTTGATGTGAGCCAGAAAACGAGGTGTAGACAAGGTCACCGACATACGGGTGCCGCGGGTGCACGGGCAACTGGTTGCAGTGCTCGACGCAGCGTCGCACTTCATCAATATCAGAAAAGTCGAGCCCCGGTGCCACGCCTTGGGTGTAGAGGTTAAGCGCGATGTTGACCAAATCGACATTGCCGGTGCGCTCACCATTGCCGAACAAGCAGCCTTCGATGCGATCGGCACCCGCCATCAGCGCCAGTTCACCAGCGGCAGTGCCGGTGCCACGGTCGTTATGAGGGTGCACCGAGAGCACAACCGCATCGCGCCGGGCGATGTGGCGGTGCATCCACTCAACCATGTCGGCAAACACATTGGGCGTGGAAGACTCGACGGTCGTCGGCAAGTTGACGATGCATTTGTGGCTCTGCGTCGGCTGCCAGACACCTGTGACGGCATCGACGATGCGCTTGGCGAAATCGAGTTCGGTGTTCGAGAACATTTCGGGCGAGTACTCGAAACGCCATTCGGTTTCGGGCTGCGCCTCGGCCAGTTGTTTCATCAACTGGGCATGCTCCACGGCCAGTGCAACCACATCGTCTTCGTCGAGGCCCAGCACCACCTTGCGCATCATGGGAGAGGTCGCGTTGTAGAGGTGAACGATGACCCGCTTGGCACCCACCAGAGACGCGAAGGTGCGGCGAATCAAGGGCTCACGCGCCTGCGTCAACACCTGAATCGTCACGTCGTCAGGAATGACATCTTTCTCGATCAGCGTGCGGATAAAGTCAAATTCGGTCTGCGATGCAGACGGGAAACCGACCTCGATCTCCTTGAAGCCGATCCCCAGCAGCATTTCGAACATGCGCAGTTTGCGCTGCTGGTCCATCGGCTCGATCAGGGCCTGGTTGCCATCGCGCAGGTCGGTGCTCAGCCAGATCGGCGCATGTGTCAGCACGGCGTCGGGCCAGGTGCGGTCACGCAAGGCGACGGGGGTGAAAGGTCGGTACTTCAAGTGCGGTTGCGTCAACATCATGGTGAACCTTTGGTGAGTCGGGTCACAACCAGCACGCTCAGAAAGCAAAACGGCCCGATGCTGGTTGCATACGGGCCGTTGAGAGCGAAAACGAGTAGACGTGAACGATCAGTGAGCCCGTGGTACCTCTAGTAGGGCTAGCGCGAAAGTGGTCAAGAACGTCATGGAGGCGAATATAGCACGCAGCTTTTCAGCGGTGCAGGCCCTCTTCATCGGGCTCGTCCATCGAGATGGCAATCACGCTGACGGGCCGGCCCTTGATGCGCTTCCAGACATACACGCCATAGCCGGACAAGGCATAGATGCAGAACAGGGTGAACAGCACTGAAGGTGCATGGATGTTGATCACAGCGATGCCCAAGGCAATTGCCACGATCACGATAAACGGTACCGAGCGCTTAAAGCTCACGTCCTTGAAGCTGTAGAAAGGCACGTTGGTCACCATGGTGAGGCCAGCAAACATCGCAAACGCAAATGCCGTCCAGCGCAACCACTCGCCTTCGTTGGCGACCTTGAAGCCTGAGTCGTCCATCAGCCAGATGAAACCCATCACCAAGGCCGCTGCCGCAGGGCTGGGCAAGCCTTGGAAGAAGCGCTTGTCGACCACGGTGAGATTGGTATTGAAACGGGCCAAACGCAGCGCTGCGCATGAGCAATACACGAAGGCCGCAATCCAGCCCAGCTTGCCCAGGCCTTTGAGCGCCCACTCGTACATGATCAAGGCGGGAGCCGCACCGAACGAGACCATGTCGGACAAGCTGTCCATCTGCTCGCCAAAGGTGCTCTGAGTGTTGGTCATGCGGGCCACGCGCCCGTCGAGGCTGTCGAGCACCATCGCGCAGAAGATGCCGATGGCCGATTGCTCGAAGCGGCCATTCATGGCCATCACGATCGCATAGAAGCCGCCGAACAAGGCCGCCAGCGTGAAGAGATTGGGCAGGATGTAGATGCCCTTGCGACGCGGGCGCGGAGGTGCGTCGTTCGGGTCTGCCAGCGCCTGTTCGCCGTCGTGCATCTCGTTCATGACCCTGTAGGTTGGAAGGCAGTGAGCCCGGAAGGATACCGCAGCAGGCAACAAAAAAGCCGCAAGGTTTCCCCTGCGGCCTCTCATCATCTGCAACCGAATATCAGTTCTTCGACTGGTCGACCAGACGGTTCTTCTTGATCCACGGCATCATGGCGCGCAGCTGCTCGCCCACTTGCTCGATGGGGTGCTCAGCCGTCAAGCGGCGGCGCGACAGCAGGGTCGGCGCACCTGCCTTGTTTTCCAGGATGAAGCTCTTGGCGTACTCACCGGTCTGGATGTCCTTGAGCACTTGGCGCATCGCGTTCTTGGTGTCGTCGGTGACGATCTTCGGCCCCGTCACGTACTCGCCGTACTCGGCGTTGTTGGAGATCGAGTAGTTCATGTTGGCGATGCCGCCTTCATAGATCAGATCGACGATCAGCTTCAGTTCATGCAGGCACTCGAAATAGGCCATCTCCGGCGCGTAGCCCGCCTCGGTCAGCGTCTCGAAACCGGCCTTGATCAGTTCGACCGCACCGCCGCACAGCACGGCTTGCTCGCCGAACAGGTCGGTTTCTGTTTCTTCACGGAAGTTGGTTTCGATCACACCAGCCTTGCCGCCACCATTGGCCGCTGCGTAGCTCAGGGCCAGGTCACGCGCCTTGCCGCTTTTGTCGGCGTGCACGGCGATCAGGTGCGGCACGCCGCCGCCTTGGGCGTAGGTCGAGCGCACGGTGTGGCCCGGCGCCTTGGGGGCGACCATCCACACGTCGAGGTCGGCGCGCGGAACCACTTGCCCGTAGTGCACGTTGAAGCCGTGAGCGAAGGCAAGAGAAGCGCCTTGCTTGATGTGGGGTTCGACGTCGTTGGTGTAGACGGCAGCGATCTGCTCATCGGGCAGCAGCAGCATCACGATGTCGGCCGACTTCACTGCGTCTGCAATCTCCGCGACCTTCAGGCCAGCCTTCTCGACCTTGCTCCACGACGCGCCTCCCTTGCGCAAACCGACGGTGACCTTCACGCCGCTGTCGTTTAGGTTTTGTGCGTGCGCATGGCCTTGCGAGCCGTAGCCGATGATCGCGACGTTCTTGCCCTTCACCAGGCTCAAGTCGGCGTCCTTGTCGTAGTAAACCTTCATGTCTATCTCCTTCGATAACAGTTCAATGCGGGGTTTCGGTGTGATGAATCACGCGCGCAGAATGCGCTCGCCGCGACCGATCCCGCTGGTGCCGGTGCGCACGGTTTCCAGAATGGCGGTGCGGTCGATGGCCTCGATGAAGGCATCGAGCTTGGACGCATCGCCGGTCAACTCCATGGTGTAGCTTTTTTCGGTCACGTCGATGATGCGGCCGCGGAAAATATCGGCCATGCGCTTCATTTCATCGCGCTCTTTGCCTACAGCCCGCACCTTGATGAGCATCAGCTCGCGCTCGGTGTAGCTGCCTTCGGTGAGGTCAACGACCTTCACCACTTCGATCAGGCGATTCAGGTGCTTGGTGATCTGCTCGATGACGTCATCGGACCCGGTGGTCACGATGGTCATACGCGACAGCGACGGGTCTTCCGTCGGCGCCACGGTCAAGCTCTCGATGTTGTAGCCACGAGCCGAAAACAAGGCGACGACACGCGACAGCGCGCCGGGCTCGTTTTCGAGCAGCAAGGCAATGATGTGTTTCATGTTCTTTGAAGCGCGCTCTTCACACCATTGGCGGTAACCAATGGCCCTTGGCCACGCTGTCCACGGTGAACGGTTAAGAAATCGCTGAAGGTGGTCCGCGCATCTTCTGGGCTTTTGGGTGAGCGCGGTAACGCACACCCCCGGCCGAGATTCAGCGCATCACAGGTCTTCAGACCCCAAGAGCATTTCGGAAATGCCTTTGCCCGCCTGCACCATCGGCCAGACGTTTTCCGTCGGATCGGTGCGAATGTCGAGGAACACGGTGCGATCCTTGAGCTTGATGGCTTCGCGCAGCGCTGGCTCTACGTCAGCCGGCTTCTCGACCAGCAGGCCCACATGGCCGTAGGCCTCGGCGAGTTTCACGAAGTCGGGCAGCGCATCCATGTAGCTGTGCGAGTAGCGGCCACCGTAGTCGATCTCTTGCCACTGTCGCACCATGCCGAGGTAGCGGTTGTTCAGCGACACGATCTTCACCGGTGTCTTGTACTGTAGGCAGGTCGACAGCTCCTGGATGCACATCTGGATCGAGCCTTCGCCGGTCACACAGAACACGTCCGAGTCGGGCTTGGCCAGCTTGATGCCCATGGCGTAAGGCAGGCCCACGCCCATGGTGCCCAGCCCACCAGAGTTGATCCAGCGGCGCGGCTCTTCGAAGCGGTAGAACTGGGCGGCCCACATCTGGTGCTGGCCGACATCAGACGTGATGTAGGTGTCGCGGTTGCGCGTCAGTTCGCATAAGGTTTCAACAACGTATTGCGGCTTGATGACCTCGGTACTGTTCTTGTATTTGAGGCACTCGCGCTTGCGCCACTCGTTGATCTGGCCCCACCAGGCGGACAAGGCCTGCACGTCGGGCTTGGACTGCGCTTCCTTGATCTGGGCGATCAACTCGTGCAGCACATCTTTCACGTCGCCGACGATCGGGATGTCGACCTTCACGCGCTTGGAGATCGACGACGGGTCAATGTCGATGTGCACGATCTTGCGTTCCACCGAAGCGAAGTGCTTGGGGTTGCCGATCACGCGGTCGTCGAACCGTGCGCCAACAGCCAGCAGAACGTCGCAGTTCTGCATGGTCATGTTGGCTTCGTAGGTGCCGTGCATGCCCAGCATGCCCAGGAACTTGGGGTCGCTGGCCGGCATCGCGCCCAGACCCATCAAGGTGTTGGTGCAGGGGTACCCCAGCAAGTTGACCAGCTCGCGCAGTTCCGCCGAAGCATTGCCCAAGACCACACCACCGCCGGTGTAAATGTAGGGCCGCTTCGCCGCCAACAGCAGCTGCACGGCCTTGCGGATCTGACCGCCATGGCCCTTGCGCGCCGGGTTGTACGAGCGCATCTCGATGGTGGCTGGGTAGTGGAACGGCGCAGTCTTCTGCGACACGTCCTTCGGGATGTCGACCACCACCGGACCGGGCCTGCCGGTGCGAGCGATGTGGAAAGCCTTCTTCAAGGTCACGGCCAGGTCGCGCACGTCTTTCACCAAGAAGTTGTGTTTCACGATGGGGCGGGTGATGCCTACCGTGTCGCACTCCTGGAAGGCGTCGAGCCCGATCGCAGCAGTGGGAACCTGGCCGGTGATGATCACCATCGGGATCGAGTCCATATATGCCGTGGCGATGCCCGTCACGGCATTGGTTACGCCGGGGCCTGAAGTGACCAGCGCCACGCCGACGTTGCCGGTGGCACGCGCATAGCCATCGGCAGCGTGTACGGCCGCCTGCTCATGGCGCACCAGCACATGCTCGATGCTTTCTTGCTTGTACAGGGCGTCGTAGATGTAGAGGACCGCACCACCCGGATAGCCCCAGAGGAATTTGACGCCTTCAGCTTGAAGGCAGCGGACCAGGATTTCAGAGCCGTTAGGCTCGGCATTAGAGGTTTGCGGTTGCTGCGCCAAGGCGGCGCGCTTGAGTTCCGCGGCAGACATGTCCATGTTGAACCTTTGTGAATTTCTCTAACGAAAAACCATCGGTGCACCTCTCCTCGCCCTCGTGAGGCGGGTGTGGTACCTGCTGAGTCATTAAAACAAGGAGCCCAGGTCGGGCCGCCAAATTAAGACCAGTTGTTGTGCAAACGAGCATTATAAGACCGCTTCCGCCCCAAGCACTGAGCTTGGTTTGAGCGATGCGATAATCCGGCCCGTTTCGGCAGGCTGCGGCCTGAGGCGCTCCACTTGGCATCTGACAAAGAACTTTCGGACTTTCTGAAAAGCGTCGAAAAACGCGCTTTCAAGCGCGTGGCGTATGCCGTGCGGGACGACGATGCCGCGCTCGACATCGTTCAAGACTCGATGATCCGCCTGGCTGAAAAGTACATCGACCGGCCTGCGGCCGAACTTCCGCTCGTTTTTCAGCGCATCCTCTCCAACGCCACCATGGACTGGTTTCGCCGCCAGAAGGTGCGCAACGCCGTCGTTCGAAACTTTTCCGAGTACGAATCCTCAAGCGACGATGGAGATTTCGATCTGCTGGAAACTTTGGCGTCGCAGAATGAGTCTTCCTCCACGGAAAGCGCTGCGGAGTCGGTTTCACGGGCTCAGATCCTGCTAGCGATTGATGGTGAAGTGTCCAAGCTGCCGACGCGTCAACGAGAAGCCTTCCTACTGCGTTACTGGGAGGAACTCGATGTCGCTGAAACCGCTTCTGTGATGGGATGTTCGCAGGGAAGTGTCAAGACGCATTGCTCGCGTGCCGTGCATGCCTTGGCCGACGCCTTGAAGGCAAAGGGAATAGTGCTATGAACAACATCAATCTTCGACCCTACGCCCCTGCCGAGCTTGACGCCCTTGAAGCGCGCCTGGCTTTTCGCCTCACTGCGCGCCTGACCGAGCGCACCGCCGAGCTCCCCGCCGACGTGAGCGAGCGGCTGCGCTTCGCCCGCGAGCAAGCCCTGTCGCGCGCCCGTGCAGTGCGCTCTGCCAAGGCCGTGGAGCCGTCGGTCGTGGTTGGCTCGGGTACCACCCTTTCCTTGGGGCGCGGCCATGGTGGCTCGGGCTGGTGGGTTCAGCTCGCTGCCGCGGTGCCCCTGGTTGCGCTGGTCGGCGGCTTGGTGCTGATACAGAAGATGCATGACCGCAGCCAGATTGCCGCTGCCGCCGAAATCGACGCCTCATTGCTGGCCGACGACTTGCCCCCTTCTGCCTACAGCGACCCGGGGTTTGTGGAGTTCCTGAAAGCTCCTCGCGATTAACCGGTGCCGTCATGACTTCCACCCGGTTGATCCCACCCTCGCGGCGTGTATCAGCACGGCGCAGTTTTTCTAGCCTGTGGCTCGCGGTTTGCGCTCTTTCAATGGCCCCGTTGCTGAGCGAGGCGCAAACCTCGCCCGCCCCCGTCCCGGCGAAGCCAGCCAGCCCCGCAGCAGAAGGCCCTAGCTGGGCATCGCTGAGCACGACCCAGAAAAGCGCGCTGAAGCCGCTTGAGCGCGAATGGGGAAGCATCGACCCCACCCGCAAGGGCAAGTGGCTCGACATCGCAACCAAGTTCCCGACCATGCCAGCCGACGAGCAGGCGCGCATCCAAACCCGCATGGAAGACTGGGCCAAGCTCAGCCCTCGTGAACGCGGGCAGGCTCGCATGAACTACAAAGAGGCGCAGCGAGTTCCGGCCCAGGAGCGCAGGGACAGTTGGGAAGCCTACAAGGCGCTGCCACCCGAACAGCGCAAGCAATTGGCCGCCCGCGCCGTACCTCCTGCACGCAAGGCACCCGCAAACGACCAGCCTGGCGAATCGGCTGGCACCAAGTCCAACGTGGTGCCCAACTCGTCCTACGCACCTCGCCCGAAAGCGGTGGCCCCGACCGTGGCCCAGGCACAACCCGGCGCGACCACCAACCTGATCAACAAGCGCGCCAGCCCACCTGCTCACCAGCCCGCCGGCCTGCCCAAGATCGCCGTCAGCCCAGGCTTTGTTGATCAATCCACCTTGTTGCCCAAGCGAGGACCGCAAGGCGCGGCCACTCGCTCTGCTGCGGCCTCCGCGCCCGTCCCACCTCGCCCATGATCGACGCCGTGGCCGCAGGGGCCTATGGGGCCGCGGCCCCTCACCTTTTGCGTCGGATGGCCAGCCTCGTCTACGAAGGCCTGATCCTGTTCGGCATGTTGCTCATTCCGGGTGCGGTTGGAGCAGTCATCGTGGCCGTCACAGGCCTGCAGCATTCGACCATCGGCGATGTCGTACTCGAGGTGATCAGCTTCGGTCTCTATGCCTCGTATTTCACCTGGTTCTGGTCGACCCGTGGGCAGACTCTGCCCATGCAAACATGGCGAATTCAGGTCGTCACCGCCAGCGGCCAAAATCTGACCCGACCGCGTGCCTTCGCACGCTACCTCGCCAGCTGGCTCTGGGTCGCCCCCGCTGCAGCCCTGACCGTGCTGAACCACTGGAACGTGAGAGAGCAACCGCGCGCCGTCGCAGCCTGCATTGCGTTGAGCGTTTTAGGCTATGCCATGCTCGCACTGGCGCTTCCTCAGCGGCAGTTCCTGCACGACATTCTGTGCGGTACGCGCCTCATCGACGCCCTGCCAGAGCCTCGTCGCCCGGCATAGGCGTCAAATGCTCAGGGCACAATCGCCGCCCATGAGCAATCCATTCAAGGGCCGCACCGGCTTCGACAGAGTCATTCGCGCCACCGGCTATTCATTCGAAGGCCTGAAGACAGCGTATCGTGGTGAGAGCGCCTTTCGCCAGGAAACCTGGCTAGCGGTCATCCTGATCCCTTCCGCATTTTTGGTCGGTCGCACCTGGGTCGAGGTGGCCCTGCTGGTGGGCTCGGTGCTGCTGGTGATGATCGTGGAGCTGCTCAACTCGGGCATCGAAGCAGCCATCGACCGCGTTTCGTTCGAGCTGCATGACTTGTCCAAGCGGGCCAAGGACCTGGCAAGCGCCGCCGTGTTTCTCTCACTGGTGCTGTGCGGCGGGCTGTGGGCGGCTGCTTTGTGGCATCGCTTCCTGTGAGCAAGCTGTCGCTGTGCGTGTACTGCGGTTCTCGCAAGGGCGGAAAGCCAGCGTATGAAGCGGTCGCCCAGCATGTGGGCTCGCTGATCGGCGAGCGCGGCTGGCAACTGGTGTACGGTGGCGGCAATGCAGGCCTCATGGGCACAGTGGCCAACGCCGCACTCGCAGCGGGGGCTCCGGTCATCGGGGTCATCCCGCACTCGTTGATGGAACGCGAGCTCGGGCACCCAGGCCTCACCGAGCTGCACGTGGTCAACACCATGCATGAGCGTAAGCGGCTGATGGCCGAGCGGGCCGACGCATTCCTGGCGCTGCCCGGCGGCATCGGCACCTTCGAAGAGCTATTCGAGGTCTGGACTTGGCAGCAGCTGGGTTATCACGACAAACCCGTCGGGTTGTTGAACGCAGAGGGCTACTACGACGCCCTGCTCTCCTTCATCGCGCAAGCAGTTGGCGAGGGCTTCGTGCCACCCGCGCAGCACCAGTTGCTGCAAGTGGCAAGCGACCCGGTAGAGCTACTCGATCGACTTGGCGCGCAGGCACGGCGGGCAACAGCGCCCGACGACTACCGCCAGATCTAGGCGCAAAAGAGCCCGCTCGCAGCGGGCTTCGATTGACGCCACCAGAGCGCGTCAGACAGCGGCTTCGTCGGTCTCGCCGGTGCGGATGCGAACCACTTGCTCCACGGCCGTGACGAAAATCTTGCCGTCACCGATCTTGCCGGTCTTGGCCGCCTTCACGATGGCCTCGATGCAACGATCCACATCGCCATCTTTCACCACCACCTCGACCTTCACCTTGGGCAGGAAATCGACCACGTACTCGGCGCCGCGGTACAGCTCGGTGTGCCCCTTCTGGCGCCCGAAGCCCTTCACCTCGGTAACGGTGAGCCCCGTCACACCTACATCGGCCAACGCCTCACGCACTTCCTCGAGCTTGAACGGCTTCACAATCGCTGTGATCTGTTTCATGGCGGTCTCCGGGGCAAATAGGTTGACGGTAGTTTAAGCGCGGAACTTCGAGGTGATGGGGTAGCGCCAGTCTCGCCCGAACGCCCGATGGGTGATTCGGATGCCAATGGGTGCCTGCCGACGCTTGTACTCGTTGATCTTGATCAGGCGCGTGACGCGCTCCACGTCGGCGGCTGCATAGCCGGCCGCGATGATTTCGTCCAGGCCCTGGTCGTCTTCCATGTAGCGTTGCAAGATGCCGTCGAGCACCTCATACGCAGGCAGGCTGTCTTGGTCGGTCTGGTCGGGCCGCAGCTCGGCCGAGGGCGGCCGCGTGATGATGCGCTGAGGGATGACTTCTGAGCCCTGGGCGTTGCGCCAAATGGCCAGTCGATAGACCAGCGTCTTGGCCACATCCTTGATGACCGCGAAACCGCCGGCCATGTCACCGTACAGCGTGCAGTAGCCTGTGGCCATCTCGCTCTTGTTGCCGGTGGTCAGCACAATGGTGCCGAACTTGTTGGACAAGGCCATCAGCAAGGTCCCGCGGATGCGCGCCTGTATGTTTTCTTCGGTCGCGTCTTCCTTCAGCCCGGCGAACTCGCCCGCAAGGCTTTGCCGGAAGGCGTCGAACATGGGCACGATGGATATCTCGTCGTAGCGCACGCCGAGGCGCTCGGCCATGTCGCGAGCATCGATCCATGAAATGTCGGCGGTGTAGGGTGACGGCATCATCACGGTGCGCACCTTGTCGGCGCCCAGCGCGTCGACTGCGACTGCCAACACCAGGGCCGAGTCAATGCCACCGCTCAAGCCCAGCAATATGCCGGGGAAACCGTTCTTGACTATGTAGTCGCGCACGCCGGTCACCAGCGCGCCCCAAACCTGGGCTTCGATCTCAGGCACAGCAGCCACCGAGCCACTGACAGAGTCGCAGCCCACGTCGACCAGGGTGAGTGATTCTTCAAAGAACGGCGCGCGCGCCGCGACCCGGCCCTGTGCATCCAGCGCAAACGACGCACCATCAAACACCACCTCGTCTTGGCCGCCGCTCAGATGCGCATAGAGCAGAGGCAAGCCCACGTCGCGAGCGCGTAGCGCCATGCGCTCTTCGCGCTCGGTCACCTTGCCCACATGGAACGGCGACGCGTTGATCACGCACAGCACCTCTGCGCCTGCCGCCTTGGCGGCTCGCGCAGGCTCGTCAAACCAGGCGTCTTCGCAGATGTTGAGGCCGAACTTCAGCCCTTCTACATCGAACACCACCGCCCCCTGCCCCGCATCGCGGCCCGCCGCAAAATATCGCCGCTCGTCGAACACCTGGTAGTTGGGCAGCTCGCGTTTGCAATACGTGGCGAGCACCTTGCCCCCACTCAGCACCGAGGCCGCGTTGTAGCGCTGCTGCACGGCATGCGACTTCGACCTAACATCTCCCCGCTCACCCCACTGATGCGGATGCCCCACCACCACATGCAAACCCGGCAGATCGGCCAAGGCCTCGGCACACTCGGCCAGCGCGTGCGCGCAAGACTGCATGAACGCTGGGCGCAGCAACAGATCTTCGGGCGGATAGCCGCACAGGCCGAGCTCGGGTGTGAGCACCAGACGAGCGCCCTGTTCGTAGGCGCGCCGCGAAAACTCGACGATCTTGCGGGCGTTGCCGGCCAGATCGCCCACCGTGGCATTGATTTGCGCGAGTGCTACTTTGACCCGTGGGCTGGATGACATATGCGTGAAAAAAAAGGCTCGAACGATTATGTCATTCGGGTTCTCGACCACCCCTCTGAAGTGGACGCTGCGCAATGGAACGCACTGCTTGAAGCTCAGCCCTGTGCCACGCCTTTCATGCGCCACGAATACCTGCTGGCCATGCACGAGTCGGCCAGCGCCATCGAAAGCACCGGTTGGACGCCTCGGTTCCTCGTGCTGCATGAAGGCGCCCAGCTCGTGGCGGCCTGCCCGCTGTATTTGAAGGCTCACTCGTACGGCGAATATGTTTTCGACTGGGCCTGGGCCGACGCTTACCAGCGCCACGGTCTGCGTTACTACCCCAAGCTCTTGAGCGCCGTGCCATTCACGCCCGTGCCCGGCCCGCGGCTCCTGGCGCACGACAACTCGGCGCGCATTGCGCTGCTAGAAGCCATGAAGCAGTTTGCACAACAGGCCAAGCTGTCATCGGCCCACGTGCTATTTCTCGATGACAACGACCAAGATGCCGCCCGCTCTGCCGGCTGGATGATGCGCAGCACGGTGCAGTTTCACTGGGTCAACCGAGAGCCCGAGACGTACACAGATTTCGCTGATTTCCTGGCCAGCCTGCAGCGCGAGAAGCGCAAGAAGATCCAGCAAGAACGCCGCCGCGTGCAAGACGCGGGTGTCAGCTTCACCACCCTTCAGGGCGAGCAGATCACCGATGCCGATTGGGATTTCTTCTATCGCTGCTACACCCTCACCTATCGCGCGCACCACTCCTCGCCCTACCTCACGCGCGACTTCTTCTCACGCATGGCGCGCCACATGCCCCAGCACTGGTTGCTCTTCATCGCATGGCGAAACGGCGAGCGCATTGCGGCCTCGCTGATCGCCATAGACCCCGCGCGGCGCAGCGCCTTTGGCCGCTACTGGGGCGCGACGGAGCACGTTTCCTGCCTGCACTTCGAGGCCTGCTACTACCAGCCGCTGGCCTGGTGCGTCGCCCAGGGCTACCAGCGCTTTGAAGGAGGCGCACAAGGTGAGCACAAGATGGCGCGCGGCCTGCTTCCGGTGCAGACCTGGTCGGCACACTGGCTGGCACACCCTCAGTTTGCGCAGGCCGTGGCAGATTTTCTGGCGCGTGAAGGCGAAGGGGTAGAGAGCTATCTCGACGAGCTAAACGAGCGCCGGCCGTTCAAGGCTTGAAGTCGCCCGCCACCGCGCTCACGAAATTCTCAGGCTTGATGTAGGTGCGCAAGGCAGCGTTGACCTGTTCCAAGGTCAGCTTGCTCAAGGCATCGTCCACGCGCGCCGACACTGCGAAGGTGCGCCCCAGGTCGAGGTTGCCTGCCAGCGCTCCGGCCAAGTTGCGGTCTTGGGCACGTGACAGCTGTCGGAAGGCCAGCAGCCCGCGCTTGCCTTCGGCCAGCTCCTGTGCGGTGAAGCCATCTTTGTGCGCACGCACCAGCTCCTCCCGGAAGGCGGCCTCCACCTTGGCCAGGTTTTGTGGGGCAAAGATGGCGCTGCCTTGCCACACCGAGTGCGGCTCGTGGCTGTTCCAGCTGACCGAGCTGCGCACATCGTATGAAAGCCCCTCGGATTCGCGAATGCGCTTCCACAGGCGCGATTGCCCACCCGAGCCCAGCAGGAAGTTCGCCATCGTCAGCGCCGGGTAGTCGGCGTCGGTGTCGGACAGCGGCACGCTCAGGCGCACCAGCAAGGTGGCGTTTTGCTTGTCGGGTGTTTCGAGCTGCAGCCGCTGCGGCTTCACCGGCAACAAAGGCTGCGGCACACGCGCATAGGGCTCACCATTGCCCCAGCCCACAAACGCTTTGTCTAGCGCAGCGCGCACTGCTGCCACGTCCATATCACCCGCCGCACCGAACTCAGCGCGCGCCGCGCCATAGAAGCGCTTGTGAAACGCCCGCAGCTGCTCGACGGTGGCGCCATTCACGTCGCTCACCGTCTCGTCGAAGGTGCTCACGTAGCGCACGTCGCCACGCGGGTAGGTGCTGCGCAAGCGAGACAACGCGTTGTCGGCCACCGCCTCAGGCTCCTTGCGTTGCTGCTCCACATCGGCCACCACCTGACGCTTTAGCTCGCCCAGAGCATCTGCCGGGAAGACGGGGTTGCGCAGCAAGTCACTTACGAGCGCGATGGCGGCAGGCAGATGCTCGCGGCGCGAAGTCAGGCTGACACTCACCCGCCCCCGGCCACCGCTGATGCGCATTTCAGTTTTCAACTCGTCGAGTTGGTCTTGTATCTGCTGGCGTGAACGCGTGGCCGTACCCTTGTCGAGCATGGCCGCCACCATGTCGGACAGCTCGCCTTGGCCGAAGAGAGTCTTCTCATCACCGAAGTTCAGCGTCAGCACTGCTTGAACCGCCGAACCTCGCGCAGGCTTGGGCAGCAAAGCCACTTTCAAGCCCCCCACTGCGAAGCGCTGCGTGAGCTTGTCGATGTTTGCGGGTGTGGCGTCAAAGGCCGCCACCGTGGCCACCCCTTCCTGCGGTTTGAAGTTCTTCAATTCGGCGGCCACGTCGACCCTGGCAGGTGCCGGAGCACGCGCCGGTTTGTCGGTAGGGAGGTACAGCCCCAAGGTGCGGTTCGAAGGCAGCAAGCGCTGCTCGGCCACGCGTTGCACGTCAGCAAGCTTGAGGTCGCGCACCCGATCGCGGATCAGAAAGAAAAGGCGCCAGTCGCCCTGTGCCACCGATTCGCTCAGCGCCACACCAACGGTCTCGGGGTTGGTGAACGCCTGTTCCCAGCCTTTGGCCCACTGGGCCTGGGCACGCTTCAGCTCTTCTTCGGTGATGGGCTCGCGTGCCACCGATTCGATCGTGGCGAGCATCTCGGTGCGAGCGGCATCCACCTCTTGCCCAGGCGCCAGCTGTGCACCAAAAAGCGTAAAGCCTGGCTCGGCCAGGCCTTGCGCAAAGGCATACGTGCCTGCCGCGAGTTGCTTGGCAATGAGCCGCTTGTGCAGGCGGCCGGCGGGCGTGTCGCCCATGATCAGGTCGATCACCTCCACGGCGGCAAAGTCGGGGTGCGCTGCAGGCGGCACGTGGTAGCCCACCAGCAGCAGCGGCACGCCGCCTGTGCGGCGCAGCGTGATGCTGCGCTCACCGTCTTGCACCGCATCGAGCGTGTACTGCACTGGCAGTTTGCGTGTGGGCTTCTTGATCTTGCCGAACGATTGCGTTACCCAACCCAGCACCTTGCCCGGCTCAAATTTGCCGGCCACGATCAGCGTGGCGTTGTCGGGCTGGTAGTACTGGCGGTAAAAAGCCTGCAGGCGGGGAATGTCGACGTTCTCGACATCGGCGCGGGCACCAATGGTGTTTTTGCCGTAGTTGTGCCACTGGTACATGGTGGCCAGCGTCTTCTCGAAGAGGATGCGATCGGGGCTGTTTTCGCCCATCTCCATCTCGTTGCGCACCACGGTCATCTCGGTGTCGAGATCCTTGCGGGCGATGAAGCTGTTGACCATGCCATCAGCCTGCCAAGCCAGGTACCACTTCAGGTTGTCGTCGTTGGTCGAGAAGCTGGCGAAATAGTTGGTGCGGTCGAACCAGGTGCTGCCGTTGGCAGCGAGGCCACGCTTGGTGAACTCCCCCAGCAGGTTGCGGTGCGTGGGGGTGCCCTTGAACAGCAGGTGTTCGAGCAGGTGGGCCATGCCGGTCTCGCCGTAGTTTTCTTGGCGAGATCCCACGTGGTAGGTCATGTTGACCGTGGTGGTGGGCTTGGAGTCATCGGGAATCAGCAGCAGCTGCAAGCCATTGGCAAGCCGGTACTCGGTAATGCCTTCGACGGCCTGCACCCGCGTCAGCCCGACTGGGAGGCTTTGCGCCAGTGCTGCAGGGCCGAAAAGCACAGCAACGAGCACAGCACTGGAGCACAGAAATCGACGCAGCATGGAGGAGGCTCGCATAAGCAAAGGGGTCAGTGTAGAGGTGCGATCTGCAGGGCAAGTTCCAGCACCGACTGCCCTGAAACGACAAAAGGAGCCGAAGCTCCCTTTGCGCAGACGACCGACCTCAGGCTCGGTTCAGAGCGGCTTCTTGTAGGCAGCCATGCCTGCGCGAATTTCCTCCTTCGCCGACTCGGGGCCTTCCCAGCCCTGCACCTTCACCCACTTGCCCGCTTCGAGGTCTTTGTAGTGCTCGAAGAAATGCTGAATGGCCTTCAAGCGCATCTGATTGATGTCTTCAGGCTTCTGCCAGTGCGTATAGATGGGCAGCACCTTGTCGATGGGCACGGCGAGTAGCTTGCTGTCGCCACCGGCCTCGTCTTCCATTTTCAGCACACCGATGGGGCGGCAGGTCACGACCACGCCGGGCGAAAGCGGGAATGGCGTGATCACCAGCACGTCGACCGGGTCACCGTCGTCAGACAGCGTCTGCGGCACGTAGCCATAGTTGCAGGGGTAGTGCATCGCCGTGGTCATGAAGCGGTCGACGAACAAGGCGCCACTCTCCTTGTCGACTTCGTACTTGATCGGGTCGGCGTTCATCGGAATTTCGATGATCACGTTGAACTGGTCGGGCGCCTTGGCGCCGGGGGTCACGTTGTGCAGGCTCATGGTGTTTTGATAAGTGCGCGGGAAAACCCGAATTTTACTCGCGCGTCTTGCGGGGCTCCGATGCATGCCACCCGGCGCCCCGACCGATGGAAAACACCATGCGCGGTTCGTTGCCTTGTCTCGGGCCTTCCCGTAGCATGCCCCGCTGACCCGCCCGTACCTGCTTGCCAGGTGAAATAGCGGTGGGCCTGTCTCTCTCAAATGCGTGAACAACCGAAACGAGGAGTCCCACCGATGTCGACGAATTTGGCGCTTTACTTTGCGCTTGCCTGCGGTGTTGCCGCAGTACTTTACGGCTTCGTTCAGCGAAGCTGGATCCTGAGTCAAAGCGCCGGCAACGCGCGCATGCAGGAAATCGCTTCTGCCATCCAGCAAGGCGCCGCCGCATACCTCGCACGCCAATACAAGACCATCGCCATCGTGGGAGTGGTGCTGGCCGTGCTCATCGGTCTGTTTCTTGACATCACCACCGCCGTCGGCTTCGTGCTCGGCGCCGTGCTCTCGGGCGCCTGCGGCTTCATCGGCATGAACGTGTCGGTCAAGGCCAATGTGCGCACGGCAGAAGCCGCCACCAAAGGCATTGCGCCTGCACTGGCCGTCGCCTTCAAGGGCGGCGCCATCACCGGCATGCTGGTGGTAGGCCTGGGCCTGTTGGGCGTGACCATCTTCTTCATGTACCTCACAGGCAACGCGAGCAACACAGCCAATCTCTCGGCTTCGCTCAAGCCGCTGCTGGGCTTTGCTTTTGGCGCCTCGCTGATTTCGATCTTTGCGCGGCTGGGCGGCGGCATCTTCACCAAGGGCGCCGACGTCGGCGCCGACCTGGTGGGCAAGGTTGAAGCCGGCATCCCCGAAGACGACCCGCGCAACCCCGCGGTGATCGCCGACAACGTGGGCGACAACGTCGGCGACTGCGCCGGCATGGCTGCCGACCTGTTCGAAACCTACGCCGTCACGCTCATCGCCACCATGGCACTCGGTGCCCTGATGGTGACGGGCACGACCACGCTCAACGCCGTGATCTACCCGCTGCTGCTGGGTGGCGTGTCGATCATCGCGTCGATCATCGGCTGCAGCTTCGTCAAGGCATCGCCGGGCATGAAGAACGTGATGCCAGCGCTGTACAAGGGCCTGGCCGTGGCGGGGGTGTTGTCGCTCATCGCCTTCTACTTCGTCACCTCGACGCTGTTCCCGCAGGCACTGACCTTGAACGACGGCCGCACGGTAACGTCAATGGCCCTGTTCGGAACCTGCATCGTCGGCCTCGTGCTGACGGCCGCGATGGTGTGGATCACCGAGTACTACACCGGTACGCAATACAAGCCCGTGCAACACATCGCACAGGCATCGACCACCGGCCACGGCACCAATATCATCGCTGGCCTTGGCGTGTCGATGCGCTCGACTGCATGGCCCGTCATCTTCGTGTGCATTGCCATCCTGGTGGCCTATCAGCTGGCTGGCTTGTTCGGCATTGCGATTGCTGCAACCTCCATGCTCAGCATGGCGGGCATCGTGGTCGCCCTTGATGCTTACGGCCCCATCACCGACAACGCCGGCGGCATTGCCGAGATGGCTGAGCTGCCCAAGAGCGTGCGTGATGTGACCGACCCACTCGACGCGGTGGGCAACACCACCAAGGCCGTGACCAAGGGCTACGCCATCGGCTCGGCCGGCCTGGCCGCGCTGGTGCTGTTTGCCGATTACACCCACTCGCTCGAAGCCCTGGGTATGAAGGTCACCTTCGATCTGAGCGAGCCGCGCGTCATCGTCGGCCTGTTCATCGGCGGCTTAATTCCCTACCTCTTCGGCGCCATGGCCATGGAAGCCGTAGGCCGTGCCGCAGGCGCAGTGGTGGAAGAAGTGCGCCGCCAGTTCCGCGACATCAAAGGCATCATGGAAGGCACAGCCAAGCCCGAGTACGGCCGTGCCGTCGACATGCTGACCACTGCCGCAATCAAGGAAATGATCATCCCCAGCTTGCTGCCGGTTGTCGTGCCCATTCTGGTGGGTTTGCTGCTCGGCCCGGCCGCTCTCGGCGGCTTGCTGATGGGCACCATCGTCACCGGCCTCTTCGTCGCCATTTCGATGTGCACGGGCGGCGGCGCCTGGGACAACGCCAAGAAGTACATCGAAGACGGCCACCACGGCGGCAAGGGCTCTGAGGCCCACAAAGCTGCCGTCACCGGCGACACCGTAGGCGACCCGTACAAAGACACGGCTGGCCCGGCAGTAAACCCGCTGATCAAGATCATCAACATAGTGGCACTGCTGATCGTGCCGCTGTTGCCGATGAGCCTG
>NZ_JBKJOQ010000027.1:0-44301 GCF_046595475.1 Rhizobacter sp.
CGCTTCTTTGCTTCCTTTCTTGTCGACACAAGTTCGCGAAGCGGGGATCTGCTCACTTTGCAAAGCAAAGTTATGCAGATACCAAAGTAGGTCGCCTGCCGGGGCGACATCCCGGCGCGGCCTCACGCAGTGAGCAAGACCCAGGCAAAACCGAGCGGGCCTTCGATACCTCAGGCCGAGCGGGTGGGGGTCAGGCTAAGCGGTCGGTGGTGGCTGAGCGGTTGGTGGCCTCACCACCACCCGCGGACGCTACCTTTTCGCGGCCTTGAAGATGTCCCGCTCAACCGCCGAAGGCAAGAACCCCCCATTCCACACCGCCGTGGCACTCACCCGCTCTTTGGTCGCAAACGCATCCGACACCTGCGACGCCATCAACGCCAGCCGCGCGCTCTTTGTTTCGCCAAACCCTTCGGCCTTGGCATCGGCTGTCAACACCGTTGCATCCAGCGCCAGCTTCAAGCGGCGCACTTCGAGTACCTCGTTGATGATGCCGTCGCGCGCCTTCACCGTGGCAATGGCGGCCACCGGGTCGGCAATCACGTCTTTCATGCCTTTGCTGAACGCGCGCAAGAACGCCTTCACCGCTTCGGGGTTCTTCTTCAAGAACTCTTCGCCCACGATGATGGCGTTGCCATACAGCTTTACGCCGTAGCTGGGGTAGGGGAGGATCACCACGTCTTCGGCTTTCACGCCGCGCGCTTCGAGGTTGAGCAGCGAGGTGAAAGAGAAGCCGGTGATGGCGTCGATGTCTCCGCGCACCAGCATGGTTTCGCGCAGTGGTGGGTCCATTGCCGTCCAGGTCACGCCCACGATGTTGTTGGCCTTGGCAAAGATGGGCCAGGCCTTGCGGCCGGCATCGAACACCGGCGCGCCCAGCTTCTTGCCGTTGAGATCGGCGGGTGTCTTGATGCCGCTTTTCTTCAACGCGAGCACCGCAGCCGGCGTGTTGTTGTAGACCATCATCACCGCCACCGGCTTGTTGGGTGCCGTCGGGTTGTTGGCATGGAACTCCATCAACGCGGCCAGGTCGGCGAAGCCCATGTCGTAGGTGCCAGAGGCCACGCGTGTGACCGTGCCGCCCGAGCCGTTGCCGGCATCAACGGTGACCTTGAGCTTTTCGGCCTTGTAGTAGCCCTTGGCTTCGGGCACGAGGAAGAGCGCGGCCGGTCCCTCGAAGCGCCAGTCGAGCTGGAACTTGACCGGCGTTTCCTGGGCCTGCGCCAAGGGCGCGGCGAGCGCGGTAAAAACAGCGCCGGCAAAGGCTGCTGAGGTGAGGCGTTTGCTGAGGATCATGGGAGCGTCTTTTCAGGGAAAACGAGGGTGCAAAGGGAGTGCAAGAACCATGCTCAGGGCTGCACCCGGCGCCCTGCTACATAGGTGGCGGCCAGGTTGCGTTCGTCGCCCAGCGTCATCCACGCGAAGACCCTTTCATGCAGGTCTCGCGCGACGGCCAGGCGGCGCCCGGCCACAGGGCCCACCGCCCAGTCCCACACGCACAGGTCAGCCATGCAGCCTGCCTCTAGCGAACCAAGCTCGTCTTCCAACCCCAGCGCGACAGCGGCCCCCAGCGTGATGGCATGCAGACCCTTCCAGGCGGTGAGGCGCTCGCCTGCCATGGCCTGCACTTTGTAGGCGTCGGCCAGGCTCTTCAGCTGGCACAGGCTGGTGCCGCCGCCCACGTCGGTGGCCACGCTCACGGCTGCGCCCGCGGCTTCGGCGGCGCGCCAGTCGAACAGGCCGCTGCCGAGGAAAAGGTTGGATGACGGGCTGTGCGCGATCTGCGCGCCGCTGTCGCGCAGCGCGGCGCGGTCGGCGTCGTCGAGCCAGATGCCGTGGGCCAGCACGCTGCGCTTGTTGAGCAGCCCGGCGCGGGCGTAAACGTCGAGGTAACTGCGCGCTTCGGGGAAGAGCTCGCGCACCCAGGCCACTTCGGCGCGGTTCTCGGCCACGTGGGTCTGCATGTAGACGCCGGCATGCGTTTGCACGAGTGCGCCCGCCATGGCCAGCTGCTCGGCTGTGCTGGTGGGCGCAAAGCGCACGGTCACGGCATAGGCCAGGCGGTCGGTGCCGTGCCAGCGCTGGATCAGCTCGGTGCAGTCGCGCTCGGCTTGGGTCACGTCGTCGCGCAGGCCTTCGGGGGCGTTGCGATCCATCAGCACCTTGCCGGTGATGAGCCGCATGCCGCGCGCCTTGGCCGCAGCGAAGAGGGCGTCGGCGCTGACCTTGTGAACGGTTGCAAAGACCACGGCGCTGGTGGTGCCGTGGGCCAGAAGGGCGTCAAGAAAGCGCGCCGCACCGGCCACGGCTTCGCCCACATCGGCATAGCGCAGCTCGGCGGGGAAGGTGTGGGTGTTGAGCCAGTCGAGCAGCTCGGTGCCATAACTCGCGATCACGTCAAGCTGCGGGCTGTGCACGTGGGTGTCGATGAAGCCGGGCAGGATGAGCTTGCCGCTGTGGTCGTGCTGCGCCCAGCGGGCGTCGGGGGTTTGCGTGCCGGGCTGGGCACCGACGATGCGCCCGCTGTCGATCAGCAGCCAGTGGTCGGGTCGGTAGCGCACCAAGGGCGACTCGGTGGCGCCCCATTCGGGCGCGCCGGTGAAGTCGAGCAGGTCGCCACGCAGGGCCAGGCGTTGGGGTTGGGTCATGGGGTCAGACGTGCAAGGCGCGTACCTGCGGCACGCTGCGTGCTAAGTCAATCCTGTGACAAACCCCGGGCTGTGACATAAGCTTTCTCGCATGAATCCGCAACCGATACGCTTTTACCACCGCGGCGCCGTCGTCGAGGTGAATGGCGCGCACCCCACGCGCTCGGTGCTCGACTGGCTGCGCGAAGACGCCCGTTGCACCGGCACGAAAGAAGGCTGCAACGAGGGCGACTGTGGCGCCTGCACCGTGGTGATTGGCGAGCTCGCACCCGAAGGCGACGCTGCCGCGGTGCGAGGGCTGAGCCTTAAGACGGTCAACGCCTGCATTCAGTTCCTTCCCACGCTCGAGGGCAAGGCCCTGTTCACCGTTGAAGACTTGAAGACCGATGACCGACTGCACCCTGTGCAGCTGGCCATGGTCGAGTGCCATGGCTCGCAGTGCGGCTTTTGCACGCCGGGCTTCGTGATGTCGCTCTGGTCGGCGTATGAGCATCAGATGGCCGGTGGCACGAGGCCCAGCCGGCAAGCGTTGGCCGATGAGCTTTCGGGCAACCTGTGCCGCTGCACCGGCTACCGGCCCATTCTTGACGCCGCAGAGCGCATGTTCGAGCTGCCGCCTGCGCCGCTGGACACGGCGCGGGTGGTGGCCGCACTGCAAGGCCTACAGCGTGAGGGCGGGTTTCAGTACGCGGCTTTCAACTGCCAAGTCGAGGGGCCGCAGCGGGTCGACCACTTTCATGCGCCGAGGTCGCTCGATGCGTTGGCGGCACTGCGCGAGCAGCACCCGCAGGCGCAGCTGCTGGCCGGCGCTACTGATGTGGGCCTGTGGGTCAACAAGCAATTCAAGCAGCTGGGCGACATCGTCTACCTGGGCGAAGTGGCCGAGTTGCGGCGCATTGAAGAGCGCGGCGGCGAATTGCTGATCGGCGCTGGCGCCACGCTCGAAGCTGCATGGCGCGCGCTGGCTCAGCGTGTGCCCACGCTCACCGACGTGTGGCTGCGCTTTGCTTCGCCCCCCATACGCAACGCCGGCACCATGGGCGGCAACATCGCCAACGGCTCGCCCATAGGCGATTCGGCGCCGGTGTTGATGGCGCTCGACGCGCTTGTCGTGTTGCGCAAGGGCGCGCGGGTTCGCCGCATGCCACTGACCGAGTTCTATGTCGACTACATGAAGAACCAGCTGCAGCCCGGCGAGTTTGTGCAGGCGATGGCGTTGCCGCTCGCGGCCATGGCGCGGCAGGTGCGGGCCTACAAGATCAGCAAGCGTTTCGACTGCGATATCTCTGCGCTGTGCGCCGGCTTCGCCATCGATCTCGATGGCAATGCTGTGCGTCAGGTGCGCCTGGCCTTCGGCGGCATGGCGGCTACGGTAAAGCGAGCTGCGGGTGCCGAGGCGGCGCTCAGCGGCAAGGCCTGGACGCAAGAAAACGTGAAGCTGGCCCAGGCCGCGCTGGCACAAGATTTCAAGCCCTTGTCTGACATGCGGGCCAGTGCGGCTTATCGCCTGCAGGTAGCGCAAAACCTGTTGCAGCGCTTCTGGCTGGAGACACGCACGCACGATGCGCTGCCGGCACAGGCCACCAGCGTGTGGAGCAGCATGCTGCACGTGGGGGCGGTGCGATGAACAAGCCGCTCGAATCTTTCTTGCAGCCGCCGCCCGAAGCGCAGGCCTTGCGCGAAGGTGCACGGGTGGGCATCAGCCGGCCCCACGAGTCGGCCCATCTGCATGTGGCTGGCGAGGCCACTTACATCGACGACCTGCCCGAGCTGGCGGGCACGCTGCACGTCGCGCTCGGCTTGTCGCCGGTGGCGCATGGCCGCTTGATTGCCATCGATGTAAACGCCGTGCGCGCGATGCCGGGAGTGGTGAGCGTGCTCACTGCGGCTGACATCCCTGGCCCCAACGACTGCGGCTCCATCATTCACGACGAGCCCATCCTGGCCGAAGGCGAGTTGCGCTACCTGGGCCAACCGGTGTTTGCGGTGGTGGCGCACACGCGAGATGCAGCTCGCCGCGCGGCGGCGCGTGCCAAGAGCGTGCTGACCGTCGAGGCCTTGCCGCCCGTGCTGACGCCGCAAGAAGCGCATGCGCAAGGCCAGTACGTGCTGCCGCCCATGCACCTGGTGCGGGGCGACGCCCAGGCCGCGCTGGCCGCTGCGCCGCACCGGCTGCAGGGCACGCTGTATGTGGGCGGGCAAGAGCAGTTCTACCTCGAAGGCCAGATCAGCTACGCCATCCCGAAAGAAAACGATGGGCTGCTGGTGCACTGCTCCACCCAGCACCCGAGCGAGATGCAGCACCTGGTGGCGCACGCGCTCAAGCTGCAGGCCCACCATGTGCAGGTGGAATGCCGGCGCATGGGCGGTGGCTTCGGCGGCAAGGAATCGCAGTCGGCCCCGTTTGCCTGCATCGCCGCCATCGCGGCACGCAAGCTCAAGCGGCCCGTGAAGCTGCGGCTAGACCGCGACGATGATTTCTTGATCACCGGCCGCCGCCACTGCTTCTGGTACGAGTACGACGTGGGCTACGACGACGCGGGCCGCGTGCTGGGCAGCGAGATCACCATGGTCTCGCGCGCCGGCCACTCGGCTGACCTGTCGGGGCCGGTGATGACGCGCGCGCTGTGCCACTTCGACAACGCCTACTGGCTGCCCGACGTGGCCATGCACGGCTACTCGGGCAAAACCAACACGCAAAGCAACACCGCCTTCCGCGGCTTCGGCGGGCCGCAGGGTGCGATCGCCATCGAGAACATTCTCGACACCATCGCGCGCACGCTGGGCAAAGACCCGCTCGATGTGCGCTGCGCCAACTACTACGGCAAGGCCGATGGAAACTCGTCGCCCAACACCGGCAACGGCGTCACGACACCGTATGGGCAGACGGTTGAAGACAACATCATTCACGAGCTCAGCGCGCAGCTTGAAGTGACGAGCGATTACCGTGCGCGCCGCGCTGGCATTGCGCAGTTCAATGCGCAGAGCCTGGTGCTCAAGCGCGGCATCGCCTTCACGCCGGTGAAGTTCGGCATCTCGTTCAACGTGGCGCATTTCAACCAGGCCGGCGCGCTGGTGCATGTGTACAGCGACGGCTCCATCCTGGTGAACCATGGTGGCACCGAGATGGGCCAGGGCCTGAACACCAAAGTGGCGCAGGTGGTGGCGCATGAGCTGGGTGTGGGGTTTGACCGTGTGCGCGTGACCGCCACCGACACGCACAAGGTCGTCAACACCTCGGCCACGGCCGCGTCAACCGGCAGCGACTTGAATGGCAAGGCAGCGCAAGACGCGGCACGGCAGATTCGCGAGCGCCTGGCGGCCTTTGCTGCGGCACAGAACGGCAGCCAGCCAGCCGATGTGCACTTCGCCAACGACCAGGTGCTGATCGGCAAAAAGGGCGGCAAGAAGGGTGGCAAGCAGCACGAGCTTTCCTTTTGCGAGCTGGTGACCCAGGCTTACCTGGCACGTGTGCAGCTGTGGTCTGACGGCTTCTACGCCACGCCCGGCCTGCACTGGAACCGCGAGACGCTGCAGGGCAAGCCCTTCTTCTACTTTGCCTACGGTGCGGCGGTGAGCGAGGTGGTGGTGGACACGCTCACCGGCGAGTGGAAGCTCTTGCGCGCCGACCTGCTGCACGACGTGGGCCGCTCGCTCAACCCCGCCGTTGACATAGGCCAAGTAGAAGGCGCTTTCATCCAAGGCATGGGCTGGCTCACGACGGAAGAGCTGGTGTGGCACCCAGAGACCGGCAGGCTCAGCACGCACGCGCCCAGCACTTACAAGATCCCGACCGCCAACGACTGCCCGCCGGTGTTCAACGTGAAGCTCTTCGAGGGCGACAACCCGGCCGACACCATTCACCGCAGCAAGGCCGTGGGCGAGCCACCGCTGCTGCTGCCGTTTTCGGTGTTCTTTGCGATCCGCGATGCCGTCTCGGCGGTGGGTGGCCACAAGGTCGACCCGCCACTCTCGGCGCCGGCCACGAGCGAGGCGATCTTGCGCGCCATCAACGCCGTGCAAGGCGGGAGCTGATCTCGTGGATTTGAAGCGTGTTGCGTGCGACTGGCAGGCGGCGGGTGTAGCGGCGGTGCTGGTCGAGGTGAGCGACGCGCAGGGCTCGGTGCCGCGTGAGCGCGGCACGCGCATGCTGGTGTCTGCACAAGGAGCGGCGGGCACCATTGGCGGCGGGCATCTGGAGTTGAAGGCCCTTGCGCACGCACGCGACATGCTGGCCCGTGGCGGCCAGGCCGTGCACTCGCAGCACTTCCCGTTGGGCCCAGCGCTGGGCCAGTGCTGCGGCGGGGCTGTCACCTTGCAGTTCGAGCCGCTCACGGCTCGGCATGTTGAGGCCTGGCCCGATGAGCCGGTGCTGTTTCATCTGCAACTCTATGGCGCGGGCCATGTGGGCCGCGCCATTGCGCGCGTGCTGGCGACACTGCCCGTGCAGGTGGTTTGGGTTGATGAGCGAGAGGACGAGTTTCCGACGACGCTTGGCGATTGCGAGTGGCCGCCGCACATACGCAAGCTGGCAGTTGATGGCGTTGAAGGCGAGGTGAGGCACGCACCGGTTGGCGCGTTCTATCTGGTGCTGACGCATCAGCATGACCTCGACATGCGCATCACCGAAGCGGTGTTGCGGCGCGGTGATTTCGGCTTTCTCGGGCTGATTGGCTCGCGCACGAAGAAGCAGAAGTTTTTGCACCGCTTTCAAGAGCGCGGCATCTCAGCCGCGCTGCTCGACCGCGTGGTGTGCCCCATCGGCTTGCCGGGTATTGCGGGCAAGGCGCCTGAGGTGATTGCAGTTGCCGTGGCGGCGCAACTGCTCAGGCACAAGCCCTAGGCAACGCTGAACAAGTCCCTCGCGAACGGCGCATCCTCGCTTTGGGCGTCCTGCGGCGTTGCAAATGCTCGCGATACCTGCGGGTATCGCTGCGCTTTACGCCTTGCAGTCCATCCCAAACCGAGGCGCGCCGCCTCGCGGGGACTTATTCAGCGTCGCCCTAGCGCACCGCAGCGGCAAACTGCCCGTCGGGTTTCACCAACTCAGGCCCAAGGTGTAGCGCCCGTTGCTCGCACCCGTGCCGCCGCTGTAGTACTTCACCCGCACGTAGCGCTGTGCCGCGGCGGTGGTGCTGTTGGTCAGCGTGACCGTGTCGACCAGGCCGCTGCCGCGCTCGCTCTTGCCCAGCTGCGTGCCCGAGGCGTTGTAGACGTACAGGTCGTAGTCGCTGCTCGAGTTGGGCGTGAGGGTGACGGTGAGCGTGCGGCCGGCGGGCAGGTTGACGACGAAGTAGTCGTTGTCGGTTGATGCGCCCATGTTGCCGTTCCAGGTGGCTGGCGTGGGCACGGCGTTGGCCGCGCTGCGGCTGTCATTCGGCTCCACTTCGTTGTTGCCGAGCGGCGGGCTGGCGACGATGTTGAGGAACTGCGCCGTCACCGGCCCCCACTGGCCCGACGCGGCCTGCGCGCGCACGAACACCAGGTGCTTGCCAAGCGTCAAACCGCTGGTGTTGAGCGTGCCGGCCAGGCCCTCGGTGGTGGCGTTGAAGTTGCCGTCGCTCGCCGTGAGCGCAATGGGTGTGGCGCCCGCCGACCAAGGCGGCACGTCGATGTAGGCCTGGGCTGCGGTGACGTTGCGCACCGTCTCCGTGCCGTTGCTCTGGTTGAAGCGGGTGTGCGTGGCCGAGCCGCTCAGCGTCACCGCTGTGCCGGCGGTCACGCCTGCGCCACTGGCATCGCTGCCGAGCGTTACCACCGTCACGTCGGCGCCTGCGGGGATCTGGTACGGCTCACGCACCACCTTGGCGGCATAGATCAGTGCCGGCAGGTTCTTCGGCTTGGTGGTGTTGTTGTAGGTGGTGCAGCTCTCGAAGAAGCTCGATCCGAGCTCGATGGTGAAAGCGGCCACGCCCAGCTCGCCGTAACTCGGGCCGTCGCTGGTGCCGTCGGTCGGGTACAGGCCGATCGACTGCTGCGGCGTGTAGCCATTGAAGTAGGCGAGGCGCCGCCCCATCGTCTGCAACGCCGTGGCGTTGGGTGAGGGCGTGGAGGTGGTGCCCCAGGGCCACAGCACGAGCTGGCTGTAGCTGTGGATGTCGAGGTGGATGCCAGAGGTGTCGGCTGGTGCTGCATCGCCTTGGTTGGGCCCGCGGCGGTCGGGGAAGATGCTGCGCACGTAGCTCTGCATCGCCTGCGTCTCGGGCTCAGAGCCGGCCGTGGGGCCGCGGTAGGTTTCGTCGCATTGGTTGCCGCTGGAGCCCTGGCCGCCGGTGCTGTTCCAGCCGAAGCTGAAGTTGCGGTTGAGGTCGGCGCCGCGGCTGTTGCTGGTGGCGCCGCAGTAGTTGGTGTTGGTGTTCTTGCGCCATGAGAGCCCTCCTTCGGCCTTCTTGCGGCCATCGGGGTTGGATTGCAGCATCAGGTGCACTTCATGGTGGTCCATGATCCAGGTGGCGTCGGGGTTGCTGCCGTAGCCGTTGACCAGCCAGCGCGCGAACTCAAGCACCAGCGGCGCGGTGGTGTATTCGCGTGCATGGATGGCGCTGCTGACGAAGAGCTTGGGCTTGCTGCCGCCGACGGCGCTGTTGGTCAGCTTGAGCACACGAATGTCATACCCGCCCAGGCCCTGGGTCTTCTGCCAGGAGTCACCCACGTCTAGCCACTGCGCGAAGTTGGGGAAGCTGGTGGCGAAGGCCTGCGCGGCAGCGAAAGTCTCTTCAACCGTTTCGTAGCAGGCATAGCCCGAGATCGATTGAATCGTCGCATCACCGCGTGCCACCGGCCGCGTGGCGTCCGTGCTGCCGGTGGTGGTGTCGCCGGTGACGGGCCCCGTGGTGCCCAGGCGGGCATCGGCGGCGGCCTGGATCTGGTTCAGGAACTCGTCGCGGCGCTGTATGAACTCGGGCGCCTGCTCGATGCGAAAGCCATAGCTGCGCAGCGTGGCGATGCCCAGCGCGTCGAGCTCCAGCACCAGAAAGCCGGCGTCGTATTGCGATTCGAGCAGGTTGGCGTGGTAGGTGATGGCCGCCTTGCGCGCCGTGGCCAAGTCGGGGAAGAAGGCCTTGTAGATGTTGGTACGCTGTTTCTCCTGCTGCCGCAGCGAGCGCATCTCGGCGGCAGGGTCATCGGCAGACAGGGCCGGCCCCGCGGGCAATGCGATCAGCAATGCGGCGGTGGCGGCAATCCAGGGGCGAACGAAGTTCATGAAAGCACTCCCTTGTGGTCGAAGTGGTCAGCCTGAAAAGCCCGGCTGCTGCGGCACCCCTCGGCGGGTGATCAACCCGCACCGAAGGTCGGGCGATTCTGTTGCGTTTGTGCCCGGCAAAGCGGGGAGCCCGCACCGGCAGCGCGTAATTTCATGGCTATTGGCAGCGGCTTGTTTTTGCAGTAGCGCGTGCAGCAGTGCCTGGGCCTGTGAAGGCACCGCCGCCGACTGGTCGCGCAGCTACCTTGCCCTGCGATCGGTGCGCGGGCATTTCGACGGTGGCCCGTGGACGGCGTCGGTCGACCGCTGGAACGGCGAGCGTCACCAGGCCATGCAATGCCTGGCCAATCACGCCTCGGCCCAGGCCGCCACGGCGGCGCAGTTGCTGCTATGGATGGGCGAGCCTGATGAGCGATTGCGCTGCCCGTCGCCCGAATGCAAGGCCTACACCGCGGCAAACGGCGGCGCCGCCGAGGTCTGGGTCTACCGCTGGCGCGGCAAGCACGACCAGCTCGGGTTCGCCATCAGCGCCCAGCGGGTGGGCGCTTCGGCCTGGCTCTACGTGGGCGAATGAAGCTCAGCCGGTGTTGCGCAAGCCCGCCGCCACGCCATTGATCGAGATGTGAATGCCGCGCTGCACGCGCTCGGTGGCAGGGTCGGCTTCGCGCTGCTCGGCGCTCTGTTTGCGATAGCGGCGCATCAGCTCCACCTGCAAATGGTTGAGCGGGTCGAGGTAGGGGAATCGGTGCTCGATCGAGCGTGCCAGCGATGGGTTGGACGCGAGGCGCTTTTTTTCGCCGGTGATGAGGCCCAGCGCATCGCTCGTCGCCTGCCACTCAGCCTGTATGGCGCCGAAGATGCGCTTGCCCAGGCGCTTGTCTTCCACCAGCTCCACGTAGCGAGCGGCAATGCCCAGGTCGCTCTTGGCGAGCACCATGTCGAGGTTGGACAGCAGGGTGCGAAAGAAGGGCCACTGCTTGTGCATGCGCTGCAGCAGAGCGAGGCGCTCCTTGCGCTCTTTCGGCGCGCCACCCAGGTAGCTGTCGATGGCCGAGCCGAAGCCGCACCAGCCCGGCAGTGCCACGCGGCACTGGCCCCAGCTGAAGCCCCACGGTATGGCGCGCAGGTCTTCAATCGCGCGGGTGGCCTTGCGCGAGGCCGGGCGCGAGCCGATGTTGAGCTCGGCAATCTCGCGTATGGGGGTGGCGGCGAAGAAGTAGTCGGTGAAGCCGGGGGTCTCGTAGACCAGCTTGCGATAGGCCGCCATGCTGGCCGTGCTGAGGGCATCGGCAGCATCGAGAAAACTCTGGGGCGCGCTCTTGGTCGGGTGCAGCAGCGTGGCCTCTAGCGTGGCCGCAACCAATGTTTCGAGGTTGCGCCGGCCGATCTCGGGGTGGGCGTACTTCGACGCGATCACCTCGCCTTGCTCAGTGAGGCGAATCTGCCCGTTTACCGTGCCGGGCGGCTGCGCCAGGATGGCCTGGAAGCTCGGGCCGCCGCCACGGCCTACCGTGCCGCCACGGCCATGGAACAGGCGCAAGGTAATGCCGTGCTGTGCACGCAGGCCATCGAACAGACCGACGAGCGCGATCTCGGCGCGGTACAGCTCCCAGTTGCTGGTGAAGAAGCCGCCGTCCTTGTTGCTGTCGCTGTAGCCCAGCATGATGTCTTGCTCACCGTACTCGCCCACACGCGAGCGCTGGATCATGGCCGCGATGCCGGGCAGGGCGTAGTAGGCCTGCATGATGGGCCCGGCGTTGCGCAGGTCGCCTATGGTCTCGAACAGCGGCGAGACGATCAGGTCGCATTGCGCATTGGCATCGAGCGTGCCGCGCATCAGCCCCACTTCTTTTTGCAGCAGCAGCACTTCGAGCAGGTCGCTCACCTCTTCGGTGTGCGAAATGATGTAGTGGCGCAGCGCCTCGCGGCCGTAGGCCTGCAGCATCTGCACGGCGGCCTCAAAGATGGCGAGCTCACTTTGCGTGTGCTCTGAGTAGCTGGCGGCGCGCACGCGCAAAGGGCGGGCATCGTTGAGCAGGCGCATCAGCAAGGCACGCCGGGCGGTCTCGTCGAGTGCGCTGTAGTTGGCCTCGATGCGGGCCACTTCGAGCAGCTCGGCCACCACGGCTTCGTGCTTGTCGGAGCTCTGGCGCAGGTCGACCGTGGCCAGATGAAAGCCAAACACCTGCACAGCCCGCATCAGCGGGCGCAATCGCGGCGCGATCAGCGCTTGCGCGTGGTGGCTCTGCAGCGACTGCTCAATCACGCCCAGGTCGCGTAGGAAGTCTTCGCTCTTGGCATAGGGCGATTGAGGTGCCACCGCATGGCGCAACGCCTCGGTGCCGGTGAGCTGCAGCAGCGTGGCGGCCAGCCGCGCATACATGCCGATCAGTGCGCGCCGATAGGGCTCGTCTTCGCGGTGCGCGCCGTGGTCGGGCGAGGCATTGGCCAGGGCCTGCATGGCGGGTGTGATGGGCGAAAGCATGGCCGAGATGGAAAGCTCGGCGCCCAGCTCATGCACCTCGGTCAGGTAGAAACGCAGCACGGTTTCGCTTTGGCGTCGCAGCGCCATCTGCAGCGTGGCAGCACTCACGTTGGGGTTGCCGTCGCGGTCACCGCCTATCCAGTTGCCCATGCGAAAGAAGGGTGCGATGGGGTGGCCTGGCAGTGCGTCTTCGAGCTCACGGTACATGCGCGGGATCTGCCGCAGAAAGGTGCTCTGGTAGTAGCTGAGCGCGTTTTCGATCTCATCCGCCACGGTGAGCTTGGTGTAGCGCAGCATGCGCGTTTGCCACAGCTGGGTCACGCGGGCGCGCAGCAGGGTTTCGTTCTCGGCCATGTCGCGCGCGGTGTGCAGGCCGTCGCGCTGGCCAATGAGCTCGGCAATGGCGCGCTCGGCATCCAGAATGCTCTTGCGCTGCACCTCGGTCGGGTGCGCGGTGAGCACCGGCGAGATGTAGGCATGCTGCAGCGTGGCGGCGATGTCGGCGGCGCGTATGTCGGCACTGGCCAGGCGCTCCAGGCTCATCGCGAGCGAGCCTTCTTGCAAGTGGCCCTGGCGCTCGTGGTGCTCGCGGCGGCGCACGTGGTGGCGGTCTTCGGCAATGTTGGCCAGGTGCGAGAAGTAGCTGAAGGCGCGGATCACGCTCACCGTCTGGTCGCCCGACAGGTTTTTCAGCAGGCGGTCGAGCGATCGGCCGGCCTGGGTGTCACGCTTCAAGCGATAGGCCACCGACAGCTGCCGCACACGCTCGATGAGCTCAAAGGCGGCCTTGCCTTCTTGCTCGCGAATCACGTCGCCGAGGATGCGCCCGAGCAGGCGGATGTCTTCAACGAGGGGTTGGTTCTTGGCATCGTCGGGCTGAGCGCGCGGCATGGGTTTCCTTGGGGCGGTAGGTGCGGGCGGGAGCGGGCCGTAATTTGGTTACGAGGTTCGGATGGTAATGGTTTCTTGGCCCCGGGCAGGCGCCGCACAGGTGCCTGATAGCATCGGCCGATGCCCCATTCGCCCCCCACAGCACTGCTGATTGCTACCCGAGAAAGCCGCCTTGCCCTGTGGCAAGCCGAGCATGTGCGTGCCTTGTTGAAAGAGCGCCTGGGCCTGGACGTGGGCCTGCTTGGCATGACGACGCGGGGCGATCAGATTCTCGATCGCTCGCTCTCTAAGGTGGGCGGCAAAGGCCTGTTCGTGAAGGAGCTTGAGACCGCCCTCGAAGAGGGCCGTGCGCACCTGGCGGTGCACTCGCTCAAAGACGTGCCCATGGATCTGCCCGATGGCTTCGAGCTCGCCGCCGTGCTCGAGCGCGAAGACCCGCGCGATGCGCTGGTGTCCAACAAGTTCGCTTCGCTGGCCGAGCTGCCGCAGGGCGCTTGTGTGGGCACTTCGAGCCTGCGCCGCGTGGTGCTGCTGCGCGCATTGCGGCCCGACCTGCGCATAGAGCCCCTGCGCGGCAACCTCGACACGCGTTTGCGCAAGCTCGACGAAGGCCACTACGACGCCATCGTGTTGGCCGCGGCTGGCCTGAAGCGCCTGGGCCTGGAAAGCCGCATTCGCAGCGCGTTTTCACCCGAGCAAATGATCCCGGCGGCCGGGCAAGGCGCGCTGGGCATCGAGGTGCTGGCCGATGCGCAACCCTTGCGCGTGCAGCTGGCCGACCTGATCCACCGCCCCACCTGGCTGGCGGTGCATGCCGAGCGCGCGGTGTCGCGCGCACTCGGCGGCAGCTGCAGCATGCCGCTGGCGGCGCACGCCACCTGGCAGGGTGACCAGCTCTACCTGTCCACTGCGTTGGGGGATGGGCAAGACACCGCCCGCCCACTGCTGCGCGCCACGGTGCAAGGCGCCATCGCCGACGAAGGCGCAGCGCGTGCACTGGGCGAGCTTGCAGCCGCGCAACTGCGCGAGCAGGGCGCGGCCGGCTATCTGGCGGCCCTGTAGACCGATGCGTGTGCTGGTCACGCGGCCCACAGCCCAGGCCAACGAGTGGGTGCAGCAGCTTCGCGCGGTGGGGCTGCAAGCAGAAGCGCTGCCCTTGATCGACATTGGGACGGCGGACGACGCACAGGCGGTGGCCGCTGCCTGGGCAGGGTTGCCTGGCCAGGCGATGGTTGTCTTCGTGAGCCCCAATGCAGCGGAGCATTTTTTCGCTGCGAAGCCGTCCGGTGCGACTTGGCCCACCACGGTGCTGGCGGCATCACCCGGCCCCGGCACCACCAAGGTGCTGCGCAGTCTCGGTGTTTCCTTCATCGCCGAGCCCGCCGCAGACGCGCCGCAGTTCGATTCCGAAGCCCTGTGGCAGCAGCTCTCGGCCCGCGCGTGGGCCGGCCAGCGTGTGTTGGTGGTGCGCGGCACCAGCGGGCGCGATTGGCTGGCCGACAGGCTGCGCGAGCGCGGTGCCGAGCTGAGCTTCGTGGCCGCATACGTTCGCACAGCGCCGCGCTGGGAGCCCGATCAACAGGCCTTGCTGCGCGATGCGCTGGCACAGCCCGGGCAGCACCTGTGGTTCTTCAGCAGCTCCGAGGCCATCGACCACCTGCAGGCCCTGGCGCCGCAGGCTGGCTGGGGTGGCGCTTTGGCCGTTGCCACCCACCCGCGCATTGCTGAGCGTGCGCGCGCTCTCGGCATAGGCCGCGTGGTCGAAGCCCGCCCTGCGTTCGAAGCCGTGGTGGCGTGCATACAATCATTCGCATCGTGAGCGATGTCATCCAAGCCCCTGCCAACCCGCCCGCCGTGACCATGGTGGAGTCGCCGGTCGCGCCGCGTTCGCGTGCGCGCTGGCTTTGGGCCTTGGCGGGCCTGCTCACGCTGCTGGTGGTGGCGAGCCTCGTGCTGGCTTCGTCTGCCGAGCAGCGCGTGCGCAAGCTTGAGCAAGAGCTGGTGCGCCGTCAGCAAGAAAGCCAAAGCCAGTCGGGCGAAGCGCGCTTGCTGGCCAAGCGTGCCGACGAGACCGCACGCGAGAGCGCCGCCAAGGTGTCATTGCTCGAAGCGCGGCTGGCCGAGGTGGCCATCCAGCGCACGCAGCTCGAAGACCTGATCCAGTCGCTCTCGCGTTCGCGCGACGAAAACATGCTGGTCGACATTGACGCCGGCCTGCGTGTGGCGCAGCAGCAGGCCACCATCACCGGCAGTGCCGAGCCACTGGTGGCCGCGCTCAAGCAGGCCGACGAGCGTCTGGCGCGCTACAGCCAGCCTCGCCTCGAGGGCGTGCGCCGAGCCATCGCGCGCGACGTCGATCGCGTCAAGGCGGTGGGCGTGCCCGACATCTCGGCCTTGTCGATCAAGCTCGATGAAGCCATACGCCTGGTTGATGAGCTGCCGCTGCTCTCGCAACCGGAGGCCCGCAAGGAAAGCGCGAAGGCCGCTGTAGTGGCACCGAAGCCGATGGCGCGCAGTGCATCGGGCGCGGCCGCCGACAACGGCCAGGGCTGGTCGGCTGCCTTGTCGGAGGGCTGGGCCAATGTGGTTGACCGCGTGTGGGGCGAGACCCGCAGCTTGGTGCGCGTGACCCGCATCGACCGCCCCGATGCCATGCTGCTTGCGCCAGAGCAGGCCTTCTTCCTGCGCGAGAACCTGAAGCTGCGCTTGCTCAACGCGCGCCTGGCCTTGCTGAGCCGCCAGTTCGACACGGTGCAGACCGATTTGCAAGGCGCGCAAGGGGCGCTCGATCGCTACTTCGACCGCAGTTCGCGCCGCACCGGCGTGACCGTTGACCTGCTCAAGCAGGTGGCGGCCGGTGCGCGCCAGGTAGGCTTGCCGCGGCCTGATGACACGCTGGCTGCGCTTACCGCGGCCACGGCTGGGCGCTAACCGCACCTTCATGCGCGCAGTCGTCTGGTTCATCCTGTTGTTCGTGGTGGCGGTGGTGGCGGCCACCACCTTCGGCCCCAACGATGGGCTCGTGTCGCTCTACTGGAGCGGCTGGCGCTTCGATGTATCGATGAACCTGTTCTTGCTGGCCTTGCTCAGCACCTGCTTCGCACTGGTCACGATCTTCCAGGCGGTGAATGGCCTCATCGGCTTGCCGCGCCGCGCGCACGAGTGGCGTGTGGCACGACGCGACCGCACCGCACAGGCTGCGTTGCGCGACGCCCTGGCGCAGTACTTTGGCGGCCGCTACAGCCGTGCGCAGAAGTCGGCGCAGCGCGCACTGCTCATCCAGGCCGAGACGCCTGACCTGGTGCAAGACAACGAGTTCACCGTGCTCGGGCATTTGCTTGCTGCCGGGGGTGCCCACAAGCTGCAAGACCGCAGCCGCCGAGATGACCAGCTGGGGCGTGCGCTCGAACTGAGCAGCAGCAGCCCGCTCGCGCGGCCGGCCGAAGAAGGCGCGCGCCTGCTGGCCGCTGAATGGGCGCTCGATGACCGCGATGCCTCGCGCGCGCTAGAGCTCCTGTCTGCCTTGCCACCCGGCGTGGCGCGCCGCACCCATGCGCTGCGCCTGAAGCTGCAGGCCAGCCGCTTGGCCAAGCAACCGCATGAAGCCCTGAAGACTGCGCGCTTGCTGGCCAAGCACCAGGCTTTTTCTAAAGTGGCGGCGCAGGGCCTCTTGCGTTCTCTGGCGTTCGAGTCGTTCGACGGCGCGCGTGACGCAGACCAGGTGCGCCGTGTTTGGTTCGCACTGGAAAACACCGACCGCCGCGACCCACTCGTGGCCGCGCGCGCTGCGGCCAGCCTGGCAGCACAAGGTGCCATCGCCGAAGCGCGCAGTTGGTTGCGCCCCTTCTGGGACCGCTTGGGCGACCTCACCGAAGACGAGCGCGCGGCGTTGGCGCAGGGGTTGGTGGCTTGCGTTGCCGGCATCACGCCAGACTGGCTCGCCCGGCTTGAGGCGGCCGCACAGATGTACCCGCGTGAGCCTGCCGTGGCCTATGCCGTGGGCTGCGCATTGGCCGAATGCGAGCTGTGGGGCAAGGCGCGCGCACTGCTCGAGCGCGCATCGGCGTCGCCAGAGTTGGGCGCCGCGTCGCGCCGACGTGTGTGGCTGCTGCTGGCCCGCTTGGCCGAGCAGCAGGCCGACACCGAGCGCGTGGCCGCTTGCTACAAGGCCGCGGCCCAGTTGTAGAAGCCGGCTTCCTTGGTGTTATAGTCCGAGGCTTCGCGGCTGTAGCTCAGTTGGATAGAGTACTTGGCTACGAACCAAGGGGTCGTGGGTTCGAATCCTGCCAGCCGCACCAAAAAACAAAAAATGGATCAACGCCTTAGAGGTTTGTGCCTCTAGGGCGTTTTTCTTTCAATCCTCCTCTTGTGACAGATTTGTGCGGCGGGCTTTGTGTCCTGCCAGCCGTTCGCGATGCCCGCTCCGCTGCGCCGGACGAATTCAGCCTTGGGACCCCGATCTACACGGCGCGCGTCGGCGCCACTGCCGCCGTCGGCGGTACCGCTTTGCGTCGCAACACCGTGAAGCCGAACAGCGGCGCGGTGATGTACATGAGCACCGAGTAGATGACTGCCGGCAGCGCGGCCTCGAAGCTGGCCAATATGCTCGCGGCGATGAAGATGGCAAGCGTCGAGTTGTGGATTCCGATTTCATAGCTGATAGCAGTGGCGAGCGGCTTGTCGAGGCCCGCGCCGCGGCTGACGTAGTAGCCGGCAAAGAGGCTGACGAGGTTGAACGCCAGCACCGGAAAGCCGAGCTGAGCGAAGGCCGAGGCGAGCGAACTCCACTGCTTGGCGATCGCCAGCATCACCACTCCGACCAGCACCAGCGCGCTAAAGATCTTCACCGGCTTTTGCATGCGCGCGGAGAAGCGCGGCGCGCGGGGCGGCGACGAGCATGCCGAGCGCCACCGGGATTAACACGAGGGCGATCACTTCGACGACTTTGCCAGTCTGCAGCGGAACCAGCTGGCCGCTGTTCGCGAAGTGGCCGACCGCCCAGTTGGCGATCAGCGGCAAGGTCACGATCGACAGCACCGTGTTGACCGCCGTGAGCGAGATGTTCATCGCGACATTGCCGCCGAACAAGTGCGAGAAGAGGTTGGCGGAGATGCCGCCTGGCGAAGCCGCCAGCAGCATCAGGCCCACGGCGTACAGCGGCGACAAGCCGAACACCACGATGATCGCGTAGCAGGCGAGCGGCAGTGCAATCACTTGCAGGCCGAGCGCGACCGCTACGGCTTTGGGATACGCGAACAGGCGCCGGAAGTCGTCGACGCTCAGCGACATGCCGAGGCCGAACATCACCAGCGCCAGCGCGGCGAAAACGATCTGGCTCAGGACGATCGTGGTTTCCATGGTCCCTACTCCTTGTAGCTCGCGTCGAGCCGGTCGAGCTTTCTGATCAGCGAAGGCCACACGAAGGCACCGCCCATGCCACCGCTCTGGATGCGCACGCCTTCGGCCACGCCGTCGATGATCGGCTGCGGCACGCGCGTCAGTTCGCCGCCACCCGACTGCGCCGCGATCTGGATCTGGCAAGTGGCCTCGAAGGTGTACATCGCCAGGAAGGCGTCGGCGACCGTCCTGCCGCAGGTGAGCAGGCCGTGGTTGCGCAGCATCAAGAAGGTCGCATTACCGAGGGCGGCCTGCAGGCGGGGCTTCTCGTCGGGACGGAAGGCGACGCCTTCATAGTCGTGATAGGCCAGCGAGCCGAGTACGAAGCTCGATTGCTGGCTGATCGGCAGCACACCGCTCTTCTGGGCGCTGACCGCAATGCCGGCCTTGGTGTGGGTGTGCAGCACGCATTGGATGTCGTCGCGCGCCGCGTGCACGGCGCTGTGGATGATGAACCCGGCCGGATTCACCGGGTGCGGCGAATCGATCAGCTTGTTGCACTGCAGGTCGATCTTGATGAGGTTGGATGCCGTGACTTCATCGAACGCGAGGCCGTACGGGTTGATGAGGAAGTGGTGCTTCGGGCCCGGAAGGCGAGCGCTGATGTGCGTGAACACCAGGTCGCTCCAGCCGTGCAGGGCGACGAGCCGATAGGCCGCCGCCAGGTCGACCCGGGTTTGCCATTCTTCGTCGGATACTCGGCCGCGGATGTCGGTTGGGCTGCAGGCGTTCATGGTGTGTCCTTCAATGTTGGGCGATGAGCGATGAGCGGGCAGGCTCCACGTGCGCGGCTTACTCTAGGCATCCGGAGGAGCGCGCACTGTCTTCCATCCGACAATTCGCTCCCCCTGCAAACCCACCCTCCCACCGGCAATGACGAGCACGCCGACGACCCCGACTGCGCGCAGATCGCACCGCGCGGTGATGGATGCCAACCCCTGGTTCTCAGCCATGCTGCGCGGCCAGCGCGACGCGCTTCTCGCGGCGGCTGAGCAGGTGCATCTGCGGCGCGGCGCGATGCTGTTCCGGCAGGGTGATCCGGTCGGCGCAGCCGGCAGCGGGTTCTACGGATTGGCGGCCGGAGCGATCAAGACGTCGTCGCTGCGCAGCGACGGTCGCGAGGCGATTCTGGGCATCCTGGAGCCGGGCAACTGGTTCGGCGAGGTGTCGCTGATCGATGGGGCGTCGCGCACGCACGACGCCACGGCGCTCAGCGCGTCGACCGTGCTGGTGGTGTCGCCCGAGGCCTTTCAGCGTCAGATGCGCGACGCGGTGTTCGCCAACGCGATCGCCGCGTTGCTGGCAACACGCGTACGAGCGTTGTACGGGATGATCGAAGACGGCGCGTTGCGGGGCTTGCGGGCGCGTGTCGCGAGCCGCCTGATCCTGCTAGCCCGGGGCGGCCCCACATTGCTGCCGCATGCGCGCGCCAGCATCATGGTCTCGCAGGAGGCGCTTGCGATGATGCTGGGTATCTCGCGCCAGACGCTGTCGATCGAACTCGCCGCGCTGGCGCGCGAGGGTGCTATCGCCATCGGCTACCGGCGCATCGACATCATGTCGATGGAGGCGCTGCAAGCCGCGGCGCGTTAGAGGTGCGACCGGCTCCAAGCCGGAGGAGCCCGCAATCGAATTCCTGCCTACCGCGCCTGCGCTCCGGCCGGTTGCCACGCCTCGAAGTCCCAATCGGCCGATGTCACGCTGGCCTTGATGGGCAAATCGAGGTGGCGAACGATGCGGGCGGTGGCCAGGTCGTACTCGACGACGCCGTGATGCTCAGAAAGCTGCGTAGAGCCGACTTTCGTCGGGGCTCAGCTTCCAGGGTTGGATTGGTCGGACCTGAACCCGCCGACCGGGACGCGCCACATCAGCCGCCCAGTCGCCAGGTCGAACGCCGCCACGTCTCCCGGATGGCCGCGTGAGACATAGAAAGAAAACAGGTTCAGGTCGACGAATATCGGTCTGGGTTTGAGTTACCCGTTTTCGGTCCCTCACTAGGCGTCCCTTGACCCGATAGGGTGACTTAGGGCGGCGCCCTGTTCGAGCAAGGCTTCTTCGACCTCACTGATACATAGATTTGACCAATTAGTGCAATTTCGTTAAAATCTATTTACATGCCGAAGACTTCCCGCTCCCTTTCGCAGTTGACCCCTGCCACCATCGCCGCTCTTGAAAAGCTCGGGTCAGACTTGGCGGTGGCGCGCCTGCGTCGCGGGGAGTCGCTCAAGACCTGGGCGGGGCGCATGGGCATCACCGCACCCACGCTGATGCGCCTGGAGGCAGGGGACCCCGGCGTTGGCATTGGCATCGTGGCCAGCGCCTTGTGGTTGCTGGGCATGGACAGCCGCCTGGCCGATCTCGCTTCTCCCGAGCATGACAAGGGCGCGCTTGAGCTCGATGTGCGTGCAGCAATGGCTCTCGGCAAGGAGCGCGCGCAGGCCTCGGCTGAGGCGCGACTGCGTCGAGCAGAAAAAGGGTCACTCTCGTGAAGTTCGACTTGCTCTATCTCTGGTACCTGGGCGAGCCGCAGAGCCCCACGCTGGTGGCCACCTTGCGTTTGGTTCAAGCCGGCAAGGGCGTGTCCCTGCGCTACGCCCCTGAGTGGGTTCGCAGTGGGTTTGCGCTCAGTGAAGACCTTCCCCTGGTCGACATTGAGCACATGCCACGCGGCCGTCAAGCCGCTGGTGCTGCGGTAGCGGTCGGCGCCGTTGACGATGCGCGGCCCGACCGTTGGGGCGAGAGAGTCATACAGTTCGTCGACCGACCCAAACGCCTGTCCCTCATGGAGTACCTCTACTACGCCGGTGACGATCGGTTCGGGGCCTTGGGCGTCTCGACTTCCGAGCTGGCGTATGAGCCTCGGTCGGGCAGCCCGTTGCCGAGGCTGAGCCAGGTTCAGGAAATCAGCGACGTCGTGGCCAAGGTAGCTGCCGCCGACGCCATCACCGACATTGAGAGGAAGGTTCTCTCTTCGGGAGGCAGCTTCGGGGGTGCCAAGCCCAAGGTGCTCATTGAAATCGGCAGCGCGCAATGGGTGGTCAAGTTCTACAACGCGGAGCCCGTCGACGCGCCTCTGGTCGAACACGCCACCATGACGCTCGCGGCCAGGGCCGGGATCGACGTGGCCGAAACGCAGGTCGTGCCCTTGCTGGGCCAGAACGCCGTGGCCGTGCGGCGCTTCGACCGCGATGGTGAGCATCGCATCCACAGCATTTCCGCAGGCACTGCGCTGCGCGCTGCGGCGGCGGCCGGCCAAGAACCCGATTTCGGCTACCCCGCCCTGGCGCAGCTGCTGCGCCGGGCAGGCGTGGCCACGCAAGCTGAAAACGCTGCAGATTCCGCCGAGCTCTTTCGCCGCATGGTGTTCAACATACTCGTGGACAACACCGACGACCACGAGAAAAATCACGCGTTGCTCGTAGTGGCCCCGCGCAAGAACGGCCGATTCCGGCTGTCACCCGCCTTCGATGTACTGCCCACCAACTCTGGCCAGGGTTACCAGGAGTTCAGCTGCGGCGACCTGGGCCGCGAGTCGACTCTGGCCAATGCCATGTCGCAGTGCGAGGCGTTTGGGCTCATGCGAGCGGCCGCGGCCATGCAGGTTCGGGCCATCATCGACGTGGTCGACACCTGGAGAAATCATTTCAGCGAGTGCGGCGTCACAGTCTCCGACATCGAGCAACTTGCCGAACGCATCGACGGCGAGGCGCTGCTCTCTCAGCGCCGAGGGTTCGACCCCGCCAGCTACGCGACTTCGACCCCGGCTCGCCGGGTGCGCCGCAGCCCCTTTGCGCCGTCGTGACCGGGCAGGGCTCCACATGCCTCGTTCTCAGCTGACGTCAGGCAGCCCTTCTTCGACAAGTTTTTAAACGGCAGGCCGGCGCACCGGATTGACCTTGGTGAGTTCTTAATATAACCTTTCAGTTATGCAAACATTTGGTTATGGACAACTGTCCCCGGCGCAGCTCGACGCCACCTTCGCGGCGCTGGCCGACCCCACGCGCCGCGCCATCCTCGCGCGGTTGGCCACGGGCGAGGCGTCGGTGAGTGAGCTGGCCGAGCCGTTCGACATGAGCCAGCCGGCCATCTCCAAACACCTCAAGGTGCTGGAGCGCGCTGGCCTCGTCTCGATCGGGCAAGACGCGCAGCGCCGCCCGCGCAAGCTCGAAGCGCAGCCGCTCGCGCAGGCCACTGAGTGGCTGGAGCGTTATCGCGCGCTGTGGGAAGGCAATTTTCAGCGGCTCGACAGCCTGCTGGAAGCGCTGCAGCCCGGCAAAAAGAAGGCACCTGCCCGCAAGAAAACCTTGAAGGAGAAATGATGGCGCACACACTCAAAGTCACCACGCCCAGCGACAACGAGATCCGTCTCACGCGCACGTTCGACGCGCCCTGCAAGCTCGTGTTCGATTGCTGGACGAAGCCCGAGCTGGTGAGGCGCTGGCTGAGTGGCCCCGATGGTTGGTCGTTCGTGGTCGGCGACATCGACCTGCGCGTTGGCGGCGGCTACCGCTACGTCTGGCGCAATCAGTCCGGTACTGACATGGGCCTGCGTGGCGTGTACCGCGAAATTGCCGCGCCCGAGCGCCTGGTGAGCAACGAGCTCTTCGACCAAGACTGGACCGGCGGCGAAACGCTGTGCACCGTGGTCTTCAGCGAGCAGGGTGGGCAGACCACCGCCACCACCACCGTGCTGTATTCATCTGAGCAGGCACGCAACGGCGCCATGCAAACGGGCATGGAGCAAGGCATGGCCGCGGGCTTCGACCGGCTCGAGGCGTTTCTGGTTTCACACACAAGGAGCAACACATGATCGACGCACCCCACATCACGCAGACTCCGGCGCAACGCATTGCCTTCATCCACCTCAACGTGCCGCGCAGTCAGATGCGGCAGGTGATGGGCCCCGGCATCCAGGAGCTGTTTGCCACAGTGGCCGAGCAGGGCGTGAGCCTCACCGGTCCGTGGTTCACCCACCATCACCGCATGGACCCGCAGACCTTCGACTTCGACATCTGCGTGCCGGTGAGCGCGCCGGTCAAGGCTGCCGGCCGCGTGCTGCCCGGCGAGCTGCGAGCCGCCAAGGTGGCTCGCACCGTTTACCACGGTGGCTACGAGGGGCTGGACGCGGCCTGGCGCGAGTTCATGGGTTGGATCGAGAAGGAGCAGCTCGCGCCGGCCGCCGACCTGTGGGAGTGCTATGCCGCCGGCCCCGAGACCGGCCCCGACAGCACGCAATACCGCACCGAGCTCAACCGCCCGCTGTTGGCGTAAGCCGCGAGCTGGGCTCAGAATGGGCCCATGAGCCAAGACTGGAAACACGATGGCGTGCGGGTGGTGCCGGGCGACAAGCTCGATGGCAACACCGCACAAACCCCCGGCATGGACCGCAAGGCCGCGATCAACTTCGCGCGCGTCGGCGCACAAAAGCTGTGGGCTGGCACGGTACACATCCACGCCAATGCCAAGACCGGCGCCCACCACCACGGGCCGCTCGAAAGCGTGATCTACGTGGTGAAGGGCCGAGCCCGCATGCGCTGGGGCGAGCGGCTTGAGTTCACCGCCGAGGCCGGGCCGGGCGACTTCATCTACGTGCCGCCTTTCGTGCCGCACCAAGAGATCAACGCCAGCCGCACCGAAGCACTCGAATGCGTGCTGGTGCGCAGCGACGGAGAGGCGGTGGCCGTCAACCTCGACATCGAGCCGGCCGAGCCGCCGGAGAACGTGGCGTGGGTAGACCCCACGCACCCCGGTTGATGCACATGCTTCGCCCAGCACGCGCGTCGTGGACGTCACCAAGGCAGGCGCCGAAGCCATCCAGTACGCGGGCAAGGCAGTGGCGGCGCGCAAGTACCACCTCACCATCAACACCAAGAACAGCCGTGGCGCCTACACAGGCGAGCGGGCCTACGCTTGCTACCTGAGTGAAGACGAGCGGCGCGTGCTCAAGGTCGACGTGCTGCGCCGCTGAGTGCCCCCCGGCCTGGCATCGGGCTTGCTCACCTCTGCCGTTGGCCGGACGGGCAGGCGCAAGCACCGCACCCGGGCAATCCCGATACCCGGCTAGAACAGGCCCGAATTGCCTTTAGACTCGCGCCTCGTTCGTCATCCACAAGGTGGCTCATGAAGACATTGATACGCATTGCCCGCCATACCCTGGCGGTTTCCGTGATCGCTGGCGGGGCCATCGGCGCCCAGGCTGCCACCACGTTCATCTACTGCTCCGAGGGCAGCCCCGAGGGCTTCGACCCTGGGCGCTACACCTCGGGCACCACCTTCAACGCCAGCTCGCAGGCGATCTTCAATCGCATCGTCGAGTTCGAGATCGGCGGCACGCGTGTCGTGCCGGCACTGGCCGAGCGCTGGGCCATCAGCCCCGACGGGCTGGTCTACACCTTTCAGCTGCGACGGGGGGTGAAGTTTCACGCCACCGACTACTTCAAGCCCACACGCGAGCTCAATGCCGACGACGTGATCTTCACGCTCGACCGCATGATCAACAAAGAAAACGCCTTCCAAAAGGCAGTGCCGGCCTCCTTCGAGTACGCCTCCGACATGGGCCTGGACACCAACATCGCAAAGCTTGAGAAGCCCGACGCGATGACGGTGAAGATCACGCTCAAGACCGTAGACGCCGCCTTCCTGGCCGACCTGGCGATGGACTTCGCCTCCATCCACTCGGCCGAGTACGCTGAAGCGTTGCTGAAAGCGGGCAAGGGCGCCGAGCTCAACGTGAAGCCCATAGGCACCGGCCCCTTTGTCTTCAAGCGCTACGAGAAAGACGCGCAGATCCGCTACGCCGCTTTCGAGGGCTACTGGGCCGGCAAGGCCAAGATTGACAACCTTGTTTTCGCCATCACCGTCGACTCGGCGGTGCGCGCCCAAAAGCTCAAGGCCGGTGAATGCCACATGTCTGCCTACCCCAAGCCGGCCGAGGTGGAGGTGCTCAAGAAAGAGCCCAAGCTCAAGCTCTTGTCGCAGAACGGGCTCAACGTGGGCTACCTCGCGCTCAACGTGAAGCACAAGCCCTTCGAGAGCCTTCAGGTGCGCCAGGCCATCAACATGGCCATCAACAAGAAGTCGCTGGTCGAGGCGGTGTACCAAGGCGCGGGCGCGGTGGCGGTGAACCCGATACCACCCACCATGTGGTCGTACAACAAGGCCGTCAAAGACTACGAATACAACCCCGAGAAGGCCCGTGCGCTGCTCGCAGAAGCTGGCTTTCCCAACGGCTTCGAGACCAAGCTGTGGGCCTTGCCCGTGCAGCGGCCTTACAACCCCAACGGCCAGCAGGCGGCCGAGCTGATCCAGGCCGATCTGGCCAAGGTCGGCATCAAGGCGCAGATCGTCAAGTACGAGTGGGCCGAGTACCTCAAGCGCGCCAAGGCCGGAGAGGCCGACATCGGCATGTTTGGCTGGACCGGTGACAACGGCGACCCCGACAACTTCATGGCCACGCTGCTCAGCTGCGCCGCGGTGGGCGGCTCCAACTACGGCCAGTGGTGCAACGCGGAATACGACACGCTGATCAACAAGGCCAAGCAGACCAGCAACCTGGCCGAGCGCACCAAGCTCTACGAGCAGGCACAGGTCGTGTTCAAGCGCGAGGCGCCTTGGGTGCCGATGGCCCACTCGCTGGTCTACCAGCCCATGCAGCGCAACGTGGAGGGCTACAAGATGAGCCCCTTCGGCTCGGTGCAGTTCTTCGGCGTGAGCCTCAAGTAAGCCTGCCTTTTGTGCGCCTCTTGTGGGCTGTCGTGCGCCCTTGCGCCCGTGAGCGCGCAAGGGCGTCTACCCCTTTTTTGAGCGAGAAACTCCCCATGCGCATGCATACCATGGTGCTTGCTGCGTTCGCCTTGTTGGCGGGCACGGCAAGCGCGCAACCCTTGAGTGCCGGTCTCGACCGCAACGGCTTTGACACCAGCGTGAGGCCGCAAGACGACCTCTTCAAGGCGGCCAACGGCCAGTGGATCAAGGACACCCCCATTCCGGCCGACAAATCGGTGTACGGCAGCTTCATCCAGATGCGTGACCGTTCCGACGAGCGCGTGCGCCGCATCGTCGAAGAGCTCGCCGCCCACAAGGGCGAGGCCATTGGCAACGATCAGAAGATCGGCGCCTACTACCGCAGCTACCTCGACGAAGCCGCCATCGACAAGGCCGGCGTGGCGCCGCTCGCACCCTGGCTTCAGCAGATCGACGCGCTGAAAAACAAGGCTGACGTGGCGGCGTTGTGGGGCCGCTGGCAAGGTGTGGTCGACACGCCGCTGGGCGTGAATGTGTACCCCGACCGCAAGGAGCCCGGCGTGTACCGGGCCATCTTGTGGCAAGGCGGGCTGGGCCTGCCTGATCGCGGCTACTACCTCGAAGACAACGCGCGTTTCGAGAAGGTGCGTGCGGCCTACGTTGTCTACCTGGAAACGCTGCTGCGCTTGAGCGGCGATGCCGCGCCGGCTGACGATGCCAAGCGCGTTTACGCGCTTGAGAAGCGCCTGGCCCAGGCGCAATGGACGCGTGTGGAGAACCGCGACGCCGTCAAGACCTACAACCCGACCACCTTGCCCGCTTGGCAGAAGAGCGCCCCTGGCCTGGACTGGAAGCGCTTCTTCCAGATGGCTGCGCTGCCGCAGGGCGACAGCTTCTCGGTGGCCCAGCCCACCTACGCAGTGGCGCTGGCGCAAGCGGTGAATGAGCTGCCGCTGGCCGACTGGAAACTCTACCTGCGCGTGCGCCTGCTGGCCGCCTCGGCACCGGTGCTGCCCCAAGCCTTTCGCGACGCCCACTTTGCCTTCAATGGCAAGGCCGTGCAGGGCAGCGAGCAAGACAAGCCGCGCTGGCAGCAGGGCACGGCCGCGCTCGACGCGGCCTTGGGCGAAGCGGTGGGCCAGGCCTATGTGGCGCGCCACTTTCCGCCCGCCTATAAAGTACGCATGAGCGAGCTGGTGAACAAGCTCCTCACTGCCTACGGCCAGTCGATCGACGGCCTCACCTGGATGGGCCCGCAGACCCAGCAGCGTGCCAAGCAAAAGCTCGCCCGCTACAGCACCAAGATCGGCTACCCCGACCACTGGCGCGACTACTCGGCCCTTCAGGTGCGCGAGGGCGACGCCTTCGGCAACGACAAGCGCGCAGGCCGCTACGACTATGAGTGGCACGCGCGCCGCGCTGGCCAGCCGGTGGATCGCGGTGCTTGGGGGATGACGCCGCAGACGGTGAATGCGTACTACAACCCGAGCGCCAACGAGATCGTGTTCCCCGCCGCAATTCTGGAGCCACCGTTCTTCGACATGAGCGCCGATGATGCCGCCAACTACGGCGCCATCGGCGCCATCATTGGTCACGAGATCAGCCATGGCTTCGACGACCAGGGCAGCCAGTTTGATGGCGATGGCAAGCTCGACAACTGGTGGACCGATGGCGACCGCAAGGCTTTCGAGCAGCTCGCCGACAAGCTGGTGGCGCAGTACGACGCCTACGAAGCCCTGCCGGGCAAGAAGCTCAACGGCCGCCTCACATTGGGTGAAAACATTGCCGACCTGTCGGGCTTGCAGATTGCCTACAAGGCCTACAAGCTGGCGCTGGGCGACAAGGTGGCGCCGGTGGTCGACGGCCTGAGCGGCGAGCAGCGCTTCTTCCTGTCGTGGGCGCAGGCCTGGCGCATCAAGTCGCGCGACGAGCGCACGCTGCAACTGCTGACCATCGACCCCCACTCGCCGCCCGAATACCGTGCCAACGGGGCGGCCGTCAACCACGATGGCTTTCACGACGCCTTCGGCACGAAACAGGGCGACGGCATGTTCAATCCGTCTGATGCCCGCATCCGCATCTGGTGACCTATGAGACTTTCAATTCAACGACTTGCCCCACGACTTGCCCCACGTCTGGTCCAACCACTGGCATTGGCCGTGCTGCTCGCATGCGCATGCGCCGGCGCCGCTCTGGCCGCCGAACCCACCAGCGGCATTGAGACCTCGGGCCTCGATGCCACGGCCCGGCCCCAGGACGATCTCTTCATGGCCGCCAATGGCCGCTGGATCAAGAGCACGCCCATCCCCGCCGACAAGGCGGCCTACGGCCTGTTTCAAATCTTGGGCGACCGCGCCGATGCGCGCGTGCGAGCCATCTGTGAAGAGCTGGCGGAGAAGCGCACGCCGCAGGGCAGCGTCGAGCAGAAGGTGGGCTCGTATTACAAGAGCTTCGTTGACGTTGTCGCCATCGAGGGGGCTGGTCTTGCGCCACTCGCACCCTGGCTGGCGCAGGTCGACACGGTGGCCACCCCGGCCGACTTGGCCGCCTTGTGGGGCCGCTGGCAAGGCATGGTGATGGCTCCCATCGCCATGTATGTGGGCGGTGACCCCAAGCAGCCCGGCATCAACCGCGTGGCGGCCTACCAGTCTGGCCTGGGCCTTCCTGATCGCGATTACTACCTCAAGCGCGATGACAGCTTGGCCCAAGCCCGCACCGCCTACCTCACCTACCTGCAGACCTTGCTGAAGCTGAGCGGCGACACCGAGGCCGCACCCCACGCGCAGGCCGTGTTTGCACTGGAAACCAGGCTGGCCCGTGCGCAGTGGTCCAAGGTCGACAGCCAGGACGCCATCAAGACCTACAACCCCATGACCCTGCCGGTGCTCGCGCGCCGCGCACCGGGGGTCGACTGGTCTGCCTTCTTCCAGGCCGCCGCCGTGCCGCAGGTCGATCACCTGTCGATTCAGGAGCCGAGTTACGCCCGCGCGCTGGGCCAGCTGGTGCGCAGCACGCCCATGGCCACCTGGCGGCTCTACCAGCGCGTGCGTCTGCTCGACGCCTATGCCGCGGTGCTGCCAGAGGCTTGGCGCGAGGCGCAGTTCGCCCTGCGCGGCAAGGCCTTGCGCGGCCAGGAAGAACAACGCCCGCGCTGGCAGCAGGCCACGGCGGCGATCGACTCTGCGCTGGGCGAAGCGGTCGGCGAGGTCTACGTGGCACGGCACTTCCCGCCGCAGGCCAAGGCGCGCATGCAAGAGCTGGTGAGCAACCTCTTCTTGGCCTACGGCCAGTCGATCGACACACTGAGCTGGATGACGCCCAAGACCCGGCAGCACGCCCGCGAGAAGCTCGCCACTTACATGGTGAAGATCGGTTACCCCGACCAATGGCGCGACTACACCAGGCTGGAAGTGCGTGACGGCGACGCCCTCGGCAACCTGGCCCGGGCCGGCCGCTTCGAGCACGAGCGCACCGCGGCGCAAGTGGGCCTGCCGGTGGACCGCAGCGAGTGGGGCATGACGCCGCAAACGGTCAACGCCTACTACAACCCCACGATGAACGAGATCGTGTTCCCCGCGGCCATTCTCGATGCGCCCCTCTTCGACATGGACGCCGACGACGCGGCCAACTACGGTTCCACCGGCGCAACCATAGGCCACGAGATCAGCCACGGCTTCGACGACCAGGGCAGCAAATATGACGGCACGGGCAAGCTGCAGAACTGGTGGACCGCTGCCGACCGCAAGGCCTTCGACCGGCTGGGCGACCGCCTGGCGCAGCAGTTCGACAAATACGAGCCGCTGGCCGGCCACAAGATCAATGGCCGCCTGACGCTGGGCGAAAACATCGCCGACCTGTCGGGCCTGGAGATCGCCTACAAGGCATGGCGCCTGTCGCTCAAGGGCCAGAGCCCACCGGTGATCGACGGCATGACCGGTGACCAGCGCTTCTTTCTGGCCTATGCCATTTCATGGCGCGAGAAGACGCGCGACGCCCGTACGCTTGAGCAGTTGGTGAGCAATGAACACGCGCCCGCGCTGTTTCGCGCGAATGGCGCAGTGGTCAACATGGACGCCTTTCACCAGACCTTCGGCACCCGGCCGGGTGACCGCATGTACAAGCCACGCGACCAGCGCATCCGCATCTGGTAAGCCCCGGCACGCCGGTTGCTCAGCCTCGTTAAAGTGTTCTCCTTCAAGACTGGCCTCTCGCCCGCCATGAACCCCCCATGAACAAGCCTGCAGCCCTCATCTCTCTGGCCCTTGTGGTCGCCTGCTTGGCCGGCACGGCTCAGGCCGCCGGTACGCTCACCGTGTGCACCGAGGCTTCGCCCGACGGCTTTGACATCGCGCAGTACGAGTCGGCCGTCACCAACGACGCCGCCGGCCGCACGATCTATGACCAGCTGCTCGGCTTCAAGCCCGGCACCACCGAGATCGAGCCGGGCCTGGCCGAGCGCTGGGACATCAGCGTCGATGGCCTGGTCTACACGCTGCACCTGCGCAAAGGGGTCAAATTTCACACCACAGCGTGGTTCAAGCCGACGAGAGACTTCAACGCCGACGACGTGCTGTGGTCCATCAACCGCATGAACGACAAGAAGCACCCGGCCTATGCCGCCGCCAAGAACGGCTATGTGTACTGGGAAGGCATGGGCTTGTCGAAGCTCATCAAGGCGGTGGAGAAGGTTGATGCCCACACCGTGCGCATCACGCTGGCACGCCCTGAAGCACCGTTTCTCGCCGACCTGGCAATGGAGGCCATAGGCTCTATCTCTTCGGCCGAGTACGGTGAGCAGCTGCAAAAGAGCGGCAAGCTCGACCAGCTGAACACGCAGCCCATCGGCAGCGGGCCCTTCGTCTTCAAGAGCTACCAGAAGGATGCCGTCATTCGCTACACCGCCAACGCCGGCTACTGGGGCGGCGCGCCCAAGGTCGACAACCTCATCTTCGCCATCACGCTAGACCCCAACGTGCGGGTACAGCGCCTGAAGGCCGGCGAGTGCCTGGTGGGCACCAACATGAAGCCCGAGACGGTAAGCACCTTCGACAACGACCCCAACGTGACGATCACGCGCAACTACCCGCTGCTGACGGGCTACATCGCGCTCAACGTGAAGCACAAGTTCTTGTCCGACCGGCGCTTCCGCGAAGCCTTGTGGCTCGCCTTCGACAAGAAGACCTACACCGCCGCGGTGTACGGCGGCAATGGCACGCCGGCCGCGAGTTTTCTGCCGCCGCCCATGTGGAGCCACGACAAGACACTTGCCAACCGCTTCGACCCCGAAAAGGCGAAGCAACTCGTCAAGGCCAGCGGCTACGACGGCACCGAGCTGGCGTTGTTCACCCGCATCGGCGGCTCCATCGACGGCAAGCGCGCGGCCGAGCTGATGCAGTCTGACTGGGCGCGCGTGGGCGTGAAGGTCAAGGTGCAGATGATCGAGTGGGGCGAGCTGCTCAAGCGCACCGGCAAGGGCGACCACGACATCACCTTTCTCAACTGGGCCGGAGACAACGGCGACCCTGACAACTTCCTCACCACCAACCTGAGCTGCGCGGCCGTGACCGGCGGCGGCAACAAGAGCCAGTGGTGCAGCAAGGCCTTTGACGACTTGATCGACACCGCACGCAAGACCGTCGACCCGAAGAAGCGTACCGAGCTGTACGTGCAAGCGCAGAAGATGCTGTACGACGAGGTCGCGGTCATTCCCACGGTCTACCCAGTGAACATGACCGCGCTCAACAAGCGGGTGCAGGGCTTCATACCCAACCCCTTCACGCACAACGACTTTCGCTCGGTGAGCATCAAGTGAAACGCCTCGCATGGGTGGCGGGGTTATGGGTGGCTGCTGCGGCTCAGGCGGCTGGGAGCGTGACCTACTGTTCAGACGGTGCGCCCGAGGGCTTCGATGTGGCGCAGTACGAAACCGTGGTCACCAACGATGCCGCGGGCCTGACCATCTACGACACCTTGCTGCGCATGAAGCCGGGCACCACCGAAGTCGTGCCCGGCCTGGCCGAGCGCTGGGACATCAGCGCCGATGGTCTGGTCTACACGCTCTACTTGCGCAAGGGTGTGAAGTTCCACACCACGGCTTGGTTCAAGCCCACGCGTGAGATGAATGCCGACGACGTGCTGTGGTCTATCAACCGCATCAACGACAAGAAGCACCCAGCCCACGGCATGGCCAGGAACGGTTACCCCTATTGGGCGGGCATGAGCATGCCCTCGCTGTTGAAGTCGGTCAGCAAGGTCGACGACTACACGGTGCGCATCACGCTCAACAGGCCTGAGGCGCCTTTCATTGCCAACCTCACGATGACCGCGCTGGCCTCGGTCTACTCGGCCGAGTACGCCGAGCAGCTGCAAAAGGCCGGCAAGCTGGAGCAAGTCAACACCCAGCCCATAGGCACCGGGCCCTTCGTCTTCAAGAGCTACCAGAAAGACGCGGTCATCCGCTACACAGCAAATGCGTCGTACTGGGGCGGTGCGCCCAAGATCGACAACCTGATTTTTGCCATCACGCCCGACCCGGCGGTGCGCATACAGCGCATCAAGGCCGGCGAATGCCAGGTGGGCGTGGTGCGGGGCGACAACGCGCAAAGCTTTGAGGGCGACGCGCGCACAGGCATCGTTCGCAGCAGCCCGCTGGTCACGAGCTACATCGCCCCCAACAGCAAGCACCGCTTCTTGTCCGACAAGCGCTTTCGCGAGGCCTTGTCGCTCGCCATCGACCGGGGCAGCCTGGTGCAATCGGTTTACGGTGGGTATGCAGTGCCTGCCGGCAGCTTCCTGCCGCCCGGCATCTGGAGCCACGATGCCCGTCTCAAAAACACGCAGAACGTAGAGCGTGCCCAGCAGCTCGTAAAGGCCTCGGGCTACGACGGCAGCGAGCTGGTGCTGTTTGCTACCGCGCGCCAAGGTGATGTGAAGCGCGGGGTCGAGTTGATGCAGGCCGACTGGGCCCGCGTGGGCGTGAAGGTGTCGGTGCAATTGATGGAGCTGGGCGAGCTGTACAAGCGCACCGGCAAGGGCGAGCACGACCTGGCCTTTTTGAGTTGGTTTGGCGACAACGGCGACCCTGACAACTTCTTGACGCCCAACCTGAGCTGCGCCGCGGTAGAGGGCGGGGGCAACAAGGGCCAATGGTGCAACAAGGCCTTCGATGACTTGCTGGCCGCGGCCCGTGCCACTGCCGACGTGCGCAAGCGCACCGAGATCTATCTGCAGGCGCAGGCGCTGCTGCATGCCGAGACAGGCACCATCGCGCTCGTCAACAAGCAGCAGTTGCATGCGGTGAGCAAGCGCCTGCAGGGCTTTGTTGCCACGCCGTTTGGCGGCAGCGACTTTCGCGCAGTGCAGGTGGATTGATGTTCGGTTTTGTCCTGCGCCGCCTGGCACTCGTCGTTCCCACCTTCATCGGCATCACGCTGCTGGCGTTCTCACTCATTCATTTGATTCCGGGTGACCCGGTGCAGGTGATGGCCGGCGAGCGTCGGCTAGACCCGGCCTTTCATGCCGAGGTGCTGCACCGCCTCGGGCTGGACCGCCCGCTGTACGAGCAGTACGCGGTCTACCTGTGGAAGTCGGTCCGCCTCGATCTGGGTGAATCGTTCGTCACGCACGAGGCGGTGTGGAGCGAGTTCTTGAAGCTGTTCCCGGCCACGCTCGAGCTGTCGATCTGCGCCATGCTGTTGGCGGTTGTGCTCGGCCTGCTGGCGGGTGTGCTGGCGGCGATCAAGCGCGGCACGGTGCTCGACCACGGCGTGATGGGCCTGTCGCTCACCGGCTTTTCGATGCCCATCTTTTGGTGGGGCTTGCTGTTGATCATGTTCGCTTCGGTCTACATGCGCGAGTGGGCGCCGGCCTGGGCCTTGCCGGTGTCGGGGCGCTTGGCTCTGGAGTACGACATTGCGCCGCGCACCGGCTTCATGCTGGTTGATGCGTGGCTGTCGGGTGAGGCGGGGGCATTTCGCTCGGCCTTGTCGCACCTGGTGCTGCCGTCCATCGTGCTGGGCACGGTGCCGCTGGCGGTGATTGCGCGCATGACGCGCTCGTCGATGCTCGAAGTGCTGCGCGAAGACTATGTGCGTACCGCAAGGGCCAAGGGCTTGTCGCCGGCGCGGGTGGTGTTTGTGCATGCCTTGCGCAATGCGCTGGTGCCTGTTGTCACGGTGATTGGTTTGCTGGTGGGCACCTTGCTGGGTGGTGCAGTGCTGACGGAGACGATTTTTTCTTGGCCGGGGGTGGGCAAGTGGCTGATCGATGCGATCAGCCGGCGGGACTATCCGGTGGTGCAAGGGGGGATCTTGATCGTGGCGACCTTGGTGATTGCGGTCAATTTGCTGGTGGATGTGATGTATGGATTGATCAATCCGCGGATTCGCCATGCGAGGTGATCTGCTGTTTGCGTGTCACCAACCGCTGGCGTATCACAGTCGGCTCGCTTCGCTCAGCCCGCTCAGCCTGAAAGGGCCCCCGGCAGAGCAACGCTCGTCGTTTGCTGCGCAAACTTCCTCTGTCGATGCCAGCACCAACCTATGAGCGCCATCCTCTCAGCTGAACCGGCCGCAACTGTGCCCTCGACCTTCAAAGACTTCTGGCGCAGCTTCGCCTCCAACAAAGGCGCCGTTGCCGGCCTCATCGTCTTTATCTTTGTCATCCTCTGCGCCCTCTTTGCAGATGTGCTCGCCCCCCACAGCCCCATCGAGCAATACCGCGATGCGCTGCTCACCCCGCCCATGTGGGCCGATGGCGGCAGCGCCCGTTTCATCTTGGGCAGCGACGACATCGGCCGCGACGTGCTCTCGCGCCTGCTCTATGGCGCACGCCTGTCGTTGGCCATCGGCTTTGTCGCCGTGCTGCTGTCCATGCTGCCGGGCATGGCGCTCGGGCTTACCGCTGCGTTTTTCCCGCGCATCGGCGTCGCCATCCTTCGGTTGATGGATGTGATGCTCGCCTTGCCCAGCCTCTTGCTCGCCATTGCCGTGGTGGCCGTGCTCGGCCCGGGGCTGCTCAACACCATGCTGGCCATCGCCATCGTGGCCGTGCCCAACTACACACGCCTGGTGCGCGCCTCGGCCATGTCTGAGCTCACGCGCGACTACGTGATGGCCTCGCGGCTCGCCGGTGCAGGCACCGCGCGGCTGATGTTCAACACCGTGCTGCCCAACTGCATGGCGCCGGTGATCGTCACCGCCACGCTCGGCTTTTCAGATGCCATCCTCACGGCCGCGGCCCTGGGCTTTCTCGGCCTCGGCGCGCAGCCGCCCACACCCGAGTGGGGCACCATGCTCGCGTCGGCGCGTGACTACATCGAGCGGGCCAACTGGGTCGTCACCTTCCCCGGCCTCGCTATCCTGATGACCGTGCTCGCCATCAACCTGATGGGCGACGGCCTGCGCGATGCGCTAGACCCGCGTATGAAGAAACTCGCATGAGCCACCTGCTGGAAATCCGCAACCTGACGGTGGAGTTTGGCTCGGCCGCCCACCCGTTTGCCGCTGTGCAGGGCGTTGACATCACCCTCGACCGCGGCGAGCTGCTGGGCGTGGTGGGCGAGTCGGGCTCGGGCAAGAGCGTGAGCATGCTGGCGCTGATGGGCCTGGTCGAGGCACCTGGGCGCGTGACGGCCGACGTGCTGCACTTTGATGGCCACGACCTGCTGACCCTGGGCCCGCGCCAGCGCCGCGAGATCGTCGGCCGCGACATGGCCATGATCTTTCAAGACCCGATGAGCAGCTTGAACCCGAGCTACACCGTGGGCTTCCAGATCATCGAGACGCTCAAGGTGCACCAGAAGGGCAACAAGAGCGCGCTGCGCGAGCGGGCGCTGGAGCTGTTGACGCTTGTCGAGATCCCCGACCCCGAGAGCCGCCTCAGCGCCTACCCACACCAGCTGTCGGGTGGCATGAGCCAGCGCGTGATGATTGCGATGGCGCTGGCCTGCAGCCCCAAGCTGCTGATCGCCGACGAGCCCACCACCGCGCTCGACGTGACCATCCAGGCCCAGGTGCTAGACCTCTTGGTGGCGCTGCAGCGCAAACAAGACATGGCGCTCATTCTCATCACCCACGACCTCGCGCTGCTGGCCGAGCACGCCAAGCGCATCGCCGTGATGTACGCCAGCGAGGTGGTGGAAGTGCAAAGCGTGCGGGCTCTCTTCGAGCGGCCACACCACCCCTATACCGAGGCGCTGCTGGCCTCCATCCCCGAGCACAGCCGTGGCGCGAGGCGCCTGCCCACGCTGGCCGGCGTGGTGCCGGGCATGCATGAGCGGCCCAAAGGCTGCCTGCTCTCGCCACGCTGCCCACAGGTGCGCGACGCGTGCCGTGCGACGCACCCCGACCTGCTGCCCATGCCCGATGGTGGCTTGGCGCGCTGTCTGTTTCCCTTGCACATCACGCCATGACTGCCCCCTTGCTGCTCGAAGCGAAAGACCTGGCGCGCCATTACCGTGTGTCGCAGGGGTTCTTCAAACCCGCGGCGACCGTCAAGGCGCTCAATGGCGTGAGCTTCTCGCTGTCGGCGGGGCAGACGCTGGCGGTGGTGGGCGAATCGGGCTGCGGCAAGTCCACGCTCGCCCGCGCGCTCACGCTGATCGAAAAACCCACCAGCGGCAGCCTGGTGCTTGCCGGCACCGATGCGGCCACGGCCAGCACCGCGCAGACGCGCGCGCTGCGCCAGCAGGTGCAAATGGTTTTTCAGAACCCCTATGCCTCGCTCAACCCGCGCAAGCGCGTGTCGCAGATGCTCGACGAGCCGCTGCTGCTCAACACCAAGCTGACGGCCGCCGAGCGCCGCGAGCGCATTGCCGCGGCATTGGCCGAAGTGGGCCTGCTCGCCGAGCATGCACAACGTTACCCGCACATGTTCTCGGGCGGCCAGCGCCAGCGCGTCGCGATTGCGCGGGCCATGATGCTGCAGCCGGGCCTGCTGGTGGCCGACGAGCCCACCTCGGCGCTAGACGTGTCCATCCAGGCGCAAATATTGAATCTGTTCATGGACATCCAGGAGCGCACGCAGATTGCCTACGTGTTCATCTCGCACAACCTGAGCGTGGTCGAGCACATTGCCGAGCGCGTGATGGTGATGTACCTTGGCCGCGTGGTCGAGTTCGCGCCCAAGGCGGCACTCTTTGCGAAGCCGCTGCACCCGTACACGCGCGCCTTGCTGTCCGCCACGCCCAGCATTGACCCGGCGCGCCGCGCCCTCAAGATTCGCATCGTGGGCGAGCTGCCGTCACCGCTCAACCCGCCTTCGGGCTGCACCTTCCACAAGCGCTGCCCCTACGCGCAGGCGCGCTGCAGCGAAGAAGTGCCGCAGCTGCGCATGGTGGAGGGGAGCGAAGTGGCCTGCCACTACGCCGAAGAGATCGCCTCCTAAGTCCGGCGCTGGCCGGCCCAGAGGCACCGGGCGAGCGAAGTTGGCCGTGTGTGATCATGCGGCCCCATGAAATCACTGCTGTTGAAACGATCACAGGCCACGCCGCAAGAGCTGGCCGCGGTGCTGTGGTCCTTCGTCTACTTCTTCGCGCTGCTGTCTGGCTACTACGTGCTGCGGCCCATACGCGACGAGATGGGTTTGCAGCTGGGCGCCCGTGTGCTGCAAGAGTTGTTCACCGCCGTGTTCGTGGTGATGCTGCTGGTGCCGGCTTTTGGTTGGCTCAACCGGCGCTTTCCGCGGCGCCAGCTGTTGCCCTGGTTGTATGGCTTCTTCATGCTCAACCTGGTCGGCTTCTACGCCGTGTTCGAGGCCGGGGGCACGCAAAGCCCGTGGGTGGCGCGCAGCTTCTTCGTGTGGGTGGCCGTCTACAACCTCTTCATCATCTCGGTGTTCTGGAGCTTCATGGCCGACCTGTTCAACACCGAACAGGCCAAGCGCCTCTATGGCTTCATCTCGGCCGGCGGCACGCTGGGTGCGTTGACGGGGCCACTGATCACCGTCGGGCTGGTGAAGGTGCTGGGGCCGAAGCTGCTGGTGCTGGTGTCGGCGGGGCTGCTGGGCCTGGCCATCGTGGCAATCATTCGCCTGCGAGGCTTGGCGCGTGAGCGCGAGTCCGATGCTGGCGCAAGCGACGATGGCGAGCAGGCGGGCTTGCCGGGCAGCGTGTGGAGCGGCCTGACTGACGTGCTGAGCTCGCACTACCTGCTGGGCATCTGCTTCTTTCTTTTCAGCTACGCGCTGTTGTCGACATTTCTTTACTTTCAGAGCGTGGAGCTGCTGCCGCAAAGCATCACCAACTCAGCCGAGCGCACTCAGCTGCTGGCGCAGATCGACCTGGCGGTGAACGTGCTGGCGTTGCTGCTGCAGGTGTTCGCCTTCAAGGGCCTCATCACCCGCAGGGGCACGCGCGTAACGTTGACGCTGCTGCCTGTTGTGTCGGTGCTCGGCTTCATCGCGCTGGCGATGTTCCCGGTGGTGGGCGTGGTGGTCGTGTTCGGTGTGCTGCGCCGCGCGGGCGAGTACGCGCTCAGCAAGCCAGCGCGCGAGACCTTGTTCAACGTGCTGCCGCCTGAGCAGAAGTACAAGGCCAAGAACGTGATCGATACCCTCGTGCACCGCACCGGCGACACCGCCTCGGGTTGGATCTTTGGCGGGCTGCGGGGCCTGGGCCTGAGTGGCGTGCAGATCTCGTGGCTGTCAGTGCCAATCGCCGCCGGTTGGGTGGCGATTGCGTGGTCGCTGGGGCGGCAGGCTGAAACCCTGCAAGCGAAGGAGGCATCGCCGTCTCAGACAATCGCGCCTTGAGCCCGACGGGCCGCCCCGCGGGCGATAGCGCAGTGCGTAGCACGGAGATTTCCTGATGAGCAAGGCCTTCACCAAAGAGAGCAGCGGCGACGATGATGACGACGAGCTCGCCTTGCCAGAGCTGCCCGCGGGCGGCAAAAACTACCTCACGCCTGCGGGCTACCAGCGCCTGCGCGAAGAGCTGATGAGCCTGCTCGACGACGAGCGTCCCAAGATCGTGGAAGTGGTGTCGTGGGCTGCCAAAAACGGCGACCGCTCGGAAAACGGTGACTACCTCTATGGCAAGAAACGCCTGCGCGAAATCGACCGGCGCATTCGCTTTCTGACCAAGAGGCTCGACATCGCCGAGGTGGCCGACCCCTCGGTGCACCACGGCAGCGACCAGGTGTTTTTCGGCGCTACCGTCACCTACGAAAACGCGCGCGGTGAAGAGCGCACCATCACCATCAAGGGCATAGACGAGGTAGACAACCTTCAAGGCGAGGTGAGCTGGGTCTCGCCGATTGCACGCGCTCTGTTGAAAACGCGGGTAGGCGACGAGGTGTCGTTGATGACGCCGGGCGGCGTGGAGACGGTCGACGTGGTGGCGGTGAGTTACCCCGCCAAGCCCTGATCAGGGCTTGACGCGCACCACGCGCAGCACCGCCGCCGCTCGGCGCAAGGTGCGCATCACGTCAGCAAGGTGCAGGCGGTCACGCACGCTGATCAGCAGGCGCAGCTCGGTGGTCTCGGAGGCGGGCTCGTCGTCCATGTCGATGTGGGTGATGTCGGCTTCGGCGCTGCTGACGGCAGACGCTACCTGGGCCAGCACGCCCTTGCCGTTGTTGAGCAGCAGGGTCACGCCCGTCTCGAAAGGCCGCGCTGGCTCTTCGGCCCAATCGACGGTGATCCAGCGCTCGCTGTCGCGCTCGAACAGGCGCTTGCCCACACCGCACTCGGCGGTGTGCACCAAGAGGCCTTCGCCACGGCCGAGGTAGCCCACGATGTCGTCGCCGGGAATCGGGCGGCAGCATGGCGCCATCTGCACCGACGCGCCTTCGGTGCCGTCTATCAGCACCAGCCCTTGCGTGGGTGTGGCGTCGTCTTCGGCGGCGTAGCGCCCCATGGTGAGGGTAAGCGGGTCGGCCTTGGCGCCACGCTCCAGCATCAGCTGGGCCAGCCGCTTGGCCACGATGATGGCGATCTTGCGGCCCAGGCCGATGTCGATCAGCAGGTCGGCGCGGTTGCGGTTGCCGCTCCACTTGGTGAGCGACTGCCACAGCGCGACGGCGGGCGCCTCGGTAGGGTCGCTTGCGGGCAGGGCAAGGCCTTCGGCGCGCAAGGCCTGGGCGAGCAGCTTTTCGCCCAGCTGCTGCGACTCTTCTTGCTCCATGTTCTTCAAGTAGTGGCGGATCTTCGAGCGCGCGCGGCCGGTGCGCACGAAGTTGAGCCAACCCGGGTTGGGCCGCGCCCCGGGGGCGGTAACCACTTCGACCACATCGCCACTGCGCAGCTCGGTGCGCAGGGCCACCGGGTCACCATTCACCTTGGCCGCCACGCAGTGGTCGCCCACGTCGGAGTGGATGGCATAGGCAAAGTCGACCGGCGTGGCGCCGCGCGGCAGGGCCATGATCTTGGACTTGGGCGTGAACACGTAGACCGCATCGGGGAAGAGGTCGATCTTCACGTGCTCAAGAAACTCGCTCGCGTCGCGCGTCTCGTCTTGTATGTCGACCAGCGACTGCAGCCATAGCGCGCCCAGGCGCTGTGCGTCTTGCGGCTGGCCGTTGCCACCGATTTTGTACATCCAGTGTGCGGCAATGCCCTTTTCGGCCACCGCGTGCATGGGCTCGGTGCGAATCTGAAACTCGACCGCTGTGCCCAGCGGGCTCACCAGCGTGGTGTGCAGCGACTGGTAGCCGTTGGCCTTGGGTATGGCGATGTAGTCTTTGAAGCGGCCTGGCAGCGGCTTGTAGAGCTGGTGCAGCACACCCAGTGCGAGGTAGCACTCGGGCAGGTTGGCCACGACGATGCGAAAGCCGAAAATGTCGTTGACCTGCGCAAAGCTCAGGTGCTTCTCGCGCATCTTGGCGTAGACGGAGTACAGCGTCTTCTCGCGCCCGAAGACCTGCACCTTCTGCTTGACGTCGGAAAAGGCCTTTTCGACTTCGCGCTGGATGCGGTCGACGATGTCGCGCCGGTAGCCGCGCGCACGCTGCACGGCCTTTGACAGAGCCGCATGCCGCCACGGGCGCAGGTGCTGGAACGACAACTCCTGCAACTCGCGGTAGGTTTGGTTCAGGCCCAGGCGGTGGGCGATGGGCGCGTAGATGTCTAGCGTCTCGCGGGCGATGCGCGCGCGCTTGGTCGCGACGATCGCGTCCATGGTGCGCATGTTGTGCAGGCGGTCGGCCAGCTTGATGAGGATCACGCGAACATCGCGGGCCATCGCCAGCAGCATCTTGCGGAACGACTCGGCCTGCGACTCTTCCTTGGTCGAGAACTGCAGTTTGTCGAGCTTGGTGAGGCCGTCGACCAAATCGGCAGTGGCGGCGCCAAAGCGCTCGATCAGCTCGACCTTGGTCACGCCGCAGTCTTCCATCGCGTCGTGCATCAGCGCAGCCATGATGGCCTGGGCATCGAGCTTCCAGTCGGCGCAAAGGCCGGCCACGGCGATGGGGTGGGTGATGTAAGGCTCGCCGCTGGCGCGGAACTGGCCGAGGTGCGATTCGTCGGCGAAGCGGTAGGCCTCGCGCACGCGCTTGATGTCGGCGGTGGCCAAGTAGCTGAGTTTGTGCGTCAGCGTGGCAAACGAGGCGGCCGCGGCATCGGTGGTGGCTGCTGGCACGGCGGGCGCGCGCGCCCGTCTGCCTACGCCAGTTGCTGCATCACGAATCCAAGTGGAAATGGGGCCTGCCATGCCTCGAATCTATCGCGGATCGAAAAATACGGGTTTAGCAAACACCAAAAGCAAACGGCCCGCATGGGGCCGTTAGGTACGAGTTGGCAAAAGCCCGAGTCAGAGCGGTACTTTTCGCAGCATCTCGATGCCGACTTCGCCAGCGGCGATTTCGCGCAGCGCGGTCACGCCGGGCTTGTTTTTGGTTTCGATCTTGGGGGCGTGGCCCTGGCTCAGCATGCGAGCGCGGTAGGTGGCAGCGAGCACCAGCTGAAAGCGGTTCGGAATCTTGACGAGGCAGTCTTCGACGGTGATGCGGGCCATGTGATGGTGCTCCAGGGATCTAGCAGGTCTAGCTGAGGTTCAGCGCGGCAAAGACAGCGGGCTTGCTTCTTTGAAGTGCAGCGTACTTGAGCCGCTGCGAATGAACGATCGCTTTCAGGTCGAAAAGCGCCGTTTCAAACAAGGCATTGATTATAACGAAGTCGAAATGCCGGGCCTGGGCCACCTCGATGCGGGCGTTGGTGAGGCGCTGCGCGATCACGTCGGGGTGGTCTTCGCCGCGCCGGGTGAGGCGCTGGGCCAGCTCGTCCCAGCTGGGCGGCAAGATGAAGATCAGGATGGCGTTGGGAAAGAGCTTCTTGATCTGCAGGGCGCCTTGCCAGTCGATTTCGAGCACCACGTCTTGCCCGCCGGCGATGAGCTGCTCGACCTCGGCGCGCGAGGTGCCGTAGAGGTTGCCATGCACCTCGGCCCATTCGAAGAATTCGCCAGCGGCGACCTTTTGGCGGAACTCGGGCTCGTCGATGAAGAGGTACTCGCGGCCGTCTTGCTCCTGCCCGCGCGGTTGACGGGTGGTGTGCGAAATGGACACCACGAGGTGCGAATCCATCTGCAACAGGGCGTTGACCAGGCTCGATTTACCGGCCCCACTGGGCGCTGCGACGACGAATAGGTTGCCGGGGTAATCCATCGCTGGAGATTCTGTCACGAGACAGGCTCTCGATCTCATGCAGGGATACCTGTTCGCCCGCCCTGCATTCCGCTCGCTGACGGCGCTGGTCCCGCTCACCTGACCAGAGGCCGCACGCTGGTGAACCCGCCGTCGACGGAAATCACCTGGCCGGTGATGCGCGCGGCCCCGTCCGACAGCAGCCAGGCCATCGCGTCGGCCACCTGTGCCGCGGTCTGCACACCGCCCAAGGGGTACTGCTTGCCGGCGCCTTCGCGCATGGCGTCGGCGCGCAGCATGCTGGCGGTCATCGGGGTTTCGGTCATGCCTGGCGCCACCGCATTGATGCGCAGACCCAGTGGCGCATAGGTGGCGGCTGCGCTGCGGGCCAGGGCCTCGATGCCGCCCTTGGCCGCGGCGATGGCCTCGTGGTTGGCCACGCCGATGCGTGCCACGACGCTGGACACCAGCACCGCGGCTCCCGGCTGGCCGCTCGCGCGCAGGCCCTCTATCCAGGCCTGCAGCATGAACAGCGCGCTGTCCAGGTTGACGCGCAGCACCTCGCGCATCTGCGCGGCGGTGCTGCGGTGCAGTGGCGCGATCAGTGTGCTGCCCACGCAGTGCGCCAGCAGGGCCGGTGCGCTGCCGAGCTGGTCGCGGCACGCGGCCATCGCCGCGGCTGCGCCTTCCGGGGTGGTGGTGTCGGCAGCGATGTGAGCATCGGCAGGCACCTCGGCGAGCGACTCGGCATGGCGCCCGACGGCGGCGACGCGGTGGCCGCTGGCACGCAGGCAAGCCACAAGCTCGCGGCCGATGCCGCCGCGTGCGCCGGTCACGAGCGCGATGCGGGCGGGGGAAGTGGGGGTGTTCATGATGGACTCTCGCTGCAGGGGTGATTCATGGGCGGCTCGCCGGCGCGCATTTAAGCGCCGCGGCGGACGGCCTCGGCGCGTTGCGTCACGGCATGACGTTCGGCGTCGCTCAGGCGGGCCAGGTTCTTTACCTGCAGGGCCATGCGCGCGTTCTTTGCCAGCAGCGTCTCGTGGCGCATCAGGAAGTCCCAGTACAACGTGGTGTAGGGGCAGGCCCGTTCGCCTACGCGCAGGGCCGGGTCGTAGCGGCAGCTCGCGCATGGGCCGCCCATGCGCTGGATGTACTTGCCGGTGGCCACGTAGGGCTTGCTGGCCATCAGGCCGCCGTCGCCGTACTGGCCCATGCCCAGGGTGTTGGGCAGCTCCTCCCACTCCACGGCGTCGACGTAAACCGACAGGTACCACTCGTGCACCTGCTGCGGCCGCACGCCCAGCAGCAATGCGAAGAGGCCGGTGACCATCAGGCGCTGGATGTGGTGGGCGT
>NZ_JBKJOQ010000075.1:0-18362 GCF_046595475.1 Rhizobacter sp.
TTGCAATGGCGAAGATGTTGGGGTCGAAGATGATGTCTTCGGGTGGGAAACCCACTTCGTCGACCAGCATGCGATACGCTCGCTCGCAGATCTCGATCTTGCGTTCGTAGGTGTCGGCCTGGCCCTTTTCGTCGAAGGCCATCACCACGGCCGCGGCACCGTAGCGGCGCACCAGCTTGGCCTGGTGCTTGAACTGCTCCACGCCTTCTTTCATCGAGATCGAGTTGACGATGCCCTTGCCCTGAATGCACTTGAGGCCGGCTTCGATCACGTCCCACTTCGAGCTGTCGATCATGATCGGCACGCGCGCGATCTCGGGCTCGCTCGCGATCAAGTGCAGAAAGCGAACCATGGCGGCCTTGCTGTCGAGCATGGCTTCGTCCATGTTGACGTCGATCACCTGGGCACCGTTTTCCACTTGCTGGCGCGCGACGGCCAGGGCTTTCTCGAACTCGCCGTTGAGGATCATCCGCGCAAAGGCCTTGGAGCCGGTGACGTTGGTGCGCTCGCCGATGTTGACGAAAAGGCTGCCCTGGCCAATGAGCACGGGCTCCAGGCCCGATAGCTTCATGGGAGAGACGGTGTGGGGTGCAGTCATGGCGGAAGTGTTCGGTAGAACGCGACATGCGCTGCGGTGCTCACCCGAAGCGCATGCAATGAGTCATGCGGGGGCGAGCGTCGTTGCGAGCTTCCAAGCCTGGCGGCATCTGGGCAGACACCGTCGCAACGCTCCTTGGAAGTGGCAGATTTTAAGCGAGCGACTCAACGGGCCGCCGTGAATATGTGGCGCCGCAGCTCGTTACAAAGCCGGCGAGCCTCCCTGCGGGGGGTGGGGTTTCAGCGGTTCCAATGGCCGGCCACGACAAAATCCGACTCCATGGCCCTGCACCCTCTTCATCGAATCGCTCTCGTGTCTGTCTTGCTCGCCGGCTGCGCCGCGCCACCCAAGCCGGTGCCTGCCGTGGCCGGGCCGGTGCCGGGCTCGGCTCCCGGCCCGGTCTATGGTCAGACAACGCCGGGTGTGCACACCTGGTCGCCGCAGATGGAGGCTGCCGAGCGCGCGCTCAGCGGCTCGCTCAGCGGCACAGGTGTCACCATCTCCAAGACCATCGACGAGCGGTTGTGGGTCACCTTGCCGGGCGACCTCGCGTTTCAGCCCAACCGCTCAGCGCTCAAGCCGAGCGCCATGGCAGTGCTCGACAAGATCGTGATCTCGCTGCGCGGCCTGACCATGGCCGACCTTCGCATCGTCGGCCACACCGACTCCAAGGGCGCTGCGGCGGCCAATGACGCGCTCTCGCTAGACCGGGCCGCCAGCACGCGTGACTGGCTGGTGGCGCGCGGCATGTCGCCGGTGCGCATTGCGGTGGCGGGGCGCGGTTCGCGCGACCCGCTGGGCAGCAATGATGACGAGGCCGGCCGCGCCAGCAACCGCCGGGTCGAGATACTGATTGGCGAAAAAGCCAAGGCAGGCGCTGCGGCCTCCAAGTAAGCGCGGTGCCGCCACGCCGCGGCGTCTCAAGTTCGCAGGGCAGCCGTCGAAAACTCATCAGAGCGTCTGGTGGTTCAGGCGCAAGGTCGGTTTTATTTCTGCCTGCCCCGCCCTATGTCTGTTGTTCAACTGCCTCCTGAAATCCTGCGCACCGGTCACCCGGCGCCGGTTTCGGTGCGCGACGCAACCGGCCACCTCTTGCTCGCCAAGGGCGTGCTGGTGGCGACGGAAGCACAGCGCGAGCGGCTCGTTGAGCGCGTGCTGTACGTGGACGAGTCGGAAGGCGACCTGATCAAGCGCGCGATGGCCGGCAGGCTCGATTCCATGGTGCGGCAGAACGCGTCGCTCGGCCAGATCGCCCGTGCTGGGCACGATGGCTTGTCAATCCCCAGCGCAGCGGTTGCCAAGCTCAGCGCCGACCCGTTGGTGGCGTGGGCCAACCTGCAGATGCGCGGCCGCGCTCTGCTGCAAGACCCCGTGCCGGCAGATTTTTTGCCGCGCCTGCAGAAATACCAAGGCGAGGTGCTAGAGCTGATCGAGGCCGACGCCGACCTGGCCTTGCTGATCCTGGTACAGGCCACGACCAACGACGCGCATCACTACAGCGTGACGCACAGCTTGCTGGTGACCGTGCTCTGCGAGCTGGCCGGACGCCAGCTGCCCGGCTTCAGCGCCGAGTGGCGAGCCTCGCTGCGTGGCGCCGCGCTCACGATGAACATCGCCATGACGGCGCTGCAAGACCAGCTGGCCCTGCAAGAAGAGTCGCCGCTGCCGCAGCAGCGCGCGCTCATTGACAACCATGCCTTGCGCGCCTCGGCCTGTTTGCGCGAAGCCGGTATTGGCGACGAGCTCTGGTTGCAGGCCGTCGAATGTCACCACGCCACGGCCGCGGGGCCTTTGTCATTACAGGGGCCGGGCTTGCAGCTCGCGCGGCTGCTGCAGCGCGCCGACATTTTCTCGGCCCGTTTGAGCATGCGCCGTGCGCGGCCAGCGCTTGCGGCCTCGGCAGCGGTGAAGGCCGCCTACCTCGACGAACACCAGCAGGCCGACGAGGCCGGCAAGGCCATCATCCAGGCGACCGGCATTTACCCGCCGGGCAGCTATGTGCGCTTGAGCAGCGGCGAGTTGGCGGTGGTGTTGCGCCACGGCTCGCACGCCAAGGCGCCGAAGGTGGCGAGCATCGTCAGCAAAAGTGGCGCCGCGCTCGTGGAGCCGGTGGTACGTGACACGCGCGTGCGTCCGCACGAGGTGGTCGGCGGCGTGGCACCACACGACGTGAAGGTGCGGCTCAACATGGAAAAGCTGGTGCGACTGGCGTGACGCGGCCCGTCCTGAGCCCATCGCAGGGCGTGAATGACAAGGCTCAGGCAGCCACCAAGCCGCTGAACAACGGGTCGTTGCGCAGGCGCGGCCGGTAGGCCGACACACGCTTCGCGATCTCGGCAATGTGCTCAGGTGTCGTGCCGCAGCAGCCGCCGGCGATGTTCAGGAAGCCTGAACGCGCGAACTCTTCCACCAGCCCGCCCGTGATGTCGGGCGTCTCGTCAAAGCCGGTCTCGCTCATCGGGTTGGGCAGGCCGGCATTGGGGTAGCAGCTGATGAAGGTGTCGCCGGCCACACGCGCCAGTTCCTGGATGTAGGGGCGCATCAGCGCCGCACCGAGCGCGCAGTTCAGGCCCACGGCCAGCGGCCGCGCGTGGCGCACGCTGTGCCAGAAAGCGCTCACCGTCTGGCCCGAAAGAATGCGGCCCGAAGCGTCGGTCACCGTGCCCGAGATGATCACGGGCAGGCGCTCGCCGGTGTTTTCCATCAGCTCGTCGAGCGCGAAGATCGCGGCCTTGGCGTTCAGCGTGTCGAAAATGGTCTCGACCAGAAACACATCGCTGCCACCTTCGAGCAGGGCCTCGGCCTGTTCGTAGTACGCCGCCTTCAGCTCGTCGAAGCTCACGTTGCGGGCGGCCGGGTCGTTCACGTCGGGGCTGATGCTCGCCGTGCGCGGGGTGGGGCCCAGCGCGCCGGCCACGTAGCGCGGCTTGTCGGCGGTGCTGTACTTGTCGCAGGCCGCGCGGGCCAGTCGGGCGCCGGCCAGGTTCAGCTCGCGGGCCATGTGGGCCAGCTTGTAGTCTTCTTGCGCCACGCTGGTGGCGCCGAAGGTGTTGGTCTCGATCAGGTCGGCGCCCGCGGCCAGGTACTGCTCGTGGATCTCGGTGATCACATCGGGCCGCGTGAGCTGCAGCAACTCGTTGTTGCCCTTCAGGTCTTGGCTGTGATCGGCAAAGCGCTCGCCGCGGAAGTCGGCTTCGGTCAGCTTGTAGCGCTGAATCATGGTGCCCATCGCGCCATCGAGGATGGCAATGCGGTTCTTGAGGATCTCGGGCAGCGCAGCGGCGCGGGTGTAGGCGGTGGCGTTCATACAGGCATTGTAGAAAGGCCGCTCCAGCCACGCACGGCGAAGCCCGTGCACATCAAGCAACAACTCACGGAACGGGCTTTGCCCGGCCGTAGCGTTGGCGCCCCTTGGGGGCATGGGCGAAGCGACTGGGGGACCCTAAGAGATCATCGATTGGGGCAAGGTGTCGCCGAAGAGGGACGGGCGGAAGTCGAGCGCGCGCGGGCCTTCGTCGTTCATCGCCCACAGCGCCAGCGCGGCCGCGGGCATGGGCTTGGCAAACAGATAACCCTGCAGCTCGTTGCACCCCAGCTGGCGCAAGATCTCTTGCTGCTGCTCGGTTTCCACGCCCTCGGCCACCACCTTCAGGCCCAGGGCTTGCGCGAGCTTCACGACGGCATCGACGATGGCGCGCGCATCGGCGCTGGTTTCCAGGTCGAGCACGAAGCTGCGGTCGATCTTCAGCTCTTCAGCGGCCAGCTGGCGCAGGTAGCTCAACGACGAGTAGCCGGTGCCGAAGTCGTCGATCGACAAATGCACACCGGCAGCCGACAGCTGCTCGATCATCAGCAGCGTGGCACGCGTGTCGTCCATGGCCGCCGATTCGGTGATCTCGCAGGTGAGCAGCGAGGGGTCGATCTTGTTGCGTTTGAGCGCGCTCGCGATGCGCTCGACCAGGTCGGCCTGGCGCAGCTGGTGCACGGACAGGTTGATGGCCACGCGCATGCGCAGACCCTGCTCACGCCACTCGCGTATCTGCCGGCACACCTCTTCTATCAACCAGTTTCCCAGGGCGTTGATGAGGCCGTAGCGCTCGGCCAGCGGGATGAAGATGTAGGGGCCCACCATGCCGCGCGTGGGGTGCTTCCAGCGCATCAGCGCCTCTGCGCCGGTGATCTGGCCGCTGGGGGCGTGGATCTTGGGCTGGTAGTGCAGCTCCAGCTCCTTGTTGGCGAGGGCGCGGCGCAGGTCTTGCAGCAGCTCTACCTGGTCGCGTGCTCCGGCCACCATGCGCTCCTCGAAGAAGCAGTGGGCGCCGCCGCCGGTGCGCTTGGCGTTGCGCATGGCGGCTGCTGCGTGGGCGATCAGCTTGGTGGCCGAACCGTCGGTCGGGTACATGGCCAGGCCCACCGAGCACGACATCGAGATCTCATGGTCTTCGATGCGGCACAGCTCGTTCATACTGGCAAGCACGCGTCCTGCCATGCGGGCGGCGTCTTCGGTGCCGGGGTTGCCTTCGAGCAGCAGTATGAATTCGTCGCCCCCGGCGCGCGCCACGATGTCGTGCGGCCCGGCCATGGCGCGCAAGCGCTGGGCCACTTCGCGCAGCACGTGGTCGCCGGTGGCCTGGCCGAAAGATTCATTGACAGCTTTCAGACCGTCGACGTTGATGAACAGCAGCGCAAGCGAGTGCTGGTCACGGTCGGCTCGGATCGCGGCCACTTGCAGTTCTTCTTCGAACATCGAGCGGTTGGGCAGCTCGGTGAGGCGGTCGGTCTGTGCCACGCGCTTCACCTCGTCGCGCGTGCGCTTGAGCAGGTTGCGAAAGCGCGCTTCCAGCAACGAGGTCATCAGGAGCAAGGCCAGCAGCGCGGGCACGCCCAGCACGGCCAGGGCCGACAGCGTGCCGGCGGTGGTGCGCCCTGCGGCCAAGGACACCGTGAGCAGCGGCACGGTCACCGCGTACAGCACCGAGGCGTTGCCGATGGCGATGGCGCCGCCCAGGCCGAGTGCCACACCCGCCTGCCAGCCGAGGCCCAGCGCAGAGGTGCTGCGGCGTTGCGCCGCCACGATGGCCAGGGCGCTGCCGGCGCAGAGGCAGGCTGCGGCCCAGCCGGCGGCGACGAGGGGCAGATTCCAGTGCGGTGAAGGAGAAAGGTGCAGGGCCATCAGGCTCACCGTGGGCACAGCGCAGACACCGGTGCCGAGCACCAGCGCGGCGATCACGATGCGTGAAGCCCCTAGGTTGGGCCGGGCACTCATGTACACCCCCACCACCGAGCTGGCCAGCGCCAGCGCCAGGGCGCCGGCAGCAAGAAGGGGGTCATAACCCAGTGCAAACGGCAGCGGTTCGGCCGCCATGGCCACGAAGTGCGCAGCCCAGGTGCCGGCCGCCAGGGCCACGGCCGATACCACCAGCGAGCGCACGGCCGTGAAGTGGTGGCGCGACGACACGCCGCGCGCCAGGTCCAGCGCCACGTAAGCCGCAAATATGGCCATCGCCGCGGAGGCAGCCCACAAATCTGCGCGAAACCTCCACTGAAGAAAAGCCTCTTCCATCAAACCCTCAGGTACATGGTCATCCGGATACTTATCGGCCGCAATGCGCTCACCTTGAGTGCCGCCTTCAAGGCGTGACGAAAGTCTCGCCTCGCCTCAGTGCAAGAAGCCGATGTCGCGGCGGCGGCGCACCTCGGGCTTCACGCGGTGCTCGGCTTCGAGCTGCGCCAGAAACTCGTCGGGCGCGAAGGCCTCGCCGAGCACGTCGATCTGGCGCTTGACCGAGGCAAAGTCGCCCGGCGCCAGCGCATCAAGCCTGCGCAGGCGCTCGACCTGCTCGCCGCTCAGCAGCGAGGCCTCGCCGCCCAGCGCCTCGGCCACAAACATGCGTTCGCGCTGCTGTTGCGTGAGCGGCATGAAGCGAATCTTGAAGGTGAAGCGGCGCAGCGCGGCTTCGTCCAGGTCTTCGAAGAGATTGGTGGTGCAGATGAACACGCCCGAGTAGCGCTCCATGCCCTGCAGCATTTCGTTGACCTCGCTCACCTCGTAGTTGCGCTCAGCCATGCGCCGGCTGCGCAGGAAGCTGTCGGCCTCATCGAGCAGCAGCACGGCCTGCTCGGTCTGCGCTTCGTTGAACATGCGCGCCATGTTGCTCTCGGTCTCGCCCACGTACTTGCTCACGAGATCAGACGCCTGGCGGACCATCAGGGGGCGCTGCAGCTGCTGAGCGATGTGCTCGGCAAGCGCCGTCTTGCCGGTGCCCGGCGGGCCGTAGAAGCACAGAGTGCCATAGCCCTTGCGGCGCAACGCCTCGATGATCTTCGACAGCTCAAAGCGCGACTCGGTGTGCACCAGGCTCAGGTCGTATTGCGTCACCACGCGGCGCGCACCGCGCTCGCTGCCGCTGGTGCCCAGCGCCTTGTCGGCGTTGCCCAGCTGGCGCTCGATCAGTGACTCCATCTCGCCGTCTTGCGTGGCACCCTGGGCTTCATCCGTTTTTTGGTCTGCGCTTTCAAACGCCAGCTTGGCAAACTTCACGGCCGTGCGCACCTGGGCCGGCGTGAGGCCTTTGCGCTCGGCCAGTTGCGCGGCAAAGCCCGGCGACACGGTGATGCCGTCGAGCGCGCGGGTGACCAGCGCCTCGCGTGCGCCGGGCGGCGGGCTCTTCAGCTCCAAGTGGTACTGAAAGCGGCGGCGAAATGCAGGGTCGATCTGTTCGATGCGGTTGGTGACCCAGATCACCGGCACCGGGTTGGTCTCCAGAATCTGATTCACCCAGGCCTTGCCGCTCACGCTGCCCGACAGCGCGCCGTCACCGGTGTCCAGGCGCGCCATCAGCTGCGCAGCATCGGTCGAGATGGGCGGAAACACGTCTTCCACCTCGTCAAACAGCAGCGCCACATGCGGGCTGCCCTTCAAGAAGACCTGGCTGATTTGCAGCGAGCGGTAGCGGTCACGGCCGCTGAGTGAGTTGCCGTCACGGTCGGCGTATTCCACTTCATAGAGTTCAAGCCCCGCGGCCTGCGCGGCCACCTTGGCCAGCTCGGTTTTGCCAGTGCCGGGCGGGCCATAGAGCAGCACGTTGACGCCCGGTGCCTTGCGCGCCACTGCGTTGCGCAAGAGCGAGGTCAGCACCTGCTGGTCGACGCCCACGAAATGGAAGTCGCTGGGCGCCAGCTCGGTGGGCGTGGCCGGGCGGGTGAACACCGCCATCAGGTCAGACGGGCCTTCGTAGTGGCGCATCAGCACCGGCGGCAGCTGCTCGCTGACCTTCATCAAGTCGGCCAGGTCGGTGATGTTGTGCTCGGAGATCAGGTTCTCGACCATGCCGGTGCGCTCTAGCCGCGAGCCCGCGCGCAAGGCCTCGGCCACGTCTTGCTCGTTGACACCGGCCACAGCCGCGATAGCCGCATAGGCCTCTTGCGCATTCGACACCTTGAACTCGACCAGCAGGCCGCGCAGCTCGCGCTGGTAGCGCGCCAGCGTGCCGTAGAGCAACAGCGCGCGCTCGGCGGGGTTGAGCTGCAGCAGGCCGGCCAGGGCGTCGATGTTTTTTTCGACTAGCGTCGACTCTTTCTTCAGGCTGCGGTCCAGCCAGTCGGCGGTGGCGCCCAGCACCGAGAGCAGGTCTTTCGGCGCATCTTTGATGTATTCGTCGACGTAGAAGAAGAGCGTGCCTTCTTCGTAAGGGCCGTTCCAGGCGCCGTGGCGTTGCATGAAGGCGATGTCACCCAGGGTCTCGTGGCCACCCCAATGCTCGTTGCCCTTGCAGCGGTTGTTGAGGAAGGTGCGCAGGCGCGCCAGCACGGTGGCGGGCCACACCAGGTGCTTGCCGGTGAGCGCGAGCAAGCCGTTCCAGTCACGCCGCACATTGAAGCGCCCCGCATGCCGCACCGTGAGCGTCAGCACAAACTGTGAGCACATGCGGTCGAGCACCGGCGCGTCTTTCAGGCCAGGGGACAACACCACGCGTGCATCAGGGTGAGGGGTCGCCATGCGCATCTCCGGCGGGAACCTGCAGGGCATCTTGGCGCAGCCTGCGCCAGGCAGCAAGCCCCTTCCCGGTGACCTTACGTCACGGCAGATGACAACACGCTAAGAGAAAGCAGGTACACGTGCCGCAATTCACATCGCGGCCGTGGCGGGGCATCCGTTAGTGCAGGATCAGCGGGTGCTGCATGAGCGGGGTGTAGCGCTCGATGTAGTCGTCCATCTCTTCTTCGGAGGGCGAGGTCTCGATCAGTGCCTGCACGCCTTCCTTGAAGCTCTCGGCCATTGCGCCCTCAATGAAGATTTCCTTGCGGGCGAATTTGTCGACGATCTCGTAGCCGCCGCGCGTGAGCCGCTCGGGGCTGCCCGCCGTGATATCGCCACCGGCCACATCGAACTCCACCACAGCGAAGTTGTCAGAGTTGTAAAGCATCAGCATGTAGGTGTTTCCTTCACCGGCAGTTCGGGGTGAAGACGCAATATTCAAGCCACGAATCTGGCCGCAGGGCTTGCTCGTGCATGCCTATGCCCCCGCGGGCCTGGGGGTCAAGACGCCGGCTGCGAGGTTTGCAGCAGCAGCTCGAGCGCCGAGCCGCCGTCGCCGCTGAGCCGTGCCCGCACCGGCAGGTGGTGCAGGCTGGGCGCCAGCCACACGTCGACCCGCGTGTCGTGGGGCTTGCGCGGCTCGCGTATCAGCTTGATGGCCTGCACGGTGGTGTCGCCGGTCTCCACGTCTTCCTTGCCGCTGACCTGGAAGACCCAGGCATCGGCGTCACCGTGCGCACCCACCACGTACATCGTGATGCGCGCGCCGGGCGCCAGGCGCTTGGGGTCGGCCGAGGCAATGGCAGCGATCTGGATCATCCAGCTCAACCGGTCTTGGGAACCTTGCAGTAAGGGGTATTCGTTCGACGACCCCGAAAAGCCGATCTTGCCGGCCTGGCGCTGGAAGTTGGCTGCCACCGCGGCCTTGTTGCGGCGCTGGTCGGTGTAGCGCAGCGGGGCAATGCCTGCGTCGTCGAAGGCCCCCTGGCTGACCCAAGTGAGGATGCTGAAGCCCGCCAGGCGGCCCTGCAGGCGTGCCTCGTAGCCGCTGGCCGTGGGCCGCCACTGCAGCTCGCCGGTGCCCGAGATGGCGCCGCGGCGCATGTCGTAGTTGAGCGTCATGGCGGGCGGCATGACGGTGCGGTACACCGGCACCTCGTCTGGCTCAGACGCCAGGGCCACCGGCGTGGGCTCAAGGGCGGGCTGCGCGGGCAGCATCGCGGCCACCAGCATGGGCTCTATCGTGGTCGCGGCGGGCGCTGGTTGGCTCACGGCTTCGCCGACCGATTCGCGCGCTGGCGGCGCCGGCACTGCGGCGCGGCGTGGCGGGCGAGCAGGCTTGGCGACCGCGGCCTGCGGGGCGGGTGTCGGGAGCAGCAAGGCGGGCGGTGGCTGCACGGTGCGAACCTGCAACGCCGAGAGCGTGCGCTCGGGCATCAGCCCCGCGGCAAACGAGTCGGCCATGCCATGCCACAGTGCCACGTGCAGCAGCGCCACCCCCCCGGCCAAGGCCAGCAACGTGAGCCCGTAGCGGCGTGGTGGCACAGGGGTTGGGTTGGAAAACATGCGTTGACAATAAGGGATGCGGCAATCCTAGCCAACTGAGACGACGGGAAGACCATGAAACTTGCAAGCTATAAGGACGGATCGCGTGACGGCCAGCTGGTCGTCGTGTCGCGCGACATGGGCACTGCCCACTACGCCACCGGCATCGCCACGCGCCTGCAGCAGGTGCTCGACGATTGGGGCTTTCTCTCGCCCCAGCTCGAAGACCTCTACACCACGCTCAACCATGGCCGCGGGCGCCACACCTTCCCCTTCGACCCTGCGATGTGCATGGCCCCGCTGCCGCGCGCCTACCAGTGGGCCGACGGCTCCGCCTTCATCAACCACGTGGAGCTGGTACGCAAGGCGCGCAATGCAGAGGTGCCCGAGAGCTTCTACACCGACCCGCTGATGTACCAGGGCGGCAGCGATGACTTTCTGGGCCCTTGCGACAACATCGTTGTGCCCAGCGAGAAGATGGGCATTGATTTCGAAGCCGAAGTGGCCGTGATCACCGGCGACGTGCCCATGGGCACCAACGCCGACGAGGCACTGGAAGGCATACGCCTGCTGATGATTGCCAACGACGTGAGCCTGCGCAACCTCATCCCGGCCGAGCTGGCCAAGGGCTTCGGTTTCTTCCAGAGCAAGCCCGCCACCGCCTTCAGCCCGGTGGCGGTGACGCTAGACGAAGTGGGCAGCGCTTGGAACAACGGCCGGCTCAACCTGTCACTGCAAAGCACCTGGAACGGCAAGCGCGTGGGCCTTTGTGATGCCGGGCCGGAGATGACCTTCCACTTCGGCCAGCTCATCGCCCACCTCTGCAAGACGCGCAACGTGCGCGCTGGCAGCATCATCGGCAGCGGCACCGTGAGCAACAAAGACTGGACGCGCGGCTACTCTTGCGTGGCCGAGAAGCGCGCCATCGAGACCATCGAGAGCGGCGAGCCCAAGACCGAGTTCATGAAGTTCGGCGACACCATCCGCATCGAGATGAAGGGGCTGGATGGGCAGACGGTGTTTGGGGCGATTGACCAGGCGGTAACCGCATTGACCCCCGACGCCGCTGAATGAACGAATTCCCCCGCACGCTCAAGATCGCCACGGTGTGGCTGCTGCTGGGCGTGGTGGTGTTTCTGGGCTTTCGCATGATGGAGCATCACCTGCAGCAGAGCCGCTTCCAGGCCAGCGGTGGCGTGATCAAGATCCGCCGCGGGGCCGATGGCCACTACCACTGGCCCGGCAGCATCAACGGCAAGAAAGTTGATTTTTTGATCGACACCGGCGCCACCGGCACTGCCATGTCGCAGGCCATGGCGCACGAGCTGAAGCTGGTCACCCTGCAACGCGTGCAGAGCAGCACCGCGGGCGGCATGGTCACCGGCAACCTCGTGCGCGCGGACCTTGCGCTGCATGGTGGGGTGCGCATCGAGCGCATGGCCATCATGGCCCTGGCAGGGCTGAACGGCGACCACCCGCTGCTGGGCATGGACGTGTTGGGCAAGCTGCGCTGGCAGCAGCGCGATGGCGTGTTGACCATCGACACCGGTGCGACCCGATGAAGTGGTTGCCGCTGGCCCTGCTGTGGGCGGCAGTGCATGCGGCAGCACAGGCTCCCGCGCCTGCCGACTGCCCGCCGAGCGCGCAGCCCCCCACCGCGCAAGAGCGTGTTGACGCGGCCCGGCAGGCGCAGGACCGCGGCTTCCTCTGGCGCATCAGCAAGAAAGGCCGCAGCTCCTATCTGTACGGCACGATCCACATCGGTCGCATGGAGTGGGTGTTTCCCGGCCCACGTGTCAGCGCTGCATTTCACGCCAGCGACGTGCTCGCGCTCGAGCTCGACATCACCGACAGCGGGCTGATGCAGCGCCTGCAAAGCGGCTTGGCAGCGCAGGCCGGCGAGCCTGGCGCACAGCTGCCCGACGACTTGAAGACCCGCTTGCGCGGCGCGTTGCGCGCCGTCTGCGCACCGTCAGAAATCCTGGAGAACATGGCGCCCGAGATGGTGAGTGCGCTGCTGGTGATGATGTCGGCGCGCCGTGACGGGCTGGATGCGAGCTACGGCATAGACCCCGCTCTGGCGCAGCTTGCGCGCCAGCAGGGGAAGACGGTGCTGTCTCTGGAAACGCCCGAGCTGCAGCTCAAGCTGATGCGCAGCACCTCGCCAGCCGAGCTGCGCGAAACGCTGGAGAAGGCGCTCGACGACCTGGCGGAAGACCGTGCCCGGCCCATGCTCGTGCGCGTGGCCCAGGTGTGGGCCGACGGCCGCGCCGATGAGCTGGAGCACTACCGCGACTGGTGCGACTGCGCCAACACGCCGTACGAGCGCGCCGCCCTGCACGCCATGCTCGATGAGCGCAACCCCGCCATGGCAGCGCGCATCGATGCGTTGCATGCGCAGGGCAAGACGGTGTTCGCCGCGGTGGGCAGCTTGCACATGTTCGGGCCGGCAGGCTTGCCGGCCCTGATGGCCCGCCGCGGCTACCGCGTCGAGCGCATCGTCTTCAACAAGCCCTGATCAGTTGATGCTCAGGCTGTAGGTGCCCCCTGTGGCACCGGTGCCGCCGCTGTAGAAGCGAACGCGCACGTAGTAGGTGGCGGCCGAGCTGCTGCTGTTGGTGATGCTCACGCTGTCGACCGCGCCTGTGCCCTTGATGCTTCTGCCCACCTGCGAGCCGCTGCTGTTGTAGACGTAAAGGTCGTAGTCGGAGCTGGCGTTCGGCGTGAGTCTGGCGGCCAGCGTGCCGCGGCCGGCGACCACCACCTTGAAGTAATCGGTGTCGCTGCTGCTGGCCATGGTGCCGCTGATGGTCGTGCCCTGGGTCACGGCCTGTGCCGTGCCGGTGCTGTTGTTGGGCTCGACCTCGTTGCCCGGGGGCGGGGGCGGTGGGGTGGTGCCTGCGGCGGCGTCAACGGCGGCGCTCGCATCGACGATGCCGGTGCCGCACTGTGAGCAGGTGGCCGGGAAGGCACGGGTCGAGCCCTTCAGGCGCGTGGCCACCTCGTCCGGTGTGAGGGCCGGGTTCTTGGACAGCATCAGTGCCACCACGCCGACCACGTGCGGGGTGGCCATGGAGGTGCCGGCGTAGTAGGCATAGGCGTCGGCGCCTGGGGCCTTGGCGCCGCCATTCAGGGTGGACAGGATGTTGTTCGCTGCGGTGCCGTCATTGCTGCCCCCGGGTGCGGCCACTGCCACCACCGCACCGAAGTTCGAGTACGACGCACGACCGCCGCTGCGGTTGACGGCCGCCACCGTGATCACGCCCGAGCAGCTTGCGGGTGAAAAGTTTGCCGCGTTGGCGTTGCTGTTACCTGCTGCCACCACCACCACCGTGCCGCGGCTGCGTGCCGAGTTGATGGCGTTTTGCGAGGTGCTGTCGCACGCGCCGCTACCGCCCAGCGACATGTTGATCACCCTGGCCGGGTTGGCGTTGGCCGGTATGCCACTCACCGTACCGCCCGAGGCCCAGACGATGCCATCGGCGATGTCCGAGGTGTAGCCCCCGCACTTGCCCAGCACCCGCACCGGCACCACCTTGGCGTTGTAAGCCACGCCTGCGACGCCGTTGCCGTTGTTGGTGACGGCCGCGATGGTGCCCGCCACATGGGTGCCGTGCCAGCTGCTCGACTGGTCTTGCGAGGGGGAGCCGGCGCCGCATTCGCCGGCGGCTATCCAGTCGCCCGGGTCTGACGCATCGCTGTCGCGGCCGTTGCCGTCGTTGGAGACGGCGGTGTCGACGATGAAGTCATAGCCCGGCAGGATGTTGGCCGCCAGGTCGGCGTGCGGTCGGTAACCGGTGTCGATCACCGCCACCACCACGCCCGTGCCGGTGGACTTGTCCCACGCGGCGGGCAGGTTGATGCCGGCCGTGGCCTCGAAATAGCCCCACTGCTGACCGTATTGCGTGTCGTTGGGGGTGAACTGGGCCTGCAGGATGCGGTCGGGTTCGGCGTACTCCACCGACGCATCGGCGGCCATGATGTCGCGCGCCAGCTGCTGCACGCTGGCAAGGGGCAGGGCGCCGTCCAGGCGCATCACATGGGTGTCGAGCGAGCCCACCCGCACCAGCTGCAGGCGCAGGCCCGAGCGGGCCGCCACGTCTTGCGCGCCGCGGTGCAATGCGGTTCGCTCCGTGGGTGTGGCCGCCGTGCTGGCACCCGCCGCGCCGCTGCGGTACTTGATGATCAGGCGATTGGTCGGCAGAGGTTCGGCCGCCTGCGTGGCCGCGCCCACGGCCAAGGCCGCCGCGGCGGCCGAAACACCCGCGTGGGCCGACAGCGGCACCCACACGCTCATGGCGAGCAGAGCACCCAGGATGGCTTGTGGCCGGGTGATGCGTCTTGCTTGGAGTCTCATGGTTCATCCTTGTGAAGTGAACAACGGTTGATGCTGACGAACGATCAGCCTGCGCAGCGTCGGGCAAGTGGAGGCGCGCGTCACCTGCAACAGCTTGCAGGTTGACGTCGCCACGCCTTGTGCATCGCATGCACAATCACCCGCACACGCACACAACGCGGGTTTCAGGAGACGCTGCACCATGGCCGACACATCCAACTTCACCAAAATGGTCCCCGGGTTCGACTTCTTGCAAGGCCTGGTCAAGAACGCCGGCTCGGCCCTGCCCAACATCGGGCAGTGGGTGGCCCCCACGCTCAACCCCGAAGAGCTTGAAAAGCGCATCGACGAGCTGCGCACGGTGCAGTTCTGGCTGGAGCAAAACGCCCGCATGCTGGGCGCCACCATCCAGGCGCTGGAAGTGCAGCGCATGACGCTGTCCACCCTCAAGACCATGAACGTGCAGATGACCGATCTGCGCGAGTCGCTCACCATTCACCCCCCCGGTGCCGAAGCCGGGGCCGAGCCCAAGGCTCTGGCGGCCAGGAAGGCCGGCTCCAAAGCCGAGCCCGCACCGCAGGCGGTTGACCCGATGCAATGGTGGGGCGCGCTTACCAAGCAATTCACCCAGCTTGCCGCCACTGCGATGAAAGACAGCGCGACGGATGCGGCCAAGAACCTGGCGGGCGCCCTGGTCAAGCAGTCTGTCGACGCAGCCGGCCAGACGATCAAGAAGGCCGCGGGCGTGCCGGCCAAGGTGGCGCGCACGGCGGCGGGTGCCGCACGCAAGCGCGCCGCAACCAAAGGCCGCTGAACCCTGCCCGCGCGCGGCCATGAAGCTGTTTGCCCACGCTCACGCCACGCACCCCGACTGGCGTATCGCCGTGGCGCTGGTGGCGGCGCAGATCGAGGCGCAGCGCAGCGACCCGGCGGCCACGCACATCCGCCAGCCCACGCTGGGCTGGGTCTATTTCAGCGACCACTACGCACCGCAGGCGCAGGCCCTGCTGGCCGAGCTGCAAGCCCGCTGGCCCGGGGTGTCCTGGGTAGGGTCCGTGGGCGTGGGGGTGTCGGCCAACGGCGTCGAGTATTTCGACGAGCCCGCGCTGGCCTTGATGCTCAGCGACCTGCCGCGCGAGCAGTTCCGCGTGTTTTCGGGCGTGCGGCCGCTGGGCCTGGCGCCGACCGGGTTCGAGGCGCATACCGCGCAGGTGCATGCTGACGGCCGATCCGGCGACCTGGGCGAGCTGATCGCCGAGATGAGCGAGCGCACCACCACTGGCTATCTGTTCGGTGGCCTCGCCTCGGCACGCACCCAGCCCCTGCATCTGGCAGATGGCGTGTTCGAGGGTGGTTTGTCGGGTGTGGCTTTCGGGTCGGGCGTGAGGCTGGTGTCACGCGTGACGCAAGGCTGCCAGCCGGTCGGCGCGGTGCGGCGCATCACCCAGGGCGAGCGCAACCTCGTGACCGAACTCGACGGCGAGCCCGCGCTCGAGTGCCTGCTGCGCGACCTGGGCGTGAGTGGCCGCGAGCCACGCGAAGCCTTGCCGCGCATCCGCCAGACGCTGGCCGGCCTGAGCGACGGCAGCGATGAAGCGCTTTCGCGGCCCGGCCAGTTCGGTGTTGACACGCGCGTGCGCCACTTGGTCGGTATCGACCCAGGGCGCGGCGGCGTGGCGGTGGCCGAAGAGGTGGAGGTGGGCATGCAGCTCGCCTTCTGTCGCCGCGACACCGAGGCCGCGCGGCGCGACCTGGTGCGCATCTGCGCCGAGATCAGAGAAGAGGTCGAGCCCGAGCACCTGACCGCTGAGACGGCCATGGCCTTGCATGGCGCCGAGGCCGAAGGCGCACCACACCCTGCGCGGCGCATTGCCGGTGCGCTTTACGTGAGCTGTGTGGGGCGCGGCGGCCAGCACTTTGGCGCCCCCTCAGCCGAACTCGCCATCATTCGCCGCGCGCTCGGCGATGTGCCGCTGGTTGGCTTCTTCGCCTCGGGCGAGATTGCCCGTCGCCATTTGTATGGCTACACCGGTGTGCTGACGGTGTTCCCCGCCTGATGAGTGCCATGACCCTGACTCCCTCTGTTAGCAACCCCGACGCGCGCAACGAACGCGTGGCCCGCCAATCTTTTGTCGTGGCCGAGCTCGCTGCCCTGTTGCCGCCGCACGCCCTGCTCTGGCAAAGCGAAGACACCATTCCCTACGAATGCGACGGCCTCACCGCCTACCGAGAGCAGCCGCTCGCTGTGGCCTTGCCCGAGACCGAGGAGCAGGTGGCGGCCGTGCTGCGCGCCTGCCACAAGCTGGGCGTGCCGGTGGTGGCGCGTGGTGCCGGCACGGGCCTGTCGGGCGGTGCGCTGCCGCACCGCATGGGCGTGACGCTCAGCCTGGCCAAGTTCAACCGCATCGTGAAGCTCGACTCGATGGCGCGCACGGCCACCGTGCAGTGCGGCGTGCGCAACCTCGCCATCAGCGAAGCCGCCGCGCCCTACGGCCTGTACTACGCGCCCGACCCGAGCAGCCAGATCGCCTGCACCATAGGCGGCAACGTGGCCGAAAACTCGGGCGGCGTGCACTGCCTCAAGTACGGCATGACGCTGCACAACGTTCTGCGCGTGCGCGGCTTTATGTCTGACGGCCAGGCGGTCGAGTTCGGCTCTGAGGCGCTAGACGTGGCGGGCCTTGACCTCATGACCGTGATGATCGGCAGCGAAGGCATGCTCGCCGTGGCCATCGAGGTCATGGTGAAGCTGGTGCCCAGACCGAAGCTCGCGCGCTGCATCATGGCCAGCTTCGACGACATACGCCGCGCAGGCGATGCGGTGGCCAACGTGATCGCCGCCGGCATCATCCCGGCGGGGCTGGAGATGATGGACAAGCCGATGACGGCTGCGGTTGAAGATTTTGTCCACGCCGGCTACGATTTGACGGCGGCCGCGATTTTGCTTTGCGAATCTGACGGCACCGTAGAAGAAGTTGAAGAAGAAATTGGCCGCATGAGCGAGGTCTTGACGCGTTGTGGCGCAACGGCCATTGCTGTGAGTCAAAACGAAGCCGAACGGCTCAAGTTTTGGTCGGGCCGTAAAAATGCGTTTCCAGCCAGTGGCCGCATGAGCCCCGACTACATGTGCATGGACTCGACCATCCCCCGCAAGCGACTGGCAGATATTTTGCTGGCCATTGGCGAGATGGAAAAGAAGTACCAATTGCGCTGCGCCAACGTATTTCATGCAGGCGACGGAAACCTACACCCGCTGATTTTGTTTGATGCCAATGATGCGGACCAGTTGCATCGCTGCGAGTTGTTTGGTGCTGAAATTTTGGAGACCAGCGTTGCGATGGGCGGGACGGTCACGGGGGAGCACGGCGTCGGCGTCGAAAAACTCAACTCCATGTGCGTGCAGTTTTCTGCCGAGGAAAACGAACAAATGTTTGGCGTCAAACGTGCGTTTGACAGCCGCAGTTTGCTGAACCCCGGCAAGGTGATCCCGACATTGAACCGCTGCGCTGAATACGGAAAAATGCTGGTCCGCGGCGGCAAAATTTCGCATCCCGACTTGCCCCGCTTCTAAAGTATGCAGGCCCTATGCAAGCTTTAAAGGGTCTGGCCTGGTTGCTGGTCTTTCAGTCAGTTGGTGAACTGCTTGCACGCGGGCTGAATTTGCCCTTTCCAGGCCCGGTCGTGGGCATGCTTTTATTGCTGGTTGGGTTGCGCTGGCAAGTGGTTCGAGAGCCTGTGGGGCTATGCGCGGACTTTTTGCTTTCACACCTTTCCTTACTCTTTGTTCCCGTAGGCGTCGGTGTGATGACGCATTTGTCACTGGTCAATCAGTACGGTTTGCGCAT
>NZ_JBKJOQ010000098.1:0-74194 GCF_046595475.1 Rhizobacter sp.
CAGCGATTCATGCGCATCGACCTGCGTCTGCCCAGCGTGCACACTTGAGAAGGTGTTACCCATGTCTGTGCACACCCGTTACCCCTGTCCCGCGTCTGAACAGTCGACACAAGAAAGTAGGTTGCCTGCCGGGGCGACATCCCGGCGCGCCTTCGCGGGAATGACGGCATGCGTGATTCTTGCCAACGCCTTTCGTCACGGCGCGCCGATGCCAGCTCGCTGCAGCGTTGCTGCACGGCCTCGCGCTCGGTCTGGGCGCGGTGGCGCTTGAGCGTTTCAACTACCACGTGGCGGTGGATGTCGAACTCGGGGTCGAGCTCCTACTCGGTAAACAGCATCCCTTGCACGGTGCGCTGGCGAAAGCGCCTGTACTTCAACAGTTTGTCGCTGAGCCGCTGGAACAGCGCCCCATGGCTGATGCCCGGGCGCAGCATCCACACGCCCAAGATCACCATCTGTTGACGTCGTTGTCGCTGCGCAGCCAGGCTGTGTCGACGAGGCGCATCGCCTCGGGCGAGGCCGTGGCGGTCTGGCATTACGCAGCGGCCTTCGGTGAGCCGGTGCGCTGCGAGTCGCTGTCGCGCAGCTCGCGCCGCAAAATCTTGCCGATGTTGCTCTTGGGCAGCGGCTCGCTGCGAAATTCGATGAACCTCGGCCTCTTGTAGCCAGTGAGCTTCTGTTGGCTGTACTCGCGCAGCTGCGCTTCGGTGAGGGTGTCGTCGCGCGGCACCACGAAGAGCTTCACCACCTCGCCCGACCGGTCGTCTTGCACGCCGATGGCTGCCACTTCACGCACGCCCGGGTGGGCCGAGATCACGTCTTCGATCTCATTGGGGAAGACCTTGAAGCCTGACACGATGATCATGTCTTTCTTGCGGTCGGTGATCTTGAAGTAGCCGCGCTCGTCCATGAAGCCCATGTCGCCGGTGCGCAGCCAGCCGTCGCTGGTGAAGACGTGGGCGGTTTCGTCGGGCCGGTTCCAGTAGCCCTTCATCACCTGCGGGCCGCGCACGCAAATCTCGCCCACGTCGCCCAGGGCCACCGGCGCGCCGTCGTCGTCGAGGATGGTGGCTTCGGTGGAGGGGATGGGCACGCCGATGGCGCCCGTCCAGTCTTTGATGTCGAGCGGGTTGGCTATCACCACGGGAGAGGTTTCGGTGAGGCCGTAGCCTTCGATGACGGCCGTGCCGGTGAGTGCCTTCCAGCGCTCGGCCACCGCACGCTGCACCGCCATGCCGCCGGCTGAGGTCATCTTGAGGTGGCGCACGTCGACGTCTTTGAACGCAGGCGCGTCTAGCAAGGCGGCGTACAAGGTGTTGACCGCAATGATGCCGGTGAAGGGGTACTTCTTCAGGTCGGCAATGAAGGCCGGCATGTCGCGCGGGTTGGTGATGAGCATCACGTGCGCGCCGATCTTCATGAACACCAGGTTGGAGAGCAGGGCATACACGTGGTACAGCGGCAGCGGGATGACGCAGATCTCTTTGCCGTCTTCGAGGTTGAGCCCGATCCACAGCGACATCTGCTGCACGTTGGCCACGATGTTGCCGTGCGTCAGCATCACGCCCTTGGCCACACCGGTGGTGCCGCCGGTGTACTGAAGGAAGGCGATGTCATCTTGCGTGAGCGGCACGTCGGTGAGCGTGAGGCCATGGCCTTCGCGCAATGCGGCGTTGAACTCGATGGCGTGCGCGATGCGCCACCCGGGCACCATCTTCTTCACGTACTTCACCACCGCATTGGTGATGAGCTCTTTCACCAACGGCAGCATGTCGCCCACCTCGGTGGTGAGCACGGTGAGCTGCAGCGACTTGTTCGACTCCAGCACCTCTTGCAGCGTGTGGGCGAAGTTCTCCAGCACCACGATCACTTCGGCACCCGAGTCGGTGAGCTGGTGCTCTAGTTCACGCGGGGTGTACTGCGGGTTGACGTTGACCACCGTGTAGCCGGCGCGCAGGGCGCCAAACAAGGCCACCGGGTATTGCAGCAGGTTGGGCAACATGATGGCCACTCGCGCGCCTCGGGGCAGCTTGAGCGACTTTTGCAGGTAAGCCCCGAAATGCCGGCTCGCTTCGTCGAGCTGCTGGTAGCTGAGGTGGCCCCCCATATTGCTGTAGGCGGTGAGCGGGCCGAAGCGGCGAACACTGGTCTCCAGCACCTGCTTGAGCGAGCTGAATTCACCGAGGTTTGCTTCGGCGGGAATGCCCTTGGGATATTGCTTGAGCCAGATCTTTTCCATGGTGTCTCCAGTCTTTGAGGGGCTGCGCTCGGGGCTGTTTCCGGCGCACCCTCAGACTCCCATGGAACACCCATGGCGCCAAGGCGTCATTGACGTGTGTCAATTCTGCGGCGCTTGCGTGCCGTGGCGAGCACGGCGTGGAAGGCCGGCTTGGGGCGGAACTCGTCGTCGAACAGAAGGGGGGCTTCAAACCGTGGCGAGGGCCACTGTCGCAGCCATGACTGCGCGTCACTGATGCCCCAGGTGAGCACCGCGCTGATGTGCTGTCGCTTGCGAATGAACAAGTCGAAGAACTCGGCATACCGCTTGGCCTGCGCCGCCAGAAGCTTCGGGGTGGCTTCGAAGACCCGGTTGTCGGCAAGGTTGTCGTTGAGCGCGATGTCGAGTTCGGTGATGTGCTGCGTGACCTTGAGCTTGGCGTATTCGTCGATGGCGCTTTCGAGCGCGCCCACGCGCGGGTGCAGCATGCTGCAATGCGCCTGGTGGCCGATGCCGTCGATCTTCACGCCGCGGGCCTTGAGTTCGCCCACCATGCGCGAGATCGCGGCCACCTTGCGCGGCTGCTGGGTTTCGTAGTCGTTGTAGAACAGCAGCGCGTCGGGGTCTGCCTTGGCCGCGGCACGAAACGCGATCTCGATGTACTCGGGCCCCACGATCTCGCGCATCTGGCTCATGCGCATGCCCTGTGGATCGGTGGGGCCGGCACCGGGCTCGTCGAAGACAAACGCCTCGTTCACCACGTCCCAGGCGAACACGCGGCCCTTGAAATGCGTGACCACGTCGGTGATGTACTTCTCCAGCCGCGCGATGAGCACGCTGCGTGACACCGTCTTGCCGGCGTCCGAGTAGAACCAGGCCGGTGTCTGCTGGTGCCAAACCAGCGTGTGGCCGCGCACCTTGATGCCATTGGCGAGCGCGAAGTCGACCATGGTGTCGGCGGTCGTGAAGTCGTACTGGCCCTCGCGCCCGCCCTTGGGCATGAGCTCTGTCGGCTTCATCGCGTTTTCAGCCACGACCACGTTGAAGTGCTGCTTGATGAAGTTGGCGGCCGACACCGTCACCTGCCCCGGGGTGATGGCCGCGCCAAACAGGAAATGCCCCGCCAGGGCCTGGGCCAGCGAGGGCTCGCTCGGGGCCGTGGCGTCGGTCCGGCTGCTGGTGGCGGCGAGCGCCGCCACCCGCAGCGAGAACTGACGTCGGGTCAGTTTCGGCGATCCTTTCGGGCTCATGCGCTCAACTCGCGGTAGCTGAAGTGCGCGAAGTCGGCATGCAGGTGCGAGCCCGACTGGTCTTGGCAGGCCAGGCCGATGTAGTTGCCGGTGAAGCCGAAGCTGCGCGGGTAGCCGCCTTCGAAGCGCGTGGCGTATTCGTCGGACAGCATCGACGAGGGCAGTGCCTCGCCGACGGGCTGCCACTGCCCTTCGGTCAGCGCGTACCAGAAGCGGAACCGCGGCCCCTCGAAGCGCAGCTTCAACCACACGCGGGGGGCTTCGCCCACGGGCACCGGCGCGGCGGCTTCGCGCAGCTTGCCGTCGTCGTTGACCTCCAGGCGCAGTACGCGGGCATCGAGCGATTCGTCGTGGGTGACGTGCAGGTACGCGTGGTTCTGCGTGTTGTAGTAGGCCACCAGCCCGGCCATCTGCTGGAACACCGTGGGCTGGAATTCGAGCACGGTGTCGGCTTCGCAGTTGAAGTGCTGCTGGCGCCTTGCCACCAGGCTCTGGTCGAAGTTCGACATCAGCGAACAGCGGCCGACCAGGCGCAGGTGGCCGGGGCGGGCCTTCAGCGAGAGCCACGATTCGTCGGCGGGTTCGCGCAGCGTGTTCCAGTGGCCCGACAGGCTGCTGGCCGAAAAGTTGTCTTGCTCGGCCTCACGCTCCACCGGCGCGGGTGGCAGCTGCGGCGCGGCGGGTTCGGTCAGCGGCGTGTTGTCGCCATGCGCGAGACGGGGCCAGCCGTCGGGTGTCCATTCCACGCGCTGCAATGCGGTCTCGCGGCCGAGGTTGCAATGCAGGCCCTCGTACTGCGCGGGTGCTTCGGGTGGCGGGTTGTGAAGCCACTCCAGCGGGCGCCCGCACAGGTGGGCCAGGTACCACTCGCCGAGGCCGGTGTCGACCAGGCTCGCATGGCCGGCGCGTTGCAGGCCGGCGGGTGCAGCGCGGTGCGCCGTCAGCATCGGGTGATGCGGGCTCAACTCGTAGGGGCCGCCGATCTGGCGTGAGCGTGCGATGGTGACCGCGTGCTCGTAGAAGGTGCCGCCCTCGGCGGTGAGCAGCACGTACCAGCCGTCGTGCTTGTAGAGGTGCGGGCCTTCGACCACACCGAGCGAGGTGCCGGCAAAGATGTTGGTGACCGGGCCTGTCAGGCAACGGCGTTCGTGGTCGTACTCCTGCAGCAAGATGCCGTTGAACTGGTTGCGCCCGGGGCGGTGGTCCCACTGCATGCTGAGCAGCCAGCTGCGGCCGTCGTCGTCATGGAACATCGAGGCGTCGAAGCCCCGGCTGTGCAGCTCGATCGGTTCCGACCAGGGGCCGCTCGGGTGCGGTGCGGTCACCAGGTAGTTGGGCGTGTCCTTGTGCGCGCCGAGCGTGCTGCGCACATTGGTGAACACCAGGTAGAACGTACCGTCGCGGTGGCTCAGGCAGGGCGCCCAGATGCCGGCGGAGTTGGGGTTGCCGCGCATGTCGAGCTGGCTGCGCCGGGTGAGCGCGTACGACAGGTGCTGCCAGTGCACCAGGTCGCGCGAATGATGGATGCGCACCGCCGGCCACCACTCGAAGGTCGAGGTGGCGATGTAGAAGTCGCGCCCCACGCGCAGGATGGATGGGTCGGGGTGAAACCCCGGCAGCACCGGGTTGTGAATGACGGTATTCATCGCGGCAAGCTCCAGATATTCAGATGTTCAGAGGGTTCGAAGGCCGAGAGTTCTTTGATTTCGGTTCGGACTGAGCCTGTCGAAGTCGGCGCAGTGCACGGCGCACCCTTCGACAGGCTCAGGGCGAACGGACGAGGGAACCGAGAACTCTCAGCCCTTTAGGCGAAACGGTTGACCCAGTTTTCCAGCGCCTCCTGGCGGCCCGAGCGCGGCAGGGTGTCGGTGTTGCGATCGAGCGCGCGCTGCGCCAGGGTGTCGAGGCCGAGCCGGCCGTCGCGGATGTCGCGGCCCAGCGGGCCTTGCCAGCCGGCGTAACGCTCGCCGAGGCTGCGGGCCATGCCGCCGTCCTGGATCATCTTTTCGGCCACGAGCAGGGCTCGGGCCGAGACATCCATGCCGCCGATGTGGCCGTGGAACAGGTCTTCGGCGTCGAGCGACTGGCGGCGCACCTTCGAGTCGAAGTTCAGCCCGCCGGTGGTGAAGCCGCCGCCCTGCAGGATGTAGTACATCGCCAGCGCCGTCTCTGGCACGTTGTGGGGGAACTGGTCGGTGTCCCAGCCGCACTGCATGTCACCGCGGTTCATGTCGATCGAGCCGAAGATGCCGAGCGCGAGCGCAGTGGCGATCTCATGCTCGAAGCTGTGGCCGGCCAGGGTGGCGTGGTTGGCCTCGATGTTGACCTTGACCTCGTTCTCCAGCCCATTGGCCTTGAGGAAACCGAACACGGTGGCGACGTCGAAGTCGTACTGGTGCTTGGTCGGCTCGCGTGGCTTGGGCTCCAGCAGGATCGGGCCTTTCAGGCCGATCTTGTGTTTGTATTCGACGGCCATGCGCAAAAAGCGCCCCAGGTTGTCGAGCTCGAGTTTCATGTCGGTGTTGAGCAGGGTTTCGTAGCCCTCACGCCCACCCCAGATCACATAGTTTTCGCCCCCCAGCTTCTTGGTGGCGTCCATCGCCTCCTTCACCTGCAGAGCGGCCAGCGCGAAGATTTCGGGGTCGGGGTTGGTGGCTGCGCCGCTCATGAAGCGGCGGTGGCTGAACACATTGGCCGTGCCCCACAGCAGCTTCAATCCCGTGCGTTGCTGCTGCTCGCCGAGCACGTCGACCATGCGGCGCAGGTTGTCGACGCTCTCGCGCGGGGTGGCGCCTTCGGGGGCCACGTCACGGTCATGGAAGCAGTAGTAGGGCAGGCCGAGCTTGCTGAAAAAATCGAACGCCACTTCGGCCTTGGCGCGTGCGGCCTGCATCGGGTCGGTGTGTCTGTGCCACGGGCGCTCGAACGTGCCGTCGTAGCCGAAGGGGTCGAAGCCGTTCCAGCAGAAGGTGTGCCAGTAGCAGGCGGCAAAACGCAGGTGGTCTTCCATGCGCTTGCCCAGCACCATGCGGTCTTTGTCGTAGTAGCGAAACGCCAGCGGGTTCGGGGTCTGCGGGCCTTCGTAACGAATAGGTTCGATGTTGGACAGGTAGCTCATGTTTTCTCCTGGGGTCGTCAATCGGTGTCTCGGGGCGGCACAGCAGCTGGCCGTGTTGTTCGCTTTGCGCCGTTCGCCCTGAGCTTGTCGAAGGGTGCACACAGCTCTGCGCCGGCTTCGACAGGCTCAGCCCGAACGGGGGGGTGAATGGCGCGTTTGGATCAAGTGGGATCAGGTTGAATCAAGTGGCTGGAAACAGCCCACGTGTGGCCGCATACAGCGCGCTGAAGCGTTTGTGGCGCGAAGCCAGCGCGTGGGCGCGAGGGGTGTCGGGCGTGAAACGGTGGCGCACGGCGGGCGGCTGGCACACCTGGGCTTCGTCGCCGCCGTCGGCCAGCCAGGCCAGGCGAGCCGCACCCAGCGCGCCGCCGGCTTCGCCACCGTCGAGCGTGACGATCGCAAGCCCCAGCACGTCGGCGTGCAGTTGGGCCCAGAAGCCGCTGCGTGCGCCGCCGCCCACCAGGGCCAGCGTGCCGGGTTGTGTGCCGGCCGCGCGCAAGGCGTCGAGCCCGTCGCGCAGGCCGAAGGCCACACCTTCGAGCACGGCGTAGCACAGGGCTCGTGCGTCGGTGTCATGGTCGAGCCCGAAGAACACGCCGCGTGCGTGGGGGTTGTTGTGCGGCGTGCGCTCGCCCGACAGGTAGGGCAGGAACAGCGGCGCCGCCAGCTGCTCGGCGGCAGAGAGTGTCTCGGTGCGAGCCACCAGCGCGGCCTCGCTTTCGGCGCCCACCAGGCGGGTGACCCAGCTCAGGCACGCGGCCGCCGAGAGCATCACGCTCATCTGGTGCCAGCGGCCCGGCACGGCGTGGCAGAAGGCGTGCACGGCCGAGGCCGGGTTGGGCCGGAAACGGTCGTTGACGACGAAGATCACGCCACTCGTGCCCAACGAGATGAAACCCTCGCCCGGGCGCACCGCGCCGATGCCGATGGCGCTGGCGGCGTTGTCGCCGCCGCCACCCGCCACGATGACCTCGGGCGACAGGCCCCAGGCTGCGGCGGTCTCGATCGAAAGACGCCCCGACACCTCGCTGCCTTCGACCAGGCTGGGCATCTGCGCCTGGCTGAGCCCGGTCAGCGCCAGCAGCTCGTCGGACCAGCGGCGCTGTGCCACGTCGAGCCACAGCGTGCCGGCGGCGTCGGACATCTCGCTCACGTACAGGCCAGTCATGCGGTAGCGCAGGTAGTCCTTCGGGAGCAGCACTTTGTCGATGCGCGCAAACAGCGCCGGCTCGTGCGTGCGCACCCAGGCGAGCTTGGGTGCGGTGAAGCCGGGCATGGCCAGGTTGCCCGCGATCTGGGGCAGCGCGGGCAGGGCCGCCATCATCGTGGCGCACTCGAGCACCGAGCGGCCGTCGTTCCACAGGATGGCCGGGCGCAGCACCTCACCGTGCCGGTCGAGCAGCACGGCGCCGTGCATCTGGCCTGACAGGCCGATGGCGCGCACTTGTGCCCAGGCCTGCGGCGCGAGCGAGCGCAGCTGGGCCACGGCCTGCTCAGCGGCGGCCCACCAGGCGTGCGGGTCCTGCTCGCTCCAGCCGGCGGCCGGCCGCTGCACGCTGAGCCGCGCGCCCGCCTGCGCCACGATGGCGCCGCTGTCAGCCAGCAGCAGGAGCTTCAGCTCGGAGGTGCCGAGATCGAATCCGAGGTACATCGACGGGCCTTGTTGTCAAAGGTTTGAGTTGAGGCGCAGGCGCTCACGCGCGGGCCGCGTGGATCAGCGCGTCGACCTCGGTGCTCACGCTGCCTGGCACCACCTTCAGGATCTCGGTGCCGAAGCGCACCAGCAAGGCGTCGGCCATGTCATCGACCGACGCCTGTGGGTGGGCCCGCACCGTCTCATGCAGCAGCGGCGCGTATGCCGCACGGCGCACGGCGTTCAGCACCAACGACGGGTTGGTGGTGGCGTCGCGCGGGGTCGAGCGCTCGATCTTGTTGAAGTCGCCGGTGTCGGCGACCACGGTCGTGTAGCGCTTCAACTGCTCCAGTTGCGACGTTGGCGTGATGCGGTAGGTCATGCTGCGGGCCGCGGGCGTGGCTCAACGGCGTGTGCGCTTCTTGACTTGCTCTTGCGCGTCGGCGAGGGCGGTCTTGATGTCCTTGCCCTGTTCGAGCACCTTGCTCAACTCGCTGTTCACCACGTCGTTGGCGATGGGGTCGAATTTGTCGACCGCAATCGCCTGGATCTTGTCGGCCGAGACCTTCCAGAGCTGGCGTGCCTTCTGGTCGCCGAGGTAGGCGATGGGCTGGTCAAGGAAGGGGTCGGACTGCGCCTCGATCAGCGCCGGGAAGGCATCGAGGCTGCGGAAGGCTTCCAGCTGCATCTCCTTGCTCAGCGTCATGAACTTGATGAACTCGAAGGCCGCGGCCTTGTTCTGCGCCTTCTTCGGGATGGCGTAGAACGAGCCGCCCCACGAAGCAAAGGTGCCGTTGGGCAACTGGGCCGAACGCCAGTTGCCCTTGGATTCGGGGGCCAGCCAACTGCTCAGGTGGCCTGCCAGCCAGGCGCCCATCATCTGCGAGGCGACCTTGTCGCGCTTGAAGCCTTCGCTCCACTCGTTGGACCAGGCGCTGATCTTGCCGTCGATGCCGGCCTCGCGCGCGCTCTTGGCCAGCTCGAAGGCCTTCTGGAAGCGCGGCGTGTTGATCAGCGGCTGGCCCTTCTTGTTGAAGTAGATGCCTTCGCCGTCTTTCAGGCCCGAGCGGATGTAGATGTCCTTGATGTCCGCCGCATTGGCCAGCAGGAAGGCGCCGGTGGCGGCTTTGAGCTTCTTGCCGGCGGCGATGTATGAGTCCCAGCTGCGGGTGAGATCGGCTTCGGTGACACCGGCCTTGTCGAGCAGGTCCTTGCGGTAGAACAGCGCGCCCGGGCCGATGTCGGCCGGCATGGCGGCCAGCGCGCCGGTGCCGCTCATCGCCTGGGGCACCGAGAATTTGGCAAAACGCGAGGTGCTGGGCATGGCGTTGTACGGCGCCTTGGCCAGGTCTTCGAGACCACCCGACTCGGCAAACTTGCCGATGTAGCTCAGCTCGACGGCCATCACGTCGGGCAGGTTGGCGCCGGTGGCCAGCGCCGTGGTCATGGCGGTGTGGTGGTCGGCAAATGCCAGGCTGGCGAGCTTGATATCGATTTCAGGATGGAGCTTTTTATACAGCGGGATGGCGGCCTTGATCGCCATGTCGAAGCTCGGGAACGAGGCCACGGTGATCGTGGTGGTGGCTTGTGCTTGCGCACCGAAAGTCACCAGGGCGCTGACGGCCAGCACCAGGGGTTTGATCAGGTTCTTCATGCTTGTCTCCTTGTTGTCCAGTGGTTGTTGTGGGGGATCTCTACAAGGGCGCCAGACGTTGCAAAGGTCTGCCACCGATGATCATGCCGAGCACCTCGTCTTCGCTGACGTCTGTGGTGCGGTAGGTGCCGACGGTCTTGCCGTTCTTCATGACCGACAGGCGGTCGGACAGGCCGAACACGTCGGGCATGTCGTGTGTGATCAGGAAGATGCCCACGCCGCTGGCCTTGAGCGTGCGCACCAGCTCATGGACCATGCGCGTCTCTTCGGGCCCGAGGGCGGCGCAGGGCTCGTCCATGATCAGCGCGCGGGCGTTGAAATAGAGCGCTCGCGAAATGGCGACCACCTGTCGCTGCCCACCCGAGAGCGAACGCACCGGCACGCGGATGTTCTTGAAGTTGGGGTTCAGGCGGTGGAAAACCTCACGTGCGGCCTTCTCCATGGCGTAGTCGTCGAGCGTGCCCCAGCGGGTGAGCAACTCGCGCCCGAGGAAGAGGTTGGCCACGGCGTCGAGGTTGTCGGCCAGGGCCAGGGTCTGGTAGATGGTTTCGATGCCGAGCTTCTGCGAATCGGCTGGGCTGTCGAGCCGCACCAGCTCGCCCGCCACCCTGATCTCGCCGCTGTCGATGCTGAAGGCGCCGGCCAGCAGCTTCATCAGCGTGGACTTGCCGGCGCCGTTGTGGCCCAGCAGGGCCACCACCTCGCCGGGGTGCACCGACAGGCTCACCCCCTCCACGGCGCGCACACCGTGGAAGGCTTTGTGGATGTCGCGCATCTCGATGAGCGGCGTGGTCATGGGCAGTGCACTCATGTCATGCGCTCCCCGGTGGCGCGGCGGTACAGCACGTCGAACACCACGGCCACGATCAGCACCTGGCCGATGATGACCATGCGCAAGCCGATGTTCACGTCGAGCAACAGCAGGCCCGACTCCAGGAACTGGATCACCAGCGCGCCCAGCACCGAGCCCAGCACGGTGCCGCTGCCACCCGACAGGGCCACACCGCCGATCACCGCAGCGGCAATCACGTACAGCTCCATGTTGGAGCCGAGCGAGTTGGTGCCGGCGTTCAGCCGCGACACCGAGACCACCGCAGCCACGGTCACCATCACGGCCAGCAGCAAGAAGAGCCTGAGCATGACCCGCTTCACCGGAATGCCCACCAGCAACGCCGCTTCGGGGTTGCCGCCGATGGCATAGACATAACGCCCGAAGCGCGTGCGGTTGACGATGAAGGCCATGCCCGCCACCACTACGCCCCAGATCACCACCGGGATCGGAATGCCCTGGCCCGCACCTTTGTCGGCCAGCACATAAGTGTTCATCGTGGCCACGAAGCCGAGCAGTGAAGCGATGAAGAAGAGCGTGAGCCCGGCCTCGAACCACAGCGGGCGCAGCGGGAAGCCGTGCGCATGCGCCTTGCGCCGGCGCGACACGGCGTTCCAGGCCAGCAGCAACGACAGGCCCACGCCCAGCACCCAGCTGAGCAGGGGGCCGAGCGAGCCTTCGAGGCCGCCGCCGATCATCAGGAAGACGGGGTCGTTGATCGGCTGTGTCTTGCCGTCGGCCACCAAAAAGGCGGCGCCGCGAAACGACATCAGGCCGCCCAGCGTCACCACGAAGGAAGGCACGCCCAGGTAGGCGGTGAGCCAGCCCTGGTAGAGCGCGATGGCCAGCGACAGCGCCAGCCCGGCCAGCGAGGCCGGCACCCAGTGCCAGCCCTTGGTGTACATGAGAAAGGCGATCAGCACGCCCACCACGCCCATCACCGAGCCGACCGACAGGTCGATCTGGCGCGCCACGATGATCAGCGCCACGGCGGCCGCGACGATGCCCACCACCGCGGTCTGCTGGGCGATGTTGTAGAGGTTCTCAGGCGTCAGGAAGGTGCCCGTGAGCCCATGAAAGACCAGCGCCATGGCGATCAACACGCCCGCCATGATGGACAGGCGCAGGTCGAGGCTGCTGATTTGAAGTTGGTTCCACATGGGGTGCTTCTGTGTGCCGGGCAGGCGCGTGTGCCGCATGACGCGGCACACGCGGGCGCAACAAGCCGCTTACTTGCAGGCGGCAGGGCCGGCGGCTTTGTCAACGCCCTTGCACAAGGCGTCTTTGGAGATGTGACCGGCCTTGACCACCACGTCGAGGTTGGCCTGCGTCACCGGCACGGCCTTGAGGAAGATCGCGCTCATCGGGATCTTCTTCTCGCCTTCGGCCCAGGTCGACGAGCCTGCGACCTTCTTGCCACCGGCCAGCGCGAGGGCCGCCGTGGCGGCTTCGCGGCCGAGGTCACGTGCGTCTTTCCAGACCGACACCGTCTGCGTGCCCAGCGCCACGCGGTTCAGGGCGGCGTGGTCACCGTCCTGGCCCGACACCGGCACGCCCTTCAGGCCGCGTGCCGACAGGGCCGCCACGGCGCCGCCCGCCGTGCCGTCGTTGGAGGCCACCACCGCGTCGACCTTGTTGGCGTTCTTGGTGAGGATCTGCTCCACGTTCTTTTGCGCCACTTCGGGCTTCCAGCCTTCGGTGTACTCCTCGCCCACGATTCGGATGTCGCCCTTCTTGATGGCATCGGCCAGCACCTCTTGTTGGCCTGCGCGCAGGAAGTCGGCGTTCGGGTCGGTGGGCGAGCCCTTGATCATCACGTAGTTGCCCTTGGGCTTGGCGGCCAGCACGGCGCGCGCCTGCATGCGGCCCACTTCTTTGTTGTCGAAGGTGATGTAGAACACGCCGGGGGCTTCGATCAAGCGGTCATAGGCGACCACCGGAATGTTCTTTGCCTTCGCCTTGGCGAGCGCGGGAACGATGGCGTCCTTGTCCATGGCCAGGATGATCAGCGCCTTGGCGCCCTTGGCGATGAGGCCGTCGATGTCGGCCAGCTGCTTCTCGGGCGAGCCGCCCGCGTCGGCGCTGACATAGCTGCCGCCTGCCTTGGCCAGCTGGCCCTTGATGGCGGCTTCGTCGGTCTTCCAGCGCTCTTCCTGGAAGTTGGACCAGCTCACGCCGACCAGGGTTTGTGCCATGGCCAGGCTGCCGAAGGTGGCCAGAAAGCCGGCGGCCAGAAGTTTGTGTTTCGTGTGCATGTTGTCTCCTTGCTGTTGTTGATGAACGCGCCGGCATGCAACGGGAGCCGGCTCGCGCTTTGGGGTCATGCGTCGGGCCGTCTCCCGCCGCTTTCGTGATCGAAGCCATGGCGCGAGATCGACTCGACGACCTCGGTCGATTCGTCGAGCCGCTGCAGCACCAGCGAGGCCGCGCCGCGCGCCCACACCTCGTCGCCCTGGTGGCGCACCACCAGCTGCACGGCCTCGCGGTGGGGCAGCAGCATGGCCTGCGTCATGGCTTCGCGCAGGGCGGGCTCGTAGAGGTCGGCTGCACTCGTGCCGTCACCATCGAGCAGCACCAGCTGGGGCGCCAGCAGGTTGACCACGTTGCCTATCCATTGGCCGAGCGTGCTGCCTTGGGTCTCGAAGATCTCGCGGGCGCGTGCATTGCCATGGCGCGCCAGCTTGATCAGCTCGGCGTGGGCGGCCATCACCCCCTCGGCCGTCAGCGGCTCGTCGCCGGCCAGGAGCCCGGCCTGGCGACCCTGGCGCACCAGCGCGTAGTGCGCGACGTAGGCCTCCAGGCAACCTTGTTTGCCGCACTGGCAGGTGAAGCCGTTGCGTTGCAGTTGCAGGTGCGCGAGCTCGGAGGCCAGGCCTGAGTGCCCGCGGTAAAGCTCACCATTGAGCACCAGGCCCAGGCCCAGGCCGTGTTCGAGCGTGACCACCGCCATGTTGGGCACACGCGCGGCCTGCCCGAACCACTGCTCGGCCAGCGCCAGCATGTTGGCGTCGTTCTCGATGAAGACGGGCACGCCCATCGCGTCGGTGAGCGCCTGGTCGAGCGACGCAGTGTCTTTGCGCGTGGCGGGTTTGAGCACCGGGGACCACAGCACCTCACCGCGCATCGAGTCGACGAAGCCCGGCAGCGCCACACCCACGCCGGCCAGCCGCTGGCGCACGGCACCGCCAGCACCGGCCAGGCAGGCTTCGATCTCGCGTACCAGCGTGCGCACCAGCGCGGCCTGCGTCATGGGCGAGGAGAGCGGCACCTTCAGCGTGTTGCGCACGCCGCCCGCAAAGTCGCACAAGGCCACGGTCAGCTGGTGCACCGCCACCTTCACGCCCACCACCCAGGCGTGATCGGGGTTCATCGCCAGCTCGCGTTCGCGCCGGCCACCGCCTTGCGAGGGCCTTGCGCCCACTTCGATGAGCGCGCCGCTCTCGAGCAGGCGCCGTGTCAGCGTCGACACGGCGGGCTGGCTCAGCCCGGTGCGCTCACCGATTTCCGCACGCGACAGCGGCTCGCTCGCCAGGCGCACCGCATGCAGCACCTGGTACAGGTGCAGCTGCGAGATTTGCCGTGATTGAAGACGCGCCATGCCAGTCCATTGAAATAATTCGGCATTTTATTTCGGCGAGTTTTAATTGAATGAGGACTTACCCGCGTGGCACCGCACGGGGTGCTACCAGTCTTCCTTCACGGCCAATGCCGCCTGCCGCGTGGCTGCGCCACGGGCGGCGATCCAGGCGGTGAGGGTGCCTGCCAGAACCACCGCGCCACACAGCACAACCAGCCGGCCCCAGGGCAGCACGAGCTCCATGGTCCAGTGAAAACTCTGCGGGTTGACCACGTGCACCAGCACCACGCTCACCGCCAGACCCAGCAGCAGGCCGAGCACGCTGCCTGCGGCCGTCCACACCGCGCCTTCGGCCGCCACCACGGTGAGCACCTGGCGGCGCGTGAGGCCCAGGTGGGCGAGTAGGCCGAACTCCTTGCGCCGCGCCAGCACCTGCGCCGAGAAGCTGGCGGCGATGCCAAACAGGCCGATCGCAATGGCCACCGCCTGCAACCAGTAGGTCACGGCAAAGCTGCGGTCGAAGATGCGCAGCGACAGCGTGCGCACCTGGCCGGCGGTGGCGAACTCGAGTGCTGCGCTGTCGGGCCCGCCCAGGCCGCGCAAGGCTTGCTGCACGGCGCCAGGGTCGGTGCCGGGTTGCAGCCACAGCGCCATGTCGTTCACGCGCAGGTCGTGCGTCAGCCGTTGGTAGTCGGCCAGTTGCAGCGTGACGGCGCCGTGCTGGTGGGCGTAGTCGCGCCACACGCCGCGCACGAACACGGTCACGCGCTGGCCGTCGGGCAGTGGCAGCGCGAAGCGTGTGCCGGGCTGTGCACCGTAGAGGCTGACCATGGCTTCGCTCACATAGGTGGCAGTCTCACCGGGCGGCAGAAGGCGCAGCTCGCCGATCAATGGCAAGTCTTTCTCGGCGTTGACGATGGGGCGAGCGAGCAGCGCCACAGCGGGCCGGCCCGCTGCGAGCTGCACAGCCGACACACGCTGCGTGCTGGTGCGCAGCACGCCGGGCACTGCAGCGGCACCTTCGAGCAATGCTGGGGGCAGGGTGAGCACGTCGCCTGCGCCGCTGCTGCTGGCGGCGCGCACGTACAGGTCGGCGGGCAGCACGCTGTCCAGCCACTGCGTCATCGAGTCTCTGAAGCTGGTCACCATCACCGTGAGCGCCACGGCCAGGCTCAGGCTGGCCACCACACCGGCGACGGCAATGGTGGCGGTGTGGCGCTCGTGGCGGGCGCGTGCCACCGCCAGCAGGGCGAGTGCATTGCGCGACGGCGGCAAGGCCTTGAGCAACCAGCCCACGCCGGTGGGCACGCAGGCGATGCCACCGAACAGCAGGCACGCCACCGAGCCGTAGGCGGCCAGCGGTATTTCGGCGATGGGCGGAAGCAACGCGAGCAGGCAACCTGCAGTCAACATGACGGGGCCGAACCAGGGCGACGCGGTGTCGGCGCTGCTGCTGCCCAACCCCTTCAAAGCCTGTGCAGGCACAAGCCGCTGAGCGCTGCGCGCAGGCCACCAGCCGCCGACCACGGCTGCGGTTGTGCCGAGCACGCCGTAGACCAAGGCGGCCAGGGCACCGAACTGCAAGCGGGGCGCCACGCCCGGAAAGTAGCCACCGCCCAGATCACCGGCCAACAGCCGCAGGGCCAACGCCGCGAGCGCTGTGCCTAGCAACAGCCCGAGCGCGCTGCCCACCAGTCCCAGCAAGGCTGACTCGGCCAGCACCAGCATCAAACGCTGGCGTGCGCTCAGGCCCAGCACGCCGAGCAGGGCCAGCTGTGGCTGCCGCTTGGCCACCGACAGCGACAAGATGGAAAACACCAAAAACGCGCCGGTGAACAGCGCCACCAGCGCCAGCACCGTGAGGTTCACACGGTAGGCGCGCGACACGTTAGACACGCGCTGCGCCGCTTCGTCGGGCGATGCGGCGCGCAGGCCTGCGGGCAGGGCCAGCTCACGCAGCACGGCAGCGCGGTCGGCGCCGGGGCGCAAGCGCACGTCGATGCGGCTCAGCCGCCCCAGCCAGGCGAACTGCTCTTGCGCGCCGGCAATGTCCATCACCGCGATGGGCGGGCCGCTGGCCGAGACGGTGCCGAGCACGCGCAGGTCTACATGGCCTTGCGGCGTTTGCGGGCGCACCGTGTCACCCAGGCGCTGCTGCGCTGCGGCGTTGAGAAAAACCGCAGCAGGGTCGAGCAGGGCGAGCCGGTCGGTGCCCTCGCGCGGGTGCGGCACCAAGGCGGGCGAAAGAGGGCCTGCGACCAGTGCATCGAGGCCCAGCACGCGCAGTGGCATGCGCTGGCCTTGCGTGTCGATGGCGTAGGTGTCGATCTCGACCACGGGGCTGGTCCAGGCCACCTGAGGGTGAGCTGCCACGTGCTCGTAAATCGCTTCGTCAAAACCGCCGCGCTGCCCGCGTAACTCGAAGTCGGGCTGGCCATTGACCGAGCGCACGGCGGCGCTGAACTCGCTCAGTGCCGACTGGTTGATGAGCTGCACCGAAAAGGCCAGCGCCACACCCAGGGTGACGGCGAGCAGCGCGGCCAGGTTACGCCAAGGGTGGTGGCGCAGCTCGGGCCAGGAGAGGTGGCGCAGCAGGCTGAGCATGGGTCAACCGGCCATGCCGTTCGCGGTGAGCGTCAGCACGCGATCGGCCCGCGCAGCGGCGGCGCGCGAGTGCGTCACCAGCACACAGGCTGCACCCTGTTCGCGCACCTGAGTGGCCAGCAAATCCATCATCTTCTCGGCCGTGGCGGGGTCTAGGTTGCCGGTGGGCTCGTCGGCGAGGATGAGCTGCGGCCTGTGCACCAGCGCACGCGCCAGCGCCACGCGCTGCAGCTGGCCACCCGAGAGTGTTTGCGGCAGCCGCGGCCCGAGCCCTTGCAGGCCGACAGCGGTGAGCAAGTTTTCTACACGCGCATCGTCGGGTCGCCGTTGCAGCAGCAGAGGCAGACCCACGTTTTGCGCCACGCTCAGGTGCGGCAACACATGGAAGGCCTGAAACACAAAGCCGAGGTGCTGGCGCCGAAACAGCGCCTGCTCGGCTTCGGGCAGCGTGGTGATGGGCGTGCCGGCGATGTGCACCGAGCCACTCGCCACGGTGTCTAGCCCCGCGATGCAGTTGAGCAGCGTCGATTTGCCCACGCCCGACTCACCGAGGATGGCGACGAACTCGCCCGCCGCGACGTTCAAGTCGACGTTGCTGAAGATGGCCGACTCGCCGTAACGCTTGGCGAGGCCGCGCACTTCGAGCAGATCAGCCAAGCGTCAGCTCCGAGGCCAGGCGCACGCCGAGCGCAGTGGCCTGGGCCAAGGCATCGGGTGCGTCGCAAGCCACGATTTGCCGCTGCGGCATGCCGCGCAGCCAGGTGATCTGCCGCTTGGCGAGCTGGCGCGTGGCGGCCACGCCGCGCTCGGGCAGCTCGCTCTGGTCGCCTTCGACCAGCGCCTCCCAGGTCTGGCGGTAGCCCACGCAGCGCATGGAGGGCATGTCGGCGTTGAGGTCACCACGCGCTTCGAGGGCAACCACCTCGTTCACCAGGCCCTGTTCGAGCATTTGGTGAAAGCGCTGCTCGATGCGCTGGTGCAGCCAGGCACGGTCGGTGGGCTCTAGCGAAATCAGCGGCGGCGTTTCGACTGTGGCCTTCTCGCTGTGGAACGACGACATGGGCTGGCCGCTCACCCGATACACCTCAAGCGCGCGCTGGATGCGCTGCTGGTCAGCGGGCTTCAGGCGCGCGGCGGTGATGGGGTCTACGCGCTCCAACTCGCGGTACAGCGCGTGCAAGCCTTTGCGCTCCAGCTCATCGCTGAGTGCCGCACGCACGGCGCGGTCAGCGGCGGGCATGGCGTCCAGCCCTTCGAACAAAGCCTTGAAGTACAGCATGGTGCCGCCCACCAGCAGCGGCAGGTGGCCGCGTGCCGCAATCTCGGTGATGAGCGCTTGCGCATCGGCCACGAAGCGCGCGGCCGAATACGACTCGCTGGGCTCGATGATGTCGATCAGGTGATGTGGCACCTGCGCACGCTCGGCGGCGCTGGGCTTGGCGGTGCCGATGTCCATGCCGCGGTACACCAGGGCCGAGTCGACGCTGATGATCTCGACGGGTCGCGTGGCGGCCAGCGCTTCGGCGATGGCGAGTGCCGCGGCTGTCTTGCCCGAGGCGGTGGGGCCGGCGAGGCACAGGTAGTTGAAAGAAGAGGTGGTCATGCAGTCTTGGGGATAGAGGGAGTGGCATGCGGGTCGCCGTGGCGCTGCACCAGCGTCCAGGCCACCAGCGCCAGGCAAATGCTGAAGGCGCACACACCCAGGGTCATGGGGTAGACGGTGCCATTGAAGCTGTGGCCCAACCACAGCCCCACGGCGAAGGCGCTCAGTGTCATGCACAAGCCCGACAACGAAGCGGCAGTGCCCGCCATTTCAGGGAACTGGCCGACCGCGCCCGCCTGCCCGCAGGGCTGGTGTATGCCGTGGCCCATGGCATACAACCACTGCGGCACCGCGATGGCCCAGGGGCTGTGTAAGCCCAGCAAGCTCAGTGCACCCATGCTCAGGCCGCCCGCCAGTGAGAGCCCGCCGCCCACCGCGACCGTGCCGCGCAGCCCGCGCGCCAGCAGCAGTCGGCGGCAGAGAAAGGTGCCGGTCACATAGGCCATGGAGCTGGAAAACAGAAACGCGCCATAGGCGATGCGCGAAGTGCCCAGCACGTCGATGAACACGAACGATGAGCCTGCCAGCATCATGAAGAGCCCGCCATAGGTCAGCGCCGACAGCGCAACCCACGCCTGGAAGGTTGGGTGGCGTGCCACGCTGGCCCAGTTGCGCAGCATGGGGGCGATCTGTGTGGCGGTGGGGTTGCGCTGCGGCACGGTTTCTTCGAAGCGCCAGGCCACCGCACCCAGCGCCAGGGCGCCGAACGCCGCGGGCACGCTGAGCGCGGCGTGCCAGTCGGCCCATTGCACGGCCAGCCCACCGATCAGCGGGCTGGCCATCGCGATGAAGCCCAGGCCGGTGAGGGCGCGCGACATCACGCGTGCCCCTTCGTGCGGTGCGTACAGATCGCGAATGATGGATCGCCCACATGTCACCGCCGCCGCCATGGCAGCGCCTTGAAGCGCGCGCCACAGGATCAGCCAGCCGATGCTGGGCGCTGTGGCGCTGAGCACGCTCGCGGCCGTGTAGAGCGAGAGCCCGAACAGCAGCACCGGCCGGCGCCCATAGCGGTCGGCCAGCGGCCCGCAGATGAGCTGGCCGATGCCAAAGCAGATGATGAGGGCCGACAAGGTGAGCTGCGCGGCCGACGCCGTGGTGTGCAGGTCATGTGCCAGCATGGGCAGCGCAGGCAGATACAGGTCGGTGGTGACGGGCTGGATGCCCAGCAGCAGCGTGAGCACCAGCACGACGGTGGCGGGGTTCATGGCCGCCTTAGGCGCTGCAACCTCAAGCGCCACTTGCAGCAGCCTCAGCTGCCTGCGCGAGTATGGCCATGGTGATGCGCGACACGCAGGTGAGTTGGCCTTTCTCGTTTGTCACGTCGATCTGCCAAACATGCGTGGTGCGGCCGATGTGGATGGGGCGGGCGGTGCCGGTCACCCAGCCTTCGCTTGCGCTGCGGATGTGGTTGGCGTTGATGTCCAGGCCTACGGCGCGGTGGCCGGTGGGCGAAGAGAAGGCAGCGCCGCAAGAGCCCAGCGTCTCGGCCAGCACCACCGAGATGCCGCCGTGCAAGATGCCTGCGGGCTGCTTGGTGCGTGCGTCGACGGGGCAGCGGGCGCGTATGAAATCGTCACCCACTTCTAGGAACTCGATGCCCAGCAGCGCCACCGTGGTGTTGACGTGGATGGCGGTGAGCAATTCAACCGAGGCGGGCTGCTTCCAGATGGCGGTCATGGTGAAGTGACGTCGTGGAGAAACGCCGATTCTGGCAGGCGCCTGTGGTCACCGCCCGTGCTTGACCCCGGTGCCCTGCGCCTTGGTGTGGCAGGCCTTGCAGTAGAACTTGCGCGTGCCTTGTTGCCAGGCGCTCAGGGTGCGCCGGGAGTGGGTGAACTTGACCGAGCAGCCGGCACAGGTGAAGCGCAGGTTGGACGGGCCGCCTTCCACTCGGCGCCCCACGCTGCGCGTGCGCTTGGCCCGACGGTGCAGGTACCACATCCCGATGAGAAAGGCGACGGCGGCAACGCCAATGGCAAACAAGAACTCAGCGGTGAAGGGAAAGTACATCCGCGCAGCTTGCCACAGGCCAGCCTTCAGCTCGTGGAAGGCGGCGATTCGGAGCGGCGTTGCTAGGATGCGCACTCTTCACAGTGCAGGAGCAGTTCATGACTAAAACCAGGCGCATCGTGGCCGCCCTTGTGGCCACTTGCATCGGCTTCGTGCAGGCCGCACAGGCGGGCGGGCTGATCACCACCGAGCAGGTGGCCGCGAGTCAGGGCCTGCGCACCGCGGCTGAAGAGCGCGCGCTGGTGATGGCCACACTGGAGCGGGCCGACGTGTCGGCTGCACTCGTAGAGCGCGGGGTGAGCCTTGCGCAGGCTCGGGCACGCGTGGCGGCCATGACCGATGCCGAAGCGGCGCGGCTGGCCGCCGAGATCGACAAATCGCCTGCGGGTGGGGCAAGCGAGCTGATCGGCACGCTGGCGCTGGTGTTCGTGGTGCTGCTGTTCACAGACATCCTGGGCTACACCCACATCTTCCCGTTCATCCACCCGGCACGCTGAGCGTGTGTTGATTCACCGCGCCGTTCTGGCGCTCTTGCTGGTGCTGATGGGCCTCTCAGGCCTGTCAGGCTGTGCGGTGCAAACGGCGGCACTGCGCGCCCACCCGCCGCCCGGCCTGCCGCTCAGTGCCGAGCTGTCGGCCACACCCTTCTTCGCGCAAACCGAATACCAGTGCGGCCCCGCGGCGCTGGCCACAGCGCTGGGTGCTGTTGGCAATGCGACTTCGCCGGCCACGCTGGGCGACGAAGTGTTTTTGCCCGCGCGCGAAGGTAGCTTGCAGACCGAGATGCTGGCCGGGGCACGCCGGCATGGGGCTGTTGCCACGTTGATTCCCCCCACGCTGGTAGCCGTGTTGCGCGAAGTGGCCGCCGGCCATGTGGTGGTGGTGCTGCAAAACCTGGGCCTGAGCTTCGTGCCGCTCTGGCACTACGCGGTGGTGGTGGGCTACGACCTTGACGCGGGCGAGATGCTGCTTCGCTCGGGCACCACGCAGCGCGAGACCATGCGCATGCGCACCTTCGAGCACACCTGGGCGCGCTCGGGCCATTGGGCGTTTGTCGCCTTGCCACCGGGTGTGTGGCCCACCACAGCGCAATTGCCGGCAGTGACCGAGGCCGCGGTGGGCTTCGAGCGCAGTGCAACGCCGACGCAGGCCTTGCGCATGTATGAGAGCGCCGTGCAGCGCTGGCCTGACGACCTCACGCTGGCGATCGGCCTCGGCAACGCTGCGTATGCCACTGGCGACAAGCGCCGCGCCGCCGTGGTGTTTGGCGCAGCGGCCGAGCGACACGACAGTGGCGCCGCCTGGGTCAACTTGGCGAACGTGTTGCTGGAGCTGGGTGAGCGAGGAGCCGCCGTGGCGGCGGCGCAGCGCGCGGTGGGCGACCCGCGCTGGGGCACCATGGCGCGCGAGATCGTGTCGGCTCAGAACTTGAGCGGTGTCGGTTTACCGCTCCGCTCGCCCTGAGCGAAGTATTCCTCGCGATGCACCGAAAGACGGTGGGAAGAAACAAACATGCCAGTCATCAGACTGGCACAGGGCGAACCGAATCGCGGCCTCAGCCCACCATGCGGCCGTAGCGGTCGAGGGTTACCAGCTCTACGTACTTCGAGCCTTGCGTGCTGCCGGGCGAGAACTGCACGGTGTAGCCGCCGAGGTCGGCGCGCAGCGTGCTGAGCGCCTCCTTCATGCTGCGCTTGCCCACGGTGGCCACCTTCATCGCGTTGCGCGCCGCCTCTACGGCAATGCGCCCGCTGATGTAGCCCTCAAGCGTGGTGACGCTCATTTTCACGTCGGTGTTGAGCGCGGTCAGGTCTTGCTGGCAGCGGCTGACCACAGGCAGGCCCAGTGATGAGGGGCGTGGCACCACCACACTCAGGATGGCGCTTTGCTTCTTGGCCGACAGCGTTTCGATCAGGTCTTGCCCCGCCATCGACGAGGCGTAAAACATGCCACGGTACTTGGCTGCGTTCATCTGCTCGATGATGGCCGCCACTGGCGTTGCGCCGGCCACGAAGAGCACGCAGTCGAGGTTGGCCGAGATCAGCTTGCTCGCGGCGAGCTGGAACGAGGCGGGCGTTTGCTCAACCGCAATCGCTTCGCGCGGTGCGATGCCGGCGGCAGCCAGCGCGCTGGTCATGGCCGTGAGGTTGGGGGCGCTGGTTTCCTGGGTGTAGACCAGGCCCACGCGCAGCAGGGCGCGCTCTTTGGCATAGGACACCATGCGCTTGAATTCGAGGTCGTAGCCGGCGCGCACGTTATAGGCCGCGGTGGGCTTGTCGCCGCGCAGGCCCATGGTGCCGCTGGCGGTGCCGAGCAAGGGCATTTGGCTCAGGTCTATGGCGCTCATGGAGGCCTCGGCGCCGGCGCCGCTGGTCAGGCCGATGAGGGCTGCGACGTTGGAGCCCAGCAGCGTGCCCACGTTTTGAACGCAGCGCTCGGCTGAGCCGGCGTCGTCGAGCGTGATCAGCTCGAAGCGCGTGCCACCTGTCTTGGAAGCCGCCTCGAACGCCGCCACGATGCCGGCCCGTATGTCGCGCCCTTTCTCGGCGCTGGCGCCGCTCATGGCCGCCGATTGCCCGAACTTGACGACCGCGGTCTGTGCCAACGCGAAGCGTGGGAGCCCCACCGCGACGCTGCCAACCAAACCACCCAGGACCAGATTTCTGCGCTTCATGACGTTTCCTCGTTGCCCTTGCCAGGAGCGCATTAACTGCGCATTCGAGGTGTTACGCCGTGTCAGGTTGTTGCGCCCGCAAATTTCATAAGCCAAGTGCAACCCCCTGTTTGCGGGGGAATCGCACACTTTTCGCCTCGGGTTTTCCCAAGTGCGCCGCTTACGTGTGGACACGAAGTCGGAAGTGCACGTGCTAATTGAAGCGATCGAAACAGAGCTTGCGGGCGACGAGCGCTAGGCCCGAAGGCAGGGTGGCTTCAGAAGAACGCGCCCAAAGTGTTGATCAGGCGAAGTGCTCGGTGCCGCGAAGGTAGCGCCACTGCCCCGCCGGCAGGTCGCCCAGCATGATTGCGCCCACGCGCACCCGCTTCAAGCCCAGCACCGTCAGGCCCACCTGCTCGCACATGCGGCGAATTTGGCGCTTCTTGCCTTCGCGCAGCACAAAGCGCAGCTGGTCGTCGTTGACCCACTCCACTACTGCCGGGCGCAAGGCCTCGCCGTCGAGCTCGAGGCCGTGGTTGAGCAGTGCGAGTTGGTCGTCGGGCAAGGCCAAGCCATCGATGGTGTTCACGCGCACCAGGTATTCCTTTTCGACTTCGCTGTCTTCGCCGATCAGCTGCTTGGCGATGCGGCCGTCTTGCGTCAGCACCAGGAGGCCCACCGAATCGATGTCGAGCCGGCCGGCCGGCGCCAGGCCCCGCATGTGGCTGTGCAGGTAGCGCACGCCGGAGCGGTCTTCTTTCCACTGGTTTTGCGGGGTGACCAGCACCGAGGCGGGCTCGTAGCCGTCTTCGGCCTGGCCGCTCACGTAGCCCACCGGCTTGTTGATGAGGATGGTGACCTTCAAGGCCTGGGCGTCCCGTGCCTTGGCCTCGATGGTGATGAGCTGGCCGGGCAGCACGCGCGAGCCAAGCTCGTTGACCACCTTGCCGTCGACGCGCACCCAGCCTTTGGGGATCCACTCGTCGGCCTCGCGCCGCGAAGCAATGCCCAGCTCGCTCATGCGCTTGGACAGGCGCATGCTGCCGGGCTGTTCGGCGTGCTGGGGGAATTCGTCGTCGTCATCGTCGTCATGCTGAGGGCGCATCGGCGTGTTGCGCGGGCCGCCGAAGGCTTTGTTCGGCCCGCCGAACGCGGTGTTCGGCCCCGAAGGCGTGGCAGGGCGCGGGCCGTGGGGCCGCGGCGTTGCGCGCGGGTCACGCTGGGGTGCGCCGCGGCCGTCGTCGCGCGGGCCGCCGTAGGGCACGTTGACGGGGCCGCGCCCGTCGTCGCGAGGGCCGCCGTACGGTGCGTTGGCCGGACCGCGCGGGGCGCTGCGACCCTCTTGGCGTTGATCACTTCGGCGCTGGTCGTCGCGCCGGGGCGGGCGTGCCTGCGGCGGGCGGTCTTGGCGCGGCCGGTCGTCTCGCTGCATGCGTGGGTCGGTGCGCTCGTCGCGGCGCTGGGGAGGGCGCTGGCGCGGTGCTTCGGGCTCATCGCGGCGCTTGAAGTCGGCTGGCGGCTTGTCACCGAAGCGCTGGCGCAGTTGCTCTTGGTAGCGCGCTTCACGCTCCGCGCGCTGCGTTTGGGCCTCGGCCAGGGTGGGGCGCTTCTTCACGCCAGAGCCGGCGCCGCGCACGGGGGCTCGATCAGGCTTGGCAGAGGTGGAGCGGGGGCCGGCAGGGGTTTTCAGTTTCAGCGTGGCCATGGTGTCGTCTCGGTTGCGCCCTTGGGTAAGCAAGCGATTGGAACATGGGCGCTCAGGGCCTCACCCCCGCGGGTGGTGTGTCGCATGCAGCGATTTCAGCCGCTCGCGCGCCACATGGGTGTAGATGGTGGTGGTGGAGATGTCGGCGTGGCCCAGCAGCATTTGCACCGCGCGTAAATCGGCGCCGTGGTTCAGCAAGTGGGTGGCAAAGGCGTGGCGCAGCGTGTGCGGCGACAGCGGCACGCTCACGTGGCCCTGCAAGGCGTATTTCTTGATGAGCTGCCAGAACATCTGCCGTGTCATCGGCCCGCCGCGGCCGGTGACGAAAAGCGCATCGCTCGCTTGGCCGTGCAGGATGGTGGCGCGCGCCTCGGCCAGGTAGCGCGTCAGCCAGGCATGGGCCTCTTCGCCAAACGGCACCAGGCGCTCCTTGGCACCTTTGCCGGTGACGCGCAGCACACCGTCGCTCAGGCTCAGGTGCACGCTCTTGAGCGTGACCAGCTCGCTCACCCGCAGGCCGCTCGCGTACATCAGCTCGAGCATGGTGCGGTCGCGCAGACCGAGCGGCGTGTCGGTGTCGGGGGCGTTGAGCAGAGTTTCGACCTGCGCCTCGCTCAGCACCTTGGGCACGCGCAGTGGCTGTTTGGCGCTCAAGAGCTTGAGCGTGGGGTCGGTGCTCAACAGGTGCTCGCGCAAGGCCCAGCGGAAATAGCGCTTGAACACCGTGAGCCGCCGGTTGGCGCTGGTGGGTTTGCTTCCGGCGTGGTGCGCAATGGCATGCTCGCGCAGGTCGGTCTCGGTGCTGTCGTTGAGCGATTTGCCGGCGCTCTGCGCCAGCCACTGCGCGTAGAGCGTCAGGTCACGGCGGTAGGCGGCCAGGGTGTTGGGTGAAAGGCCGTCTTCAATCCACAGCGCGTCGATGAAACGATCGATCGCGCCGTGGCTGGCGGTCACGGCGGCAGTCAATCCAGCGAGAGCTTCTGTTGCACCACGACCTTCTTGTAGACCGCCAACTCGGCCTTGATCTGCTCGGCGAACTGCTCGGGGGTGTTGGCCACGATCAGCGAGCCGGTGTCTTCAATGCGTTTCTTCACGGCCGGGTCTTCAAGGGTTTTCTTGACGGCTGCGTTCACCTTGTCGACTACTTCCTTCGGCAGGCCCTTGGGACCATAGATGCCGTAGTAGGCCATGCGGTTCACTGCCTCTAGCCCCACTTCCTTGAAGGTGGGCACATCCGGCAGGGCCGCCAGGCGATTGGGCGCGGCCACCACGATGGCGATCAGGCGGCCGTCTTTGATGAAGGGCAGGGCTGAGGGCATGTTGTCGAAGATCATCGGCACCTGGCCGGCCACGGTGTCGTTGAGCGCTGGGCCTGCACCGCGATACGGAATGTGGGTGACGAAGGTGCCCGACAGGTTCTTGAAGAGCTCCATCTGCAGATGGCCAATGCCGCCCGTGCCCGAGCTGGCGAAGGAATACTTGCCTGGGTTCTTCTTGAGTTCGGCGATGAAGCCCTTGTAGTCGCGCGCCGGGAAGCTTGGGTGCACGGCGATCACGTTGGGCGTGGCCGCCACGTTGATGATGGGTGTGAAATCGGTGATGGGGTTGTATGGAATCTTCGGGTTGATGGCCGGGTTGGCCGCCGTGGTCGACACCGTGGCCATGCCCAGCGAGTAGCCATCAGGCGCGGCTTTGGCGATTTCATTGGCGCCGATGGAGCCGCCACCGCCGGCCTTGTTCTCGACGATCATGCTTTGGCCGAGCGCGACGTGCATCTTCTCGGCCACCACGCGGGCCACGATGTCGGTGGTGCCGCCCGGGGCAAACGGCACCACCAGGCGCACTGGCTTGCTGGGGTAAGCCTGGGCCCATGCGCCGGAGACGGCAGTCAAGAGGCTGGTGGCGAGAAGAAGGGTTCTGCGCTGCATGCGTGTTCCTAGGCAATGGAAAGCGGGTTGAAGGCAGATGCTGCACGCTGAAGGGCGGGCTGGCGACTGTGGAAACTACGCAGCAGTTTGCACTGGCAAACTCGACCCATGACCCATGGCCTCTTGTTGCTGCCAGATTTTTTGCTCATCGCCTGCGGCTTCCTGCTATGCCGCTACACCGCGTTAGACCGCCCGCTATGGGAGAGCGCCGAGCGCCTGGTGTACTACCTGCTGTTCCCGGTGCTGCTCTTCAATTCCATCGTCAACAGCCGCCTGCAGCCCTTGCAGACGCTGAGCCTGGCGGCGGTTGGCGTGGGTCTCACCTTGTGTGGCATTGCGCTGGCATTTGCGCTGCGGCGCTGGCCAGGGGTCGACGCGCGCATGCATGCTTCGGGCGCTCAGATTGCCTTTCGCTTTAACTCGTACATCGCGCTGGCGCTGTCCGAGCGCCTGGGTGGCGCGCAGGGCGTGGCCTGGATGGCGCTGCTGATCGCCTTGTGCGTGCCGCTGGTCAACGTGGCAGCGGTGTGGTCACTGGCGCGGCACGGTGGCCATGCGTATTTGCGCGAGCTGCTGCGCAACCCCTTGATCATCAGCACGGCGGCGGGCTTGCTGGCCAATGTGCTGGGGCTGAAGTTTCCCGACGCGGTGGCGACCACGCTGCAGCGCATCGGGGTGGCCGCGCTGCCGGTGGGCCTGCTGGCGGTGGGGGCGGGGCTCAAGCTGGGTGGGCTCAAACGTGCGCCGGGTCTGGCCGCGGCGCTGTTGGGCATACGGCATGTGGTGCTCCCGGCGCTGGCCATCGGCTTCACGATGGCAATCGTGCTGCCGACCGAGCAGCGGCTGATCGTGGTGTTGTTTTCGGCGCTGCCCACTGCATCCAGCGCCTACGTGCTGGCGGCTCGCATGGGGGGCGATGCGCCTTATGTGGCGGGCCTGGTCACGCTGTCGACGGTGCTGGGCATGCTCAGCATTCCGTTGTGGTTAGCGGTGTTGCAGGCGGTGACCGCTTGACTCAGGCGGTTTGCGCCAGCGCCCAATCGATGTGCTCGCGCACCAACTCGCTGGCGTTGCTGCGCGCGCTTTGCAAGGCTTCGACCATGTCCACATCGGGTAGCGCGCGCAAGGCGTTGCCTAAGCCGACCGCGAGGTTGCGGCGCCAGCGCTGGTAGCCGATGCGGCGTATGGGGCCGCCTTCGGTGTACCGCAGAAAATCTTCTTCCGACCAGCCCCACAGCTGCAGCAGCGTGGCATGGGTGAGGGGCTGGCGCGTGTCGAAGTCGGGCAGGGTGCTGGCCTGGGCGTATTTGTTCCAGGGGCAGACGAGCTGGCAGTCGTCGCAGCCGTAGATGCGGTTGCCCATGGGGGCACGCAGCTCCTCGGGGATGGGGCCGTCGTGCTCGATGGTCAGATAAGAGATGCAGCGCCGCGCATCCACCCGATACGGGCCGATGATGGCCTGCGTGGGGCACACGTCTATGCAAGCGCTGCAGCTGCCGCAATGCGAGCCCACCGGCTGCGACAGCGGCAGCGGCAGGTCGATGTAGATCTCACCCAGAAAAAACATGGAGCCGGCCTCGCGGTGCAAAGCAAGCGTGTGCTTGCCACGCCAGCCGATGCCGCTGCGCGAGGCGAGCTCCACTTCGAGCACGGGCGCCGAGTCGGTGAAAGCGCGGTGGCCGAGCGGGCCGACCGCTTCAGCCAGACGCTGGGCGAGCGTTTGCAGTCGCGAGCGCAAGACCTTGTGGTAGTCGCGCCCTCTTGCGTACATCGACACGCCGGCCTGTCCCGGGTCGGCGAGGTGCTGCCACTCGATGGCTTGCCAGTCGTTGCCGGTGCCGCGCGGCAGGTAGTCCATGCGCGCCGTGATCACGCGCACCGTGCCCGGCACCAGCTCGGCCGGCCGAGCTCGCTTTACGCCGTGCGCGGCCATGTAGCCCATGCTGCCGTGAAAGCCGTTGTGCAGCCACGCCATGAGGCCCGGCTCGGCCGAGGACAAATCGACATCGGCCACCCCGATCTGGGAAAATCCGAGTGCCGACGCCCACTCGCGCAAGCGGGACACCAACGCGATCAGGCTTTCTTCATCCAACATGCGAGCGACTGTCATTTGCCGATTCTAGGAACCTGCACTGTGCAATGGGCTGACGAAGCCGCTTGCGCCACCACCGCCCAGGCGCTTGCGCAGCGTCCGGCGCTGCGCGAGGCCTTCATTGAACTGCACGGCACGCTGGGGGCGGGCAAGACGACCTTCGTGCGCCACTTGCTGCAGGCGCTGGGTGTGCAGGGGCGCATCAAGAGCCCCACTTACGCGGTGATGGAGTCGTATGAGTTGCCCGGCTTGCCCATCTGGCATTTCGACTTCTACCGCTTCAAAGACCCGCAAGAGTTTGAAGATGCGGGTTTTCGCGACGTGTTCGCGAGTGAGGGGCTCAAGCTGGCCGAGTGGCCCGAGCAGGCCGCGGGTTTGTTGCCTGTGCCTGATCTGCGCATGGAACTCATTCCGCTTGAAGGAGACGAACGCTGCGTGAGATTTGATGCCTGCACACCGCGTGGTCTGGAGCTTCTGCCTTGAAGCGGCGGGATGTGCTGCGTGGAGCGGGGAGTCTTGCACTGCTGCTGAGTGCTCATGAGATCGCGTTTGGCGCCAGCATCGTCGCGGTGCGCGTGTGGCCGGCCGATGAATACACCCGCGTGACGCTCGAGTCCGATCAGGCGCTGTCGATACGTCACTTCATGGCCGACAAGCCGCAGCGCCTGGTGATCGACATCGATGGGCTGGAGCTGAGCCCCGAGCTGCGCGAGATTGTGGGCAAGGTGCGATCCGACGACCCGTTCATCGCCGGTGTGCGAGTAGGGCAAAACCAGCCGCGCGTGGTGCGTCTGGTGATCGACCTGAAGCAGGCCACGGCGCCTCAGCTGTTCACGCTGGCGCCGGTGGCAGCCTATCAGCATCGGCTGGTGTTCGACCTCAAGCCCACGCACGAGCGCGACCCCTTGCTGGAGCTCATCCTGGACAAAGAGCAAGCCGAGCAAAAGGCCGCGCAGGCGGTGCAAGACGCACTGGGCGAGTTCATCGGCAAGATGAACAAGCCGGTGGGCCCCCGGCCCGCGGCTTCGGCGCCGGCCGTGGTGGCACCGGTGCTGCCGCCGCTTTCCAAATCGCGCATCGACCGCCTCATCATCGTGGCGCTAGACCCCGGGCATGGCGGCGAAGACCCCGGTGCAAGTGGCCCCACTGGCCTGCGCGAGAAAGATGTGGTGCTCGCCATCGCCCTGAAGCTGCGCGACAGCCTGAATGCGCTGCCCGGCATGCGCGCCATGCTCACGCGAGATGGCGACTACTTTGTGCCGCTGCAAGAGCGCGTGCGCAAGGCGCGGCGCGTGCAGGCCGATCTCTTCGTGTCGCTCCACGCTGACGCGTTCTTCAAGCCACAGGCGCGCGGCGCTTCGGTGTTTGCCCTGTCGCAACACGGCGCCAGCAGCACCGCGGCGCGCTGGATGGCCGACAAGGAAAACGCAGCCGACATGGTGGGAGGCGTCAACATCAAAGCCAAGGACGCCGCCGTGCTGCGTGCCCTGCTCGACATGAGCACCACCGCCCAGATCAAGGACAGCCTGAAGCTCGGCGGCGAGGTGCTGGGGCAGATGGGCAAGGTGGGCAAGCTGCACAAGGGCAGCGTAGAGCAGGCCGGCTTCGCGGTGCTGAAGGCCCCCGACGTGCCCTCGATATTGGTTGAGACAGCCTTCATTTCCAACCCGGAAGAAGAGGCCAAGCTGCGCAGCGTCGACCACCAGAATCGCCTGGTCGAGGCGCTCACCACCGGCATCAAGCGCTACTTCGCCAAGAACCCGCCGCTGGCGCGGCAACGCCAGCTGTAGACACACTACATAGGAGCGCTCATGCTCTATCGCCTTGTTGCCCTGCTGGTCGCGTCGGCCGTGGTTTCGTCCTGTAGCCATGTGCCCGTTGAAGCGCATGCATGCCCCCCCGGTGTGCCGGCAGACACGCGTTGCGTGGCCGGTGTTGATTCGTTCGGTGCGCAGTTCCTGATCGCCGTACCGGCCCAGTGGAATGGCACCCTCGTCTTGCACGCGCATGGCGGCCCGGAGCTGGGCCCTCCTCAACTCAAGCGCACCGAAGAGGACCTGAAGCGCTGGGCCATCTTCACCCGCGCGGGCTATGCCTGGGCCGGGTCGGCCTTCCGCACGGGAGGCGTGTCGGTGCGCACGGCGGCCGCCGACACCGAGCGGCTGCGCGGCATCTTTGTCGACACCTTCGGCGCGCCCAAGCGCGTGATCCTGCATGGCCAGTCGTGGGGCGCGAGCGTTGCGGCGCGCGCTGCCGAGACCACGGCGCTGCTCTACGATGGTGTGTTGCTCACAAGCGGTGTGCTGGGTGGCGGCAGCCAGTCATACGACTTTCGGCTAGACCTGCGGGTGGTGTACCAGGCGGTCTGCGGCAATCACCCCCGCCCCGATGAGCCAGCCTATCCGCTGTGGCAAGGGCTGCCGCTGGCCTCGAAGCTGACGCGCGTTGAGCTGTCGCGGCGTGTGAACGACTGCACCGGGGTGGGCAAGCCAGCCGCGCAGCGCAGCGAGGCGCAGCAGAAGAACCTGAAGACCTTGCTCGACGTGATCCGCATTCCCGAGCGCTCACTGGTAGGCCACCTGGCTTGGGGCACCTGGCACTTTCAAGACATCGTCTTCAAGCGGCTGAACGGGCGCAACCCCTTCGGCAACGACACCGTGCGCTACAGCGGCTCGGCCGACGATGCGGCGCTGAATGAGAAGGTCGCTCGTTACCGTGCCGACCCGCAGGCGCAGGCCGATTTCGCGGTCGACACCGACCCCACCGGGCGCATCGCCGCGCCGGTGCTCACGCTGCACGCGGTGGACGATCCCACCGCCTTCATCGAGCTGGAGTCTGCGTTCCACGACACCATGGCCAAGGCCGCAACGGCGGACCATCTGGTGCAGGCCTACACCCGCGACATGGAGCACAGCTACCTCAGCGATGCGCAGTACGTGGCGGCGATCGAGAGCTTGCTGGCCTGGGTGGAAAAGGGCGAGAAACCCGATGCTGCTGAACTGGTTTTACGCTGCGCGCGGCTCGACGCTCGCTTCGAGCCGGCAACAGGCTGCCGCTTTTTGCCAGAGTACCGACCGGCGACCCTGGGGCAGCGCGTGCCAGCGCGCTGAGCTCAGGAGCTTTTCGGCTTGCGGCGTGCCTTCCAGGCACCGAAGATCACCAAGAGCCCGGGCAGCAAGATGGCGGCCCAGATGATCTTGTCCAGGTTTTCCTTGATCCAGGGGATGCCGCCGAACACGTAGCCGGCGGTCGTCACACCGCCCACCCACAGAGCTGCACCGCTCACGTCATACAAGGTGAACTTGCCACGCGTCATCTGCGCCACGCCGGCCACGAAAGGCGCGAAGGTGCGCAGGAAGGGCATGAAGCGCGCCGCGATGATGGTGATGCCCCCGTATTTTTCGTAGAAGGCGTGGGCTTGCTCGAAGGCCTTTTTGTTGAAGAAGCGAGAGTTCTCCCACTTGAACACCTTGGGCCCGAAGTAGCGGCCGATGGTGTAGTTGCTCTGGTTGCCGAGTATGGCTGCGGCTGTCAGCAAACCGATCGACAGAGGCAGGCTCATCAGGCCGGCGCCGCACATCGTGCCCACGACGAACAGCAGCGAGTCGCCGGGCAGGAAAGGCATCACCACGACGCCGGTTTCCACGAAGATGATCAGGAAGAGCAGGGCATAGACCCAGGCGCCGTAGGTCTGCACGAAGGTGGCCAGGTGCACGTCGACGTGCAGGATGAAATCGAAGAGAAAGCCGAGGATGTCCATGCGGCGGCATTATCGGGGTGGGCCTGGTGAGGGGCTTGTTGGGGTGCGGGGGCGGATTCATACAATGCCCCGATGAACGCCGTGCCGCAGCCCACCCTCCGCCGCCCCATACGCGAGCTGCCCGATGAGTTGATCAGCCAGATTGCCGCCGGTGAGGTGGTGGAGCGCCCGGCCTCGGTGGTGCGCGAGCTGGTCGACAACGCGCTCGATGCGGGCGCCACCGAGGTGGTGGTCAAGCTGATGGCGGGGGGCGTGCGCAGCATCGTGGTTGAAGACGATGGTGCCGGCATTCCATCTGACGAGCTGCCCCTGGCCTTGCGCCGCCATGCCACCAGCAAGATTGCCTCGCTCAACGAGCTGGAAAACGTGGCGACCATGGGCTTTAGAGGCGAGGCGCTTGCGGCCATCGCCTCTGTGGCCGAGCTGAGCATTGCCAGCCGCACCCACGGTGCAAGCCACGCGCAGCGCATCGACGCCCGCTCGGGCGAGCTGGTGCCGGCAGCGCGCGGCGTGGGCACAAGCGTGGAGGTGCGTGAGCTGTTCTTCAGCACGCCGGCACGCCGCAAATTCTTGAAGACCGACGCGACCGAGCTGGCGCATTGTGTTGAGGCCGTGCGCCGGCATGCCCTGGTGCGGCCCGATGTGGGTTTTGCCATCTGGCACGAAGGCAGGCTGGTGCAGCAGTGGCGTCGTGCAACGGCACCGGGCCAGCGCGTGCGCGAGGTGCTGGGCGAAGAATTCATCAGTGAAAGCCGTGAGGTGTCGTTCGCGATCGGCCCGCTGCGCGTGACCGGCCGGGCCGGCACGCCTGCTGCTGCACGCACGCGTGCCGATCAGCAATATGTTTACGTCAACGGCCGCTATGTGCGCGACAAGCTGCTGGCCCACGGTGTGCGGTCGGCCTACGAAGACGTGCTGCATGGCGGTCGCCAGCCGGCTTATGTGCTGTTCATCGAGATCTCGCCAGAGCGGGTGGACGTGAACGTGCACCCGACCAAGATCGAGGTGCGCTTTCGTGATTCACGGGAGGTGCATCAGGCAGTGCGGCGTGCGGTTGAGTCTGGGCTGGCGCCGCCGCAGGCTGCAACGGCGTCATCCTCAACGCCGCAGGCAAGCGCGACCCCTCAGTCTCAGGCGCCTGGCATTCTTTCAAGCTACCGACCGCTTGCGTCACAGGCTTCGCTGGGTTTGGAGCAAGTTGCGGTGCTGTATGCCCAGGAGCCCGCCGCTGCATGGGTGGTGCCGGCCACTGCCGCTGCTGTCGCCTTGCCCGTCGGTGATTTGCCACTCGGCATGGCGGTCGCGCAAATCGGCGGTGTGTTCGTGCTGGCCGAAAACGCGCAGGGGCTGGTCATTGTCGACATGCATGCGGCGCACGAGCGCATCGTCTATGAGCGATTGAAGGCGAGCCTGGGCGCCGCCGCGATCGAGTCGCAGCCTTTGCTGATCCCTGCGACGTTTGCGGCCACGGCGCAAGAGATCGCAACCACGCAGTCTCAGACTGAGAACCTGCTGAAGCTGGGGCTGGATGTGTCGGTGTTGTCGGCCACGACCCTGGCGGTGCGCTCGCGGCCTGCCGCACTGGCCGGTGGCGACGTGGTGGAGCTTGCGCGCAGCGTGCTGGCCGAGCTGGCGCAGTACGACGCCAGCAGCGTGATCCAGCGCGCCCAGCATGAGCTGCTGTCGACCATGGCCTGCCACGGTGCGGTGCGCGCCAACCGCCAGCTCACCGTCGACGAGATGAATGCGCTGCTGCGCGACATGGAGCGCACAGCGCGCGCCGACCAGTGCAACCATGGTCGCCCGACTTGGCGGCAGATCACCATGAAAGAGCTCGACGCCCTGTTCTGGCGCGGGCGCTGAAGAGGGCTAGCGCCGCGATGGACCACAACTTTCTGTCGGCCTTCATCTTGCTGCTGTTGGTGCTCGACCCCTTGGGCAGCCTGCCCGTGTTCATTCCGGTGATGCGCCAGGTGGCGCGCGAGCGGCGGCGCTGGGTGGCATTGCGTGAGGTGGGCATCGCGTTCGCGGTGCTGTTCGCCTTCATGTTCCTCGGCGAAGGCTTTTTGAGCGTGATGCACCTTTCGGAGCGCTCACTCGAAGTGGCGGGTGGCGTGATCTTGCTGATGGTGGCCATCCGCATGATCTTCAGCCACGAAGGCAGCGTGTACGGCACGCCTGAAGGCAAAGAGCCGCTGATCTTCCCGCTGGCGGTGCCGCTGCTCGCCGGGCCATCGGCCATGGCGACCGTGCTGCTGCTGGCGTCGCGCCAGCCCGAGCGCATGCTCAGCTGGGTGGGTGCCTTGGCCTGTGCCATGGGGGTCTCGCTGGCGGTGCTGCTGCTGTGCGATCGCATACGCCGCTGGGTGGGCGACTCGGTGGTGTCGGCAGTCGAGAAACTGATGGGCCTGGTGCTGACCGCCATTGCGGTCGAGATGATCCTGGCCGGCCTCAAGCGCTACTTTCTCGGCTAGTTTTCAGCGCACAAAGAAAAACGGCCGGTCTTTCGACCGGCCGTTTCTCATGCTTGGCTTGCTGATCGGGAGATCAGAAGTTGTGGCGAACGCCCAGAGCGGCCGACGAGAAGTCGACGCCTGCAGCGCCTGTTGCGTAGGCTGCAGCGGCCTTGTTGTCGACCTTCGTGTAGAAGGCGTAGACCTTGGTGCGCTTGCTCAGGTTGTAGTTGTAGCCCAGCGTGAATTGCTTGGCGTCGGTGTCTGCAACGCCAGCGACCTTGCCGGCGACGCCGACGTTGGCGTGGAACTCGGAAGCACCCATGGTGTACATGCCCGACAGGCGAACGTTGTTGCGCTTGGTGTCAAGGGCGGTGGTGGTGTTCGTGCCCGAGTCGCGCTCGAAGTAGCCACCAAAGGTAAACGCACCCAGTTCATACAGGCCACGCAGGGTCACGCTCTTGCGCTCGTCCGCCAGGGCTTCGAGACCCAGACCCAGGTGCAGAGGGCCTTGGTCGAAGTTCACGGCGAAGGAACGCTGATGATTGAACGGGACGGGTTGGGCTTGGCCTTCGCCCAGACGGTACTGTGCGTCGAAACGCAGGCCGCCAAAGGTCGGCGAGGTGTACGCCACGGTGTTGATCAGGCTACCGGTCTGCAGCGACAGGAACGACCAGAGCGCGTCAGACGAGGTGCCGGTGTCATGGTTGTGCATGGACACGTAGTCGGCGGTGGCAAAGTAGGCTTCCGAAGCGGGCATGTTGCCCAGACGGATGGCGCCGAACGAAGCATGCGACAGACCGACAGTCGACTCGCGGTTCCAGAATTGCCCGCCGCCGGCCGCGGTGCCGGTGTCGACGTTGAAGCCGTGTTCGAGCACGAAGTTGGCCTTCAGACCGCCACCCAGATCTTCGGTACCTTTGAAACCGATACGCGAGGCGCTGTCTTGCAGAACGTTCTTGCTGGTATCGCCGATCTTTTGGTGTTCCACAGACTCATTCAAACGACCGTAGACGGTGACCGAGCTTTGAGCCAGAGCCGAACCAGCAGCCACGGTGGACAGGGCGGCGATGAGGAGAGAGCGCTTCATGAGCATTCCTTTTATTGATGTGCGGAGTGAGTACCGCGGGGGGTGTCACGAGGTTGTGCTGTATGCCCGCACAACCGCGGCGTGAGTTTAGGCGTGCCCGTCATGGAAAACCCCGCCCACGTTGCTCTTGCGCAACACGAAATTGTGTGAATCAGATGGTTATCACATGTCAGCGACCGCGTTGGTGCGCGGGGGCTTCCAAGCGTTTTGCAAGCAACGACAGCAGCAGGGTCAGGGCCAGGTACATCACCGAGATGGCGAGGTAAGGCTCCCAATAACGCGAGTACGCGCCGGCGACGGTGCGGGCCGCTAGGGCCAGCTCGCCGAGCCCGATGGCCGAGACCAGCGATGAGTCTTTGATCAGCGTGATGCCTTCGTTCACCAGCGCCGGCAACATGCGCCGAAACGCCTGCGGCAGCACGACGAAGCGCATGGCCTGCGGGTGGGTCAGGCCCAGGCTGTAGCTGGCTTGGGTCTGGCCGAGGTGAATGCTCTGTATGCCGGCGCGGAAGATCTCGGAGATGTACGCCCCCGCGTTCAGGCTGAGGGCCAACGCACCCGAAAAGAATGCGCCGTGAGACTGGCGAAACTCGCGCGCCGCTTCACCCGCCAGCAGCAGTCCGTTGTCTGGATGTATGAGCAAGGGCATGAGCGCAAAGTGCACCAGAAGAATTTGCACGAAGAGCGGCGTGCCGCGGAAGAAAGTGACGTAGGCCAGCGTGACGATGCGCAGTGCGCGCAAGCCGAAGGCCAGCGGTAGCGACGTGGGCTGGGGTGCGTCGCGCGAGCTGCTGATCAGCCCCAGCAGCACGCCCAACACCAAGCCAGAGCAAATTGAAACGACGGTGAGCGAGATGGTCATCCACAGGCCGGCCACGAACAAGGGCCCGTAGCCAGCCAGGATCTCCCAGCGCAGATCCACCGTCGGTGTCTCGTCTTACTTCGAGGCCGCTGCGGCCGGTGCACCCGCCCCAGTGGGAGCGGCGCCGAAGTACTTGGTGTAGATCTGGTCGTAGCTGCCGTCGGCTCTGATGTCGGCCAGGCCCTTGTTCAGCTTGCCCAGCAGGTCGGCGTTGCCCTTTTTCACCACCAGGCCGTATTGCTCGGGCGCGAAGGCCTTGTCGGCGACGGTCTTGAACTTGCTGCCGGCGTTGTTGGTCACGTAGTTGATGACCACGCCGTTGTCAGCGACCACAGCGTCGACACCCCCGGCTTCCAGCTCTTTCAGGGCCAAGGGTGTGGACTCGAAGCGCTTGATGTTGGCGCTGGTCTTGCCTTGGAGCTTGCTCACCACTTCGTCGCCGGTGGTGCCGGTTTGCACGCCGACCTTGAGCTTTTTGATGTCGTCGAACTTCGAGATCTTGGAGTTGCCCTTGACCGCGATCAGCTGCTGCGCGTCGAAGTAGGGGTTGCTGAAGTCGTTGCTCTGCTTGCGCTCGTCGGTGATGGTCACGGCAGACACGAGCATGTCGCGGTCGCCCTGCTGCAGCGTGTTGAAAATGCCTTCCCACGGCGTGTTGACGAACTTCACTTCGATGCCGGCCTTTTTGGCCACGGCATTGACCACGTCGATGTCGAAGCCGACGATCTCGCCTTTTTCGTTTTGCGACTCGAAGGGTGCGTAAGCGGCATCGGTGCCCACCACGTAGACCTTGGCGGCCGGTGCGGGCGCCGAAGCTGCGGCCATCGGCGCTGCGGGCGGTGCTGGTGTTTCTTCAGCCTTCTTGCCGCAGGCCGAGAGCAGCAGGCCGGTGATCAGCAAGGCGCTGGTTTGCAAAAAGCGTCGGGTAGATATGGCGGTCATGGACATCCTCGGATGGGGGCGCGTCGCGCGAAGGGGCACCAGTGTACTGGCGGCATAGACCCCCTTAGCAGCAAGATGCGCGCCATTGGCAAGGCCTGTCAGGTCGACGTGCTGGCGTCCAGCCTGGCCATTTCATCGGCAGTAAACCCAGCGGCTTCGCGTGCCGGCCAGTTGAAGGGCGGGCGCAGCTTCGGGGCCTCATGTCGAAGGGCCAGCTCAGCGTAATGCGCGATCGGGTCCAGCCCATCGCGCTCGCACAGCCAGCGGTACCAGTGGTTGCCGATGGCGACATGGCCCACCTCGTCGCGCAAGATGATGCTGAGGATCTCGACGGCGCGCCCATCACCGGCGCGGCCGAACTTGGCTTGCAGCGGCGGTGTGGCATCAAGCCCGCGGGCTTCGAGTGTGCGTGGCACCAGTGCCATGCGCGCGACCACGTCGCCGCTGGTGCGCTGGGTCATCAGCCACAGCCCGTCGTGGGCATCGAAGTCACCGTAGTCGTGGCCTAGGCTTTGCAGGTGCTCGCGCAGCAGGCTGAAGTGCAGCGCCTCTTCGCTGGCCACGCGCAACCAGTCGACGTAGAAGGCCACGGGCATGTCGGCGAAGCGAAACGCGGCGTCTAGCGCCAGGTTGATGGCGTTGAACTCAATGTGCGCGATGGCATGGATCAGCGCGGCCCGGCCTTCGGGCGTAAAGGGCGTGCGCGAGGGCACTTGCCGAGGCGGCAGCAGGGCCGGGCGCGCCGGGCGGCCCGGCAGGCCGGGCGGGGCATTGATGGTTGCGAGCGGGTCGATCAGATGGCTGTTGAGCCCAGCGAACAAGGCACGTGCTTCAGCTGCCTTCTCGATCGGGTCGCGCAGGCACAAGACCTCCAGGGCGCGGTGTCTTGGGTTCATCCCTAGAATTATCGGCTTCGCACTCAAGACCGCGCCCATGGCCCTCTACCAACTCGGTGACGACACGCCCGACATCGCTGACACCGCCTGGGTCGCCGACAGCGCCCAGGTCATGGGCGCGGTGACACTCGCCGACAACGCGAGCGTGTGGTTTGGGGCCATCCTGCGTGGTGACACCGAGCGCATCACCATCGGCAAGAACTCCAACGTGCAAGACGGCACCGTGATCCATGCCGACCATGGCTACCCGGTCACACTGGCCGACAACGTGACGGTGGGCCATCGGGTGATGCTGCACGGCTGCACCATCGGCGAAGGCTCGTTGATCGGCATCGGTGCGGTGGTGCTCAACGGCGCCAAGATCGGCAAGCATTGCCTGGTGGGCGCAAGCGCGCTGATCACCGAAGGTAAAGAGTTCCCCGACGGCTCCATGATCATCGGCTCGCCGGCCAAGGCCGTGCGCCTGCTCACGCCCGAGCAGGTCGAGGGCTTGAAGCGCAGCGCGCTGCACTATGTCGACAACGCCCAGCGATTCAAAGCGGGGCTGAAAAAGATTGCCTGATGAGTGAATTGCACAAGTTTCTGTTCGATGGCCTGCCCGTGCGCGGCCTGCTGGTGCGCCTGACGAATGACTGGCGCGAGGTCTTGCACCGCCGCGAAGTGGCACAAGACGCCTTCCCGCAGCCCGTGCGGGCGCTGCTGGGCGAGATGGCCGCCGCCGGTGTGCTGATGCAGTCCAACATCAAGTTCAATGGCTCGCTGATCATGCAGATCTACGGTGACGGCCCGGTCAAGCTCGCCGTGACCGAGGTGCAGCCCGACCTGTCGTTTCGCGTCACGGCCAAGGTGGTCGGCGAGATGCCTGAAGCGCCGCGGCTCGACACGCTGCTCAATGTGAACGGCGCGGGCCGATGCGCGATCACGCTCGACCCCAAAGACAAGTTTCCCGGCCAGCAGCCTTACCAAGGGGTGGTGGCTTTGCATGGCGATCAACGCGAGCCGCTGCACCACCTGAGCGAGGTGCTGGAGCACTACATGCTGCAGTCGGAGCAGCTTGATACCAAGCTCATCTTGGCGGCCAACGACGACATCGCGGCCGGTTTGCTGATCCAGCGGCTGCCCGTCGAAGGCGTGGGCAATCTCGGGCAGAAGAACGAAGACGAGATCGGCATCAACGAAGCCTACAACCGCATTGCCCACCTCACCGCCACGCTCACGAGCGAAGAATTGCTATCGCTCGATGCCGACACGCTGCTGCGCCGCCTCTATTGGGAAGAGGCGGTCACGCGCTACGAGCCGGTGGCGCCGAGATTCGTTTGCACCTGCTCGCGCGAGCGCGTGGGCAACATGCTCAAGAGCCTGGGGCGCGACGAGGTCGACGGCATCATTGCCGAGCAGCGCAGGGTCGAGATCGCGTGTGACTTCTGCGGCGTGAAGTACCACTTCGACCCGGTGGACGTGGGTGAATTGTTTACGCCTCAAGACCGGCAGCCGCCGGGCTCGGCGACACTCAACTGATCTGCATTGATCTCACCGAACTCACCATTGGGGTACACGACATGGCTTATGCACTGCTGAAGCTGCTGCACCTCGGCTCTGCCGTGGTCTGGATTGGTGGAATGTTCTTTGCGCTGTTCTGCCTGCGGCCTGCGGCGATGACGCTGGAACCACCGGTGCGTGTGCCCTTGATGGCCCAGGCGTTGGGGCGCTTCTTCTCAATCGTGCTGTGGTTGGCGCTGGCGGCGCTCGCCAGTGGCACGGCCATGGTCATGCGCGCGGCGCAGGCTGCGCGCATCACGGGTGCGCCGTTCCACATGCCGGTCGACTGGATGGCCATGGCCGGCCTGGGCGTGCTGATGTTCCTGATCTTCGGCCACATCCGCTTTGCGCTCTACAAGCGCTTGCAGCGTGCGGTCACCGCGCAAGACTGGCCTGCCGGTGGCGCGGCCCTGAGCGAAATTCGCTTCTGGGTAGGCGCGAATCTCGCGCTGGGCACGCTGATCATCGTGGTCGTGGTGCTGGGCGCCGCGACCTGATTCGTTCAGCCGCGGCATGGCAGCAGTTGCCGCTCGCAGCTGGCCTCACCACACCGCTCGCACGTCCACTGCCAGCGCGGAGCCCGCGGGTCTGCTGGCGGCTGCAAGGTCTGCCGTACGGCGGCCAATGCCGAAGCAAGCCTTTCATCGCCTGCGCCACTGATCACCGAGTAAGCCACACCGGCTCTCGCGAGGCTGGTACGAACCAGTGCCGTGACGGGCTCGCGCACATGGGGGCCGTCGCGCTGCAAGCCATCGGCACGCCAGGGCAGATCGAGGGCGGTGAGCAGGGTCAAGCCGTACTCGCGCTGTGACGCTTCGGCTTGTGCATACACGCTGCGATCGGCGAACACCGTCTCGCTGTAGACCGCAATCATCACGGCCGTGGTGTCGGCCACCACCAGCTCGTGCGTCTGCGCGGCCTCGGCAATGCGGCGGGTTTGCTCGGCTGCAATGGCGGCTTGCTCATGCACGTGCGGCGTGCGGCCCTGCAGCTCACAAAACTCGCGCAGGTACTCGCTGACCAGTGTGACGCTGCGGCCTTCTGCACGCAAAGCCGTGGCCAGCTGCGAAGCCACGGTCGTCTTGCCGGTGCTCTCGGCGCCCACGATGGCGATGATGCAGCTCATGTCTTTGCGGCCAGCCGCAGCCAGGCTCGCCAGCCGACGAGCGCCATCGCGATGAAGATGAGGTACAGCACGGTGGTGAGCCACAAACCCTTGTACGCAAACAGCGCCACGCTGACCACGTTGACGATGACCCAGGTGGGCCAGTTCTCCACGTACTTGCGGCCCAGCAGCCATTGGCCGATGAGGCTGGCGGCGGTGGGGAAGGCGTCCCACCAGGGCACGTCGGTGTCGGTGTAGTGCTTTAGAAAGAGACCGATGGCTGGCCAGGTGATGGCCAATATGCCCAGCATCAGCCAGCGGCCCTGCTTGCCCACGGAGCGCACCACAAGCGCCGTGCCATCGGCCTGCGTGCCACGCAGCCACTGCCACCAGCCCCAGCCGGCCACGACGGCAAAGACGATCTGCAGGCTGGCATCGCCGTAGAGCTTGCTGCTGTAGAAGAGCGTGAAGTAGAGCAGGGAGCTGATGATGGCCAGCGGCCAGCCGGCGGGGTTGGCACGGATGTTGAGCACCACCATCGCGATCGCCAGCACAAAGGCCACGATCTCCAGCCAGCTGACCGGGGAGCCCCAGAGCGTAAACGCGGCAGCGAAGAAAGGCTGCAGCGATTGCAGCAGCGCATCCATCCGCAGAGACTAATGTTTGGCGGTCGACACCTGGACGTAAATCTCGTCCGGCTTGACCATGCCCAGCTCGAAGCGGGCCTTCTCTTCCACCATCTCCAGGCCTTCTTTCAGGTCACGCACTTCAGCGGTGATCTGGTCGTTGCGCGCATGGGCGGCTTCGTTGTCGGTCTTCTGGGTTCGCAGCTTGCCTTCAAGCTCCATCACACGCGGCACGCCACCTTTGCCGAACCAGAGTTCGACATGCACCAGCGCCAGCAAGGCGATCAGTGCGAAGGTGACGATCCTCACAGCCAGCTTTAGCGCAAGTTGTAGAACGCTGCGCGGCCCGGGTAGCTGGCCACGTCACCCAGGTCTTCTTCGATGCGAAGCAGCTGGTTGTACTTGGCCATGCGGTCGCTGCGGCTCATGGAACCGGTCTTGATCTGGCCGGCGTTGGTGCCGACCGCAATGTCGGCGATGGTCGAGTCTTCGGTCTCACCCGAGCGGTGCGAGATCACGGCCGTGTAGTTGGCGCGCTTGGCCATCTCGATGGCGGCGAAGGTCTCGGTCAGCGTGCCGATCTGGTTGATCTTGATCAGGATCGAGTTGGCAATGCCCTTCTCGATGCCTTCGCGCAGGATCTTGGTGTTGGTGACGAAGAGGTCGTCGCCCACCAACTGCACTTTCTTGGCCAGGCGTTCGGTCAGGTGCTTCCAGCCTTCCCAGTCGCCTTCGTGCATGCCGTCTTCAATGCTGATGATGGGGTACTTGTCGACCCAGTTGGCCAGCACGTCGGTCCACTCGGGGGCACTCAGCGTGAGGCCTTCGCTGCCCAGCACGTACTTGCCGTCTTTGTAGAACTCGCTGGCTGCGCAGTCGAGGCCGATGGCAATCTGCTCGCCTGCGGTGTAGCCGGCCTTGTCGATGGCTTCCAGAATCATCTGAATGGCCGCTTCGTGGTTGGCCACGCTGGGGGCAAAGCCGCCTTCGTCGCCGACCGCGGTGCTCATGCCCTTTGCGGCGATGATCTTCTTCAGCGCGTGGAACACCTCGGCGCCGTAGCGCACGGCCTCGCGGAAGCTCGGCGCTCCCACGGGAATGATCATCAGCTCTTGCAGGTCGAGGTTGTTGTTGGCGTGCGCGCCGCCGTTGATGACGTTCATCATCGGCACCGGCATCTGCATGGCGCCCGAGCCACCGAAGTAGCGGTACAGCGGCAGGCCGCTTTCTTCGGCCGCAGCGCGTGCCACGGCCATCGAGACGGCCAGCGTAGCGTTGGCGCCGAGGCGGCTCTTGTTTTCGGTGCCGTCGAGGTCAAGCAAGGTGCGGTCGAGAAAGGCTTGCTCCGAGGCGTCGAGCCCGAGCACGGCTTCGCTGATCTCGGTGTTGACGTGTTCAACGGCCTTGAGCACGCCCTTGCCGAGATAGCGGCTCTTGTCGCCGTCGCGCAGCTCAATGGCTTCGCGTGACCCGGTGGACGCGCCCGAGGGCACAGCCGCTCGGCCCATGGTGCCGCTCTCAAGCAGCACGTCGCACTCGACGGTGGGGTTGCCGCGGCTGTCGAGAATCTCGCGGCCGACGATGTCAACAATGGCGCTCATTCAGTCTTCCTCTTCGATGGTTCTAAAAATTCAGCAGGAGAAGTCGTTTTCCAACAGCGGCTGCTTCTTGATCACTCGATCCAGCGCGAGCAACTGCTCGAGTAGGGCCTTCATGTGCTTGAGCGGCACGGCGTTCGGGCCGTCGCTCATGGCATTGTTGGGGTCGGGGTGTGTCTCCATGAACACGCCGGCCACACCGACGGCAATGGCCGCACGCGCCAGCACCGGTACGAACTCACGTTGCCCGCCTGAGCTGGTGCCTTGCCCACCGGGCAATTGCACGGAGTGGGTCGCGTCGAACACCACCGGCGCGCCGGTTTCGCGCATGATGGCCAGCGAGCGCATGTCGCTGACCAGGTTGTTGTAGCCAAAGCTCGCGCCACGCTCACAGGCCATGAAGTTGTCTTCGTTCAGGCCGCGGGCCTTGGCGGCCGCACGCGCCTTGTCGATCACGTTCTTCATGTCATGGGGGCTAAGGAACTGACCCTTCTTGATGTTGACCGGCTTGCCCGACTGCGCCACCGCGTGGATGAAGTCGGTTTGGCGGCACAGAAAGGCAGGCGTTTGCAGCACGTCGACCACCGAGGCCACGGCGGTGATCTCGTCGATGCTGTGCACGTCGGTCAACACCGGCACCTTCAGCTCGCGCTTCACCTTGCCGAGGATCTCTAGGCCCTTTTCCATGCCGGGGCCACGAAAGGTGGTGCCCGACGAGCGGTTGGCCTTGTCGTAGCTGCTCTTGAAGATGAACGGGATGCCGAGCGCTGAAGTCATTTCTTTCAGCGTGCCCGCGACGTCGATCTGCAACTGCTCTGATTCGACAACGCAAGGCCCCGCGATCAAGAAGAAGGGCTTGTCGAGGCCGACGTCGAACCCGCACAGCTTCATGCCGCCACCTTCGCAGTGCGCGACGCTTGATGCGCCAAAGCCGCTTCGATGTACGACCTGAACAGCGGGTGGCCACCCCAAGGCGTGGACTTGAACTCAGGGTGAAACTGCACACCCATGAACCACGGGTGCACGTTGCGCGGCAGCTCCACGATCTCGGTGAGCCTCTCGCGCTGTGTGAGCGCTGAGATCACCAAGCCCGCTTCGGTAAGCTTGTCGAGGTAGTTCACGTTGGCTTCGTAGCGGTGGCGGTGGCGCTCGGTGACCACATCGCCATAGATCTCATGGGCCAGGGTGCCGGGCTTCACGTCGGAGCTTTGCGCGCCCAGGCGCATGGTGCCGCCGAGGTCGGAATTGACGTTGCGCTTTTGGATGGAACCGTCGGCGTCTTGCCACTCTTCGATCAGCGCGATCACGGGGTGCGGCGTGTCGGCTTCGAACTCGGTGCTGTTGGCGTTGGCCAGGCCCGCCTTGTGGCGCGCGTACTCGATGGTGGCCACCTGCATGCCCAGGCAGATGCCCAAGTAGGGCAGCTTGTGCTCGCGGGCAAACTGGGCGGTGAGGATCTTGCCCTCGACGCCGCGCTTACCGAAGCCGCCGGGCACCAGGATGGCGTCGAAGCGCGCGAGCTGGCTCACGTTGGCGGTGGTCAGCGTTTCAGAATCAACGTACTCGATGTTGATCTTGGCGTGGTTCTGGATGCCGGCGTGGCGCAGCGCCTCGTTGAGCGACTTGTACGAGTCCGACAGGTCGGTGTACTTGCCGCACATGCCAATGGTGACCTCGCGCTGCGGGTGCTCCACCTCGCGCACCAGATCGTCCCAGCGTTTCAGGTTTGCGGGCGGCGTGTTGATGCGCAGCTTGTCGCAGATCAGGCCGTCGAGGCCCTGCTCGTGCAGCATGCGCGGCACCTTGTAAATGGTGTCGGCGTCCCACACCGAGATCACGCCCCATTCGGGCACGTTGGTGAAGAGCGAAATCTTCTCGCGCTCTTCGTCGGGAATGGCGCGGTCGGCGCGGCACAAAAGTGCGTCGGGCTGAATGCCGATCTCGCGCATCTTCTGTACCGTGTGTTGGGTGGGTTTGGTCTTCAACTCGCCGGCGGCGGCGATCCAGGGTACGTAGGTCAGGTGCACAAAGGCACAGCTGTTGGGGCCCATGCGCAGGCTCATCTGGCGCACGGCTTCCAAGAAGGGCAGCGACTCGATGTCGCCCACCGTGCCGCCGATCTCGACGATGGCCACATCGACGGCGTGGTCGGTGCCCAGGCCGGCACCGCGCTTCACGAAGTCTTGAATCTCGTTGGTGACGTGTGGAATCACCTGCACCGTCTTGCCGAGGTAGTCACCGCGCCGCTCTTTCTCAAGCACGCTCTTGTAGATTTGCCCGGTGGTGAAGTTGTTGGCCTTCTTCATCTTGGTGGTGATGAAGCGCTCGTAGTGGCCCAGGTCGAGGTCGGTCTCGGCCCCGTCGTCGGTGACGAACACCTCGCCGTGCTGGAAGGGCGACATGGTGCCCGGGTCGACGTTGAGGTAGGGGTCGAGCTTGATGAGGGTGACCTTGAGGCCGCGCGATTCAAGAATCGCTGCAAGCGACGCAGCCGCGATGCCCTTGCCCAGCGAGGACACCACACCGCCGGTGACAAAGACGAACTTGGTCATTGCTGTTGGCACTTGCATGATGCAAATGCGCTGGTGGTAAAGCGCGATTATAGGCGTGCGACTGAGCGCCTTACCCCGGTGCTGACACTGGTTCTTCTGCCAGCGCTTTCAGCCACTTCAGCACTTCGGCGGTCGATTCTTCCGGCCGCTCGAAGGGAAACAGGTGAGAGCCTTCGACCCATGACACCCGGCCCGCGGCCAGGCGCTCGGTGGTCGACATGCCCACCTGCCTCACCTCGGTCGACTGCGTGCCACCCACGAAGGCGAGCGGGCATTTCAGCGGGTGGCGACGCAGGAAGCTGGGAATGTCGTGAGGGAGGGTGTCGTAGATGTCGGTCTCGACTTCGCGGGTGAAGCTCAGGGTGTAGCCGCCGGCTTCGTCGGGCTCTATGCCGCACTCGATGTAGTCGTGCAGCACCTCGGGCGCCCAGCGGGCAAATGAAGCCTTGCTGGCGAAATGGGCATGCGCCGCCTCTTTCGTCGGCCAATGCCTGCGCCGGCCCTTGGAGATGTGGGCCGGTGAGAAGCGCTGGACCAAGCCTGTCATTTTGGCGAGCTGGATGGTGGGTGTGAGCAGGCCGCCAATGATGGGCGAGTCGAGCAGCAGCACGCCGCGGGCGAGGTCGGGGCGCTTGGCTGCGGCCAGCAGGCTCAAGAAGCCGCCCAGCGAGTGGCCGACGAAGAACACCGGCTCCTTCGCGTGCGCTTCGGTGAACTGGAGCAGTTGGTCGCGCAGACGCGGCCAGTGCTGGGTGACCGGGTGCTCTGGGTCGTGGCCGTACTTCTCGACCGCGTGCACGGTGTAGCCGGCTTTGCGCCAAGCTTCGAACAGCACGCGGTAGGTGCCGGCGGGGAAGCTGTTGGCGTGGGAGAACACGATGGTTCCCTGCGCAGCCTTCTTCTTCATCAGATGTTTTTCTCGCTCGAATTCGTGATCTTGCGCATGGGCTCATAGCGGCCCGCTTTCACGCAAAGCGGGAACTCGGTGGCGCTGCCGTCCCAGTGAGGGTCTTCGATCGACTCGAACACCTGGCGCAACTTCTGGCCCCAGCTGTTGCGGATCATGTGGAAATAAGGGTTCTGCTCGTCGATGCACACCAGCTGGTCGCTCTGCAGCTTGTCGGCCTCGTACACCAGCAGGTCAAGGGGTAAGCCTACGGACAGGTTGGACTTGAGCGTGGAGTCCATGGACACCATGGCGCACTTGGCGGCTTCGTCTAGCGGTGTGCTCGGTGTGATCATGCGGTCGAGCACCGGCTTGCCGTACTTCGACTCGCCCACCTGGAAGTAGCAGGTCTCGCGCGTGGCCTCGATGAAGTTGCCCGCCGAGTAAACGAGGAAGAGCCGCATGGCCTCGCCGCCGATCTGCCCGCCGAAGATCATTGAGGCGTTGAAGTCAATGCCGGACTTTTTGAGCGAGGGGCCGTCTTGCTCGTAGATGCGACGCACCGCGCTGCCCAGCACGCGGACGGCGTCAAACATGCTGGTGGCGTTCCAGATGGTGATGGGCGGCTCGTCGCCGTTGTCGAGCTTCTCGACCTGAAGAATCTCGCGCACCGATTGCGAGATCGACAGGTTGCCGGCCGACAGCAGCACCATGAAGCGATCGTCGGGTTTCTCGTAGACCATCATCTTGCGGTAAGTGCTGATCTGGTCGAGGCCGGCGTTGGTGCGCGAGTCGGAAAGAAACACCAACCCGGCGTCGAGTTTGATGCCTACGCAGTAGGTCATGGCTTGCTTTCTTGGGTGGTTTGTGAACACCGTTCGCCCTGAGGTATCGAAGAAGGGCCGCGCTGGGCTTCGATACCTCAGCCCGAACGGGTGGGTGGGTTTGAGAGCGCTTTGAGGCGATACAGGCAATCCAGCGCTTCCTTGGGCGACAGCATATCGGGATTGATCGCGGCCAGCGCCTTGTCCACTGCCGAGGTATCGGCTTCAACCATCGGTGCCGGTGCGGCAAAGAGGTCGATCTGCTTGTCGCTCGATTTCTGTTGCGCCTCCAGTGCTTCGAGCGCAGCACGCGCCTGGCGCACCAGCGTGCCGGGCATGCCGGCGAGGCGGGCCACTTGCACGCCGTAACTGCGGCTTGCAGGGCCGGCTTGTATGTCGTGCAGGAAGACGATGTCGTCGCCACTCTCGGCAGCCGACACGTGCACATTCAAGGCGCGCTCGTGCTTGAGCGGAAACTCGGTCAGCTCGAAGTAGTGCGTTGCGAAGAGCGTGAAGGCGCGGTTGCGCTCATGCAGATGGCTGGCAATCGCGCCGGCCAGCGCCAGCCCGTCGAAGGTTGACGTGCCGCGGCCGATCTCGTCCATCAACACCAGCGACTGTTCGCTTGCGCCGTGGATGATGGCGGCGGCCTCGGTCATCTCGAGCATGAAGGTTGACTGTGCGTTGGCCAGGTCGTCGGCCGCGCCGATGCGGGTGTGGATGGCGTCTATGGGCCCGAGCCTGCAGACCGTGGCCGGCACGAATGAGCCCACCGCGGCCAGCAGCACGATCAGCGCCACCTGGCGCATGAAGGTGCTCTTGCCGCCCATGTTGGGGCCGGTGATGACGAGCATCTTGCGCGTGGCGTCGAGCCGGCAGTCGTTGGCCATGAAGTTGCCGGCACCGGTCTCGGCGAGCCGTGCTTCGACCACCGGGTGTCGGCCCGCTTCGATGTCGATACAAGGCTCGCGCACGAACAGCGGGCGGCACCAGTTGAGCGTGGTCGCGCGCTCGGCCAACGCGGTGAGAGCGTCCAGGCTGGCCAGCGCGCGGGCCAGGCCGCTCAGCTCGTCGAGGTGCGCTTGCAGCTGGTCAACCACCGCTTCGTACAGCATCTTTTCGCGTGCCAGCGAGCGGTCTTGCGCCGACAGCGCCTTGTCTTCAAACGCCTTGAGCTCGGGGGTGATGAAGCGCTCGGCGCTCTTCAGCGTCTGGCGGCGCTGGTAATCGCTGGGCACCTTGCTGGCCTGGCCTTGCGTGACCTCGATGTAGAAGCCGTGCACCTTGTTGTACTGCACGCGAAGGTTGGGGATACCGGTGCGGGTACGCTCGCGCGCTTCCATGTCGAGCAGGTAGGCGTCGCAGTTCTGGCTGATGCCGCGCAGCTCGTCGAGCTGGGTGTCGTAGCCGGGGGCGATCACGCCGCCATCGCGCAGCAGCACCGAAGGTTCTTCGGCGATGGCTGCGCGCAGCAGGGCTTCGATGGCGGCCGGCGGGCTCAGCGCCTCGGCCAGCATGTCGAGCAGCAGCGCCTGGCCGGGCGGCACCAGCGTGCGCAAGGCGGGCAGGCCTTGCAGCGTGGCGCGCAGGCCGGTCAGCTCGCGGGGCCGCACCTGGCGCAGCGCCACGCGGGCGGTGATGCGCTCAACGTCGCTCACATGGCGCAAGGCTTCGCGCAGCGGCTCGGGTGAAGTGGCTATCAGCACTTGCACGGCATCGTGCCGCTGCGTGGCCACCTGGCGCTCGCGCAATGGGTGGGTGAGCCATTGGCGCAGGGCGCGGCTGCCCATGCCGGTGCGGCAGGTGTCGAGCAAGGAAAGCAGGGTGGGCGCATCGTCGCCGCGCAGGGTTTGCGTGAGCTCTAGGTTGCGGTGCGTGGTGGGTGGCAGGTCGAGCAAATCGCTGGCGCGTTCAACGGTCAGTGTGCGCACATGGGCCAGCGCTTGGCCTTGGGTGTGCTCGGCGTAGCTCAGCAGGGCGGCGGCAGCGGCTTGCGCGACGCTCATGTCTTGTGCGTTGAAGCCGCCGAGGCTGGCCACCCGAAGTTGCTCGCACAGCTTGCGCTGGCCTAGCGCGGTGTCGAATTGCCATGCTGGGCGATTTGTCAGCGCCATCCTTGACGACGCTAGAGCGTGCGCCAGCACCGCCGGGACCTGATCGCGGTCAACCAGCGCTTCGGCCGCGTTGAGCCGCGCCAGCCAGCCGGCCAGCTCGCGCTCGTGGCATTCGGTCATGCCGAGCTGGCCGTTGGACAAGCCCAGCCACGCCAGGCCATAGGTGACCACGCCACGCTTGGTCTGTTGCGACACCGCCAGCAGCAGCGCATCGCGCTTGTCGGCCAGCAGCTCCGAGTCGGTGACGGTGCCGGGCGTGACCACGCGCACCACTTTGCGCTCGACCGGCCCCTTGGCTGTGGCCACGTCGCCCACTTGCTCGGCAATGGCCACGGGTTCGCCCAGCTTGATGAGCTTGGCGAGGTAGCTCTCGACTGAGTGCACCGGCACGCCCGCCATCACCACCGGCTCACCGCCGCTTTGGCCGCGCTGCGTCAGCGTGATGTCGAGCAGCTTGTTGGCGCGGCGGGCGTCGTCGAAGAAAAGCTCGTAGAAGTCACCCATGCGGTAGAACACCAGGGTGTCGGGGTGCTCTGCCTTGATGCGCAGGTACTGCTGCATCATGGGGGTGTGGTGAGAAAGGTCGGGGGCCAGGGTCGCGGAGTTCATGCGGGGGTGGTGATCACCAAAGAGAGAGCGCCAGGGTCAGCGCTTATTGTCGTGCAGTCGTCCATCGGTAACATCGCCGCTTTTCGACAGCCCACAACAAGAGGAGACGCCATGACCCGTCGCCATGCATTCGCTGCCGCTTTGCTAAGCCTGCTCATGGCCGGCTCGGTTTTCGCGCAGGGCAAGACCCTGCTGCGCATCTCCACCCCTGCCGTGCCTGATGACTGGCACGCCAAGATGTGGACGGTGTTCAAAGACGAGCTCGAGAAGTCGGCGCCCGGCCAGTTCGAGGTGCAGATCCACCTCAACGGCTCTCTTTTCAAGCAAGGCGCAGAGTCCACCGCCATGGCGCGCGGCAGCCTGGAGCTGGCGGCCATGTCGGCGCAAGACATCGCGAAGATCCTGCCCGAGTACTCCATCTACACCGCGGGCTACCTGATCCGCGACCCCGATCACCAGAAGAAGGTGTTCAACGGCCCCATCGGTGCCGAGCTGGCGAAAGATGTGGCCGCGAAGATGGACGTGCAGCTGCTCACCGTGGCCTACCTCGGCACGCGCCAGCTGGCGTTGCGCGAGCCGCGCAAGGTCAGCACGCCTGCCGACCTGAAAGGCGTGAAGCTGCGCATGCCAGCCACCAAAGAATGGTTGTTCCTCGGCGATGCGCTAGGTGCCACCGCCACACCGCTCGCGTTTGGTGAGGTGTACCTGGCGCTCAAGACCGGCACCATCGACGGCGAAGACAACCCGCTGCCCACCGTGCGCTCGGCGAAGTTTTACGAAGTCACCAAGCAGATCGTGATGACCAGCCACCTGGTCGACGGCCTTTTCATTGCCATCGCCAGCAAAACCTGGAACGGGCTCAAGCCGGAGCAGCAGGCCAAGCTGCGCGCCGCTGCATTGGCGGCTGCCAAGTACAACGACGACAACCGCATGCAAGACGAGATTCAGCTGGTCAACTTTTTCAAGAAGGAAGGGCTGGAGGTCAGCACGCCCGACGTGAGCGCCTTCCGCCAGGCCGTGCAGGCGAAGTACCTGGCCTCCGACCTGGCCAAGGGCTGGCCGTCGGGGCTGCTGGAACGCATCAACAACGTCAAGTAGGCAATGCGCAAGCGTTTGCAGCAGGCCGCCGAGGCGCTGGCGGCCGGCATTTTCGCGCTCTTGTTCCTGACGTTCGTCGTGCAGGTAGGGGCGCGTTTCATCTTCAACCGGCCGCTCGCTTGGTCTGATGAGCTGGTCGTCATCCTCTACATCGCGATGGTGTTCTGGTCAGCCGCCACCTTGCTCAAAGAGCGCCAGCACGTGATGTTCGATCTGGTGTACGCCATGCTGCCGCCCAAGGGCAAGCGTGCAGTTGGCTTGGCGGGCGCCGCGCTGATGGTGGGCTTGATGGGCGTCTTGCTGCCCTATGCATTCGACTACGTGCGCTTCATGCACCGCGAGCCCACGGCGGTGTTGGGCGTGCCGTTTTCCATCGTGTTTGCGCCTTTCCTCATTTTTGTGCTGGCGCTGGTGCTGATGTACTTGCACAAAGGCTGGAAGCTGCTGCGCCCGGGCTGGCAGGAGCTGCTGTGAGCCTGGCGCTCGGTGTGCTCTTGATGATGCTGGTGGTGACGCTGGTGCTGCGCCTACCCATCGGCTTCGGCATGCTGGCAAGCGGCGTGGCCTATCTGCTGGTGAAAGGCCAAGACGTGGGCCTGGTGGCCGAGCAGGTGCTCAACGGCCTCTACAACAGCTATGTGCTGCTGGCGGTGCCACTCTTCATCTTCGCGGCCAGCATCATGAACTCGGGCAGCATCAGCGAGCGCCTGTTCGACTTTGCGCATGCACTGGTGGGCCGCGTGCGCGGCGGCCTGGCGCATGTCAACGTGATCGTCAGCGTGATCTTTTCGGGCATGAGCGGCAGCGCCATAGCCGACGCCGCAGGCCCGGGCATCGTGAGCATCCGCATGATGACCAAGCACGGGTACTCGGCGGCATTTTCGGGCGCGCTCACTGCGGCGTCATCGACTATCGGGCCCATCATTCCGCCCTCGATTCCGCTGGTGATCTATGCGCTGGTGTCAGGCACTTCGGTGGGCGCGCTGTTTCTCGGCGGCGTGATCCCCGGGCTCTTGATGGCTGCCGCGCTGATGATCTGCGTGCAGCTCGTTGCCAAGCGGCGAAACCTGCCGCGCAGCGAGGCCTTGCCGAAAGGCGAGCTGCCGCGCGCGCTGGTGCGTGGCTTTCTGCCGTTGACCTTGCCAGTGGTGCTCTTGGGTGGCATCTACAGCGGTGTGTTCACACCCACCGAAGCGGCGGCCGTTGCGGCCTTGTATGCCTTGTTCCTGGCCACGGTGGTGTACCGCGCGTTGAGCTGGCGGCGCTTCTACGAGATCTTGATCGAGTCGTCGAGATCGAGCGCCACCGTGACGTTGATCGTGGCTTCGGCCTTCCTCATCAACTACGCCTTTGCTGCGGAGAACGTGCCGGCCGCGCTGGCCACCTGGCTGGGCAGCTTTCAGCTCTCGCCACTCGGGTTTTTGTTGGGCGTGAACCTGCTGTTGCTGGTGTTGGGCTGCTTTCTCGACACCTCAATCATGCTGCTGGTGCTGGTGCCCATCTTGCTTCCGACCGCGCGGCTGCTGGGCGTTGACCTCGTGCATTTCGGCGTGATGGTGGTGGTCAACATGATGATCGGCATGGTGACGCCGCCCTTCGGGATGCTGCTGTTCGTGATCAACGCGCTGGCGAGCGTGCCGCTGAAGGCCATGATCCGCGAGGCCTGGCTCTTCATCGGCGTGCTGACCGTGGCGTTGTTGATCATCACGCTGTTTCCACAGACGGTGCTGTGGTTGCCGCAGGCCATGGGCTATGCGGGGAAGTGACCGGCGTCAGTCTTCGGCAGGCACCCAGCGCTCGTTCACCAGCAACTCGTGCGGCTTGAATTGCGCCTTGTATGACATCTTGTTGCTCTCGCCGATCCAGTAGCCCAGGTACACGTGTTTGAGCTTGAGCAAACGGGTCTGCTCGATCTGCCACATCACGTTGTAGGTGCCGTAGCTGGTGCGCTCTTCGGGCTCGTAGAAGGTGTAGACCGCTGAGAGACCGTCGTTGAGGATGTCGAGGATGGACACCATCTTGAGCGCTCCCAGCCCGTCGGGCGAGGGCTCGCGAAACTCAACCAAGCGCGAGTTGACGCGGCTTTGCAGCAAGAACTGGGTGTACTGGTCGACGCTGTCGTTGTCCATGCCACCACCGCTGTGGCGGCCAGCCTGGTAGCGCAGGTAGAGCTGGTAGTGCTCGGGCACGAAGCACAGGCGCAGCACGCGGGCCTGCAGGTTGGCGTGCTGTTTGTAGGCGCGGCGCTGGCTGCGGGTGGCCTCGAAGCTCTTGACCGGGATGCGCAGCGGCACGCAGGCGCGGCAGCCATCGCAAAACGGCCGGTAGGTGAACATGCCGCTGCGCCGAAAACCATTGGCGACCAGGCCTGAGTAGGCGTCGGCATGAATCAAGTGGCTGGGCGTGGCCACCTGCGAGCGCGCCATGCGGCCCGCGACATAGCTGCACGGGTAGGGTGCAGTGGCATAGAACTGGATCGATGAGAGCGGGAGCTCTTTCGGGTGGGTCACTGGCCAGGTTCCTGGGGGGGCGCGCCGTGGGTTTCAGAACGATCAGTTTCCAGCTGCGCCCACATCGCAAGATGATAGGACCAATCGCTGATTGAGGGCTCCCTTACACGTGGGGTGATGGCGGTTTCGAAATCGCTGCGCGGGATCTCGCGCGCCCCCAGTGACGCCAGGTGGCCGGTGCGCTGCTGGCAGTCGATCAGAGCGATGCCGTGCGTGCGGCAAAAGCACACCAGTGCGGCCATCGCGATCTTGGAGGCATCGGTGCGGTGCGAAAACATCGACTCGCCGAAAAACATGCGGCCGAGGCTGATGCCGTAGAGGCCGCCGACGAGCTCGCCGTGGATCCAGGTCTCAAAGCTGTGCACCGTGCCCAGCGCATGCCAATCGCAATAGGCGTCAATCATCTCCGGCACGATCCAGGTGCCGCCCTGGCCGTCGCGCGGCGTGCTCGCGCAGGCGGTGATGACGCGGCGAAAAGCGTTGTCGATGCGGATCTCGCAGCGCTTGTCCCAGGCAAAATGCTTCACCGTCTTGCGCAGAGAGCGTGACAGCTTGAACTCGTCGACGTACAGCACCATGCGCGGGTCGGGTGACCACCACAAGATGGGCTGGCCTTCGCTGTACCAGGGGAACACGCCTTTGCTGTAAGCCTCGACGAGGCGCTCGGGTGTGAGCTCGCCGCCCGCAGCCAGCAGGCCGGGTGCGTCAGAGCCGGCAGGCAGCGCCAGCCGTGTGTCGGGCAGGGGGTCTAGCGGGTGGCGCAGCCACGGGATCATGCGTGTTCGTCCGTGCCAGAACCCAGATACCTCAGCCTGAGCGGCTTGCTCATTCGGTGCAGGCTTGAGTTGCCGCCACCGGCTTCTTCTGCATCAGCATCACCCCATGCCGCACCGCCACGATCTCGGCCAGGATAGACACCGCAATCTCGGCCGGCGTGCGCCCACCCAGGTCGAGCCCGATGGGGCCATGAAGGCGGCTGATTTCTTGTGCCGACAGGTCGAAGAGCGCCAGCCGCTCGCGGCGCTTGGCGGTGTTGCTGCGCGAGCCCAGGGCGCCCACGTAGAAGGCGGGCGATTTGAGCGCTTCGAGCAAAGCCATGTCGTCCAGCTTGGGGTCGTGCGTGACGGCCACCACCGCGCTGTGCGGGTCTAGCTGCAGCTCGACCACGAGGTCGTCGGGCATGGCCCGGCTGAAGGTGGTGCCGGGCACGTCCCAGCTGAGGTGGTATTCCTCGCGCGGGTCGCAGCAGATCACCTCGAAGTCGAGCGCCAAGGCCATTTGCGCCAGCACACGCGAGAGCTGCCCCGCGCCGATGACGAGCATGCGCCAGCGCGGTCCGAAAAGCGCGCGCAGCACTTGTCCGTCGAAGCTGAACTCTTCGCCGCGTGTGGCGGCTTCCACGCGCACCTCGCCGGTGCGCAACTCAAGGCAGCGTGCCACCAGCTCGTGCCGGTGTGTGCGGGCCAAGACCTCGTCGATCCATGCCAGGTCTCTGAGTGGCTCTTGCACCAGGCGCAGGTTGCCGCCGCAAGGCAGGCCGAAGCGGGCGGCTTCTTCCTTGGTGACGCCGTAGGTCACGAGCGAGGGGTGGTTGACTTGGTCACCGGCGCGCACACGCTCGATCAGGTCGTCTTCCACGCAACCGCCCGACACCGAGCCCACCACCTGCCCGTCCTCTCGCATGGCGAGCAGGGCGCCCGGCGGGCGAGGGGCTGAGCCCCAGGTTTCGATGACGGTGACCAGCCGCACGGCGTGGCCATCGGCGTGCCACTGGCGCGCCTGGGTCAAAACTTGGAGATCGAGGCTGTCCATCGAGAGGGCTCCGGAAGGTCGGGTCATGGTATCGCGCAGGGCAGGGGCACACAGCACGAGCTTTCCCGATCAGCAGACGCCGTACTACTTGAGAGTAGTTTGTTGAATAAACTACTTTTAAGTGGTAATATTGAAGAACTACTTTAAGATAGTAAAAATGAAATACCCTGTCGACACCCCTCAGCAGCTGCGCAGCGTGCTGCGCGCCCTGCGCCAATCCCGTCAGCTCACCCAGGCCGAGCTCGGTGAGCGCATGGGCGTCAACCAGAAACGCATTGCCCGCATCGAGGCCGTGCCGGGGGTCACGAGCTTCGACCAGATCGCGCGCATGGTGGCCAGCATGGGCTGCAGGCTGGTGATCGAAGAAACCCAGGGCGTTGCCGAGCCGAGCAAAGGCGCCACATGGTGACTGCGGTGCGCAAGGCGCTGCCTGCGCTTGCCATCTGGATGAACGGCCAGCATGTGGGCGAGTGGGAGCGCGCGGCGGGTGAACACCGCTTTCGCTACGACGACGAGTGGCTGCTGTCGCCTGCGGCGCGCGTGCTGTCGCTTTCCATGCCCTTCACGCCGGGCAACGCGCCTCACCGTGGGCTGGTGGTGCAGAACTACTTCGACAACCTGCTACCCGACAACGACACCATTCGCCAGCGCTTGCGCGAGAAGTTTGCCGCCGCCTCAGCCCAGGCCTTCGATCTGCTGCAGGCCATAGGCCGCGAGTGTGTGGGTGCCATACAAATCTTGCCGCTAGGCCAGTCACCCAAGGGCTACAACCGCATCGAATGCGAGCCACTCGACGAGGCGGGGGTAGAGCGCGCGATTGCTGCAGCATTGAGCGGCGCGCGCGTGCTGGGTCAGCGTGATGACGACGAGTTCCGCATCTCGATTGCTGGCGCGCAAGAGAAGACGGCGCTGTTGTTTCACGAAGGGCGCTGGTGCCGCCCGATGGGTGCCACGCCCACCACGCACATCGTGAAGCTGCCGCTGGGCCTGGTGGGCAACCTGCAGGCCGACATGCACGAATCGGTGGAGAACGAATGGCTGTGCGCGCAGATCATGAATGCCTTTGGCCTGCCCACTGCTCAGTGCAGCATCACTACCTTCGGCGCGCGCAAGGTGCTGATGGTCGAGCGCTTCGACCGGGCGCTGCAGCCCGCTGCGCGCGGCAAAGCCTGGATCGCCCGCTTGCCACAAGAAGACTTCTGCCAGGCGCTGGGCGTGGCCGGCTCGCACAAGTACGAAGCCGATGGCGGCCCGGGCATGCGCGACATCCTGCGCGTGCTCGACGCGAGCGTGAATGCAGATGCCGACAAGCGCGCCTTCGTCAAAGCGCAGATGGTGTTCTGGCTGCTTGCGGCCACAGACGGCCATGCCAAGAACTTCTCTCTCTTCCACGACCGCGGCGGCGGCTACCGCCTCACGCCGTTCTACGACGTGCTTTCAGCCTGGCCCATTGTGGGCACCGGCGCGAACCAGATGAGTGGGCAGAAGGCGAGGCTGGCGATGGCAGTGCGCAACAAGAACGCGCACTGGAAGTTGGCTGAGATCTTGCCGCGGCACTGGGATGCGGTCGCCAGGCAGGCGGGGCTGGGGGATGCGGCGGGGTTGCGTGAGGAGATCGTGGAGGCGGTCGACGGGGTGGTGGGGCGGGTGTCGGCTGCGTTGCCCCAAGGCTTTCCGGCGCGGGTGGCTGAGGTCGTGTTTGCGGGGATGAGGGCGGGGGCGTTGCGGTTGGGGAAGGGATGAGGGTTGGCGCGGCCTATGCCGCACGACCCGACCGGGAAGACGACCTTGTCGTCGAGCAGCAGGGCTAGGTCAGTAAGTTGCCCGGCCGCCGGACAGGTCGAACACCGCGCCGGTGCTGAAGGCGCAGTCTGACGAGCAGAGCCACGCGATCATCGCGGCGGCCTCGTCGACTTCGAGGAATCGCCCCATTGGGATCTTCGACAGCATGAAGTCGATGTGGTCCTGGGTCATCGTATCGAAGATCGGCGTCTTCGCGGCGGCGGGTGTCACCGCGTTGACCAGCACGCCGGTCTTCGCGAGCTCCTTGCCGAGCGACTTCGTCAGGCCTATGAGGCCCGCTTTCGATGCGCTGTAGTGCGAGGCGTTTGGATTGCCTTCCTTGCCAGCCACCGACGCAATGTTCACGATGCGCCCGTAACCTGCCGCGATCATCTGCGGTACGACGCTGCGGCACGTGAGGTAGCTGCCGATGAGGTTCACCTCGATCACGTGGCGCCACACGGCGGGCGCGAGCTCCCAGGTGCTGCCGTTGCCACCGGTGATGCCGGCGCTGTTGACGAGGATGTCGAGCCGCCCCAGCTTGGCGACCGTGGCCTTCGTCGCTGCGTCGACCGAGGCTTCTTCGGTGAGTTCGACGACCTCGGCGCTGACCGTGCCGAGCGCGGCGAGCGTCTTGCTCGCCTTGGCGAGCTGCACCTCGTTGATGTCCCACAGCGCGACCGCCGCGCCAGACTTCAGCATGCGCTCGGCCACTGCATAGCCGATGCCACTGGCGCCACCGGTGATAACAGCCGCCCGGCCTTTCAGGTCGAGTTGGTTCATCCTGTGTCTCCTTTGATCGCCGGGTTCTTCGCGACTCGGCTGCCGAAACTATATGCGGGCCAACGGCCTTGGAGCATTTCGGGTGCGTGCGCGCCAGGCAAAATCATTCAACCAATTGGTTGACATTGAGTTGATGGCGGCCTATATTCAACTTCATGGTTGAATATCAAGCCGCCCGACTCGACACCGTGTTCCATGCCCTCGGCGATGCCACGCGCCGCCGCATGCTTCGAGACCTGTCTGTGGGCGAGCGAACGGTGGGCCAGTTGGCCGAGCCATTCGCCATGTCGCTCGCGGCCGCTTCGAAGCACATCAAGGCGCTGGAAAACGCGGGCCTGATCCGCCGCGAGGTGCGTGGCCGCACGCACCTGTGCCGTCTTGAGCCCGGGCCGCTCGGCAATGCCCACGAGTGGCTGAGCTTCTACGAAGCCTTCTGGACTGGGCGTCTGGATCTGCTCGAACAGCTCCTGCACGAAGAGGACAAGCATCAATCACCCCATTCGAAACCCGCGCCCGAAAGAGCCACCTCCCCAAAGAAAGGAAAGTCCAAGTGAACGAACTTGCAACCCCCAATGCCTATGGCGTGCTGACCGAGCCCGCCACCGTAACGCTCCAGCGCCTGCTTCCGGGCCCCATAGAGCGCGTCTGGGCTTACCTGACCGAGAGCGACCTGCGCCGCCAATGGCTGGCAGCGGGTGAGATGCAGATGGAGGTTGGTGCACCGGTCGAGCTGGTCTGGCGCAACGATGAGTTGACCGACCCGCCCGGTCAGCGCCCGGCTGGCTTCCCCGAAGAGAACCGGATGCAGAGCCAGATCACCGAGCTCGACCCCTTGCGCAAGCTCGCCATCACCTGGAGCGGCAGTGGTGACGTGTCTTTCGAGCTGGAGCCGAAAGGCGACAAGGTGCTGCTCACCGTGACCCACCGTCGCCTGGCCGACCGCAACGCGACGGCGATGTTTGGCTCCGGCTGGCACATGCACCTCGACATTCTGGTCGCCCGTTCGACAGGCAAAGAGCCTTTGCCCTTCTGGGATGGGTGGAGCATCCTGAAGAAAGAGTACGACCAGCGCATGGCGGCCTGACGGCGCACGGGCGGTGCGCGTGAAGCGTCGAATACCCTCAGCCCGCTCAGGCTGAGGTATCGATGCCTCGCGCCACCGTGGCCCTCTACAGGGCCGGCACGATTGCCAGCGACCACTTGTTCAGCGTGCCCACGTCGACTGCCGCCATGTCGACCACGCGCAGTGTCCAGTTGCCCTGCATGCTCTGGCCAGCCAGTGCCGACAAGGGCGACAGCGGCGCCGCCGAGTCATACGTCACCACCAGGTTGTCTTGCCCACCGCCCAGCTGGCTGTGCAGCACCACGCTGCGGCCGGCCGGCGAGCTGAGCTCGATGCGCAGGTCACCGATGTAGGTGTGGGTGATGTCGACGGCCACCTTCAGCTGGCTCACCGTACCGGCACGCGCGATGGCAATCACGCTGCTCACGCCGGTCGGGTTGTTGTCGGGGATGTTGGCGTGCGGCGAAGTTTCGCCGCTGGTGGCACCGGCGCCGGCTTCGACCGTCAGGTCCAGGCTCCAGCGATTGAGCTTGCCCACGTCTTGGCCTTCGAGATCGCTCACCTTGAGCACCCAGTCGCCTTCGGCGCCCACGCCCACCAGCGCGGCCATGGTCGTGACCGAAGCCGAGTCGTAGCGTTGCACCAGGTTGTCGGCGCTCGCGCCGGCGCGGTTGTGCAGCACGGCCTTGGCCCCGCCCGGGCCCGTGAGCTCCACCAGCAGGTCGCCGATGTAGGTGTGGGTGATGTCGACGCTCAGCGCCAGCCGCTTCACCGTGCCGGCGGCCGCCATGCGGATCTTGCTGCTGATGCCGGCGGGGTTGTTGTCGGGGATGGCGATGGCGGTGGTGTTCTCGCCATGCACGGCTGGCGCAGTTGCCGCCGCGCCCACATGAAAGCCGATGCGCACGTCGGGCACGCCCACATTCGACATCACCAGGCCTGAGTCTGCGCCGCTCCACAGGCGGGTGGACGGTGAGGTGGCGTCCGACAGCGCCACGCCGCTCACTGCGGCGAAGAGGTCGGTGCCATCGCCCTGGTTGACGTTGTGCTCCAGGTCGGTGTTGCCATCAGCCTGCAGCAGCGCGCATTGGTAATGGCGCTGGCCGGTGCCTTGCTGAAACTCGTTGGAGCCGAGGATGTCGCAGTGGTAGATCGCCAAGCCGCTGGATGGCAGGTGCTGGTCGAGCCCGATCTTGGCGCGGTTCTCCACGATGAAGTATTCATTGGGCGCGCCGGTGCGGTACTTGATGACGGTGTCGTAGTCGCCATGCACGGCCTGCACGTCGGGTGTCGAGTTCAAGACGATCTCGTTGTCGCACCAACCCACCAAATCGCGCAGGTAGGCGCACACGGGCGAGGGCGTGAGCCCCGAGTTGAGGTGGTTGCCCGAGCCCATCAGGCAGTAGCTGCCGATGCCCGCGCTTTGCACACCGTCGCCTTCACGGTTCACGGCGCCGTAGTCGTACATGTCGGGGAAGCGGCACAGCAAATGGCCGTTTTCGTGGCAGAAGGTGCCGATGGAAAGGTCAGCGCCGCTGCGGCCTGCACTCGTGAGCAAATACAGGTTGGTCGAGATGGCGCCATAGCGCAGGGCGATGGTGGAGTTGTGCGGCCACAGCTCGCCTTCGTATTGCGTTTGGCCGGCGTACATGATGTTGAGCGCATCTAATATGCCCTCGTGCCGCGAGTCGTAGTTGGCCAGGTTCACACCCGAGGCCACGGCCAGGTCGAGCGCTTCTTTCACCAGCAGGTTGTTGATGTAGAAGCTGCGGCTCTGGCTGAGCCGGAAGGGGCCCACCACGTCGTTGCTGTAGTCGAGCTTGCCGGTGGACACCGTGCGGAAATACTCGCGCGCCGAAGAGTAGTTGCCATTGCGGGTGTAGTTGGGTGCGTTGAGCATGTCGCTCACGTCCGCCTGCGACACGGTGGTGCGCACGTCTTGAAACTCCACCAGGATGGTCAGCCCGCGCACGGCGCCGCTGGCCAGGCGCCGGCCTTCCAGCAAACCCTGGCTGGGGCCGAAGGTGAGGGCCGCCGAGTTGGCGGCATGCGCACCCGCCGGGCGGATGCGCGCGCGGCGCGCTTCGAAGCGGCGGTTGCGCACGGCCAGTGTTTCTCTCAGGTGGCGCACGAGGCCCGCTGGCGGCAGCGCCGTGACCGGCACGCCGCTAGACACCAAGGTGCCGTTGTGCAGAAAGCCGTAGCAGAAGAAGCCGCGGTCGGTGTCGCTTACCGCGGTGTAGCCGTCCAGCGTTTCGTAGGTGGCATAGAACTCGTCGCCGGTCACGCGAAGGCGGATGTCGGGGCCGTTGGCTTGGCCGAAAGTGAGGGTCTCACCGAAGATGGCGCTCATGTCGTGCTCTCCTTGGAAGCAGGGCTGCGCACCGTCGCGCAGCGCATGCGAACAAGATAGTTCGTTGCGGTGCTTGGTGTATCCCCTAGGTTGAAAGCTCAAACGTGGGGGGTCCGCTGTGGCCGACTGCGCGTCAGCGTTAGGCGGGCGTTACGCGCGGCCATTTCATACGAATACGGGATGTGAAACCCCGCACTGCAAGGGCAACATGCCGCGGCGCGCTGGGCCTTTCCTCTTTTCCTGCTCCCGTCATTGTTCTTCTCTTGCGTTCACCCGCGCGCGGTCGGCACAACTCAAAGGAACCCGTCTTGCGCCACTTGCCCTTTCATTCGCTGTTCGTTGTCGTCGTGGCGGCCCTTTGCCTTGTCGCTCCCACCCAGGCCCAGACCGGCGCCGCGCAGCCCGGCCGCATCGAGCGTGACACGCGCCCGTTGCCCGAACCGGTGCGGCGTGACACGCTGCGCATCGAGGCGCCGCGCTTTGCCGAGCAAGTGCCTCCCGGCGCAAAGGACGTGCGCTTCCTGCTAGGCGAGGTGCAGCTCTTCGGCAGCTTCGCCATGCCCACCAACACTCTGGCGCCTATCTGGGCGCCGCTGATCGGCAAGCCCATCACACTGGCCGAGGCCTTCGGAATCGCCGCTGCCATTTCGGCGCGTTACCGAGAAGCCGGCTTCTTTCTGTCGCAGGCCATCATTCCGGCGCAAGACATACGCACCGTCGGAGTGGCTGTGCTGCGCATCGAGGTGATCGAAGGCTACATCGACCAGGTCACCTACACCGGCATCGCGCCGGCCAGGCTTCAGGCCTACATGGCAACGGTGCAACGCGAGCGGCCGCTGCGCCTGGCCACGCTGGAGCGCGCGCTGCTGTTGATCGGCGAGCTGCCGGGTGTGTCGGCACAGGCCAACCTGCGCGCCAGCGCCACGCCCAGTGCCTCCGACCTGGAGATCGTCGTCAGCCAGAAGCGCACCGAGTTTTCGCTGTCGGCGCACAACCGCAGCGCGCCCTCGCAAGGCCGATTGCGCTACGAAGCCGGTGTCGAGGTGAACGGCCTGATGGCAGGCTTCGACCGCCACAGCCTTCGCATCGTCACCTCTGGCAACAAGCGCCTGAACTTGCTGGCCTATGCCGGTGACCTGCCGCTGGGCGGCAACGGGCTCAAGCTGCAGCTGGGTGCGTCTGCCTCGCGCTCAGAGCCCGAGACCGGCCTCGCCTCCAGCAACATAGACACCCGCAGCAACAACGTCTCGGTGGGCCTGGCCTACCCACTGCTGCGCAGCCGCCAAAGCAACCTGTCGTTGCGCGGGGGAGTTAACGGATACGACAACAGGGCCGATATCGCCGGCACGCGCGCGTCTGAAGACCACATCAGGGCGGCGCGCATAGGCTTGGCCGCCGACTATGCCGATGGTTGGGGCGGCATCTCGCTGCTAGACCTGGAGTGGTCCAAGGGCCTGACCGGCCTGGGCGCGTCGAAAGAGGGCGACCCGGGTGTCGACGCCAACCCGCAGTTCAGCAAAGTCAGTGTCTATGCGGCGCGCCTGCAAAGCCTCGCGCGCAACTGGTCGGCCTTGCTCGCGCTCACGGCGCAGCAGTCGAGCGACAAGCTGCCCACCGCGGAGCAGCTGGGTTTGGGCGGCGAAACCTTCTTGCGCGCCTTTGACCCGTCGGAAGTGATAGGCGAGAAAGGCTCGGCCGGCAAGCTGGAGCTGCGTTACGACCTCGGGGGTGCGCGCATCGCGTCGACGCTCTATGTGTATGGCGACGCCGGCAGCGTGAAGCGCCGCCAAGCCGACGGTTCGTATATCTCCACCTCGTTGTCGGCGGCGGGCCTGGGTGTGCGCTTCAGCGGCCCCTGGCGCACGCGCGGCTACCTGGAAGTGGCCAAGCCGGGCCGCAAGGACGTGGCCAGCGCAGGCAACCGCAACGCCCGCGTATTCGCCGGCGTCGGCATCGATTTCTAAGAGGCAAGCCCCATGAAAAGCAAGCATCACACCCACTTCACCGCGCGCCCCCTGGCGCTCGAGATCTCGCGCATGTTCCGCCCCGGCGTGGCGGCCTCGGCGCTGCTGGCCGTGCCGCTGGCTTTCGCGGCCCCACAAGGCGGCACGGTGACTGCCGGGCAGGCCGGCATCCAGCAGAGCGGCGCCACCACCACCATCACCCAAGGCTCGCAGCGCGCGGCCATCGACTGGCGCTCGTTCAACGTGGGCAGCAGCGAGGCGGTCAACTTCATCCAGCCGAATGCCAGCGCGGCCATCTTGAACCGCGTGGTGGGCAACGATGCTTCGGCCATCTTCGGGCGCATCACGGCCAACGGGCAGGTCTACCTGATCAACCCCAACGGCATTTTGTTCGGGCGCACGGCGCAGGTGGATGTGGGCTCGCTCACCGCCAGCACGTCCAACATCAGCAACGCCAACTTCATGGCGGGGCGGCTTGAATTCAGCGAAACCGGCAAGCCTGGTGCACGGGTTGAGAACCAAGGCAGCATCACCGTGGGCGAGGGCGGCTTCGCGGCGCTGGTGGGGCACAACGTGGACAACAACGGTGTGATCACCGCTCGCCTGGGCAAGGTGGCGCTCGCAGCAGGAGACGCCTTCGTGCTCGACCTGTACGGCGACAAGCTCGTCAACCTGATCGTCGACCCCGCTGCGATGAACGCGCTCACCGACGCAAGCGGCAACCCGCTGGCCGCGAGCGTGGACCACTCGGGCCGCATCGTGGCCGAAGGCGGCCGCGTGCAGCTGAGCGTGGCCACCGTCAAGCAACTGGTCGACAACCTCATCAACGTGAGCGGCGTGGTGCGCGCCACATCGTTTGCCACAGCGCCGGGGGTGATCTCATTGCAGGGCGACGCGAACACCCGCGTGGCGGTGAGCGGCACGCTCGATGCCAGCGCCGTCGAGCAAGGCCAGGGCGGCAAGGTCGAAGTGCTGTCTGACGGCAGCACGCAGTTCACTGGGCGCATCGAAGCACGAGGCGGGGCGGCAGGCGGTGATGGTGGGCAGGTGGAGGTGTCGGCCAAGGGCCGCATTGGTTTCATGGGCGACGTCGACGTGTCGGCCGCGCACGGTGCGCAAGGCTCGCTGTTGATCGACCCCACCAACCTGCGCATCACCACGGTGGCCTCGGGCGACTCCGACATCTCGGCCGACCAGCTGCGCTACTTCCTCACCCGCGGCACCAACGTCACGCTCGCGGCCGACCAGAACGTGACGGTCGACGCCGAAGTCAACGGCCTGGTGGCTGGCGGTGGTGGCGTGAGAGGCGGTGGGCTCACGCTGACCGCGGGCAACAACCTCACGGTGAACCAGACGATTGCGTTGAACGATGGCGCGCTCAACCTCACCGCTACCAGCGGCACGCTCAGCGCGGCCGATGGTGCGCTGCTCTTTACCGGCACCGGCGCGGCCACGCTGAGGGGCGGCGCGGGGGTCAACCTCGGCCAGGTGCTGAGCGGTGGCAACGTCGACATCAGCAGCGCCAATGGCGCGGTTGCCGTGCGCAACGCCCTCATCTCGGCCACCGCCAACGGCAGCGCTGCGCCGGTGGCGAGCTTGAATGTGGACGGCGCTGGCGCTGTCAGCCTCAACGGCGCGCTGGTGCAGGGCAATGCCACGGTGCGCAGCCGCAATGCCGGTGTGAGCCTGGCCACGGCGGTGATCCAGAGCACGGCCGGCAATGTGCAGGTGAATGCCGCCACCACGATCACCACTGCGGCCAACAACGTGGGGCTGCTGTCGGCGGGCACGGTGAGCGCCGCGGCGGGGCAGGCCATTGACCTTGGCGCGGTTATCAGCACCGGTATGGCCACGCTCGCGTCCACCAGTGGTGGCGTCACCGTGCATCAGGCCGTGACGGGCGGCGGCGCGGCAGCGGTGCGCGGACTTGTCATCAACGCTGCCGGTCCGGTAGCGCTGGCGGGGGTCAATGCCGGCATCGACGGCATTCTCATCACCAGCAGCAGTGGCGACATCACCTCGAATAGCGCAACCCCCGGTGAGGGAGGGCTGATAAGCGCATCGGGCGTGAGCGTTCGGGCAACTTCCGGCCAGGCAGGCACCACAGCTGCTCCATTGAATGTGCGAGCCGGGGATAGCACGAACATCGAGGGGCATGCAGGCGTCAATGTCGCGACTGTGCTCGCAGGCGGCATAACTGTGTCCCTCTTGGCCGATGCCGGCAGCGTGACGGTGAGTCAGCCTATCGCAGCGGCTCCGGGGAGCGTCGACGGCAACACGGCTGCGAGGCCCGTCGGCATTCAGATCAGAGCACGCGACGATATCGACCTGGCTGGTGGCGTCGCAGGCACGAACAGCAGCAGCATCCAGAGTGATTCCGGCACGGTCACGCTGCGTGGCTCATTGTTCAGCCAAGGCGAGATGTCGGTCGTTGCTGGCGGAGCGATCTCTTTGCTCAACGGTGCCGGAATTGCGACCAGTGCCGATGGTGGCAACGTGCTGGTGTGGTCGGAAAATTCGACGGTGACGCTTGGGAATGCGGGCATTCGCGCCCAAGGCAACGCGGCCAACATCAGGGTTTTGAGCTCCGGTGACATGAGCGTGAACGGCGACATTCAAACCCGCTCCGGCACGATCGACCTCTACTCCAGGCAAGGGGCCATTCGTGTTTTGGCGAGCACCACAGGCACTGATGCAGCGCAAAACGCCACGCTCGACGCCGGGGTCGACGCCGTGCGCTCCATCATCAGCGTGCACGCAGCCAACGATGTGGAGGTGGGTGAAATGATTGCGTACAACAGCGTGCAGCTTACCGCCGACACTGGCAACGTCACCCTCAAGCGTGGCCTCGGCGGCAACGCCAGCGGCACCTTCGCCGGCAACCCCGTGCTGCTGAACACCGGCTATGTGGACTACGCCCGCGGCTACCTGGCGCAGTACCGGCCCAACGTGGGCCGCATGGTCATCAGCGCGCCGCAAGGCTCGGTGGAACTCAACGGCCTCAACCTCGACGGCAACGCCAACGCAACCGACACCACGCCGGGCCTCTCAGTCACCGCCGGGCGACGCATCATCAGCAACAACGAGATCGCCGTGAACAAGGGCGACATCGAACTCACCGGTGGCAACACCCAGGCCACCGATGGCGTCTACCTCGGCAGCAGCGTTTACTCTCGTGGCTTCGATTCAGTGGGCGCCGATGGTGTGCGCGGCGGCGGCGACGACCAGAAGATTGGCTACGGCATACGCATCAACGGGCGCGTGCTCGCCATGTTCGACAACACGCTGGAGATGGCCCAGCTGCCCATCAACACCTTCGTGACCTCGTGGTACGAAGCCGGCCCCGGCGCGCCGCCGCCCTTGCACCAGGTGGTCACCGACGCGGCGGGCTTTCTGGTCGATGCAACCGGCATCCGCGTGCGCAACAGCGATGGCAGCTACCAGATGGTGGGCTACATCGACATAAGCTCCTTTCTGGCTTCCGACCTGAACATCTACAACGTGACCGCCAACCAGTTGGTGGCGCCTGGCTACGCCCAGGCCGGCCAGACCATCTATGGCGTGCAAGGTGTGCCCAGCTTGGCCGTTCAACCCGACCCGACCAACGGGCCGCACACGCCGGTGGTGGTGCAGCAGGAAATCGCCAAGATCGAAGTGGCCAACAACGTGGCCAACTACCAGGATTCCGCCAACGTCGGCACCCTGGTCGGCGCCACCAGCGGCACGGCGGCCAGCCGATTGGTGCAGATCGGCACCACCTCGGTGGCGGGTGTGGCCAATCACACGCCGCAGACCGCCATGCATCTGAGCGACCCCGCGCCCACGCTCACGGCACCGAGCCAAACGCCCATCGTCTCGGCGCCCACGGCCGCGGGTGTGGTGGCGGCGCAAATGGGCATAGGCCTCAAGGTGCTGGGCTTTCGCGAAGCCGGCGATGGCAGCAGCGTGGTCTGGAGCTCGACCATCGACATGATCGACAGCGCGAGCAGCGGCACGTCGTATTTTTCGCGGGTTGACTTTGCAACGAGCACCCAGCTCACCGAAATCAACCTGCCCGCGACCGTGCCGGTCGATGGCATCTTCTCGGTCACCGTGCAGGCTCTCGCCACACGCACCTACCTCGACAGCAGCAACTCGCTCGTGACCCAGTTCGTGCGCTTGCCCACCGGGGCAGGCACGGCCACTCACGTCTTTCAGATCATCCCCGGCACCAGCGGTGCGCAGGATTCAGCCCAGCTCATTGCCACGCCCACGCTCAACAACATCAACCTCTCGTCGCTCTCCAACGCCGCGCCTTCCGGGGCGACGCAGGTAAGCGCCTGGGTTGCCACCGGCTGGCGCGACGCGGGCAGCACCGCCAAGCTTCGCCTGGACACGCCGGCCCTCAGCGCCCCCGGCACGGCCAACGGCGTGAGCGTGACGGCCAGCCTCTACCCCGCCACCGGCACACCGCTGCAGAGTGGGGCCACGGTCGCCCCCAGCTACACGCTGATGACGCCCGACCGCCAGCAGCTCACACCCTTCGGCGCCATCTCCATTCCCAGCTCGCTGGGGGGGCGGCCCAACACCTTCCAGGTGGCTGGGGTGCTGGACGACTCGTCGTCGGCTGTCACATCGCCCAGTCGGGCCGGCACTCGGGTGTTCGTGTATGACGGGGTCATCAACGTGTCGAACGGCGCGTTTGTCTTTGACTCCAACACCGGTGTAGCCATCCCCGGCCTGGGTGGCATCCCCGGGTTCAACAACAGCACAGTGGGCTTCGCCGGTGTCGGCGCAGGCTTTGGCGCACAAGCGGGCGGCACGGCCGGCAGCACCGGCGCGGGTGCTGCCATCGGTCAAGCGGTGGCTGGCGCAACAGTGCCTGCAGGCCAGACGGGCAGCGGCACTGCGCCTCCCGCTGCACCCAGCGCTGCGGCTCTCGCTGACGGCTCGGTGCCGGCGCTGCCGGTGGCGGGTGCTGATGGCGGGCCTTCTGCTGCGGCCGTCGAGGGCGAGGTGATTTTCGGCACGCGCGCTGCTTCGCAAGCCGACCTGGGCCGCGGTGGCGCGGTGCCTGGCTCGGCCTTCAATGTGTTCAAGCACCGCTACCGCTTGGCCACTAGCAGTGGGGGCACGCTGTGCGCGCCAGAGTCGCTGCAGCCGGTTCAATCGGCAGAAAGCAAGACCGAGCGGGATTGCTCGGCGGCGAAGTAGTGCTGTCGTGCCACGCGGTGTGGCGCAAGTGGCTGCTGGTTCTGGCGGGCGGCTTTGCTGGCCTGGCCGCAGCCGCAGCGCCCAGCTCCACGCCGCAGCTGCGTGTGGTGCAGGAGATGCACAACGCGCCGGTCGGGCAGATTCGCGCCGACGCTGATTTCTCGCGCCTGTACAGCGTGTCGCTCGACAAGACCCTGCGCATCTGGCGCATGGCAGACCTGCAGCCGCTGCGCAGCATCTACTTGCCGGCCGAGGCGGGCCTCGAAGGAACGCCGCACGGCCTGGCCGTGAGCCGCGACGGCCAGCGCGTGTACGTGGGCGGCGTGACGGGCTGGCAATGGAACCGCGCGGCGCACATCTATGTGGTGGATGCCGAGCGCGGCCGCATCGTCGGCAAGATCGGCCGCTTCGACAACGACGCCGTGGTCTCGCTCGACCTCTCGCCCGACGGCAAGCGCCTGGCGGTGGGCCTGGCGCGCGGCGGCCTGCAACTCATCGACGCGGAAACCGGCGCGCCGCTCTCGGCCGATGCGGCTTATGCCGCGCCGGTGACCTTCGTTCACTTTGCGCCCGACGGGAGGCTGGCGTCGACGTCCGAAGACGGCTGCGTGCGTGTCTACAAGCCCGCCACTGCCGGCGACCTGGCGCTCGCCTTTCGCAACCAGTACCCACCGGTGGCGGCCGGCCAGCCGCAGTGCACTGGCTCAGAGCTCGGCGGCATCCGTTTCTCGCCCGACGGCAAATGGTTGGCCTTCGGTGTGCGCTACCGCGCCGACGGCGGCCGCTTCCAGCCCGAGGTGACGTTGATGGACGCCACCACGCTGGCCGTGCGGCGCGTGCTGCGCAGCGCCGAGCCTGACCAGCAGTCGCTGTGCTGCGTGGCCTGGTCGCCCGACAGCGGCACGCTGTATGTCAACGGCAATGTGGAAGGCGAGGGCCCGACCCCGATCTACCGCGTGCGAGAGCCGCTCACCGGCACGCTGGAGCGCTGGAACGTGGGCCGCCAGCAGGTGAGCAACATGCTGCCACTGCCGCAGGGGCAGATCGTGTTGTCGACCACGGTGCCGTCCATCACCCGCGTGGGCGCCGACGGCAAGGTGGTGATCGACCGAGAGGGTCGATCTCAACAGGTGCTTCCGAACAACATCGACTTCTACACATTGCGTGGCGAGGCCGATGCGTTTCGCGTCTCGGCCGATGGGCAGGCGCTGACCTTCGCGCGTGGCGATGCCTCGCGCCTGCGCGTGAACCTGGGCGCGCAGAACCAGTTGGCCGTGCTCGGCACCGAGGGCCTGGACGACAAGGCCCTGCTGCCGGCGCGCCGCAGCGGCGCGCTGCGTGTGGAGACGCGCACCGGCATTTACGCCTACCGCGACCCGACGCGCGTGAACGGACACCCCGTGCCGATGGAGCGCGAGGAAAGCGTGTGGAGCTGGGCGGTGCATGCCACGCTGCCGCTGGCCGCGCTCGGCACGCAATGGCGGCTGCGCCTGCTCGACGCGCAAGGCAAGCCGCTGAAGGCCTGGGAGACACCGCCCTATTTGCCGGCGCCCGCGTTCCACACCGTCATCACCGCCGACGGCAAACTGGTGGTGGTAGCGCTCGGCGACGGCACCATACGCTGGTACGGCGTTGACAGTGCGAAAGAGCTGCTCGGCCTGTTCGTGCACAGCAACGGCAGCGACTGGGTGGCCTGGCGCGGCGATGGCTACTACGCGTCGTCACCGCAAGGCGACCAGTACGTGGGCTGGCTGGTGAACCGGGGTGACCAGCAAAGCCCCGATTTCTTTCGCGCGGTGCAGTTCGAGCGGCGCCTGTACCGGCCCGACCTCGTGCGCGTGGCGCTGCGGCCCTCCAGGCTTGCCGCGGTGGCCGCTGCCGACCAGCTGGCCGACACCTTGCGGCAGATGGCGGCGCCGCGCGTGAGCATCGAGTCCATCACCCCCGGCCGTGAACCCGGCACGCTGGCCGTGCGCCTGAGTGCCGAATCGACCGGCCAGCCGATCAGCGAACTGGGCGTGTATGTGGACGGCGTGCCGGTGCTGCGCGCGGCCGAGCGCACGGTGAGTACCGCAGAGTCGCAGCGCGTCACGCGCACGGTGACCGCGCGCGTGGGCAGCGCCTCGTCGGTGATCCGTGTCGAAGCCGAGACCGAGCGCTCGCTGGGCATCGACGAATCGGCCCCGCTGGCGCTGCCGGTGGCCGGGCGCGCCAGGCCCGGCAAGCTCTGGCTGGTGATCACTGGCGTGTCGCGCTTCGACAGCGTGCTGGCCTGCGAGGCCGACAAAAGCTGCAAGGTGCGCGTGAGCCAGCTGCCCAACACCAGCAACGATGCGCGCGAACTGGCCGACGTGCTCAAGCGCCACACAGGCAAGCTCTTCAGCAGCGTGAGCACGGTGCTGCTCACCGAAGACGCGCCAGACAAGCCGACCAAGGCCAACCTCGTCTCGCGCCTGAAAGAGCTGGAGCAGGTGAGCGCTGAAGACACGGTGCTGGTCTTCGTGGCCTCGCACGGCTTCACACCCGACCCGGCCTCGGGCGAGTACTACTTCGTCACCAAGGATGCGAGCCAGCAAGACCTGTTGGCCGTTTTCAGCGCCAAGCCCGGCCAGCCGGTGGAGGCTCGTGCGGCAGCCAGCCTGATGAGCGGCACCGAGCTGCATGCCTTGCTCAAACGCGTGCCCGGCAAGCGCATCTTGGTGCTCGACACCTGCCATTCGGGCAGCGCCGATGGCCGCAGCGACCCGTATGCGCTGTCCAAGCGCAGTGCCTCGGCGCAGATCGCGGTGCTGTCGGCATCGCGCGGCGATGAAGAGTCGTACGAGATCCCGCAAAACGCCACGGGCACAGCGCCTAAGCACGGCGCCTTCACCTATGCGCTGATGGAAGCCCTCTCGGGCAAGGCCACGCCAGGCCCGGGCGGCGCCGTGACCCTGCAAGGGGCCTTCAACTATGTGCAACCGAGGGTGAGCGAGATCCTGAAGAGCGTGCCGCGCAAGACAGCGGGCAGGGCGGTGCAGACGCCCACGCTCACGGCGAACCCGGCCCTCACCGGTGCGGCCTTGGCTGGCCCGTAGAGAAAAGTCGAGTGGCTTTGCGATTGCGTGCGGCGCCTTTCGCCCAGACAGGCTAAGGTCAGCCCATGCGACTGCTCAGCCCACCTGCTCTTCACGTTCTCGCCCACCCAGGCCGCTTTGCACTGCAGGTGGTGAAGGCGTTCCGCGCCAACCAGGGCCTGCTGCTGGCGGGCGCGGTGGCCTACTACGCGCTGCTGTCCATCGTGCCGCTGCTGATCCTGATCGTGATCGCGCTGTCGCATGTGATCGAGCAGGCCGAGTTGCTCGCCACCATCGGCCGCTATCTGGAGTGGCTGGTGCCGGGCCAGTCGCGTGCCATCGTCGCCGAGCTGGGCAACTTTCTCACGCACCGCGACTTCATCGGCTCGGTGCTGTTGGTGACCATGCTCTTCTTCAGCTCGCTCGCCTTCACCGTGCTCGAAAGCGCGATGACGATCATCTTTCTGCACCGCGTGGTGGCGCAGCGGCGGCACTTTCTGGTGTCGGCACTGCTGCCCTATGGCTACATCCTTACCCTGGGCGCCGGGCTGTTGCTGGTGACCCTGGTTGCGGGCAGCCTGCAGGTGATGGGGCAAGAGAGTTTTGATCTGCTGGGCCGCGAGTGGTCATTGAGCGGCTTCTCCGGCGTGCTGCTTTATCTGCTGGGGGTGGCGGGCGAGATTTTCGTGTTGACGTCGGTTTATCTGGTGATGCCGGTCGGGCATCTGGCGCTGCGGCACGCGCTCATCGGTGGCGTGACGGCGGCGCTGCTGTGGGAGATCACTCGCCACGTGCTGATCTGGTACTTCAGCACGCTGTCGCAGGTCAGCGTGGTCTATGGCTCGCTCACCACGGCCATCGTGGTGCTGTTGAGCCTGGAGATCGCCGCCGGGCTGCTGCTCTTCGGCGCACAGGTGATCTCGGAGTACGAGCGCATTGAAGAGCCGCACGAGCAGCCGCTGCAGACGGGAATGTGATCGGCCCGTGGCTGTCGCCCGCACAATCGGCGACCCGATGCACGCGAGCACGCCATGACCGTACAGCCCTTGAAGGACCTTGACTTGCCGCTCACCGGCGAGCGCGGGCCGTTGCGCATCACCGTGGGCGTGGTGGCTTGGGCCGGCGTGCTGCTGCAGTTGTGGCTCTCGTTGCGCTTGGCGCAGAGCAACGGCAAGAGCTGGGCTGACGGGCTGGTGGCCTACCTGGGCTACTTCACCGTGCTGACCAACTTGTTCGTGGCGCTCACCCTCACGCTGCCGGTCGTGTGGCGAGCGAGCGCAGGGGGCCGATTTTTCGCGCGGCCACATGTGGCGGCCTGTGCGGCCACCAGCATCACGGTGGTGGGCATGGCCTATCACTTCCTCTTGCGCCACGTGTGGGACCCGCAAGGCCTGCAGTGGTTGGCCGACGTGACCCTGCACTACGTGACACCGCTGCTGTATGGCGGGTACTGGCTGTTCAAGATGCGCAAGATGCGCTTCCCCTGGTGGTCTCCGCTGGCCTGGAGCCTCTACCCGCTGGCGTACTTCGCCTATGCGCTGGTGCGCGGCAAGGTGCTGGGGGTGTATCCGTACCCGTTCATCGACGTCACGCAGCTTGGCTATGCGCAGACGGCCGTGAACGCGGTAGGCCTGCTGCTGGTGGCCTGGGTCGTGGGCTGGGTCTTGATGGGCCTGGCGCGCGCGGTGGCCCGCACATGAAGGCGAAGTTCAACGCCGGCAAGGCTAAGGCAACGCTGAACAAGTCCCTCGCGAACGGCGCATCCTCGCTTTGGGCGTCCTGCGGCGTTGCAAATGCTCGCGATACCTGCGGGTATCGCTGCGCTTTGCGCCTTGCAGTCCATC